>WNDQ01000003.1:0-47847 GCA_009912175.1 Paracidovorax wautersii | reverse complement strand
GGTTGCGGCGCTGTGGCGGGCGGGTGCCGGGGGCTCCCGGGGCTGGGTCTCGCCCCCGTCCGGGGGTGGTTGCTTGGGGGGTTCGGCCTTTTTTTTTCGCCCCCCCCCCCCCCCCCGGGGGGGGGGGGCGGGAAGAAGCCCGCGCAAAGGTGTCGATTCTAGAAGGACGTGCGGGACCGGCGTGTTCAGTGGCGTTCATTTGTTTTCTATTTTGTAGACAATTTTGTAATCATTTATGTAATTTATGACCTAACTCATGCGGAAACGGCGCATGCAAACCCGCGACGCTTGCCTAGAGTGCGGGTTGTGATTTCGCATGTCCCAACCCAATCCTCCGCCACCGGGTCGGCCGCCGCGCCCCGGGTCGTGCGGGCTACCGGCCGCTGGCTGGCGCGCCGTGGCCGCCGTTTCGGCCTGGTCGTCTTCCTGGTCGTGGCCTGGCAGGCGCTGTGCAGCGCCGGCTGGGTCAACCCGACGCTGCTGCCGTCGCCGGCCGCCGTGACCGATACGCTGTGGTATCTGCTGCGCTCCGGCGAACTGCAGCGCCACGTGGGTGCCAGCGTGCTGCGGGTGCTGCAGGGCTTCGCGGTCGCGGCGGCGGCCGCGCTGGTGCTGGGCATCGCGATGGGGGTGTGGCGCCGACTCGACAGCGTGGTGGATCTGCTCATCCAGATCCTCAAGCCGGTACCGCCGATTGCCTGGATTCCGTTGTCCATCCTGTGGTTCGGCATTGACGAGGGCGCCAAGGCCTTCATCATTGCGCTGGGTGCCTTCTTTCCCATCCTGTGGTGAGCACGGTGGACGCGCTGCGCCAGACCGACGGCCGCTTCGTCGAACTGGCGCGCGTGCTGGAGTTGCCGCGCGGCATGTTCATTGGCCGCATCCTGCTGCCGGGCTCGCTGCCGCAGATCATGAGCGGCCTGCGGCTGGGGTTGGCAATGGCCTGGATGTGCGTGGTTGCCGCCGAGTTGATCGCGGCCTCGCGCGGGGTCGGCTTTCTCATCATGGACGACCGCGCCATGTCGCAGGCCGATCTGGTGGTCGCTGGCATGGTGCTGATGGGCGTGCTGGGCAAGCTCACCGACGATCCGCTGCGCCACGCCGAGCAGCGCCTGGTGCGTTGGCGCCCGCGCTTTGGAGGTCTGTGATGGCGGAGATCGATGTGTCCCCCCAGGCCGAGGGCGGCATGGCGCTGCGCCATGTTGGCGTCGCCTTCGAAACGCGCGACGGTCAAAGCCTGCAGGCGCTGCACGACGCCAGCCTCGACTTCGCTGCAGGTGAGGTGACCTGCATCATCGGTGCCAGTGGCTGTGGCAAGAGCACGCTGCTGCGCATCCTCGCGGGCCTGGAAACCGGCTACAGCGGCCAAGCCAGTCTGGACGGCCGGCCGATAGCCGCGCCGGGGCTGGCGCGCGGCATGGTGTTCCAGGACCACCGGCTGGTGCCCTGGATGACGGTACGGCAGAACCTGGCGCTGGCGCTGCACCGCCTGCCGGCGCAGGCCCGCGACGACGCCATCAGCGGCGCGCTGGCGCTGGTTGGGCTGCAGACCTTCGCCAATGCCTATCCAGCCCAGCTCTCGGGCGGAATGGCCCAGCGCGTGGCAATTGCCAGAGCGCTGGCGCACCGTCCGCGCGTGCTGTTGCTCGACGAGCCGTTCGCCGCGCTTGACGCGCTCACGCGCATGCAACTGCAGGACGCGCTGCTGCGCATCCGCGAGCGCGAGAGCATCACCACCGTGCTGGTCACGCACGACATCGAGGAGGCGCTGTACCTCGGCGACCGCATCGCCGTGCTCTCCAGCCGCCCCGGTCGCGTCATCGCCGATTTCGCCGTCGATCTGCCGCGGCCGCGCAACCGCGCGCAGGCCGCCTTCGCCGAGCGCAGAATCGACATCTACCAGCGCTTCTTCACCCCAAGCGCGCAGCCGCAGCCTCCATCGCAGCCCGACCTGGCGGCCGCGTCAACGCTGGCCACTTCCTGATTTGCCCACACCAGACTGACGAAAGACATCGATCATGCAACGCTCCTCCTTCCTGAAAACCCTGGCTGTCTTGGCGCTGACTGCCGGCACCGCCACATTGCCGGTCCATGCCCAGGCGCCAGCCGCTGTCGAACTGCGCATTGGCTTCATGCCCTTCGTGCCGTACTCGGCCATCCTGCTGGCGCGGCAGAACGGCTGGGTGGAAGAGGAGTTGGGCCGGGCTGGACAGGAAGGCGTCAAGGTCACTTGGACCCAGTTCGCCGGCGGCCCTCCGGTCAACGAAGCGTTCGCCTCCGGCAACATCGACATCGCCGCGCTGGGTGACACGCCGGCGTTGGTCGGCCACGCCTCGGGCATCGCCGACAGGCTGGTCGGGCTGGCCTACAAGGGAGGCGGCGCGCAGGCACTGCTGGTGCGTGCCGATTCGCCGTACCGCCGCGTGGCCGAGCTGCGCGGCAAGAAGGTTGCCACGCTGCGCGGCGGCAACGTGCACGAGCTACTGGTGCTGATCCTGGCCGAGGCCGGGCTCAAGCTGTCAGATGTGGAGTTCGTCAACCTGTCGCTGCAGGACATGGGCACGGCGCTGCTCAAGGGCGACGTCGAAGCCGCGCTGGCCTGGGACCCGCTGTTCACGCGGCTCGAATCCGAGGGCAAGGCGCGCATCCTGCGCGATGGCCAGGGCCTCAAGAACAACCTCAACCCGATCATTGCCTCCACCGCGCTCCTCAAGGACCGGCCCGCCGTAGCCAAGGCCTATCTGCGTGCGGTGGCGCGCGGCGCGGAGGCCCTGCGCACCCGTCCCGAGGACGTGGCCAAGACGCTCGCGCCTGTATATTCGGGCTGACGCCGGAACAGACGCTCAAGGCCTTTTCGCGCTCGGTCTGGACGCCGCCGGTGGATGCCGAGGTGCGGGCCGAGCTGGCGCGTTCGGTCGATTTCTTGATCGACAACCGGCTCATCCGAAACCGTTTTGATGTCGGTCAGTTCATCTCTGAGCGTGGCGCCCTGATCGCCGCCCAGCCAGCCTCATCCGAAAAACCAAGCCAGCCACCGCCATGACGTCATCCGGCCCCGCACCCGTGACCCTTCTGCCGCACGCGTGCCTGCCGGACAGCGCGCTGCGGCACTGGGCCGAGGCGCTGGCGGCGGTGCAGCATTTGGAGGGCGATGGCTTAGTGGCGGTGCTGCTGCCCGCGCTGCGCGGCGGCTTCGAGCCGCTGACGCTGGTCGCCGGCTTGGTTCCCCACACGCGGCGCGTCGGCCTGGTAGCCGGCATCGACCCGGCTGAGACATCTCCCTTCACGGCCGCGCGCCGGCTTGCCGCGCTCGACCATGCCAGCGGCGGGCGCATGGGCTGGATGCTGCCCGCTGGCGTCGAGCCGGCGCGCGCTGCCGACTATGCCGCTGCCCTGCGCGCGCTGTGGGACAGCTGGGGCGACGGCCTGCATCGCATCGGCCGCACCGTTGGCCGTTATGTGGAAACTTCCGGCATCCGCGCGGCGAACAACCGTGGACCGTTCTACCGCAGTGCCGGCCCGCTGGATGTCGCGCGCTCGCCGCAGGGCCATCCGGTCCACTACGCGGAACATGGCGCGGCGCTGCCGGGCACGCCCGTGGACGCGCGGCTGGGCCTCGTGCGCCCGGCGCGCGCGCTTGGTGGGCCGTGCGGCGCGCCGGAAGGAGAAGCGCCATGAGCTGGCATGAAGCCCACCCGCTGCTGTTCGTCAACGCCTTCGCCGCTGGCCACCACGAGGGCGCCTGGCGCATGCCCGAAGCCGAGCCGCAGCGCTTGCGCGAGATCGGCTACTACCAGGAACTCGCGCGCACGGCAGAGCTCGGCGGTTTCGACGCGCTGTTCGTGGCCGACTTCTTCGCCTACTACCCCGGCATCGCGCACAGCCCGCGCTGGGAACTCGACCCGCTGACGGTTCTGGCCGCCGCCGCTGCGGTTACCGAAACGTTGGGCCTGATCGCCACCGCCTCGGCCATTTTTTCGCCGGCGATGGAGATCGCGCGCGCCTTCTCCACGCTCGACCACGTGAGTGGCGGGCGCGCGGCCTGGAACATCGTCACCAGCGGCGAGCCGCGCGCGGCGGCCAACTACGGCCTCGACCGGGTGCCCCCGCATGCCGAGCGCTATGCGCAGACGGCGGCGGTTGTGCAGGACGTGCTGGCACTTTGGCGCGCAGACGGCGGCGAGGCGGACATGCCGGCGCCGCTACAGCCGCGCCCGGTGCTGGTGCAGGCCGGCTCCTCGCCCGAGGGCCGCGACTTCGCCGTGCGCCACGCCGACATCGTCTTCACCGCCCAGGGCACGCTGGCCTCCGCGCAGGCCTTCCGCGCCGACCTGCATGGCCGTGCGCGGGCGCTGGGGCGGACCTCGCTGCCGCGCGTGGTGGTCGGCCTGAGCCCGTCGATCGGCGCCAGTCGCGCCGAAGCGCTGCGCAAGAAGGCCGAGCTTGACGCGCTGATCGTGCCCGAAGCCTCGCTGGCCTGGCTCGAAGGCTTCGGCATCGATCTTTCGGGCCACGCGCTCGACGGGCCGCTGCCGCCACAACTGGCGGGGGAGGGCGCGGCGTTCGAGGGCATCCGCAGTCGCCTGGGCGTGATCGCCGAGGTGATCGCGCGCGAGCGGCCGCGCACGGTTCGCGATCTGCTCGCACGGCTGGCCGGCAGCCGGGGCCACGCGAGCGTCGCCGGTACGCCCGAGGACATTGCCCGCCACATCCATGAATGGCACGGCGCTGGCGCGGCCGACGGCTTCATGTTGATGCCGCACCTGCTGCCCCGAGACCTGACGGATTTCGTCGACCAGGTCGTGCCGCTGCTGGGCCTGCCGCCTCCGCCACAGGGCAAAACGCTGAGCGAGCGGCTGGGCCTGTCCCTCGGCCCGCGTGCCAGCGCCGGCCCGCGTCACACCCAGGTTTTCTCCGTTTCATCCACCCAAGGAAGACAGCCATGACAGAAGCGACAACCACCAGCGCCGAGCCGTCCGCTCGTCAGGCACGTCCGCCGCAAGCCATCTCGCGCCTGCGCGTTCCACCCGAAGCCGAACTGCCTTCGGGGCTGCGCGAGGTTTTTGATGGCATCCGCCGGAAATCCGGCTACGTACCGAATTTCGTGACCGCGCTGTCGGCCAACCCGGCCACCATCGGGCGTCTGCTCACGTTTTATGGCGACCTGTCGAATCCCGCGGGCAGCCTGCTGACCGACGTGGAGCGGGAACTGGTTTCGACGGTGTCGTCACGGGCCACCGGCTGCAGCTACTGCGTGTTCTTCCACCGTCCGCTGCTGGCCCAGGCGCTGGGCGATGACGTGCTGGCCGACCGCATTGCGCGCAACCATGAGGACGTGGCGCTGGCGCCGCGCGAGCAGGCCATCGCCGACTTGGCGCAGAAGCTGGCCTTGTCGCCGCACGACGTATCCACGGCCAATTTCGCGCATCTGGCCAGCCTGGGCCTGAGCGAGGCGGCCATCCTCGAAGTGCTGGAAATCGCCGCCTTCCACGCCTACGCCAACCGCCTGACCATCGCGCTCAACGTGCTGCCCGATCCCCAGTTATTCGAGCGCGCTTGAGCGCGCCCTACGCCACAAGCCCGCGCCGCCGTCTCGCGCCCCGATGCAACGGGCGCGATGTCCTCATCCGATTCAAGGAACCCCTCTATGGCTGACCCTTCATCTCCTGCCGCAGCGTCGTTTGGCGAACTGAGCAATAGCCTGGACGCCGTGCTGCCCGGCATACGCGAGCGCGCCGCGCGCTACGACCGCGACAACGCCTTCTTTCATGAAGACCTCGAGGAGTTGCGCCGCATCGGCTTCCTCCGGGCCACGGTCCCCGTGGACTTCGGCGGGCTCGGGCTGTCGGTGCCGGAGTTTGCCAGGCTGCAGTCGCGGCTGGCGACCCATGCGCCGTCCACCGCGCTGGCGCTGAACATGCACCAGTACTGGGTCGGCACCGCGCTGCACCTGCGTCGGCTGGGCGATGCTGGCGCCGACTGGATCCTGCAGGAAGCGGGCGCCGGCCGGCTGTTCGCCGCCGGCCATGGCGAGCCCGGCAACGACCTGGGTCTGGCCCATTCGCTGGTCGAGGCGCGCCCGACTGGCGACGGCGGCTACCGCTTCCACGGGCGCAAGGTGCTGACCTCGCTGTCGCCGGCCTGGGACTGGCTGGGCGTGCACGGCCTGGATGCCTCCGATCCGGCGCATCCGCGCATCGTGCATGCCTTCATCGGCCGCGCGGGGCAGGGGCATCGCAGCGTGGCCACCTGGGACGCACTCGGCCTGCGCGCCACGCGCAGCGACGATACCTTCCTCGAAGGCGCCGAGGCGCGGCCCGAGCACGTCATCCGCGTTCTGCCCTCCGGCCCCGTGCCCGATGCCTTCGTCGACGGCATCCTGGGCGCCGTGCTGCCGGGCTTGGCGGCCGTCTACCTGGGCATCGGCCGGCGTGCGCTGGAACTGGCGCTGGCCTCGGCCACCCAGCGCACCTCGCTGCTGCTCGAAGGCAAGAGCCAGGCCCACAAGCCGCTGGTGCAGCACGACACGGCGCGTGCCGTCATCCGCCTGGAAGCCGCCGACGCGCTGGTGGCGTCGGTGGTGGACAGTTGGTGGGGCGACGACTTCCCGCGCGACGGCAGCGCCTTGCCCCGGCTGCTGGCGGCCAAGCAAAACGCGGTCGAGGGCGCTCAGGAAATCGTCGACCTGGCCCAGCGCATCGTGGGCGCCTCGTCGCTGGCGCGCAGCCACGAGCTGGAACGCCTCTACCGCGACGTCCGCGCCGGCGCCTTCCACCCGCCCAACACCGAGTCCACGCTGGAGCTGATCGGCAAGCACCACCTCGGTCTGCTGGCCGTCGCCTGACGGCGAGGGCCCCTCGGCCCTTGCGTTCTGTTTCGCATTTGCTTTGTTTTTTCTGATCACGGAGAGTCCATCATGACCCAGGCTACCCTGATTCACCCGGCCGGTACCCCGGCCCGCTACGTCCAGCCCGACGAAGCCGTTTCCCGCCTGCGCGTGCCGCCCGAGGCCGAGCTGCCGCCCAAGCTGCGCGACATCCACGCGGGCATCCGCAGAAAGTCGGGCTCGGTTCCCAACTTCGTCACCGCGCTGTCGGTCAACCCGGCCAGCGTGCTGCGTATCCTGACCTTCTACGAACACCTGTTCGATCCGGCCAACAGCCACCTCAGCGACCTCGACCGCGAGCTGATCGCGGTCGTTACCTCGGCGGCCACGGGCTGCAGCTACTGCGTGTTCAACCACCGCCCTGCGCTGGCCGCAGCCCTGGGCGACCGCGTGCTGGCCGACCGCATCGCGCGCAACCACGAAGACGTGGCGCTGGCGCCGCGCGAGCGCGCCATCGCCGACGTGGTCCACAAGCTGGCGGTTGCGCCGCACCACGTAGGCACCGCTGATTTCGACCGGCTCAAGGCGCTCGGCCTGAGCGAGGCGGCCATCCTGGAAGTGCTGGAAATCTCGGCCTTCTTCTCCTACGGCAACCGCTTGACCATCGCCCTGAACGTGCAGCCCGACGCTCAGTTCTTCGTCGACCCCAACTGAGGCTATGCCATGACCAATATCTCCGACACGCCAGCACCCGCCGCGCACCAGCCACACCCGGCCTTCGGCGAAGGCGCCCGGGCCTACGACGTGCCTGCGCTGGACACGCACATCCACACCATCGAGCACGGCACGGGCGACCCGATCGTCTTCATCCACGGCAACCCCACCAGTTCCTATCTGTGGCGCCACATCTTCCACCGCCTGCGCGGGCGCGGGCGGCTGCTGGCGCTGGACCTGGCGGGCTTCGGTCAGTCGGGCAAGCCCGACATCGCCTACACGCTGGAGAACCAGCAGCGCTACGTCGATGCCTGGTTCGACGCGTTGGACCTGAAAAATGTCACGTTGGTGCTGCAGGACTACGGCGCGGCCTTCGGCCTGAATTGGGCCAGCCGCCATCCAGACCGCGTCCAGGGCGTGGCGTTCTTCGAGTCGGTGCTGCGCGCCATCGACTCGGCGGCGGTTTCGCCCGAGTTCGTCGCCACCCGCGCCCGGCTGCGCCAGGCCGGGGAGGGTGAGCGCTTCGTGCTGGAGGAAAACCGTTTCCTCACCGAACTGTTCCCCTGGTTCTTCCTGACGCCGCTGGCCGAGGACGATTTGCGGCAGTACCAGGCGCCTTTCCCGACGCCGGATTCACGCCGGCCGGTGCTGGCCGGCCCGCGCAACCTGCCGCTCGACGGCGAGCCCGTCGAGTCGGTCGCTTTCCTGGCACAGGCCGAACCCTGGCTGGCGGGCAGCGAGACGCCCAAGCTGCTGCTGACCTTCGAGCCGGGCTTCCTGCTGACACCGGCCATCCTCGAGTGGAGCCGCAAGACGATCCGCAACCTGGAGGTGCAGGCCGCGGGCGCCGGCATCCACTACGTGCAGGAAGAGCAGCCCGAGGCCATCGCGCGCCTGCTGGGCGAATGGCTGGACCCAAGGAGTACCCATCATGTCTGAACGTCTCGGCGGTAAGGTCGCCTTCATTTCCGGTGGCGCGCGCGGCCTGGGTGCCTCGCATGCGCGGCGTCTGGCGCGTGAAGGCGCGCGCGTGGTCATCGGCGATCTGCTGCAAGAGCAGGGCCGCGTGCTGGTCGCCGAGTTGACGGCCGAGCTGGGCGCCGGGCGTGCGCTGTTCGTGCCGCTGGACGTGACCGACGAGGCCGCATGGCAGGCCGCACGTGAGAGAACCGAGGCGGCTTTCGGGCCGGTTTCCATCCTGGTCAACAACGCTGGCATCCAGAAGCTCGGAACCGTGCTCGACAGCACGCTGGAGGACTTTGATGCGGTGGTCAAGGTCAACCTCAACGGCACCTTCCTGGGCACCAAGGCGATCGCGCCGTCACTGATCCGCGCCGGCGGCGACAGCATCATCAACGTTTCGTCCATCGCCGGCCTGATCGGCCTGCCCAACACGGTGGGCTACGTGGCCGCCAAGTGGGCCGTGCGCGGCATCACCAAGGCCGCAGCGCTGGAGCTGGGCCCGCACCGCATCCGCGTCAATTCGATCCATCCGGGACGCATCGTCACCGACCTGACGGCCGGTCTGAACGCGCCGATCCGCCCCAACCAGCTCATCAAGGAGCCGGGCCAGCCCGAGGACGTCAGCAACCTGGTCGCCTTCCTGGCCAGTGACGAGTCGCGCTTCAGCACCGGTGTGGAGTTCATCGTCGACGGCGGCCGCTACGTCGGCGAGAACATCGCGGTGGAATGAAGGCAGGGCAGTAGCGATGAGTTCAGTGCACATTCCCCTGCGGGCCGAGTATGCCCATTTCATCGACGGCGCGTGGAGCGCAGCCGCGGACGGCCGCGCGCTCGACGTGGAGGACCCGTCCACCGGCGCGACCATCGCCCGCAGCGCGCGCGGCGGCGTGGCCGACGTCGATCGTGCCGTGCGCGGCGCCGAGCGCGGCCTGGCCGCCTGGCGCGCCCTGCAGCCGGTGGAGCGCGCGCGCGTGCTCTGGCGCATCGGCGAAAAAGTACGTGAGCATGCCGACGACCTGACGGCGCTGGAGAGCCTGGATACCGGCAAGCCGATCCGGGTCGCGCGCGCCGAGGTGCTGACCTGCGCGCGCTATTTCGAGTACTTCGCTGGCGCCGCCGACAAGCAGCTCGGCGACGTGATCCCGGCCAGCCGCGAGCACCTGATGTACACCCAGCGCGAACCTTACGGCGTGACGGCGCACATCATTCCCTGGAATGCGCCGCTGACGCAGGCTGGGCGCGGCGCGGCGCCTGCTCTCGCCGCCGGCAACGCCGTGGTGCTCAAGCCGGCCGAGGAAACGCCCATCACCACGCTCGAGTTCGCGCGGCTGGCTCTCGAGGCAGGACTGCCGTCCGGCGTGCTCAACGTCGTCACCGGCCTGGGCACGGAGGCGGGCGCGGCGCTGGTCAGCCATCCGGGCGTGCGCAAGATCTCATTCACCGGATCGGTCGAGACCGGGCGCGCGGTGCTCAAGGCCGCGGCCGAGCGTATCGTGCCGGCTACGGTGGAGCTCGGCGGCAAGTCGCCCTTCCTGGTGTTCGACGATGCCGATCTCGATCGCGCCGCCGAACTGGCGATCAAGGCCTTCGTGCTCAACTCGGGCCAGATCTGCTCGGCCGGCACGCGGCTGCTGGTGCAGCGCGGCGCGCAGCGCGCCTTCACCGAACGGCTGGCAGCGTTGCGCGTGGGCCGCGGCAGCGATGACCTCAATCTCGGGCCGCTGATCTCGGCGCGCCAGCTCGAACGCGTGCAGCACTACCTGGCGCTGGGTCAAGACGAGGGCGCGCGGCTGGTGCACGGCGGCGGCCGGCCCGCTGGCGTGCCGGCCGGCGGCCACTATATCGAGCCCACGCTGTTTGCCGACGGCCACAACGGCATGCGCATCGCGCGCGAGGAAATCTTCGGGCCGGTGGCGGTGGTGATTCCCTTTGACACCGAGGAGGAAGCCGTGGCCATCGCCAACGACTCCGACTACGGCCTGGCCTCGGCCATCTGGACTGCCGACGTCGGCCGCGCACACGCCTTGGCCGAGCTGCTGCAGTCGGGCCAGGTCTACGTCAACGACTACCAGCCGATCGGCGTCGAGGCGCCGTTCGGCGGCTACAAGCACAGCGGCTACGGCCGCGAGAAGGGACTGGCGGCGCTGCACGACTACAGCCAGCTCAAGACCGTCATCGTCAGCAAGGCGCGTGCGCCGGCCTGACGTTCCGCATCGTCCTGCCCGCCTTTGCTTCTTTGTGCCCTCGCACGTTTCCCGCTCCCTGATTCGCCTTCCCGCCATGTTCGACAGAAGAAAATTCAACCTCGCTGTTTGCGCCGCGCTGGCCTCGGCTGCCCGCCCGGCCGGTGCGCAAGCGCTTTATCCCTCTCGTCCCGTGACGCTGTACGTCGGCTTCGCGGCCGGCAGTGCCACCGATGTCGTCGCGCGCGCCGTGGCCGAGCCGCTGTCGCGCCAGTTGGGCCAGCCGTTCGTGGTCCAGAACCTGACCGGCGCGGCCTCGACCATTGCCACCGCAACCGTCGCGCGCGCCGCGCCCGATGGTTATGCACTGAGCGTCGTCTCGGGCGCGCTCGCGATCGGCCCGGCCATCTACCACGACCTGAAGTACGACGTCGATCGGGATCTGTCGCCCGTCGGCCTGATCGGCTCGTTGCCCACGGTGCTGCTGGTGCGCGATGGATTGCCCGTGCGCAGCCTGGCGGACTTCATCGCCTATGCCCGCAGCCACGCGGGTCAGCTCAACTATGGCTCCTCCGGCATCGGCGGATCGACGCACCTGGCCACGGAATTGCTCAGCGACGCCATCGGCGTGCGCATGGCCCATATTCCCTATCGCGGCAACGGCCCGGCCGGGGCCGCGCTGCTGGCCGGCGAGATCGACGTGCTGATCGATACGGTGCTGCTGGCGGCGCAATCGACCAAGACCGGGCTGGTGCGTGCGCTGGCCGTCACTGGCGCCAGCCGATCGACCGTGCTGCCCGCGGTGCCCACCTTCGCCGAGGCAGGCCTGCCGGGCTTCGACGCCTCGATCTTCTTCGGTCTGCTCGGGCCGGCCGGGCTGCCAGGCGGAATCGTCACGCATCTCAACGCGGAACTGGCGCGGGCGCTGCAGAACGCCGACGTGCACCGGCAATTGGTCGACACGGGCGGCCTGGCGCTGACGCCGGGTAGTCCCGAGCAGATGCGCGGCGTGGTGCGCGCCGAGCTTGCCAAATGGCAGGCCATCAGCCGCAAGGCCGGCATCCAGGCGGAATGATGCTGCAACACCCTCTGAACATGGACGGCAGGCCGCGCGGCATTCGCGACATTGATGGCGCTGCGCGCCAGGGCCCGCTCGCGCCCTACAAGGTGCTGGAGATCGGCTCCACCATCGCCGGCCCGTTCTGCGGCCGCCTGTTCGCGGACTTCGGTGCCGAGGTGGTCAAGGTCGAGGCGCTGGAGGGCGACCCGGTGCGCGCCATGGGCAGCCATGAGCAGGACGTATCGCTGTACGCTGCCAGCATCCTGCGCAACAAGGCCAACGCCGCGATCGACCTGCGCACAGAGGCCGGGCGCGAGGTGGTGCGCGCGCTGGCGGCGCGCTGCGACGTGATGATCGAGAACTTCCGTCCGGGCACGCTGGAGAAGTGGGGCCTGGGATGGGAACGTCTGCGCGAGGCCAACCCCGGCCTGGTGCTGGTGCGCATCAGCGGCTACGGCCAGACCGGCCCCTACAGCGGCCGCCCCGGCTACGGTGTGATCAGCGAAGCCATCAGCGGCCTGCGCGGCGTCACCGGCGAGCCGGACCGCCCGCCCGCGCGCCTGAACACCTCGCTGACCGACTACCTCACCGGCCTCTATGCGGCCTTCGGCGCGATGATGGCGTTGGACCATCGCCACCGCACCGGCGAAGGGCAGGTCGTGGATGCCGCGCTGTACGAGAGCGGTTTCAGCTTCATGGAGCCGCACGTGCCGGCCTACGCCCACCGGGGCGTGGTCGCGCAGCGCACCGGTTCGGCGCTGCCGGGCTCGGTGCCAAACAATCTCTATCAGACGTGCGACGGCCAGTCCATCCACATTGCCGCCATGGCCGACGCCGTATTCCGGCGCCTGTGTGCAGCCATGGGCCAGCCGGAACTGGCGTCGGACTCACGCTACGCCCGGGCCGAGGCGCGCAACCGCCATGCACGGCAGATTGACGCGCAAGTCGCGGCTTGGGTGGCCGGGCTGTCGCTGGACCAGGCCGAAGCCGAACTGCGACGGGCCGAGGTGCCGGCGGCGCGCATCTACAGCGTCGCAGACGCCTTTGCCGACCCGCATTACCGGGCGCGCGGCATGCTGGTGCGCGCGCCCTCGTCGGCCTTGCCCGGCGGCGTGGCGATGGCCGGCGTGGTGCCGCGGCTGACGGCCACGCCTGGCGAGGTTCGTCACGCGGGGCGGCGCCTGGGCGAGGACACGCATGAGGTCCTGGTGCGCTGGTTGGGCCTGGGAGAAGACGAAATCGCCGCGCTGGCTGCGGCCGGCGCGGTGCGGGTGCCATCATGAGTAGCAAGCCATTGAAGAATCAACACACACCGGCACAAGCGGCCGACCCGGAGCGGCCGCCGGTGGCGGCGGCCGCCGTGCCAGTGGCCGCTCCCGCCGACGGGCCGCTGTGGGCGCCAGAGCTGGCTGAATTGGCCCAGCGTCATGCCTACGCCGAGGCACTCGGCGGTCCCTTCAACGTGGCGCGGCACCGCGCGCGCGGCAAGTTCACCATCCGGGAGCGCATCCGCGCGCTGACCGACGAAGGCAGTTTCCACGAAGTGGGCAAGCTGGCCGGGCAGGGCCAATACGACAGCGCCAAGCTCACGGGCTTGACGCCCGCGCCTTACGTGATGGGGTTGGCGCGCATCGACGGCCGCGACGTCGCCATCGGTGGCGAGGATTTCACCGTACGCGGTGGCTCGAGCTGGAGCGGCCAGCGCAAGAAGGGCGGGCAGGGTGGTTTCGTCGAGGACCTGGCGCTGAACTACCGCATCCCGCTGGTCAACCTGATCGACGGCGCCGGCGCCGGCGGCAGCGTGGGCGGTCAGCGCCAGCGCGGCTACACCGTGTTTCCGGGCGTGCACGGCTTCGAGACCTCGGTCGAGCTGCTGGGCCTGGTGCCGGTGGTCAGCGCTGTGCTGGGCACGGCCGCCGGCGGCCCGGCCGGCCGCGCCATCCTCTCGCACTGGTCGGTCATGGCGCAGGATGGCAGCCACATCTTCGCCGCCGGTCCGCCGGTCGTCGAGCGCTCGCTCGGCCAGCGCCTGAGCAAGGAACAGTTGGGCGGCGCGCGCGTCGCCGTCGACCAGGCGGGCTTGGTGGACAACGTCGCCGCCGACGAGCACGCCTGCCTGGCCCAGGTGCGACGCTTCCTGTCGTACATGCCGGCCAACGTCTGGGAGTTGCCGCCGTCGGCTGCGCCGGCCGACCCGCCGCAGCGGCGCGAGGAACGGCTGGCTTCCATCGTGCCGCGCGACCGGCGCCGCGCCTACGACATGCGCGAGCTGCTGGCGCTGGTGGCCGACCGCGATTCGCTGTTCGAACTGCAGCCGACGTATGGTCGCTCACTGATCACGTCGCTGGGCCGGCTGGGTGGGCGGGTGGTCGGCTTCGTCGCCAACAACCCCAAGGTCTACGGCGGCGCCATGGACGTGCAGTCCGCACGCAAGCAGACCCGCTTCATCGATCTGTGCGACACCTTTCACATTCCTCCGCTTGTGCTCCTGGTCGACGTGCCCGGCTTCATGGTCGGTCGCGACGCCGAGGCGGCTGGCACGCTGCGCGAGGGTATGCGCGCGGGTCCAGGCCAGCCTGCAGGCCAGCGTGCCCATGGTCACGCTGGTGATCCGCAAGTGCTATGGCATGGCCGGCATGGCTGCCACCGACAAGAAGGGCCTGGGACTGAAGCTGGCCTGGCCGTCGGCCGAGTGGGGCTCCCTGCCCATCGAAGGTGGCGTCGCCGCCGCCTTCCGCCGCGAGATCGAGCAGGCGACCGACCCCGCGCTGCGCGAGCGCGAGATCGAGGCCGAACTGCGCGCCACCGCCTCGCCGTTTCGCACCGCCGAGGCCTTTGGCGTCGAGGACATCATCGACCCGCGCGACACCCGGGCCTATCTGTGCCGTTTCATCGAGGCCATGCAGCTGCGGCTGCGGACGACGCTGGGGCCGAAGGCGAAGGCGGGCTACAGGCCGTGAGTCTGAAAGGTGAGGCGTCGGGCGAAGCCCGTGGTTCGTGCTCGAGCGCCCGGGCCCTTGCCGCCCGTTACGGGCTGAATCCGAAGACCACTCGTCAAGTGGCGGAAGCGGACCACAACAATCGATGCCAACGGCATCAACGATTCCTTCGCCGATCTCTGGCTGGAGCGTTGAGCCGGCGCAGGCGCTACCAGCCCCGAGGGCAGACGTGGGCGCCGCCGGCGGGCCGCGAGGCCTGGTTCGTGCGTATCATCCATCCGGTCTTTCAAGGATGGCGGTTTCATGGGCAAGAATGTGTCGGTGCGGGATGTGGCCCGCGAAGCCGGGGTTTCGATCGGCAGCGTCTCGCGCGTGCTCAATGGCGGTCCCCATGTGAGCCAGGACTTGCGCGAGCGGGTCTACAGCGTGGTCGAGCGGCTGGGTTACCGCGCCAACGTGCATGCGCGGGGGCTGCGCACCGGATCGAGCCGCATCGTCGGCTGCATGGTTCCCGAAATCCGCAACCAGATCTACGCGAGCTTCGTCGGCGCGGTGGAGGCCCGGCTCAACGCCAGCGGCTACATGATGCTGCTGGGCAACTCCCATGGCAGCGCGCCGCGCGAGCGCCAGCTGCTGGCCTTTTTCGAAAGCCACGGTGTCGACGGCATCATCGCCACGCCAGGATCGAAAGGCGAGGATTTCCTGCGGGGCCCCTTTGGCGCCGGGCGCACGCCCCTGGTCGTGCTCGACCGCGATGTCGACGGGGCCTGCGATGCCGTGCTCATCGACCAGGAAGGCGGTGTGCGCGCGGCGACGCAACACCTCATCGGGCTGGGGCATCGGCGTATCGCGCTGTTCACGGGCGGGGTGGGGCTGCGTTCGGGACGAGGCCGTATCCAGGGTTGGCGCGACGCGCATCGGGCCCGGGGCCTGCCGGCCGACGACGGCTTGATCGGCCTGGTGAGCGCGTGGTCGCAGTCCTCGTATGACGACATGCGCGCCATGCTGCGCCTGCCCGAGCCTCCGACGGCCGTGATCGCGCCCAGCACGCGCGTGCTCTCGGGTGCGCTCAAGGCGGTGCGCGACGCGGGGCTGGCCTGGCCAGTCGACTTCTCGGCGGTGGCCATCGGCGCGACGGATGCGGGGGAGTTCGCCTGGCCTGAACTGACCACGGTGGCGTGGGACGCCGAAGCGAGCGGACGGCTGGCCTGCGAACTGCTGCTGGCACGCCTGGAGCCTTCGGCGCAGGCGCCTTCGCGGCCGGTGCCAGCGCAGCGGCTGCTGCTCGACACCTGGCTGCAACAGGGGCAGTCGTGCGGGCCGGCGCCCCGCGCATCGCGGCGGCGATAGGCGCGTTTCCATCCGGCAGCGGGTGGTCCCGGGCCCCCCGGGAAAATCGTTTTCTGTCTATGAATATCGCATTCGGATCGTTGATGCGCGCATGGGGCCCGGTCTACATTTGAAACGTTTTTAATTCGCGAGCCAAGCGCGTCCGTCATTCGGTGACCGGCGCAGCGTGGCCGCCAGACCGACTGTTTCAAACCCATGCTGAACTACGTCCTGTGGCGCTTGCTGCAGTCGTTCGTGACCGTGAGTCTGGTCGTCGTGGCCATCTTCGTGGTGGTGCGCACGATTGGCGATCCGACGCACCTGATGCTGCCGCCCGAGGCGACCGAGGCCGATCGCCAGGTGCTGCGTGGGCAGATGGGGCTGGATCGCCCGCTGCCGGTCCAGTTCGCGGGCTTTGCGCTGCAGGTCGCGCAAGGCGATTTCGGCAATTCATACCGCTTCTCGAAGCCCGCGCTGGGCGTGGTGCTGGGGGCGGCGGGACCGACGCTGCTGCTGGCGGCCGCCGCGCTGGCGCTGGCCGTGGCCCATCGGGCTGCCGCTGGGCCTGGTGTCGGCGCTGCGGCCCGGGCAGGCCGTCGACCATGCCGCCAAGCTGTTCGCGGTGATCGGCCAGGCCGCGCCGCCCTTCTTTTTCAGCCTGGTGCTGGTCAAGCTGTTCTCGCTGCAGCTGGGCTGGCTGCCCACGGGCGGCTACGGCGGCTGGGGACATCTGGTGCTGCCCATGGTGGCGCTGGGCTGGTACGTGGCCGCGGGTGTGGCGCGCCTGACGCGTTCGAGCATGGGCGCCGTGCTGCAGGCCGAGTACATCCGCTTCGCGCGGCTTCAGGGGCTGCCCGAGCATGTGGTGGTGCTGCGTCACGCGCTGAAGAACGCGATCCTGCCCGTCGTCACCTTCGTGGCCCTGCAGTTCGGGGTGCTGATGGGCGGCGCCGTCTCGGTCGAAGTGGTGTTCGCGTGGCCAGGGCTGGGCCAGCTGCTCTACGACTCCATCAACAACCTCGACTACACGGTCGTGCAGGCGGCGGTGACGCTGGCGGCCGTGGTGTTCGTGGCCATCAATCTTGTGGTCGACGTGCTCTATGCCTGGATCGATCCGCGCATCCGCTATGCCTGAACCGTCTGTTTCCCTTTCGCCCGGCCAACGGCTGCCGACCCGCCAGGATGCCGTGCCGGCTCTCCCGGACGTGCCGCGCGTGCGCCGGTCCGCCGCACGCCCGCGCATCGGCCTGGCCGTGGCCGCCCTGGCGTTCGGCCTGGTGGTCGTGGCCGCGCTGCTCGCGCCGTGGGTCGCACCGGTCGACCCCAACGCGATCGCGCTGGGCGATTCGCTGGCGGCGCCGTCGGCCGCCCATCTCTTCGGGGCCGACCAACTGGGCCGCGACGTGCTTTCGCGCGCCATCCATGGCGCCCGCGTATCGCTGCTGATCGCGGCCGCGACCGTGCTGCTGGCCGGCGGCCTGGGCGGCGCGCTCGGGCTGGTGGCGGGTTTCGCCGGTGGCCGGATCGATGCGGTGGTCATGCGGCTGGCCGACATGCAGCTGGCGTTTCCGGCGGTGATTCTGGCCATGGCGCTGGCGGGGGCCGTGGGCATCGACACCGGCCTGCTCGTGGTGGTGCTGGCCTCGGCCAACTGGGCGCGCTTCGCGCGGGTGGTGCGCAGCGAGGCACTGAGCCTGAAGACCCGCGAATTCGTGCTGCTGGCGCGGCTGGCGGGCGCCTCGCCCGCCTGGATCGCCTGGCGCCACGTCGCACCCCATCTGGCGGGAACCTTCGTGGTGCTGGCGACCCTGGACGTCGGCAGCGTCATCGTGCTCGAAGCCACGCTGAGCTTCCTCGGCCTGGGCGTGCAGCCGCCGGCGCCGTCGTGGGGCGCCATGATCGCCGAGGGACGGGGATTCCTCGAGACGGCCTGGTGGATCAGTGTCATGCCGGGCCTGCTGCTGGTCGTCACCGTGCTGTCGGCCAACACGCTGGGGGACGCCTTGCGCGACTGGCTCAATCCTTCGCTGCCCGAGTAGTGGTGAAAGCAAGGCCATGACGGTTCTTCTCGAAACCCGCGATCTGCGAACGCAACTGGCCACGCGCGGCGGCCTTGTGACTGCCGTGGACGGCGTGAGTCTGCAGGTGCGCAGCGGCCAGGCGCTGGCCCTGGTCGGCGAATCGGGCTCGGGCAAAAGCATGACCTGCGCGTCGCTGCTGGGATTGCTGCCGGCCAATGGCCGAGTCGTGGGCGGCCAGGTCCTGTTCCACGGGCAGGACCTGCTGCGCTTGCCGCCGCGCGAATTGCGGGCCATCCGGGGGCGCCGCATCGGCATGGTGCTGCAGGATGCGATGGGCGCGCTCAATCCGCTCATGACCGTGGGCGACCAACTGGCCGGTGTCCTGCGCTGGCATCAGGGCATCCGGGACCGGGCCGAATTGCGCCGCCGCTCGGTGGCCGCGCTGGAGGCGGTGCGCATTCCGGCGGCGGCGCAGCGGCTGGCCAGCTTTCCGTTCCAGTTCAGCGGCGGCATGCGCCAGCGTGTGTGCCTGGCCATCGCGCTGGCCTGCGAGCCCGAAGTGCTGCTGTGCGACGAACCCACCACGGCGCTGGACGTGACCGTGCAGCTGCAGATCCTGCGCCTGCTGCGTGACCTGCAGCGCAGCCGTGGCCTGAGCGTGGTGTTCGTGACGCACGACCTGACGCTGGCGGCTCAGTTCTGCGACGACGTCGCCATCATGTACGCCGGCCGCGTGGTCGAGCAAGGCCCCACCGCCGAGGTGTTCCGCCGGCCGCTGCACCCCTACACCCAGGGGCTGCTGGCCGCGGCGCCCCGGCTTGCCGCCGAGCCGCAGCGGCTGGCGACGATTCCCGGCACGCCGCCATCGGCCCTGGACTGGCCGGCCGGTTGCCGTTTTGCGCCGCGCTGCGCCTGGGCCGATGCGCAATGCCACGCGGCCTATCCCGACGCCCTTGCCTGGTCGACCGAGGCCGGCGAGCGCCGCGCCGCGTGCTGGCGCGTGCCGCAGCGGCTGGCTGACGAACCGGACTGGCGGGCCGCGGCATGAGCGCAGTGCCCATCCATCCTCAGCAGGCGGGCGGTGCCGCCGAGGGCCCGGCAACGCCGGCCAGCGTGCGGGCCATCGCCGCTGGCGAGGCTTTCATCGAGGTCGAGCAACTGAGCAAGGCCTACGCCGTGCGGCGCGGCTGGTTCCAAGCGCCGGCCGTGCTGCAGGCGGTGGCGGGCGTGTCGTTCCAGGTCGAACGCGGCGGTACCTTCGGCCTGGTGGGCGAGTCGGGCTCGGGCAAGAGCACGATCGCCCGCATGCTGCTGGCGGCGGAGCCCCCCTCGGCCGGACGGCTGCGTGTGGGCGGCCTGGACCCGGCCCGACTGGGCGCACGGGCGCGCCGCGACTACCACCGGGCGGTGCAGCCGGTGCTGCAGGATCCGACCGCCGCGCTCAATCCGCTGCTGCGCGCGCAGTCGCTCATCGACGAGCCGATGCGCATCCATGGCGTGCTGGACGCGGTGCGGCGGCGCGAGCGTGTCGCCGAACTGCTGGCGCAGGTCGGCCTGCCCGCCGACACGGCCCGGCGCTTCCCGCACGAGCTCAGCGGCGGCCAGCGCCAGCGCGTGGCCATCGCGCGTGCGCTGGGGATCGAGCCGCAGGCCCTGGTGCTGGACGAGCCGGTCTCGGCGCTGGACGTGTCGGTGCAGGCGCAGATCCTCAACCTGCTCAAGGACCTGCAGGCCGCGCGCGGCCTGAGCTATGTGCTGATCTCGCACGACCTGGCTGTGGTGGCTCACATGAGCAGCCGCATCGGGGTGCTCTACCTGGGCGAGTTTACCCACGCGCTGATCGACGCCAGCCGGGGCGACATCGGCCGGGCCGAGTCCCGGGCCGCCGAGCCCCCGTCGCCGGTCGCACTGCCCAAGGGCTGCCGCTTCGCCGCGCGCTGCCCGCATGCGACGCCGACGTGCCATCAACAGCGCCCCGTCCTGCGGGCCTTGAGCCCGACCCACTGGGTCGCCTGCCATCACGACCTGGCCCCGATCGATGCCGCCGCCGATTCCGGCTTGCAGGCGGCCCAGGCTTGACCGCCGAAAGGAACCCCGACCCCATGCCTAAGCAGATCCGCATCAACGCCTTCGCCCTGGCCGCGCCATCGCACCTGTCGGCAGGCCTGTGGCGCCATCCGCGCGACCGTTCGGTCGACTACCACCGGCTGTCGTACTGGACGGACCTGGCCCGGATTGCCGAGCGCGGGCTGTTCGACGGCATTTTCCTGGCCGACGGCATCAGCCTCTACGACGTCTACCAGGGCAGCAGCGAGACGGCGCTGCGGCTGGGCGTCCAGTTCCCGAGGCTCGATCCGCTGCTGCTGGTTTCGGCCATGGCGCACGTGACGCGGCACGTGGGGTTCGGCATCACCAGCAGCGTGAGCTACGAGCCGCCGTATCTGTTTGCCAGGCGCATGGCCGCGCTCGACCACATCAGCGACGGGCGCGCGGGCTGGAACATCGTGACCAGTTTCGGCGACAGCGGCACGCGCGCGCTCAAGGGCGAGGCCGCGCGCCCGCACGACCAGCGCTACGACGTGGCCGAGGAATACCTGGAACTGGTCTACCAGTTGCTCGAGGGCAGCTGGGAGGAGGGCGCCGCCGTGCGCGACCGCGCGGCTGGCGTGTTCGCCGATCCGAAACGTATTCATGCCATCGACCACCAGGGCGCGCATTTCCGCAGCCAGGGCGTGTTCATCGCCGAGCCGTCGCCGCAGCGCACGCCCGTGCTGTACCAGGCGGGCGCCTCGGCGCGGGGGCGTGAATTCGCCGCGCGCCACGCCGAGTGCGTCTTCGTCAGCGGCCCCAGCCACAAGGTCGTGGGCGACGTGGTGAGCGACGTGCGGGCGCGCGCCGCCGCGCACGGGCGCGACCCCGGTGACATCCTGTTCTTTGCATCGCTGACCGTCATCGCCGGTGCGACCGAGCAGGAAGCCCACGCCAAACACCAGGACTACCTGCGCTATACCAGCAGCGAGGGCACGGCCGCGCTGCTCTCGCGCTGGACCGGCATCGATCTGGCGCGCTACGCGCTCGACGAGCCCCTGCGCTGGGCCCATACCGAAGGCATGCAGTCCGCCATCGAACGCTACACCACGGCCGACCCGGGACGGGTCTGGACGTTGCGCGAGCTGCTCGATCGCGCCGCCATCGGGGGTGGTGGCGCCTTCGCCGTCGGCTCGCCGGCCCAGGTGGCCGACGAACTGCAGGCCTGGGTCGAGGCCACCGGCATCGACGGCTTCAACCTGGGCTACGTGCTGGCGCACGAGAGCTTCAGCGACTTCGCCGACCTGGTGGTGCCCGAGCTGCAGCGCCGCGGCGTCTACAAGACCGCGTACGCCGGCGGCACGCTGCGCGAGCAGTTGTTCGGCGCGGGCCGGGCGCGGCTGCCGGACAGCCACCCGGCCGCGCGCACGGCGCGCGGCGTCCTGATTTCCCTGTCATTTCCTGTCATTGCCCGGAGTCTTTCCATGCATTCCCTTCGTTTTGTCCCCCGCCTGGCGTTGTGCCTGGCCGCTGTCGCGTTTGCCGCGGCGGCCCATGCCGCCGGCGGCAAACCCGCCGTCGACCGCGACACCCTGGTCGTGGCGCTGTCGGCCGAACCCGGCAACCTCGATCCCCAGGCCGCGCCCAGCGTCGACTCGGCCAAGTACGCCTGGAACCTCTTCGACACGCTCTACGGTTTCGACGCCCGGGGCCGGATCGAGCCGAGCCTGGCAACGGTCCACAAGGTCAGCGCCGACGGGCTGGCGCACACCTTCACGCTGCGCCAGGGCGTGAAGTTCCACGACGGCTCGACCCTCACGTCGCAGGACGTGAAGTATTCGCTCGAGCGCGTGCTGGCCCCCGAGACCAAGAGCACGCGCCGCCCCTATTTCGTCAACACCGTCGCCGGTGTCGACGCGCCCGACGCGCGCACCGTGGTGTTCCGGCTGGCCCGCCCCGACGGCGCCTTCCTCAACAAGATCGCGGGCTATCTCTACATCGTTCCCAAGGCCTACACCCAGAGCCTGGCCACGCCCGAGGCCTTCGCCCAGGCGCCGGTCGGCACCGGGCCGTACCGCTTCGTCTCGCACCGCATCGGCCAGTCGCTCGAACTGGAGCGATTCGACGGCTTCTGGGGCGACAAGCCGCAGATCGCCAAGATCCGCTACCGCTTCATCCCCGAGCCCAGCAGCCGTGTCAACGCCGTGCTGGCCGGCGAGGTCGATCTGGCCACCGACGTCGCCGCCGCCGACGCCGAACGCCTGCAGGGCCAGTCCGCCGTGGCGATCGACTCGGTCCCGGGCGGCAGCCCGCTGCACGTGCGCATCTACTCCAACGACCCGGTCACGCCCTTCAGCAAACGGGAGGTGCGGCTGGCGCTGAACTACGCGCTGGACCGCGACGCCATCATCAAGAGCGTGTTCCGGGGCCAGGCCGCGCCGCTGGCCTCGACCATTCCGGCAAGCTATCCCTATGGCAGCAACCCGGCGCTCAAGCCCTACGCCTACGACCCCGCCAAGGCCAGGAAGCTGCTGGCCGACGCCGGCTATCCGCAGGGCTTCCAGACCAGTGTGCTGTGCGCGGCCGCCTTTCCGCGCGCGCTGTGCGAGGCGGTGGCGGCCTATTGGGGGCAGATCGGCGTCAAGGCGCAGGTCAAGGTGATCGACTACGTCGCCTTCAACCGCAACAACGTGCACCAGAGCGGGCCGCTGGCCTTCTCTGAGTTCGGCAACGCGATCTACGACCCCATCCACGTCATCGGGGGCTCGGTCTCCAAGACGGACACCTGGTCCGACTACTTCAACCCCGAGGTCCAGGCCCTGATCGACGAGGTCGAAGGCGTGTCCGACCTGGCGCGCCGCGAACAGCTGTTCGGCCGCATCCTCCAGCTCACCCACGACGACGGGCAGGCCGTGCTGCTGGCCGAACTCAAGCTCAACTATGCGCGCGACCCGGCCCTGCAATGGACGCCGCAGGTGGCCGGCTGGAGCCTGAACTTCCGCAACGCCGCCTGGAAGTGAAGTAGCGGCGGCCACACATTCCCCGCGCGGCGGCTGGTGGCTGTCGCGCCCCTCGTGTCATCCCCAGGAGCATCGATCATGAGCATTCCCACCGACAACGCCGCCCCGATCACCGTCGAACCGCTGGCAGCCACCATCGGCGCCGAGATCGGCGGCGTCGACCTGCGCGCGCCGCTGGCGCCTGCAACGGTGGCCGCCATCCGGCAGGCGCTGCTGCGCTGGAAGGTGATCTTCTTTCGCGACCAGCCGCTCAGCCACGAACAGCACATCGCCTTCGCGCGGCTGTTCGGGCGGCCCACGGTCGGACATCCGGTGTTCGGCCATGTCGAGGGCCATCCGGAGGTCTATTCGGTGGCGCGCGGCCGTTTCAAGGCGCGCCACACGGGCGAGGTGCTGGTGCGGCCCTGGACCGGCTGGCACACGGACGTGACCGCCGCCGTCAACCCGCCGGCCGCCTCCATCCTGCGTGGCGTGGTGATCCCGCCTTATGGCGGCGACACGCAGTGGACCGATCTGGCCGCGGCCTACCAGGGGCTGTCGCCCACGCTGCGCGGCTTCGTCGACACGCTGCGCGGCGTGCACCGCTTCAGCCCGCCCGAGGGGCAGGCCGCGACCTCGGATTTTGTGGCGAAAAACCGCGCGCGGCCGCTGGTCAGCGAACACCCGCTGGTGCGTGTGCACCCCGAGACCGGCGAGCGTGTGCTGTTCGCCAGTCCTTCGTTTCTCAAGAACATCGCAGGCCTGCACCCGCGCGAGAGCGAGCAGCTGCTGGCGCTGCTGTTCGAGCACATCGTGCGGCCGGAGTACACCGTGCGTTTCCGCTGGCGGACCGGCAGCATCGCCTTCTGGGACAACCGCAGCACCGCCCACCTGGCCCCGCGCGACATCGAGGCGCTCGACTTCGACCGCCAGCTCTACCGCATCACGCTGCATGGCGACGTGCCGCGCGGCGTGGACGGCCGGCCCTCGGACGCGATCGAGGGCGAGCCGTTCGAGGCCTACGACGCCTCGCATCCCGGCTGAGCCGGGCGGGGCGCCGCGGGGCCGGGTTCAGCTTCAGCTGTAGAGCGGGTCGGCGGTGATGCGCCCGTTCAGCGCGTGGTTGGCCACCTCGCGCGCCTTGTAGGCCACGGGGTCGTGCAGCGTGTGGGTGCGCACGTTGCGCCAGTAGCGGTCGAAGCCGTGGCGCGCGGCCGTGGCACGTGCGCCGAGCAGCTCCAGGATGTGGCTGGTGGCGTGCAGCGCGCTTTGGGTGCTGTTGACCTTGGCGGCGTAGATGACGGCGGCGGCATCGTCCCGCTCCGGGGGCGTGAGTGCCTGCCCGCGCGACCAGGCGGACTGCCAGGCCTGGGCTGCCACGTCGGCGAGCGCGGCCGTGGCCTGCAGGCTGGCCGCGAGGTGGCCGTAGTGCTCCAGCACATAGGGGTCGTCGGTGGCCCGCTCGACGCCCGAGGTCTGCCAGGGGCGGGCCGATTCGAGCAGGTAGGCCTTGGCCTGGCGCAGCGCGCCCTCGGCGTTGCCCAGGTAGAGGTTGACGAAATAGAGCTGGTGCAGCGGCACCGACAGCGACAGCAGTGGATTCGTCGGCCGCTGGGGCGGCCAGGGGCCGAGCACGTCGTCGCGCGCCAGGGGAACGGCATCGAAACGGACACTGCCGCTGACGCCGCGGCGCTGGCCGAAGGCATCCCAGTCATCGCCATGCGTGATGCCCGGCGCGTCGCCCGGGACGGCCAGCAGCACCGGCGTGTCCTGCCACAGGGCCACCGAGACGATGCGCTGGCCGACGGCGGCATTGGAGGCGAAGTTCTTGCGGCCTGTCACCCGCAGCACGCCGCCTTCCTCGGTGAGCTGCAGCGCCGGGTCGCGCGGGTTGGAGGCGCCGCCCCAGAGCCAGCCGCCAGCCACGCTGCGGCGCTGGAGCGACTCGCTCTGCGCCGGCGTGGCGCGCAGGAAGGCGTTGTGCGAGAGCAGGTAGTGGTAGCTCAGGATCTGGGCCGCGTTGCTGTCGCCGCGCGCGACGGTGCGCACGATGAGCTGCGACTGCGCGTGGCTGCCACCGGCGCCGCCCTGCTCGGGCGGGACCAGGAAGGCCAGCAGGCCCGACGCACGCAGGGCCTGCGCCTCTTGCTGGGGCAGGCCGCCCGCGCGGTCGCGTTCGGCGGCGTGCGCCGCCAGTTCGGCCGACAGCCGCTCGGCGGCCGCCAGCCAGTGTTCGAAGGGCAGGGGCGCAGAGGCCGGCTCGCCCCGGGTGTGCAGGACGGTGCTGCCCGTCATCGCCTCATTCCTCCTGAGCCGCCGCCACGTGCGGCACCCGCCCTTCGACCGGGTGGCCGGGGTCGGTGTAGCCGGGCGTGGACGGATGGCCGGCGGCGACCAGCCGGTTGACCAGCGCTTCGTCCTCGGCCGTGAAGCGGTAGTCCAGCGCCTTGACGTAGCCTTCCCACTGCTCGAAGGTGCGCGGGCCGGCGATGGCCGAGGTGATCAGCTTGTTGTTGAAGACCCAGGCGAGCGCGAAATCGACGGGGCTGATGCCGCGCTCGCCGATGTGGCGGCGGATCTCTTCGGCGATCTCGATCGATGGATTCGATGCGCCATTCGGTCTCCAGCAGGCGCTTGTCCTTGCGGGCCGCGCGCGAGTCGGTTCGGCGTCGCCGCAGCTCGGGTACTTGGCGGTCAGCACGCCGCGCGCCAGCGGGCTGTACGAGACCACGCCCAGGCCGTAGGCGGCAGCAGCCGGCAGTTCTTCGACCTCGGCCGAGCGGTTGACCAGGTTGTAGAGCGGCTGGCTGGCGATGGGGCGGTCGATGCCTTCGGCGTCGGCCAGGTGGGCGACCTCGGCGATGCGCCAGCCGCGGAAGTTGGAAACACCGAAGTAACGCACCTTGCCCGAGCGGATCAGGTCGCCCACGGCGCGTACGGCCTCGCCCAGCGGGGCGTTGAAGTCGGCGCGGTGGAAGTACAGCAGGTCGATGTAGTCGGTGCCCAGGCGGCGCAGGCTGTTCTCGACGGCCTCGATGATCCACTTGCGCGAGGAACCGCGCCGGTTCGGGCCTTCGCCCAGCGGGTTGCCAAACTTGGTGGCCAGCACCCAGTCGTCGCGGTCGGCGCGGATGGCGCGGCCCACCACCTGCTCGGTCGTGCCCTTTTGGTAGACGTCGGCGGTGTCGATGAAATTGATGCCGTGCGCCTCGGCATGCGCAATGATGCGCTGCGCCGTGGCCTCGTCGGTCGGGCCGCCGAACATCATGGTGCCCAGCGCGATGGGCGAGACTTGCAGGCCGCTGCGGCCCAGGTAACGGTAGGTCGACATGGGGCTGTCCTTTCGGGTGGTCGAAGTCGTGAAAGCGGGGCGGGCAGGGCCGCAAGCAGGCGGGCCGCGTGCCATGGAACCCGCCATTAGACGCCGGATCCCGGCACGGTGCAGCGGTGATTTCCGCATGACCTTATCCGCAGCCGGAGCCGGCCCGTGCGCTGCCAGGCGCGCTCATATCGATATGAACAACCGTAGCAGCCAAGCCACCGCGTCTTGGGTAAGTTAGCGTGCCCTGGCCTTCTCGCCCGCCGCTCTTGCCGCCCACCCCGCATGACACTTGCCCGACCCGCCGGCTCCCTCGTGGGGCTGGACCGATTTCCGTCGCCCGCCGACTTCTCCGACAGTCCCTACGCCCAGGCGCTGCGCCAGCCCGTGCTGCTGGGTCTGTTCCTGCCGATCCAGGCCGGGGGCTGGAGCGCCTCGACCCTGCCGCGCACGACGGACTGGCGCTGGCCCTACAACCGCGACCTGGTGCTCAAAGCCGAGTCGCTGGGGTTCGACCTGGTGTTTGCGCTGTCGCAGTGGCTGCCCAAGGGCGGCTACGGCGGCGTGTTCGACGGCCATGCGCTCGACTCCTTCCAGACCACGGCGGCGCTGGCCGGCATCACCGAGCGCATCGTGCTGGTCTCGACCATCCACGTGCTCTACGGGCCGCTGCATCCGCTGCACCTGGCCAAGTGGGGCGCGACGCTGGACCACATCTCGGGCGGGCGCTGGGGCATCAACGTGGTCACCGGCCACCGCGCGGTCGAACACGAAGCCTTCGGCTGGGACCGCATCGAGCATGACCGCCGCTACGAACTGACGGCTGAGTTCCTGGAGGTGCTGCAGCGCCTGTGGGTGGATGACGAGCCGTTCTCGTACCAGGGCGATTCGTCGTGGAAGCTCAAGAACGCCTTCGTCACGCCCAAGCCCAACTACGGCCGGCCGCTGCTGGTCAATGCGACCGGTTCGGACGCGGGCATAGCCTTTGCCGCGCGTTATTCCGACATCGTCTTCATCACCAGCCCGGGCGCTTCGCACTTTGCCGGCGCCATCGAGGTGCTGCCCGCGCACGCCGCACGCGTCAAGCAGGCCGCGTGCGACGTGGGGCGCGAGGTGCGCACGCTGCTCAACCCCATGGTCATCAGCCGCGAGACCGAACGCGAGACGCGCGACTACTACGACGCCATCGTCGCCCACCAGGACTTCCGGACACCCGAGGGCCTGCAGACCCTCAACAGCGACGCCCACGCCTGGCGCGGCCGCGTCGGCATCGACCCGCCCAGCCGCCGCGCCATCGGCGGCAACATCGAAGTGGTGGGCACGCCCGAGCAGGTGGTCGAGCAGTTCGTCGCGCTCAAGCGCGCCGGCATCGACGGGCTGCAACTGAGCTTCTTCGACTTCAAGCCCGATCTCGAATTCTTCGGAGACCGCATCCTGCCGCTCATGAAGCAGGCCGGGCTGCGTTTTTGACGTCCGATCCTATCTTTTCAACCCCCTCCAGCCGCATGACTTTCCACACCGACTTCCCCTCGCGCCGCACCGTTCTGGCCGCCGCGCTGGCCTCCACGCTTGCCGTCGCACTGCCGGCCCACGCGCAAAGCGCGGCCGCCGCGCCCGTGGCCGGCGGCACGCTCACCTACGCGGTGTTCCAGGAGCCAGCCTCGCTGGTGTCCCTGCTCGACACCAAGACCGACACCCGCAACATCAGCGCCAAGATCACCGAAGGCCTGCTGCGCTACGACGCCAAGTTCAACCCGCAGCCGCTGCTGGCCACGTCGTGGCAGGTCAGCGCCGACGGTCTGCGTTACACCTTCAAGCTGCGCGAAGGCGTCAAGTTCCATGACGGCAAGCCGTTCACTTCGGCCGACGTGCGCTACTCGGTGCTGACCCAGCAGAAGCAGGGCCCGCGTGGCAAGATCACGCTGGCCAACGTCGAGCGCGTGGACACGCCCGACGCGCTCACCGCCGTCATCGTGCTCAAGAAGCCCGCGCCCTACCTGATCAAGTCCTTCAGCTCGGCCGAACTGCCCATCGTGCCGGCGCACGTCTACGGCGACGGCGATGCGCTGGCCAGTCCCAACACCACGCGCCCCATCGGCACCGGCCCCTTCGTGTTCGAGCAGTGGGTGCGCGGCAGCCACGTCGTGCTGCGCAAGAACCCCGACTACTGGCGCGCCGGCCATCCTTATCTGGACCGCGTCATCTACCGCTTCATCGCCGACGCGCAGTCGCTGGCCGCCGCCGTCGAGACGGGCGAGGTCGACGCGGGCCTGAACGTCGGCCTGGCCGACCTGGACCGTCTGGCCAAGAACCCGGCGCTGCGCATCGACGACACCTACGACGCCTTCCTGAACAACGCGTCCTTCCTCGAATACAACGTCGAGAACCCGATCCTGGCCAAGCCCGAGGTGCGCCACGCCATCGCGCGCGCCATCGACCGGCGTTTCATCACGGAAAAGGTGCTCTACGGACGCGCGCAGGTGATCAACTCGCCGGTACCGAGCGTGCTGTCGGCCTACTACGACGACAGCACCTTCAACTACCCCTACAGCGTGGACGAGGCCAACCGCCTGCTGGACCAGGCTGGCTATCCGCGCGGCGCGGGCGGCACACGTTTCGACCTGCGGCTCACGCTGATCCCCGGTGCCGACTGGCGGCGCATTTCCGACTACGTGCGCGCCGCGCTCAGCCGCGTGGGCATCCGTGTGACCGTGCTCGACGGCGATCTCGGCACCTTCCCCAAGCGTGTCTACACGGCGCGTGAGTTCGACCTCAACCTCAACGGCCTGGGCCGGCTGTTCGACCCGACCGTGGGCGTGCAGCGCCTTTACTGGGGCGAGGGCGCCAAGACCCCCCTGGTTTGGATCAACGCGCCGCACTACCTCAACCCGCGCATTGACGAACTGTTCAGCCAGGCCGCCGTCGAGACCGACGAGGCCCGCCGCGCCACCCAGTTCAAGGAAATCCAGCGCACCGTCGGCCGCGACCTGCCGGTGCTGCCGATTGCCACCGTTCCTTCGGCGCTGCAGGTCTACAACCGGCGCGTTCACCAGCTCAACAACAGCATTGACCTGACGGCCGGCGACTTCGCCGACACCTGGGTCGAAGCCAAGAAGTAGGTCCTGTCATGAGTGCCATCCCCATTTCCGCGCAAGAAGACCCGACCCCCGACCTGAGCTACGCCAGCCTGCGTGAACAGGCGCAAGCCCTGGCCGATGGCCGCATCACGGCCGTGGCCCTGCTGGCGCAGACGCTGGACCGCATCGCGCGTTTCGAGCCCGCGCTCAACGCGCTGGCCGTGGCCGCGCTGCGCGAGGCCGGCGCCGTCATCGTCGGCAAAAGCAACGTGCCGCTGGCGCTGGCCGACCTGCAGAGCTACAACGTGCTGCATGGCCGCAGCAACAACCCCTGGAATCTCGACCGCACGCCTGGCGGTTCCTCGGGCGGCTCGGCAGCGGCCGTGGCGGCAGGCTATGTGGCGCTGGAGCTGGGCTCGGACATCGGCGGCTCGATCCGCATCCCGGCGCACTTCACCGGCATCTACGGCCACAAACCCAGCCAGGGCCTGGTGGCGCTGGGCGGCACCGGCGTGCCGTCCGGGCGCGCGGCGGATCGCGACCTGAGCGTGGCCGGCCCGCTGGCACGCACGGCCGGCGACCTGTCGCTGGCGTTGGACTTGCTGCTCAACCGCGATCCGCTGGCGCGCAAGGCCTGGCGCGCGCAACTGCCGCCCGCGCGCCACACGCGCCTGCGCGACTTCCGCGTGCTGCTCATCGACCGCTGGCCCGGCACCGAGCCCAGCCTGACCGAGCTGGAAACGCTGCGCCGGGTCGAGCCTGTGCTGCGCGCGGCCGGCGCGACGGTGCTGCACCCGCACGACCTGCCCGAAGGCCTGCTGCCCGATTGGGTCGCCCAGAACAGGACCTACCGCAGCCTGCTGGGCTCGTCGCTGGCCCAGCCGCCCGCGCTCAGCGAAGCCGCGCAACGCCGCCTGGCCGACCTCGCGCCCGACGACCGCAGCGCCTAAGCGGCCGGGCTGCGCGCACCCACACTCGCGCACCGCACCTGGCTGCAGGACAACGAACACCGCCACGCGCTGCGCCACCAGTGGGAGCGCCTGTTCGAATCGGTCGACGTCGTCGTCACCCCGGTCGCCGTGACCACGGCCTTTGCCCACGACGCCAGCGAACCCAAGGACGCGCGCCGTTTCCCGGTGCGGTATGCCGACGGCACCCGCGACTTGCGTTTCCTGGACCTGTTCCTGTGGGCCGGCCTGCCCGTGCTGCCCGGCCTGCCGGCCACGAGCTTTCCGCTGGGTCTGGACGACGAGGGCCTGCCCCTCGGCGCGCAGGCCGTGGGGCCTTACCTGGAAGACCACACCGCCATCGCGTTTGCCGACTTGTTCGGCCAGGCCGAAGGCGCGCCGGGATTCCAGGTGCCACCGGGGTACTAGGCGGCTGCCTGCGGCGACGCCAGGAAATCCACCAGCCGTTGCTGCAGGTGTGCCACCGCGTCACCGCGCGAGAGGAATTCGTCCACGGGCATCAGCGTCCATTCCTGGCCTTCGTCGCCGAACCGGATGGCCACATGCTCTGCTTGCGACAACCGTCCCCCCATGAAATAGGCGGGCAGCCCACCGGCCCGCAGCGGCGGATAGCGGCGCGTCCACCGCACCGCGGCGGCGGCGATGTGGATGCCGAATTCCTCGTGCACTTCGCGTTGCACGCACTGGAGTGGGGTTTCATCCCCTTCGCGTCCGCCGCCGGGCAGGTCCCACTGGCCGGGGTAGGGAATATCGGGCTTATCGTCGCGCCGGTAGACCAGGATGTGCTGGTTCAGCAGCAGCGCAACCTTCGCGCCGGTGAAAGGCAAAAGGAGATCGAGCGGATTCGTCATGACCGGTGGGCGGTCACCCGAAGGGGATGACCGCGGGCCATTGTCCACGCAAGCGCCATCCCCGGCGGGCGGCTGGGGCCGTCAAGCCGCCGCGCGTTGCGCTCGTTGTAGCGCGTAGCGGTTCTCGGGCCGCTTCAGGCCCAGGTGCTCGCGCAGCGTGTGGCCTTCGTACTCGGTGCGGAACAGGCCGCGGCGACGCAGTTCGGGCAGGACCAGCTCGATGAAGTCCTTAAATCCGCCGGGCAGGCGGGGCGACATGATGTTGAAGCCGTCGGCGGCTTCGTTCTCGAACCATTCCTGCAGGAAGTCGGCCACGCTTTCGGGCGTGCCCACGATCTGCTGGTGGCCGCGCGCGCCGGCGATGCGCAGGTAGAGTTCGCGGATGGACAGGTTCTCGCGCCGCGCCAGGTCGATGAGCAGCTGCTGGCGGCTCTTGCCGCCGTTGGTCTCGCGCAGGTCGGGCAGGGGGCCGTCGATGGGATGGGCCCGACAGGTCGGCGCCGATCATCTCGGACAGCAGCGTCACGCCGACGATGGGCGGGATCAGGTCCTGCAGTTGCTGGAACTTGGCTTCGGCCTCGGCCTGGGTGCGGCCGATGACGGGAAAGATGCCCGGCATGATCTTGATGTCGTCCGGGTGGCGGCCGTAGTTCTGCACCGCGCGCGACTTGACCTCGCGGTAGAAGGACTGCGCCTCGGCCAGCGTCTGGTGGGCCACGAAGATCACCTCGGCCGTGCGCGCGGCCAGGTCGCGGTCGGCGGGCGATGCGCCGGCCTGCACGACCACCGGCCGGCCCTGCGGCGAGCGCGAGACGTTGAGCGGGCCGCGCACCGAGAAATGTTTGCCCTTGTGGCCCAGCACGTGGTGTTTGTCGACGTCGAAGTACTGGCCGCTGGCCTTGTCGCGCACGAAGCTGTCGTCTTCCCAGCTGTCCCACAGGCCGGTGACGATGTCGTGGAACTCGGCCGCGCGTTCGTAGCGCAGCGCGTGTTCGAAGTGCTCTTCGCGGCTGAAGTTCTCGGCCTCGCCCCGGCCGCTGGAGGTCACCAGGTTCCAGCCCGAACGCCCGCCGCTGATGTTGTCGAGCGAGGCGAACTTGCGCGCCACGTTGTAGGGCTCGTTGAAGCTGGTGGAGACAGTGGCGATCAGGCCGATGCGCTCGGTCGCCACCGACAGGGCCGACAGCAGCGTCAGCGGCTCGAAGTGGTCCGAGCGCGCGGTGCGCGCCAGCGAGGGCAGGTTCTGGCTGCGCACGCCCACCGCGTCGGCCAGGAAGATGGCGTCGAACTTGGCCGACTCGGCCAGTTGCGCCAGCTCGACGTAGTGGCGGAAATTGCTGCCGGCGTCGGCCGGCACGTCCGGGTGGCGCCAGGCGGCGATGTGGTGGCCAGTCTGCATGAGGAAAGCGCCCAGGCGGATCTGGCGGGAAGGGGAAGCCATGTCGTGCTCCGAAAGGAAAGTGTCGGTGGGTGAAGTTGGGGTCAGTGGGCTTCGGGGCCCAGGAAGTCGCTCAGGATGTCGTCGCGCAGGGCGATGAAACGCGGGTCGCTGCGGTTGCGCAGGCGCGGCAGGTCGACGTCGAGCGTGCGGCGGATGCGGCCGGGGTGCGGCTGCATCACCACCACCTGGTCGCCCAGGAAGACGGCTTCCTCGACGTCGTGGGTGACCAGGATCATGGTGATCTTTTCCTGCTGCCAGATGCGCTGCAGCTCACCCTGCAGGCGTGCGCGCGTGAGTGCGTCGAGCGCGCCGAAGGGCTCGTCGAGCAGCAGCACGCGCGGGCGGTTGACCAGGCCGCGCGCGATCGCCACGCGCTGCGCCATGCCACCTGAAATCTGGTGTGGGAAGGACTGCTCGAAACCCTGCAGCCCGACCAGCGCCACGTGCTCGGCCACCAGCTGGCGTTTGTCGGCCGGGGACAGCGGTGCGTTGCGCAGGCCGACCTCGATGTTCTGAGCCACCGTCAGCCACGGAAAGAGGCGGTGGTCCTGGAACACGATGCCGCGCTCCAGGCTGGTGCCGGTGACGGGCCGGCCATCAAAGCTGATGCTGCCTTCGAAGTCGCCGTCCAGGCCCAGGATCAGGCGCAGCAGCGTCGACTTGCCGCAGCCACTGGCGCCCACGATGCTGATGAAGCGCCCGGCCGGCACTTGCAGATGGATGTCGTCGAGCACCAGCAGCGAGCCGCTTTCGGCCTGCGCGTGGGCAAAACGTTTGCGCACGCCATGGATGGCGAGTTCGCTGGAGGCGAGGGTGGACGTTGCCGTCATGGAAGTGTCCTTGTGACTGGGGAGAAGAGGGGGAAGGGATCAGGCGCCGCTCCAGCGCGAGAGCCGGCGCTCGACCGCGCGCGCCAGCGCGTTGAGCAGCCAGCCGATCAGGCCGACCACGACCATGCCGAACAGGACCAGGTCCATCTGGAAGTGCTCGCTGCCCTCGATCAGCAGGTTGCCGATGCCCAGGCCGGCCACCAGCAGGTATTCGGCACCGATGGTGGCCAGCCACGAGTAGATGAGCGCCAGGTAGACGCCGGTGAAGATGGCGGGAATGGCCGCCGGCAGCACCACCTGCGTGAGGGTCTGCCAGCGCGTGTAGCCGTAGACGCGCGCGACTTCGAGCAGCGTGGGCGGCGTGTTGCGGATGCCGTCGGCCGTGTTGACCACCACGGGCACCAGCGCGGCCAGCGACAGGAACACCACCTTGGCGGTGTCGCCCAGCCCGAACCACACCGAGATCAGCGGAATCCACGCGAACAGCGAGATCTGCTTGAAGGTGTTGAAGCTCGGGCCGACCAGCCGGTTGAACAGGGGCGACAGGCCCAGCGCCGCGCCCAGCACCAGGCCCGCCACGGTGCCGATGGAAAAGCCCGTCAGCTCGCGCGCCAGGCTGGCGCCCAGGGCGCTCCAGAGCTTGCCGGTGGTGACCTGGTCGGCGGCCGTGGCCAGGACGTGGGCCGGCGAGACCAGCAGCGCGGAGTTCACCACGCCCGCGCCCGACAGCAGCGCCCACAGCGCAATGGCGATCACGGGCAGCACCAGGCCGCGCCAGCGGCGCGCGCCGGCGCCAACGGTGAGTGGCCGGCTCGACGACAGGTCGGCCGAGCCTTGCCCGCCATGGCGCGCGGGGGCCGCGGCGCTCATCGCAGGCCTCCCGCCGCGGCGCGGCGCGCCACGCGGCGCTCGGCGGCATCGAGCAGCCGGTCGATCAGGTAGCCGATGGCGCCCACGATGAGGACGGCGGCCATCACCAGGTCGAGCTGGAACAGCTGGCGGCCATAGACGATGAGGTAGCCCAGGCCTTCGCTGGAGGCGACCAGCTCGACCACCACCAGCGACAGCCAGGCCTTGGTAAAGCCCAGCCGCAGGCCGGTGAAGAGGGCGGGCACGGCCTGCGGCAGCACCACTTCCAGCACCTGCTGGCGGCGCGTGTAGCCGTAGACACGCGCGACTTCCAGCAGCGCCGTGGGCGCCTGCCGGAAACCTTGCAGCGTGTTGAGCGTGACGGGCACCAGCGCGGCCTTGGCGATCAGGATGTACTTGAGCGGCTCGCCGATGCCCACCAGCAGCAGCACGAAGGGCAGCCAGGCCAGCACGGGAATCTGCACCAGCGCGTTGAAGGTGGGCAGCAGGTAGGCCTCCAGGCTGCGTATCAGGCCCATCGCCACGCCCAGCGCCAGGCCCAGCAGGCTGCCCACGGCAAAACCCACGACCACACGCTGCAGGCTGGCCTGCACGTGCAGCCAGAGATCGCCGCTGGCGGCCAGGTCGCGCAGCGTGTCGACCACGAAGGCCGGCGGCGGCAGCACCTGGGGCGAGATCCAGCCTTGGTCGGCGCCCAGTTGCCACAGGACCAGCAGCGCCAGCGGCAGCAGCCAGGGCAGGGCGGCATCGACCGCGCGAGGCAGCCAGGCCGGCACGCGTGGCCGGGCGGACGCGGAGGCCGAGGCCGAAACGCCGGTGGCCAACTGGCCACGGGCGCCGAGCGCTTCAGGGGTGGTGGTGCTGGGTGTCATGGCAAACCGCTCCTGGGGACGTCAAGGCCGGGCTGCCGTGGTGGCCAGCCGCTGCGCGCCGCCCACGGGCTGGCCCTTGGCGTCGGCGGGCGTCCAGTAGTTCTCCAGCCCTTGTTCCTTGAGGGCGCGGGCCAGGAAACGGGTGTCGAACCAGTCGTCGACCGAGACCTCGCGGCGGATCAGCTTGAGCTTGAGCGCGTCCTGCACCACGGCCTTGTAACGGGCCTTGACGAAGTCGTCGATGAGCGGGGAGTTGCGCTGCGCCAGCGGCTGGTTCTCGAACTCGGCGACCCACGAGGCCTTGGGTACGCCACTGCGCGCCCAGATGTCGAACAGCGCATCGCGGTTGGCCTCGTCGGACGACCAGCGCGCGGCGCGCACGAAGACGTCAACGACCTTCTGGATCTCGGCCTCGTTGCCCGCGACGAAGTCCTCGCGCACCAGCAGCGAGGCCTGGCGCGTGTAGGCCAGGTCCTTGCCCTGGGTGGAGTAGACGATGCGTGCCAGCCCCTGGTCGCGCACCTTGAACCATTCGATGCCGCCGAAGGCCGCGTCCACGCCGCTGGAAACCAGCGCGGCCTGCGCGCTGCCGGTGTCGAGGTTGACGCCCTTGATGTCGCGCTCGGCCAGGTGGTTGGCGGCCAGCACGTTGATGGCCACCAGGTGGCCGTTGGTGCCGCGGAAGATCGAGACCTTCTTGTCGCGCAGGTCGGCGATGGACTGGATGGGCGAGTCCTTGGGCACCACCAGGTAGAGGTTGTTGCGCACGCCGCTGGCCACCAGCAGCCGCGTCTTGAGGCCGTTGGCGCGGCCGACGATCTGCGGCAGGTCGCCCTGGTAGGCGAAGTCGATCTGCTTGTTGGACAGCGCTTCGTTGACGGCCGGGCCGGCGCCCTTGAAGAACAGCCATTCGACGCGTGTGCCGCTGCCTTCGAAGGCTTTTTCCAGCCATTGATTGGCCCGCACCACACCACCGGGCGAGCCGCCCCAGGTGATGGGATCGCCGCCGCCGGCCGTGGCCACGCCGATGCGGATCACGTCGGGCGCGGCCTGCGCGGGCGTGGCCAACGCCAGCGCGCTGCAGGCCGCGGCCAGCAGCGCGGCGGGTCGCCGCAGGTGATGAAGGGCGCGGCTGAGCGCGGTGAGGGGGCGTGATCGCAGGGGCATGGCCGGGGTTTCCCAAAAGCTAAGAGCACTGGCGCGGACGGTGGATGGATCGTGGCAAGCGCGCCAGAGCCTTTAATCTAGACACCGTGCCAAGCCGGTTTCAACAAACGATTGCGTCTTTGCTTATCCATCCTTGCTTATGAGGAGGAGCCATTCATGGGTCTGCTTTTTCCGGATAAGCGAAGACCACGCCCGGTGCGCGAGCGGCATGCGTTCGATGCGACTATCCGTATGCGGATTCGTGCGTTGGCGCGCTGCCCGCGCCTGCCTAGACTGCGCGCCAAACGCCAACCACTCCCTTTGCCCGCATGACTGCTTCCCTGCCTGCTTCCGTTCTTCCCTCCCCACAAGACACCGCGCCTTCGAATCACCACAGCCTGGGCTGGGGCGCACCGCCCAGTGCCCAGTACGAGCACCTGGTGCAGCCGCTGCGCCCGCTGTTCGAGCGCATCGGCGAGTCCGCCGCCGAGCGTGAACAGCAGCACCGCCTGCCGCGCGAGGAACTGCGCGCGCTGGCCGCGGCGGGCCTGACGCGGCTGCGCCTGCCACCCGAGCACGGCGGGGCCGGCATCACGCTGACCGAGTTGTTCGGCCTGCTCATCGAGCTGTCGGAGGGCGACCCCAACGTCACCAACGCGCTGCGTGCGCACATCGGCTTCACTGAAGAGCTGTTGAACCAGCCGCCCGGCGACTGGCGCGACGGCTGGCTGCGGCGCATCGCGCAGGGCGAGCTGGTGGGCAGCGGCTTTTCGGAGGTCGGCGGCAACGTGCTGGGCCGGCACTCGACCACGCTGACCGACCAGGGTGATCACTGGCTGCTGCAAGGCGCCAAGTTCTACACCACGGGCTCGCTGCTGTCCGACTGGATTCATGTGGCGGCGGTTACCGGCCAGGGGGACCCCATCGGCGCACTGGTGCCGCTTGATACGCCGGGCCTGAGCATCGAAGACGATTGGGACGGCTTCGGCCAGCAGCTCAGCGCCAGCGGCACGGCGCGGTTTGCCGATATGAAGGTGGCACGCGAGAACGTCAAGCCTTACACGGGGCGTTTCGGCTATTCGGTGGCCTTCTTCCAGCTGGTGCATCTGGCCGAGCTCAGCGGCATCGGCCGCGCGGCCACGCGCGAGGTCGCACAGCGTGTGGCCGTGCGCGACCGTGTCTACGGCGGGCGCTCCAACGCGCGCAGCAGCGAAGACCCGCAGGTGCTGGAGGTGGTGGGCCACGTGCGCTCGGCCGCTTATGCGGCGGGCGTCATCACGCTGTCGGCCGCGACGGCGCTGCAGCGTGCCTACGAGGCCAGCGCATTGCCGGCCGACGAACGCCAGCGCGCCTTCGATGCGGCCGAGCTCGAAGTCAGCCAGGCCGTCACCACGGTCACGCGCCTGATTCTCGACGCCACCACGGTGCTGTTCGATGCACTGGGTGCCTCGGCTGCCAAGCGCAGCGCCGGCCTGGACCGGCACTGGCGCAACGCGCGCACCATCAGTTCACACAACCCGCGCATCTATCACACGCGGCTGGTGGGCGACTTCGCCGTCAACGGCACACCGCCGCCAAGCGACCGCGCGGGCGTTGGTGTTTTGCCGGGTTCCGCTAGCACAGAAAAGTGACATTCTTTGCTACCGGATGTTATTTGCTTATGTAGTAAATGAGCAAGCGTTTATCCAAATAAATTCGTTCCCGCTCACGCAGGCCTTTCCTACACTGCGGACCCATTGCTCACGATCCGAAAAAGGCGGCGGCGGCGAAATTTTTCAGCCACCAGCATTCCATGAACGACAACGAAGCTACAGGGGGCGAGAGCGCTGACTCAAGCCAAGAGGACCACGAACCGGCGGGCTGGAATCTGCCGGCCATCGTGGCGGCGCTGCGTGATTCGCGTGAACGCGCGCACAAGATCCGGCACCTGGGCCGGGTGCGCGAACTGCCCTCGCGCGAGGCCATGACGCAAGTGCTCGAAGGCTGTCTGGCCGCGCTGTTTCCCACACACTACGGCCGCGCCGATCTGACCGACGGCAGCATCGACTTCTTCGTTGGCCGCGTGTTGCACGACACGCTGTCGACCCTGCAGGAGCAGGTGCGCCGCAGCCTTTACTTTGTGCCCGGCCAGGCGCTGGACGACGAGCGTGCACTGCGCGAGCGCGCCTCGGCCGCGACTGCGGTTTTTGCCAGCCGGCTGCCGGGCATCCGTGCGCTGGTCGTCAGCGACCTGCAGGCGGCCTACCAGGGCGATCCGGCGGCCACCAGCATCTCGGAGATCTTGCTGTGCTACCCCGGCGTGCTGGCCGTCATCTGCCACCGCCTGGCGCATGAGCTGTACCGGCTCGACGCAAGTTTCCTGGCGCGGCTGCTGTCCGACATCGCGCATGCGCGCACCGGCATCGACATTCATCCTGGCGCGCGCATCGGGCCCAGTTTTTTCATCGACCACGGCACGGGTGTCGTCATCGGCCAGACCGCCGTGATCGGCGAACGCGTGCGGCTTTACCAGCATGTGACGCTGGGCGCGCGGCGTTTCGAGGCCGAGGAAGACGGCAGCCTGGTCAAGGGCCAGGACCGGCACCCGGTGCTCGAAGACGACGTGGTGATCTACGCGGGCGCCACCGTGCTGGGGCGCATCGTGATCGGCCGCGGCTCGACCATCGGCGGCAACGTCTGGCTCACGCACAGCGTGCCGCCGGGCAGCAACATCAGCCAGGCGCGCAGCGTCAGCCATGGGCCGGCCTGAATGTTGCTTCGTGGCTTGCTGCCATGGGGCGCAAGCGGTGTTGTCCGGCGTTCGTCCAACTTTTCTTTTTGCGGTTTCCGACCTTCCTTCCTTTCCATTCCTAGTCTGACGGAGAAATTCCATGAGCACCAAACCCGAAGCCCAGACCGCCCTGGGCGACATCGCGGCACGCCAGCTGGCGATCGCCACCCGCACCGTGCCCCAGATGGGCACGATCACGCCGCGCTGGCTCACGCACCTGCTGAGCTGGGTGCCGGTGGAAGCGGGTATCTACCGCGTCAACAAGGTCAAGGACGCCAGCAGCGTCGAGGTCGACTGCTCGGGCCGCGACGAACGTGTGCTGCCGCAGACCTTCGTGGACTACATCGAGAACCCGCGCGAGTACCTGCTGTCGGCCGTCAACACCGTGGTCGACGTGCACACGCGTGTTTCGGACCTCTACAGCAAGCCTTACAACCAGATCAGCGAACAGCTGCGCCTGACCATCGAGACCGTCAAGGAGCGCCAGGAAAGCGAGCTGATCAACAACAAGGAATACGGCCTGCTGGCCAGCGCGGCCAAGTCGCAGATCATCAAGACCCGCACCGGCGCGCCCACGCCCGATGACCTCGACGAACTGCTCACCAAGGTCTGGAAGGAGCCGGGCTTCTTCCTGCTGCACCCGCTGGCGCTGGCCGCCTTCGGCCGCGAATGCACGCGCCGCGGCGTGCCCCCGCCGATCATCTCGCTGTTCGGTTCGCAGTTCATCACCTGGCGCGGCGTGCCGCTGATTCCTTCGGACAAGGTGCCGGTGGTTGGCGGCAAGAGCAAGATCCTGCTGGTGCGCACCGGCGAAAGCCGCCAGGGTGTGGTCGGCCTGTTCCAGCCCGACCTGCCGGGCGGCACCAGCCCCGGCCTGGCCGTGCGTTTCATGGGCATCAACGACCGCGCGATCGCCTCCTACCTGGTGTCGCTGTACTGCTCGCTGGCGGTGCTGACCGACGATGCGCTGGCCGTGCTCGATGGCGTGGAAATCGGCAAGTACCATGAGTACAAGTGAGCACCTCCCCGCCGGCCTGCCCGACGCGGCGGAGCTGCAGCGGCTGGCCAACGCGCTGTTCCAGGCCCCGCCTGGCGGTGGTGCAGGCCTGCCGCTGGGGCCGTTCGGCGACCCGCGCCTGCAGCCGCAGGGGCCGGCCTCGCTCGACGACCACGGCCTGGGTGGCACCAGCGTGCGCAGCCTGAGCAACCCGCAAAGCAGACTGGCCGATCCGCACGGCGTGGCCTTGCCGGAAACGGGCTCGCCCGTGCCGGCGACGCCCTTGCCCGGCACGCCGCCCGCGTCGGTGGCGGGCAGCGGCGTTTCGCCGTCGGCCACCGCGTTCGCGGCCTCGCCCGCGCCGCATCTGCCGCAGGGCAGCCCGGCCGAGCTCGACCCCGGTCGTTTCCCGCAGAGCTGGCCCGCGCACGGCCAGCCTGGCCAGTCGTATGGCGCAGCGCCCAGTGCTGCTCCGGGTGCGGTTGCTGCGCAAGGTGATTCGTTGCCCTACGCCGATGCCCAGCCCTTCGAGCGCGAGTTGCAGCAGGTGCTGTCGGCCCACGCCACGGACCGTTTTGCCGCGCAACTGCCGCGCAGCGGCGCCGATGCCACCGGCTTCTACTTTCTGGACCAGCGCCGCCCCGGCCTGGGCGCCGGCCCGCTGGCGCCCGGGCATCTGCCGTCCACACAACTGGGCGCATCGCAGCTGCCGGGTTTTGGCGCGGGGCACACGCCCCAGGTGCAAGGCCTGGCGCGCCCGCCCTTCGACGTCGAGCTGGTGCGGCGTGACTTCCCGGTGCTGCGCGAGCGCGTCAACGGCCGGCCGCTGGTCTGGCTGGACAACGCCGCCACCACGCAGAAACCGCAGAGCGTGATCGACCGCGTGAGCTACTTCTACGCGCACGAGAACTCCAACATCCACCGCGCCGCGCATGAATTGGCGGCGCGTGCCACGGATGCCTACGAGGGTGCGCGCGAGAAGGTGCGGGCCTTCATCAACGCGCGTTCGGTCAACGAGGTCATCTTCACGCGCGGCACGACCGAGTCGATCAACCTGGTGGCCCAGAGCTGGGGGCGCACGCACATCCAGGAAGGCGACGAGATCATCGTCTCCCATCTGGAGCACCACGCCAACATCGTGCCCTGGCACCGCCTGGCGGCCGAGAAGGGCGCCAAGCTCAAGGTGATCCCGGTCAACGACGATGGCGAACTGCTGCTCGACGAGTACGCCAAGCTGATCACGCCGCGCACCAAGCTGGTCGCGTTCACGCAGGTCTCCAACGCGCTGGGCACGGTCACGCCGGCCGCGCGGGTGATCGAGATCGCGCGCAGCGCGGGCGTGACGGTGCTGCTCGACGGCGCGCAGTCGGTTTCGCACATGCGGGTTGATTTGCAGGCGCTGCAGCCGGACTTCTTTGTGTTCTCGGGACACAAGGTGTTCGGGCCGACCGGCATCGGCGTGCTCTACGGCCGCGAGGATCTGCTCAACAGCCTGCCGCCGTGGCAGGGCGGCGGCAACATGATCCAGGACGTGACCTTCGAGCGCATCCAGTACCACGACGCGCCCAACCGCTTCGAGGCCGGCACCGGCAACATTGCCGACGCCGTGGGCCTGGGCGCGGCCATCGACTACGTCACCCGCCTGGGCATCGACGCCATCGACCAGTACGAGCATGGCCTGCTGGTCTATGCCACGCGGCTGCTCAAGGACGTGCCCGGCCTGCGCCTGGTCGGCACGGCCGCGCACAAGGCCAGCGTGCTGTCGTTCACCCTGCAGGGCTACAAGACCGAGGAAGTGGGCGCGGCGCTCAACGAGGTCGGCATCGCCGTGCGCTCGGGCCACCACTGCGCGCAGCCCATCCTGCGCCGCATGGGCGTGGAAACCACGGTGCGGCCATCGCTGGCCTTCTACAACACGACGGCCGAGGTCGACCTGCTCGTGGGCACGCTGCACAAGCTGCAGTCGGCCCAGCGGCGGGTGTACTGAGTCCAGCGGCAACACCGCTCGGCAAAAAGCGCCAGTACCCTTGGGGGCGCTGGCGCTTTTTTTCAGCTCAGCCTGAACGCGCCGATTTCATCGGCCTGGCATTGCGCGATCAGGCCGGTTTCCCATTCGAGGTAGCGGCGCGCGGCGTCGAGGTTGCCGTCGTGGCGGTCATGCACAAAGAACAGGTAGTCGATGGCGTCGAGGTCGCTGGGTCGGTCCGGCGTGCTGTCTGTCGGATGCCCGATGGCCTGCAGATCGGCCGGACGTGTCCAGGCCAGATCCAGCACGCCCTGCTCGCGCAGGTCGATGGCCGCGAGCCGGGCGATGGTGTCGTCGTCGCTGATCAGCGTGGCCGTGCGGGTGCCGGGCTCGACCGCGGTGTCCAGGCGGGGGCGCAGGGTCCAGCGGGCGCCAGCGGCGTGGCCGCGGCGGTGGTCCAGGCTCAGCCGCAGGTCGAGCAGCACGTGGCCGGGGGTGCGCAGGCGCGCTGCCAGTACACCGTTGTCTTGGGCGATCTGCGCCAGTGCCGGCAAGGCTGGCGGGACGGGCGCGGGCACGCGCAGCGGCGCGTGGATGCCGTGCTCGACCGTGGCGGCCTCGAAGCCGAGCTGGCGCAGCCAGCTGGCGATGACCGGTGCGCGCAGGCCCTGGGGGCCGTCGCCGTCGAGCAGCAGCACCCGCGCGGCACGCACGCCGATGACCAGGTCGGTGGCCTGCAACAACTGGCCGCCGGGTGCGTGGCGGGCCCCGGCCAGGGTGCCGTGCGCGAACTCGGCGGCGCTGCGCACGTCCAGCACGTAGGTGGTGCGGCCCGGGTCGTCGAGCCAGGCCTGGGCCTGGGCCGCCGTCAGGCGCGGCGCGGCTTGCCGGGCGGCGCGCGCGAGCGCGGCCTCGCGCAGCGGGCCGGCCGCATCCAGGGCGGTGGGCGGCACTTGCCGGGCGCTGCCGTGTTCCAGATCGAAGCCGGCCAGGCGCCAGCCCTGGGTGCCGTTTTCCAGCGCGTAGACCGGGTTGGGCAGGCCCAGGTCGATCAGGATCTGCGCGCCGATGATGCTGCGCGTGCGGCCGGCGCAATGCACGACCACGGGCGTGCGCGCATCGGGCAGCACGCTGGCGATGCGCGCGGCCAGCTCGCCGTTGGGGATCGGGATCGCGCCGGGGATCGTCATCTTGCGGTGTTCGGCCAGGGTGCGGCCGTCGACCAGCAGCAGCGGCTCGTGTGCCGCCAGGCGCCGCTGCAATTCGGCCGCGCCGATGGACGGCGTGTGGCGGGCGTGCTCGACCAGTTCACCGAAGGTCTTGGACGGCACGTTGATGCCCTTGAACAAGGCCCGGCCCGACTCGGCCCAGGCCGCAGCGCCCCCGTCGAGCCGGTGCACGGCCGTGTAGCCCAGGCCTTGCAGCCGTGCGGCGGCGCGGACGGCCAGGCCAGCGCCCGGCTCGCCGCCGTCGAGCAGCACGAGGCGCGTGGCCCGGCGCGGAACCAGCGCGCCGACGGCGACCTCCAGGCGGCTGTAGGGCACGTTGACGGAAAAGAAGGGGTGGCCTTCGCCGTATTGCCCGGGCTCGCGCACGTCGAGCAGCGCGACTTCATCGCCGTCGGTCAGCCATGTCTGAAGCTGGGCGCAGGCCACGGCGGGAACGCATGCGGTGTCGAGGTGTGTCGTCATGGGCGCACCGGTGTCGCCAGCGGGGCCAGGGCGCGGTACTTCACGCGCAGCTCGACCACCAGTGGCGAGGGCTGCATGTTGAATTTCCGGGCGGTCTGCAGCAGCAGGCCGCTGCGATGCCAGTCCTGGACGATGCGGTCGAGCAGGTCGCGTGTCTGCGTCTCGCCCTTGCGCACCCAGATGACGGAGTCCTGCGGGATGAGGTCGGTCGGGATGGGAATCTCGTAGTCCGACCACTCCGGCTTGCGGATGAGCTCATGCATGATCGGGCTGTTGAGCACGGCGGCCACGCAGTTGTTGCCACGCAGGGCCAGCAGCGATTCGGACTGGGTGCGGAAGGCCTTGATGACGGCCTGGTAGGTCTCGGTCAGCGGCGTCTGGAAACTCGCGCCCTGCGACATGCACACCGGCTGGCCGCGCAGGTCGCCCCAGTCGCGGATGGCCGAACCCTTGCGCACCACGGCCGCGCCGCCGAGCTGCTCGTAAGGCGTGGGCACGTAGTCCATGTTGTCGGCGCGCCCGGGCGTGAGCGTCATGTTGGCAATCAGCAGGTCGACCTTGCCCTGCTGAAGGAACAGCGCGCGGTTGGCCGCCACCACCGGAACGATCTCTGTGGCAACGCCCAGCTTGGCACCGACGTCGCGCGCCAGGTCCACGGCGTAGCCGACGGGGTTGCTGGTGCCGGGCTCGTAGGTGCCGAAGGGCAGGCCGCTGAGGTTGACGCCGATGCGGACCGACTGGCGCGACTGGATGCCGTCGTAGGTGGCGTCGGCATGGGCGGGGCCGGCGAGCGCGGCCAGCAGCAGCGCGAGCGGGGCGAACAAGCCGGCCGGGACGGGATGGCGCGGGCGGCGCCGGGACAGGATCGAAGACATGGCGGAATCGAGGGGGACAAGAAAAAGGAGTGCTAAGGCGCGCTGTGCGCCTGCAGGAAACCCAGCACGGTCTGCGCGTAGGCCTGGGCGTGGTCCGCGCCCTGCCAGGGGGACAGCCATTGCGCGTCGGGGCGCAGCGCGCGCAGTTCATCGGACGTGCGCGCGGGGTGGCGCGCATCGTCGCCGGGCAGGATGAGTAAGGGCGTGATGCTGCGGCGCACGCTGTCGCGGCTGACGCTGAGGACAAAGTCGGCGCCGCCGAACAGGTTGTGTTCGATCGCCGCGAGCACGGCCGGGTCGGGCTGGTGGCCGAGCGCGGGAAGGCCTGCGGCCCATTCCTGGAACGAGGCGTGGCGCAGCGCGGCGTTGTCGTCGGTGTGGCCGATGGGCTGCTGCAGCACGGCCGAGCGCACGCGTTGCGGGTGGCGTTCGATCAGCTTGAGCGCGAACGAGGGGCCGATGCAGGCGCCCAGGATGTGGAAGTGCTCGATGCCCAGCGCGTCGAGCAACTGGATGTGGTCGTCGGCATAGGCGTCCCAGCCGTCGCTGGCGCGCAGCGGCGCCCAGGAGTGGCCGGCGTTGCGCTGGTCGATGGCGATGACGTCGAAGTGCGGCGCCAGCAGCGCCACGGGGTCGGGCCAGGGGCGCGCGCGTCCGTCATGGGTCTGGCGCCACAGCGCGGCGCGTGAACGCAGGCCGCCGGGCGCCAGCGCCAGCACGGCGGGGCCGCTGCCCTGGCGTTCGTAATGCAGGCGGGAGCCGTTGGGCAGATGGGCGATGGGCATGGTGGGCAACGTGGAATCGATGGCCGGAGCGAAGGCCGCTCAGGCGTTCTTGCTGGGGCTCATCTGCGTGCGGTTGTAGCCAACCACCTCGCCCGTTTCGGGATGGATGCCGATGCGTGCGACCAGGGTCTCCAGCGGCTGGCCATAGAGGTGAAAGTGCAGCGTGGGGCGGTCGCCGCCGACGTGGATGCTGTGGATGTCGTCGGGCAGGAAGGCCAGGGGCGAGCCCGGCTGGACGAGCACCTCGCGCTCGACTTCCAGCCGCGCATAGGCGGGGTCGCTGCCGTCGTCGGTGCGCCGGTAGATGCGGTTGAGCTCCTGGCCCTCGATGGCCACGATCACGGCCCAGGTGGTGTGGTTGTGCGGCCAGGTCGACTTGCCGGGGTTGATGGCGTTGAGGTAGAGCGCCAGGCCGTCGTCGCCATCGTCCGGGTTGAGCCGGTAGCGGGTCGAGGCGCCTTCGCCGGCGTGCACGTCGGGCGTGGGAAAGTCGCTGGCCGGAAACAGCGCGGGCCGCGCGGCGAGCTGTTCGAGCCGGCGCGCGACGCCGGCCAGAGCCTCGCGCGTGATGCCGCCGGCGATCAGGCCGCGCACGTCGGCTAGCAGTTGCGAGACGGTGGCGCGGCGCTCGGCCGACAAGGGGGTGCTTGCAGTCATCGGGGGGTCTCCGGGGCGGTTTCAGGTGGCGTAGCGGCTGGCAGGGCGCGGCAGGCCGAGGTGGTCGCGCAGCGTGCTGCCGCTGTAGTCGGTGCGGAACAGGCCGCGGCGGCGCAGCTCGGGCAGCACCAGCGCGACGAAGTCGTCGAGGCCGCCGGGAAAGTAGGGCGGCATGATGTTGAAGCCGTCGGCCGCCTCGCCTTCGAACCATTCCTGCAGCGCGTCGGCGATCTGCACGGGCGTGCCGACGACGATGCGGTGGCCGCGCGCGCCGGCCACGAGGTGGAAGAGCTGGCGCAGCGTCAGGTTGTCGCGCCGCGCCAGGTCGGTCAGCAGCTTGGCACGGCTCTTGAGCTGGTCGCTTTCGGGCAGCTCGGGCAGCGGCCCGTCGAGCGGGTAGCCCGAGATGTCGTGCCCCAGCCGCTCGGACAGCAGCGACAGCGCGCCCGAGGTGTCGACCCACTGCTGCAACTGTTCGTAGCGGTCGCGCGCTTCCTGCTCGGTGCGGCCGATGACGGGGAACACGCCGGGCATCAGGTGCACGTGCGCCGGGTCGCGGTTGTACTGGCCGAGCTGGGCCTTGAGGCCGCGATAGAACACGCGGGACTCCTCCAGCGTCTGCTGGGCGGTGAACACCACGTCGGCGGTGCGTGCGGCCAGCGCCTGGCCGGGCTCGGACGAGCCGGCCTGGATTACCACCGGGTGGCCCTGCGGTGGGCGCGGCGCGTTGAGCGGGCCTTTGATCTTGAAGAATTGGCCCTGGTAGTCGAGCGTGTGCAGCCGGGCCGGGTCGAAGTACACGCCGGTGGCCTTGTCGCGCACGATGGCGTCGTCGTCCCAGCTGTCCCACAGGCCCTTGACCACGTCGACGAACTCGCCGGCCATGGCGTAGCGCTCGGCATGGCTGGGGTGGTTGCCGCGCGTGAAGTTGGCGGCGGTGCGGTCGTAGGCGGTGGTGACCACGTTCCAGGCCGCGCGCCCGCCGCTGAGCAGGTCGAGCGAGGCGAACTGGCGCGCCACGTGGTAGGGCTCGCCGTAGGTGGTGGACGAGGTCGCCGCCAGCCCGATGTGGCGGGTGCCCATGGCCAGCGCGGACAGCAGCGTCAGCGGCTCGAAGCGCAGCGCGGCCGAGGGGTGCATGTCGGGTGTGGCGCTCAGGCCGTCGGCCAGAAAAACCATGTCGAACTTGGCGCGCTCGGCGGTCTGCACCAGCCGCTGGATCAGGCCCAGGTTTTCGCTGCCGGATTCGGCGTCGGGGTGGCGCCAGCCGGCCACGTGGTGGCCTGCGCCCTGCAGGAACAGGCCCAGGCGCATCTGGCGGGAAGAGGAAGTGACGGTCATGGCGAAACGAGGGAGTGATCTTGCCCCCGTTTCACGGACACCCCTATAAGCGATTAACTATCGCAATAGGAGGTGGACGATGACCAAGAGCAAGGCAGGCAGAAAGGGGCAGGAGTTCAGCCTGGAGTTCAGGCAGCAGGCACTGTTGCGAGCGGCCACAGAAGGGGTAACCACGGTGGCTCGTGATCTGGGGTTGCAGCCTGCCCAGCTGTACAGTTGGCGCGCCCAGGCGCGGCGGCACGACCAGGACGATCAGGCACAACGCTTGGAGTTGGCCGAACATGCACGGCTCAAACGTGAAGTGGCGCGGCTGGAGGAGGAGAACGCTT
>WNDQ01000029.1 GCA_009912175.1 Paracidovorax wautersii | reverse complement strand
GGCGCTCGACACCAGCTACATCCCGATGGCACGAGGCTTCGTGTATCTGACGGCGGTGGTGGACTGGGCCAGCCGCAAGGTACTGGCCCACCGGGTGGCGATCACGATGGAAGCAATCCATGCGGTTGAGGCGTTGGAAGAAGCGTTCGCGAAATACGGGCAGCCGGAAATCGTCAACACCGACCAGGGCAGCCAGTTCACCGCAACCGCCTTTACCGACGCGGTGCTGGATCGCGGCATCAAGCTGTCCATGGACGACAAGAGAGCCTGGCGCGACAACGTGTTCGTTGAGCGCGTGTGGCGAAGCGTCAAGTACGAGGAGGTGTATCTGAAGGCCTATGAGTCGGTCAGCCACGCCCGGCGCTCGATCGGCGACTACATGAACCTATACAACCAAAGGCGACCTCATTCGAGTCTGGAAGACCAGACGCCGGATGAGGCATACTTCGCGACGCTGCCTGCGATCAAATCGTCAGCATGACTGCTCCGGCGGTCCCACTTAAAAATCTCGGGCCCCTGTCCGAACAAGCGGCGCCACCTCTCCAAGCTGGGCTCGGACGGCAGCTGGGCCGAACCGCTGCGCGCCAGCGGCGTCGACGTCGCGCCGCTGCTGCCCGCCAATTGCGGCTTCGACGTGCGCACCCAGGACGCGGCCGGCCAGCCGCGCGCCGGCTGGAGCGACCACCTGCGCGAGCGCTTCGCGGGCGAGCCGCTCAAGGCGGTCTCGCTCAAGGTCGACGGCCTGCGCCAGCCGCGCTTCGAGCGGCGCGGTGAATTCGTCATCACCCGCACCGGCATCGAAGGCAGCCTGGTCTACGCCGCCTCGTCCTGGCTGCGCGACGACATCGCGCGGCACGGCAGCGCCAGCCTCACGCTGGACCTGCTGCCCGACCACAGCAGCGAACGCGTCATGGCCGAACTGCGCCACCCGCGCGGCTCGCGCTCGCTGGCCAGCCACCTCAAGTCGCGCCTGGGCCTGCACGGCGCCAAGGCCGCGCTGCTGTACGAAGTGCTCAGCCGCGAACAGATGGCCGACCCGGTCTGGCTGGGCGCCGCCATCAAGGCCCTGCCGCTGACCCTGGCCGCACCGCGCCCCATCGACGAAGCCATCAGCACCGCCGGCGGCGTGCGCCTGGAAGCCATGGCGCCCAACCTCATGCTGCGCCGGCTGCCCGGCGTGTTCTGCGCCGGCGAGATGACCGACTGGGAAGCGCCCACCGGCGGCTACCTGCTCACCGCCTGCCTGAGCAGCGGCCGCGTGGTCGGCGGCGGCGTGCTGGACTGGCTGCGGCAGCAGGCCTGAGCCCTGGCGCGCTCACGCGCGGCCGGCCGCCAGCAACGCCGGCAGCACGGCGCGAAAACGTGGGTCCAGCATGGCGCCGACGTTGCAGCGCGACCAGCGCGACGGGGCCGTCGGGTCGAGCTGGAACACGCGCCCCGGCGCCATCGTGACGCGGTGCGGCTGCAGCCAGGCGGCCAGTTGCAGCGAATCATCCACACCCGGAAATGCGGCCCACAGGTACAGCGCCTGCGCGCTGCGCGCAAACACCTCGCAGCCCTGCTCGTCGAACCAGCGCAGAGCCTGCGAGGTCGCCTGGCCCAGGCGCTGACGCAGGCGCACCAGGTGGCGTTCGTAGTGGCCTTCGCGCAGCATCACGTCGACCATGCGCTCGCAATACTCGGAGCCGCTCACGTGGACCAGGGCCTTGAGGTCGGCCAGGTCGCTGGCCAGCGCGGCATTGCAGGCGATGAAGCCCACCCGCAGCGCCGCCGAGAACGACTTGGAAAAGCTGCCGATGTAGATCGTGCGCTCAAGCTGGTCGAGCGTGGCCAGGCGCACCGCGGCGGTCGGCTTGAAATCGGCCAGCGGGTCGTCCTCGACCAGCATCAGGTTGTGGCGCTCGGCCAGTTGCAACACGCGGTAGGCCTTGGCCGCCGAGATGTCGGAGCCGGTCGGGTTGTGCGCCAGCGACTGCGTGAAGAACAGCCGCGGACGCTCCTGCGCCAGGATGGCCTCCAGCGCCGCCACGTCCGGGCCGTCGGCCAGCCGCGGCACGCCAATCACACGCACCCCCGCGAGCTTGAGCTTGCCGAACAGCAGGTAGTAGCCGGGCTCGTCGACCAGCACCGTCGCGCCCGGCGGCACGAAGTAACGGATCACCAGGTCGAGCGCCTCGTTGGCGCCGTGCGTGAGCACCAGTTGGCCGGGCGCGGTCTCCAGGCCGAACACCGCCAGCTTGCGCACCAGGCTCTCGCGCAGCGGGGCGTAGCCGTAGCGGCTGCCATAGCGGAACAGCGAGCCCAGCCCGGTCCTCACGACCTTCTGGTGGTAGCGGTCGAGCCGCATGTCGGCCAGCCATTCGACGGGCGGGAAACCATCGCCCAGGGCGACCGCCTCGGGCTGGGTCTTGAGCTGCTCGCGCATCAGCCAGACCGTGTCCATGGCCCGCCCGAGCAGGCCGGCCTCGTCGTCCGGGTGCCGGGTGCCCGTGGCCTGCGCCGTCACGTAGAAGCCCGATCCCCGCCGGGGCTCGATGGCGCCGCGCGAGACCAGCAGATCGAAGGCCGCGACCACCGTGTTCTTGGCATAGCGGTGCAGTTGCGCCAGTTCGCGCAGCGACGGCAGCTTGTCGCCCGGCCGGTAGAGGCCCTGGGCGATCTGCTGCCCGATGAGGGCCGCCAGCTTCTCGGCAATCGGCGCCGGCCGGCCGCCGCTCGTGCTGTTTCCAGGGTCCGCCATGGCCGTCTCCAGAGGAAAGAAATGCGTCCGCAGCGGGGCTTGTTTGCTGCGGTGCAATGATACTGTTCGCCCAAACTGTACCTGTCACTAAGGGTACAGTTTCCATACAGTTCAGCCATCACGATTGACTTCTGGAGTAGTTCATGGCGGCTGATTCGCGCCTTCCCCATTTCCGGGCCCTGTCCCCCGCGCAGCGCTGGGACCATATCGCGCAGGCCCGAGGCCTCAGCGCCGACGAACACGCGTCGCTGGCGCGGCCCGGCGCCCTGCCCCTGCCGCTGGCCGACGGCATGATCGAGAACGTGATCGGCACCTTCGAGCTGCCCCTGGGCGTGGCCGGCAACTTCCAGGTCAATGGCCGGGACGTGCTCATTCCGATGGCGGTGGAGGAGCCCTCCGTCATCGCCGCCGCGTCCTACATGGCCAAGCTGGCGCGCGAGGACGGCGGCTTCCAGACCGCCAGCACGCTGCCGCTGATGCGCGCGCAGGTGCAGGTGATCGGCATCACCGACCCGTACGGCGCCCGCATCGCCGTGCTGCAGGCGCGCGAGCAGATCATCGAACGCGCCAACAGCCGCGACAAGGTGCTCATCGGGCTGGGCGGCGGCTGCAAGGACATCGAGGTGCACGTGTTTCCCGACTCGCCGCGCGGCGCGATGATCGTGCTGCACCTCGTCGTGGACGTGCGCGACGCCATGGGCGCCAACACCGTCAACACCATGGCCGAATCGGTCGCCCCGCTGGTGGAGGAGATCACCGGCGGCTCGGTGCGTCTGCGCATCCTGTCCAACCTGGCGGACCTGCGCCTGGCGCGCGCCCGCGTGCGGCTCACGCCCCGGACGCTGGCGACCCAGGAGCGCAGCGGCGAGGCGATCATCGAAGGCGTGCTGGACGCCTACACCTTCGCCGCGATCGACCCCTACCGCGCGGCCACGCACAACAAGGGCATCATGAACGGCATCGACCCCGTCATCGTCGCCACCGGCAACGACTGGCGCGCGGTGGAGGCCGGCGCGCACGCCTATGCCAGCCGCGGCGGCCACTACACCTCGCTCACGCGCTGGGAGAAGGACAACAGCGGCGCGCTGGTCGGCACCATCGAGCTGCCGATGCCCGTGGGCCTGGTGGGCGGCGCCACCAAGACACACCCGCTGGCACGCCTGGCCCTCAAGATCATGGACGTCTCCAGCGCCCAGGAACTGGGCGAGATCGCTGCGGCCGTCGGCCTGGCGCAGAACCTGGGCGCCCTGCGGGCGCTGGCCACCGAGGGCATCCAGCGCGGCCACATGGCCCTGCACGCCCGCAACATCGCACTCGTGGCGGGCGCCGTGGGCGACGAGGTGGACGCCGTCGCCAAACGACTGGCCGCCGAGCACGACGTGCGCACCGACCGCGCGCTCGAGGTTCTGAAGGAACTGCGCGCCCGGGCCTGAGCCCGGGCCCTCGGCAAAGACCGCGCTTTCCCCGCGCGCCGGCAGCCCGCCGGCGCTCGCCATCCCCAAGCAACAACCAGGAGACAAGCATGGCATCCCAAGAGCCCGCCCGCGGCGCGCTGGCCGAAGTGTGGGGCGACACCGTCGACCTGCGGCACCTGGCCTGGTCCATCGTGATCGGCATCGGCATCAGCGTGACCGGTTTTCTGCTGGCCAGCCGCTGGCTCGCCAGCATCGTCGAATCCCGGCAGCTCGCGCACTCCTACGCCATGCTTGCCGGCCTGGCCGGCTGCGTGATCGCGGGCGTGATCTGCGCGCGCGCCTTTCCGCCCAAACGCCAGGTGACCGAGCAGGACGCCTCGACCGATCCCGCCTGGCGCCGCGAGGTTCTGGAGGACCTGGCGCAGCAGCCCGGCGGCCTGGGCCGCATCGCCGACCTGCCGCCCGTGGTGGTGCAGGAGCTCAAGGAGCTCAAGCTCTACGAGCTGTTCGCGCACAACGAAAACACCCCCCGCGGCGCGACGCCCCGCTGACCGCCAGGAGCACATGACATGGATCCTCAACTGATCAACGACATCACCGTCGCCGCCGCCATGGGGCTGCTGGGCGCGGTGGTGTTTGCCGCCATCGGCCTGGTCTCCGGCACCGACGAGACCACCACGCTGGCCCCGCTCACCCTGCTGGTGGTCCTGCTGGGAACGCCGCCAGCCGGCATCTTCACCTTCTTCCTGGCCGGCGCCGTGGCCAAACACATGACGCACGCGGTTCCCACCGCGCTGCTGGGCATCCCGGGCGACACGCTGGCCACGCCACTGCTGCAGGACGCCAACATGCTGCGCAAGCTGGGGGTGCCGCACATCGCGCTGCGCAAGATGGTCTCGGGCGCCATTGTGGCGGCCTTCGTGGCCGTGCCGCTGGCCGTGCTGTTCGCCGTGATGCTCGCGCCGTTCGGGGCCACCATCACCAAGACCGCGCCCTGGATCTTCCTGGCCGCCGCGCTGCTGATCGCCTACTTCTCGGCCGGCCGCTGGGCGTCGGTCGCGCTGCTGATTCCGTTCGTGGTGGTCATCATCGCGCTGCAGAGCCTCACGGCCAAATACGACGTCAAGCTCAGCATCAGCTACTTTCTGGGCATCGCCATCGGGCCGCTGATCGCGGACCTGTTCACCGTGATCGCGCCGACCGGCCGCCAGCGCATGCGGCGCGACCAGGTGCGCCAGTTCAACCTCGCGCCCGACGTCAAGGGCTGGTCGGGCTACTTTCCCAACCCACTGCGCGTGATGGACCGCGTGCAGACCCGCTGGACGCTGATCACGGCCACCATCTCCAGCGCCACCTTCGTGTTCAGCCCCGTGGCCATGACCGTGGTGCTGGGCGAACTGGTGGGCTCGCGCATCAAGCATGCCTACCATCGCCTCACGACGGTGCTGAGTGCGCGCAACGGCGTGACCGAGGCCACCTACATCGCCGAGGCGCTAATCCCGCTGATCGCCTTCGGCCTGCCGCTCAGCCCCGTGGCCGCCGGCCCGGCCGCACCCCTGTTCAACGCGCCACCGCGCTTCACCGTGGACGCCGCCACCGGCCAGACGCACAACCTGCACAACCTGCTCAACCACTGGGAGTTCCTGGGCTACGGCATGCTGGCCGTGCTGCTGGCGGCGGTGGTGTCCTACCCCTTCGCCATGAACTTCGCGCGCCGGGCGGCACTGTTCGTCTCGCGCCGGGTCAGCCACGAAGCCATCATCGCCACCTTCGTGGGCCTGATCATCGTCATCAGCGTCTGGGAAGGGCAATTGCTCGGGCTGCTCGTGATCCTGACCATGGGCCTGCTGGGGGGTTTGCTCTCGCGCGGTTTCGGCTTCAACACCGGGGTCCAGTTCATGGGCTATTACACGGCGGTGCTGAGCGTGCCCGCCATCGTCAAGCTGTTCTGACCGACCACAGGCTCCGATGTCCCACCCCACCCACTCCACCGCCGTCAAGGTCGTCGAAGTCGGACCGCGCGACGGCCTCCAGAACGAGTCCGTCCAGGTCCCCACGGCCACCAAGATCGCGCTCATCACCCGGCTGGCGCAGGCCGGCGTGCGCCACATCGAGGCCACGGCCTTCGTCTCACCCAAGTGGGTGCCGCAGATGGCCGACGCCGCCCAGGTCATGCAAGGCATCCCGCGCACGCCGGGCCTGGTCTACAGCGCGCTCACCCCCAACCTGCAGGGGCTGGAGGCGGCGCTGGCGGCCGGCTGCGACGAGGTCGCGGTGTTCGGCGCGGCCTCCGAGAGTTTTTCACAACGCAACATCAACTGCTCGATCGACGAGAGCCTGGCGCGCTTCAGGCCGGTCGCGGCCCGGGCGCGCGCGGCGGGCATTCCGGTGCGCGGCTATATCTCATGCGTGCTCGGCTGCCCTTACGAAGGACCGGTCGCGCCCGAGGCCGTGCAGCACGTGGCGCTGGCGCTGCTGGACATGGGATGCCACGAGCTGTCGCTGGGCGACACCATCGGGCATGGCACGCCGGCCTCGACCCGCGCGCTGCTCGAACGGCTGCTGGCCGACATCCCCGCCGCGCGCCTGGCCGGGCACTTCCACGACACCTATGGCACGGCCATCGCCAACGTCTGCGCGGAGCTGGACCTGGGCCTGCGCACGTTCGACGGCGCGGTGGCCGGACTGGGCGGCTGTCCTTACGCGCGCGGCGCCAGCGGCAATGTGGCCAGCGAAGACCTGGTCCACCTGCTGCACGCCCTGGGCTTCGAGACCGGCATCGACCTGCACGCCCTGGCCGAAGCCGGCCATTTCATCGCCCAGGCCATGGGCCGCGCGTCCGGCGCCAAGGCGGGCCTGGCCATCCTGTCAGCGGCCGGTAGCGCCCGCTGATCCGCCGTCCGGCCCACGCAGGGGCCCGTCGGCATCGCCGTCAAGCGCGGCCATCGCCCAGCGTCAAACGGTGACAGCGTTCCCCATCAGCGTGCCCACCGCCTCACGAAAGGCCGTCACGAGCGGGCGGCTGTCATCGGAGCGCCAGACCAGATAGAGCTTCACCCGGAGCTTGAGCCAGCCCATGTCACGAAAGCTGATGCCGGCCGGTGCGTTGGCTTTCAGGGCCGACTGCACCAGCGCCACGCCCAGCCCGGCGCTGACGAGATACAACGAGGCCAGCGGGTCGGACGTCTCGTAGGCGATGTCCGGCGTGAAGCCGGCGTCGCGACATGCGACGAGCAAGGCCGCGCGGATCGTGTCCACCGGCTGGCGCGTGACCGTGATCCATGTCTGGCCGTCCAACTGGGCCGGCTTGATGCTTCTCGAACGGCACAAGGCATGGCCTTTCGGGATCGCCAGTGTCAGCGGTTCGTCCAGGACCAGGGCGCCGCTCAAGCCGGACTTTTTCTCCGGCATCCGGTACGCCAGCCCGACGTCGAGCATGTGGCGGCGAAGGTAGTCGAACTGCGTTGCGCTCCCGAGCGCCTGCAGAGACAGCGTCACGGACGGACTGGCCGCCTTGAGGGCCCGCACGCTGGGGCTCACGACGTTCGCGTACATCGCGCCCTCCACATAGCCAATGGCCAGGCGCCCCGCGCTGCCCGTGCCCAGACGCCGGGCAAACGTCTCGACCCGCCTGGCGTTCGCCATCAGCGTGCGCGCCTCCCCGAGCAAGTCGCGCCCCTCCTGCGTGAGCCGGATGCGCTTCTTGCTTCGCTCGAACAACAGCACGCCAAGCTGCTCTTCGAGCTGTTTGATCTGCCGGCTCAGCGGCGATTGCGAGATGTGCAGCTGCTCGGCCGCACGGCCCACGTTCTCGGTTTCGGCGACCGCGATGAAGTACCGGAGCTGGCGCAGGTCGAGCATGGTTGTGTCCTTTGAGGACTCAACTTTCCCACATTTCGTCTTGGACGCCGAGCAGGCCTTCCGCGATCCTGAACACCCGTGAGACGAATCACGGCGCCCAGTCCCTTCACCCTTCTTTCTCCCTGCGGAACTCCAACATGCAAGTGCTTCACATCGACTCCAGCATCCTCGGCGAAGCCTCCATATCGCGAACGCTGACGGCGTTGGTGGTGGCCGACCTGTCGGCGAACGCCCCCACCGCCAAGGTCGTCTACCGCGACCTCGTCCAGGAGGTCATCCCGCATTTGGACGGTCCCATCGCCGCGGGATTCCGCCCGCTGTCGATCCCGGCGGGCGCCGCCATCGTGGCGGCCGAACACGCACGCTCCGAACAGCTCGTCACGGAGTTTCTCGCCAGCGACGTCATCGTCATCGGCGCGCCCATGTACAACTTTTCGGTCGCGAGCCAGTTGAAGGCCTGGATTGATCGCATCGTCCAGCCCGGCAGGACCTTCAAGTACACCTCGACGGGGCCGGTCGGCCTTGCGCCCGGCAAACGCGTCATCGTCGTGACGACGCGGGGCGGCGCCTACACGAGCGGCCCTCTCGCGCCCCTGGATTTCCAGGAGCCGTATCTCCAGGCGACGCTGGGATTCATGGGCGTCACCGATGTGCGCTTCATCCGCGCCGAGAACCTCTCCAAGGGCGAGGCCCTGGCGGCGCCATCGATCTCCGCGGCGCGCGACAGCGTTCGCGATGCCACCCGCCAGGTCCTGGCGACGTAACGACTCATCCCACCCGAAAAGGAGCGACCATGATCTACATCCTCACCCTCAAGTACATCCGCCCGCCTGAAGAAGTCAGGGCGCACATCGACACCCACAGGCACTGGCTTGCCCAGCACATCCAGGCGGGCCGCATCCTGGCCGCCGGGCCGCTCGAAGATCGATCCGGAGGCCTCGTCATTGCCACCTGCAGCAACCGCGCGGAGCTCGATGGCATGATTGCCGAGGATACGTTCGTGGTGCATCAGGTGGCCGAGGTCTCGGTGCAGAGCTTCGAGCCGACGATCCGCGCGCCAGCCCTGCCGCAGCAATGGGCGATGAGCGCGGCGGTGGTTGCGGCGCCCGCGCTCTGAGAACCTGTTCACGATCTTTTCATGGGGTGCGCATGGCTTCAAAACGCGTGCGATCAAGGCGCAGGGCGCAGGCGATGCCGGTGGCCTCGTCAAGGCGTGCAACGCGGAGCGGACACGTTTTGGAGCCATGCCCTTCGGGTTGCCCCGCCAGGGCAGCCTCTAGAGGGTTGCAAATCCTCGCCGGGCCACCAGCCCGCCTGCGGTTTGCGCCTTGCATCCACTGCTTTGGCGGGGCAACGCACCCCATGAAAAGATCGTGAACAGGTTCTGAAACCGCAACGCAAGCAGGAACATCCATGGCCATGACCAAACCCGCCCGGATACTCGCCGCCCTTGTCGCGGCATGTGCGCTGGCTGCCACCACCACGGCACAGGCCAGCGATGCCGTCCAGCCCCCGGCCGGGGCCGTGCGCAACATCGTGCTGGTCCATGGCGCCTTCGCCGACGGATCGAGCTGGTCGGCCGTCGTGAAAGCGCTGCAACGCAAGGGCTACCGGGTCACGGCCGTGCAGAACCCGTTGACGTCGCTGGCCGACGATGTGGCGGCCACCCGCCGCGTGCTGGCGCGGCAGCAGGGCCCCGTACTGCTGGTGGGGCATTCCTGGGCGGGCGCGGTCATCACGGAAGCCGGCAACGCCGACAACGTCAAGGGACTGGTCTATCTGTCCGCGCTGGTTCCCGACAGTGGCGAGTCGGTTGTCGACCTGCTGGCGAGATTGAACGCACCCATGGAAGGGCTGCAGCCTGATGCGCAGGGACTGGTGTGGCTTGACGACCCCGAGGCCTATCGCCAGGTGATGGCCGGCGATGTTGCACCGGCGCGAGCCCGCGTGCTGGCGGCCACGCAACAGCCCATATCCGCAAGCGCCTTTAGCGGGCGGATCTCACAGGCGGCATGGCACGGCAAGCCCAGCTGGTATCTGCTGACCACCCAGGACAATGCACTTGCCCCACGGGTCCAGCGCCGCATCGCCAGCGATATCGGTGCGCACGTCCAGAGCCTCGCATCGAGCCATATGTCCATGATTTCCCGTCCGCGCGCGGTGGCGGATTTCATCGGCCAGGCCGCGCGCTCGGCAACACCCTAGCGCTGCAGAGCACCGAAGGTCCGGTCTTCAACCGGCCGGCTTTTCGACCGTGGCGGCCGACTCCGCCGGCAGGCCGATCACCTGCCCCTCGCGTTTGGGTTTGGTCAGCGGCTGCGGCTTGACGATGTTGCCGCGCATGAGGTTGCGGCCGGCCTTGAGGTCGCCGTTGGCCACCTGCAGCTCGAAACGCTCGGCGTCCTTGCGGCGCACGTCGTCAGCGATCTCGGCGGCCTGGTCGTCGGGCACGCCGAGCAGGCGCAGCGCCTCTTCGCCGAACAGCAGGGCGGACTCCAGCGTCTCGCGGATCTGGTAGTCCACGCCCAGCTCGACCAGCTTGAGCGCGTGGCCGCGGTCAAAGGCCCGCACCAGCAGCCTTGCCTGCGGGAAGGTGTGGTGCACGAGCTCGGCGATGCGCAGCGTGGCCTCGGGCCGGTCGGTGCACACCAGGATGGCCTGGGCCGTGCCGGCGCCGCTGGCGTGCAGCACGTCCAGGCGCGTGCCGTCACCGTAGTAGACCTTGAAGCCGAAGCTGGCGGCCGCCTTGATCATGCTGGTGTCGTTGTCGATGATGCTCACTTCCACGCCGCGCGCCAGCAGTCCCTGGCTGGCGACCTGGGCGAAGCGGCCGAAGCCGATGATGAGCACCTGCCCGCGCAAGTCCTGCGCCGCATCGACCGTGTCCGAGACCTCGGGCTCACGCGGCGCCAGCCGCCCCACCACGATCACGGCCAGCGGCGTGAGCGCCATCGACAGCACGACGATGGCGGTGAAGCTGGCCGCCGCCTGCGCGTCGATCACGCGCGCCGACAGCGCGGCGGCGAACAGCACGAAGGCAAATTCGCCGCCCTGCGCCATCAGCACGGCGCGGTCGCGCGCGTCGGCTGGCGAGCTGCGCGTGGCGCGCGCCACGGCATAGATGCAGGCCGCCTTGACGGCCATGAACAGCAGCACGCCCGCCGTCACCAGCGGCCAGGCGGCCGTGACCACGCCGATGTCCAGCGCCATGCCCACGCCCAGAAAGAACAGGCCCAGCAAGATGCCGCGAAACGGCTCGATGTCGGCCTCGATCTGGTGACGGAAGATCGAGCCCGACAGCAGCACGCCGGCCAGGAAGGCGCCCATGGCCATCGACAGGCCACCCCATTGCATCAGCAACGCCGCGCCCAGCACGACCAGCAGCGCGGCCGCCGTCATCACCTCGCGCGCCTTGGCCTGGGCCAGCACGCGGAACATGGGGTTGAGCAGCCAGCGCCCGGCCGCCAGCAGCACGGCCAGCGAGCCCAGCGCCGTCAGGATGGACTGCCACGCGGGCCGGCTGTCGTCGTGCAGCTCGGGCGAGAGCACCGCCACCAGCGCCAGCAGCGGCACGATGAGCAGGTCCTCGAACAGCAGAATGGAGACGATGCGCTGGCCGCGCGGCTGGCTGATGTCGCCACGCTCGCCCAGCAGCTGCATCACGATGGCGGTGGAGGTGAGTACAAAACCGCTGGCGCCGATGAAGGCCGTGGCCAGCGGCCAGCCCAGCAGCCAGGCCACGCCGGTCAGCAGCGCCGAGCACACGGCGATCTGCAGCGCGCCCAGGCCGAAGATGTCGCGCCGCAGGCTCCACAGGTGGGCCGGGCGCATCTCCAGGCCGATCACGAACAGGAACATCACCACGCCCAGGTCGGCAATGTGCAGGATGGCCTGCGAGTCCGAAAAAATGCCCAGCCCGAAGGGCCCGATCGCCAGGCCCGCGGCCAGGTAGCCCAGCACCGAACCCAGGCCCAGCCGCCGGAACAGCGGCACGGCCACCACCGCCGCACCCAGCAACGTCACCACCTGCACCAGTTGGTGCACTCCTTCGCTTTCGGCTGCGGCCATGTTGGATTCCTTTGTGTTGATTAGGGCCTGTTCACACTATTTTTGGAGTCGCGAAGCCATGAAAAACCCTGCCAATCAAGGCGCACGGCGCCGGGCGTATGGACATACGTCCAAGCCGTGCAACGCCGAGTGGCGGGGTTTTTCATGGCTTCGCGACTCCAAAAATAGTGTGAACAGGCCCTAGTGGTCGGGATCGTGTCGCCGATGGCGTGTGGCGGCATCATGCCAGCGCAGCGTGACCTCGCGGCAGAATGGGGGCATGCTCCAGAGACTGCCCCTGCCCACCTCGCCCGCCATCGCCCAGCGCCGGCCCCGCCGATCTAGCCTGGCCGCCCTGGCGCTGGCCCTGGCGGGCCTGGCCGCTGGCGCCATGCCCAGCCCCGCGCAAGCCCAGCAGAATGCGCAGGCCGCGCCGCCGCCCGCGCTCGACGGCGCCGCCTTCCAGGCCTGCCTGGCGCGGCTGCGCGGGCCGGCGTCCGACAAGGGTATCTCCACCGCCACCTTCGACGCCAACCTGCGCGACGTGCAGCCCGACGCCACCATCTTGCCGCTGCTCGATGCCCAGCCCGAGTTCAAGACCCCGATCTGGGACTACCTGGCCGCGCTGGTCGACGACGAGCGTGTGCGCGACGGCCAGCGCATGCTGGCGCAGTGGGGCGAGGTGCTGCAGCGCGTGCAGCAGCGTTTTGGGGTCGACCCGGCCACCGTCGTCGCGGTCTGGGGCGTGGAGAGCAACTACGGCCAGAACTTCGGCGGCCGGCCGCTGCTGACCTCGCTGTCGACGCTCTCGTGCTTCGGCCGGCGCCAGGCCTACTTCCAGGGCGAGCTCATCGCCACGCTGCAGATCATCCAGGACGAGCATGTGCCGGCCGATCGCCTGGTCGGTTCGTGGGCCGGCGCCTTCGGGCACACGCAGTTCATGCCCTCGACCTACCTGCGCCTGGCCGTGGACTTCGACGGCGACGGCCGCCGCGACCTGGTCGACAGCGTGCCCGACGCGCTTGCCTCCACCGCCAACTTCCTGGCCAAGGCCGGCTGGCGCGACGACATGGCCTGGGGCTACGAGGTGCGGCTGCCCGCCGGCTTCGACGCCAGCGTGGCCGGGCGCCGCAACAAGCAGCCCATGAGCCGCTGGACCGCGCTGGGCGTGCTGCGCGTGGACGGCACCACGCTGCCCGCCGGCACCACGCCGGCCGCGCTGCTGCTGCCCGCGGGCCCGCAGGGACCGGCCTTTGTGGTCACGCGCAATTTCGACGCCATCTATTCCTACAACGCGGCCGAGAGCTACGGCCTGGCCATCGCCCACCTGTCGGACCGGCTGCGCGGCGGCGGTCCCTTCGTGACGCCCTGGCCGACCGACGACCCGGGCCTGTCACGCGCCGAGCGGCGCGAGCTGCAGACCCTGCTGATCATGCGCGGCCACGACATCGGCAGCGCCGACGGCATGATCGGCGCCCGCACGCGCGAAGCCGTCCAGGCCGAGCAGCAACGCCTGGGCATCACGGCCGAAGGCCACCCTGGCCAGAAGATCCTGCGCGCGCTGCGGCAGTCGCTTTGAGAACCTGTTTACAGCGGCCGCGCGGCCACCAGCTCGATCAGCCGGCCCAGCGCATGCGCCACGCTCGCGCGGCGCACCGCCTGGCGGTCGCCGGCGAAATGGCAGGTCTCGGCCATCACACGCCGGCCCACGGCGTAGCCAAAACACACCGTGCCCACGGGCTTGTTGGGACTGCCGCCATCCGGCCCGGCCACACCGCTGACGGACACGCCCACCTGCGCCTGCGAACGCCGCACGGCGCCGGCCGCCATCTCGCGCACCACGGGTTCGCTGACGGCGCCATGGGCCTCCAGCAATTCATACGGAACACCCAGCAGCTCGGCCTTGGCCGCGTTCGAATAGGTCACGAAACCGCGCTCGAACCAGCGGCTGGAGCCGGCCAGCTCGGTGCAGGCGGCTGCGATCAGGCCGCCGGTGCAGCTCTCGGCGGTGGTCAGCATCCAGCGCCGCGCGAGCAACTGATCGCACAGCAGCACGGCCAGTTCGGCCAGGTCCGCGCCGCTGGCCGGCCGCCCATCGGGCAGCACGGGGGGATTGCAGTCGTCGAGGTTCATGGCAGCGGGCCGTCGTGCAAACCGTCAGCCGGCGACGAAACGCCAGGCCGCGATCACCAGCAGCGCGCAGAACGCGGCCACCAGATCGTCGAACATGATGCCGAAACCGCCGCGCGCGCCCTGCCCCTTGAAGGTCTGATCGGCCCAGCGCACGGGCTGCGGCTTGACGGCGTCGAAGAAACGGAACAGCACGAAGGCGGCCAGTTGCGCCTGCCAGCCGGCCGGCGTGATCAGCCACAGCACCAGCCAGAAGGCCACCACCTCGTCCCAGACCACCGGGCTGGGGTCGTCACGCCCGAGGTGGCGCGCCGTCACCGTGCAGACCAGCCAGCCCACCGGCAGATTCACCAGGATCAGCCAGCCGAGTTGCGCCTCGTTGAGCCACAGCGCCAGCAGCTCGAAGGTCGCCCAGGCCCACAGCGTGCCGACCGTGCCGGGCGCCACCGGCGACAGGCCGGCGCCAAAGGCCAGCGCCACCAGGCGTGCCGGATGGGCGCACATGAAGCGCAGGGTCACCGCGGGCTGCGGCCGTGCGGGCGGGGAAACGTCGGCCTCGGGGGCGTCGGTGGCTGGCGCCTCGGGCGCTCGGCGAAAGGAAAACAAGGGCATGCCCCTATTGTCGCGACAAAACAAGCGCTGGCCCATTCGTGGCCGGGCCTTGTCATGAAGCTGCCCTCTGGGTGCATAATTAACGAACGCTATGAACAGACTCTCTGCCATCCTGCCCCTGGCCCAGGTTCTTGTGGACGTGGACGCCACCAGTAAAAAGCGCGCCTTCGAAGAGGCGGGTTTGCTGTTTGAAAGCCAGCACGGCCTCAGCCGTGCCCTGGTGACCGACAGCCTGTTTGCGCGAGAGCGACTGGGCTCGACCGGCCTGGGTCATGGCGTGGCCATCCCGCACGGCCGCATCAAGGGCCTGAAGTCGCCCATGGCCGCCGTGCTGCGGCTGGAAAACCCCATCGGTTTCGACGCCCCCGACGAGCAGCCCGTGAATCTGCTCATCTTTTTGCTGGTGCCCGAGGCCGCCACGCAAAAGCATCTGGAAATCCTCTCGGAGATCGCCGAACTGCTCAGCGACAGCGTGTTGCGCGAAAAAATCCGCAACGCCTGCGACGTCGCCACGCTCTACGGCCTGATCGCCAACTGGCAGCCGACCGCCACGACCGCCTGAGGCGTCGCCCGCCCGTCGACCGCGTTTTCTCCCGTTCCGCGTCGCCATGAAACCCACAGCCGTCAGCGCCGATGCGCTGTTTGAAGACCATCGTGCCTCGCTGCAATGGCAATGGCTGGCCGGCCATGGCGCGGGCGAGCGCCGCTTCGACGAGGTCGCCGTGCGCGAGGCCACGTCGGGCGCGGACCTGGTCGGCTACCTCAACTACATCCATCCCTATCGCCTGCAGATCCTGGGCGGGCGCGAGATCCGCTACATCATGGAGTCCGAGAACTCGACGCGCCGCATCTCGCGCATCCTCCAGCTCGAACCTCCGGCGCTGATCCTGGCCGACGGCCAGCAGCCGCCCGAGCTGCTGCTGACCATGTGCGAGCGCGCACAGATCCCGCTGTTCGCCACGCACGAGTCGGCCGCCTTCGTCATCGACGTGCTGCGCGCCTATCTGTCCAAACACTTCGCCGACCGCACCACCATGCACGGCGTGTTCATGGACATCCTGGGCATGGGCGTGCTGATCACGGGCGAGTCGGGCCTGGGCAAGAGCGAGCTCGGGCTGGAGCTGATCTCGCGCGGCAACGGCCTGGTCGCCGACGACGCGGTCGACCTCTACCGCATCAACCAGACCACCATCGAGGGCCGCTGCCCCGACCTGCTGCAGAACCTGCTGGAGGTGCGCGGCATCGGCCTGCTCGACATCCAGGCCATCTTCGGCGAGACCGCCGTGCGGCGCCGCATGCGGCTCAAGATGATCGTGCACCTGGTGCGTCGCGAAACGCTCGAACGCGAGTACGACCGCCTGCCGCACGAGCCGCTCACGCAGAACGTGCTGGGCGTGCCAGTGCGCAAGGTGGTGATCCAGGTGGTGGCCGGCCGCAACATCGCCGTGCTGGTCGAGGCCGCCGTGCGCAACGCCATCCTGCAGCTGCGCGGCATCAACACCTATGACCTGTTCGTCGAGCGCCATCGCCAGGCCATGGAACGCGGCGACTAGGTCTATCGCGCACCCCCAACGCAAAAGAGACGCCGCGGCGTCTCTTTTGGTTTCCAGGGGCCGTCGGCCTCAAACTGGCTTCTTGCCCTTGCCTTCGGTCTTTTCCTTGTAGTCGGGCGCCAGGCCGTACAGCACGATGGTGTGGTCCTGCAGCGTCCAGCCGCGCTCCTTGGCGATCGCCTGCAGGCGCTTTTCGATCTCGGCGTCGTAGAACTCCTCGACGTGGCCGGTGGCCGTGCACACCAGGTGGTCGTGCGGCTGGCCTTCGTTGAGTTCGTAGACGGCCTTGCCGCTCTCGAAGTTGCGGCGGCTCAGGATGCCGGCCTGCTCGAACTGCGTGAGCACGCGGTAGACGGTGGCCAGGCCGATGTCGGAGCGGTCGTCGAGCAGCAGGCGGAACACGTCTTCGGCCGTCATGTGGCGCTGCGGACCCTTCTGGAAGATCTCCAGAATCTTCAGGCGCGGCAGGGTGGCCTTCAGGCCGGTGCTCTTGAGTTCTTCGATGTTGTTGCTGCTGCTCATGGATGGGTCCCCGCTGGGTCGGAGTTGGGAATTCGAAAGGGTCGGCTCAGGCCGGTCGGGAATGCGTCCCCGCGGCAAGGTCTTCGCGTATGCGAAACAGCGCCTGCGCCCGTGAAACAGACCCTTGACATGCTGCCGCTACAATGGGTCGATCATATCGTCACATTGAGGCCATGTCTTTGTTTCTCTCCCGCAGTGCCCGATTGATCCTGCCGCTCGGCCTGTGCGTCGTGCTGGCGGCCTGCGCCACGGCCGACCGTGCCAGCCAGCGCGCCATTGGCTGGATCACGCCCTACAAGGCCGACATCATCCAGGGCAATGTCGTGACCGCCGAGCAGGTCCAGCAACTGCAGGCCGGCATGACGCGCAACCAGGTCCGGACCCTGCTGGGAACGCCGCTGGTCGTCAGCGTGTTCCACCAGGACCGCTGGGACTACGTCTTCACCATCCGCCGCCAGGGCGTGGCGCCCATGGAGCGCAAGTTCACGGTGTTCTTCAGCGGCGACACGCTCGCGCGCTGGGAAGGGGACTCGCTGCCCAGCGAGACCGAGTTCGCCACGCTGGTGCAGCCGCCCGCCGATAAGGTCAAGGTGCCCGAGCTGTCCGCCTCGCCGGACAAGCTCAAGGACTTTGCGCCCAAGCCCGGCCAGCAGACCGCCTCGGGCAGCGCCGCGACCACCGGCCCCGTCACCCAGAACTACCCGCCGCTGGAATGATCGCTGGTTGAAGCGGCGGACCGCCAGGCCCGCCGCGCGGCCCCTTTCCCCGCGGCTTTTGCCTCCAGAAGAAAGCGCACTCGCATGCACAAGATCGCCATTGCCGGCGTGAGCGGCCGCATGGGCCGCGTCCTGATCGAGGCCGTCAGCGCGGCCGACGACTGCCAGCTCGCCGGCGCGCTCAGCCGCCATGACGGCGCGGCCGGCGCCGACGCCACCGCCTTCCTCGGCAAGACCAGCGGCGTGGCCGTGACGGCCGACCTGCGCACGGCCCTGCAGGGCGCGCACGCGCTGATCGACTTCACCCGCCCCGAGGCCACGCTCGAATACCTGCCCGTGTGCCGCGAGCTCGGCGTCAAGATGGTGATCGGCACCACCGGTTTTAGAGACGCGCAGAAGGCGCAGATCGCCGAAGCCGCGCGAGACATCGCCATCGTGCTGGCGCCCAACATGAGCGTGGGCGTGAACGTGACGCTCAAGCTGCTGGAGATGGCCGCCCAGGCACTGGCCACCGGCTACGACATCGAGATCGTCGAGGCCCACCATCGCCACAAGGTCGATGCGCCTTCGGGCACCGCGCTCAAGATGGGCGAGGTGATTGCCGGCGCGCTCGGACGTGACCTCAAGGACTGCGCCGTCTACGACCGCCATGGCGTGACCGGCGAGCGCGATCCCTCGACCATCGGTTTTGCCACCGTGCGCGGCGGCGACATCGTGGGCGACCACACCGTGCTGTTCGCCGGCACCGGCGAGCGCATCGAGATCACCCACAAGTCCTCCAGCCGCGCGACCTACGCCCAGGGCAGCCTGCGCGCCGTGCGGTTCCTGGCCAGCCAGCCCCACGGCCTGTTCGACATGGCCGACGTCTTGAACCTGAAGTAAGACGCCCCCGAAGCGCCTGCGGCGCCTCCCCGCTGCCTTCACCTTCACCGGGTGAAGGCTTCGTTTTTGGCGCCGCCGCCTAAAATCGCCCCCTACGGCCACCGCCTGCCGCTGCGGACCGCCTCTTTTTCATCATGCAAGAAACTTTCAGCCCCCAAGACATCGAGCGCGCCGCGCATGCCGACTGGACCGCGCGCGACGCCTGCCGCGTGACCGAGGACGCGGGCAAGGACAAGTTCTACGCCTGCTCCATGCTGCCCTACCCCAGCGGCAAGCTGCACATGGGCCACGTGCGCAACTACACCATCAACGACATGTTGACGCGGCAGCTGCGCATGAAGGGCAAGAACGTGCTCATGCCCATGGGCTGGGACGCCTTCGGCCTGCCGGCCGAGAACGCGGCACTGAAGAACGGCGTGCCGCCGGCGCAGTGGACCTACGACAACATCGCCTACATGAAGAAGCAGATGCAGGCGATGGGGCTGGCGATCGACTGGTCGCGCGAGGTCGCCACCTGCGATCCCAGCTACTACAAGTGGAACCAGTGGCTGTTCCTGAAGATGCTCGAAAAAGGCATCGCCTACCGCAAGACCCAGGTCGTGAACTGGGACCCGGTGGACCAGACCGTGCTGGCCAACGAGCAGGTGATCGACGGCAAGGGCTGGCGCACCGGCGCCGTGGTCGAAAAGCGCGAGATCCCGGGCTACTACCTCAAGATCACCGACTACGCCGAAGAGCTGCTCGACCACGTGCAGACCAAGCTGCCCGGCTGGCCCGAGCGTGTGCGCCTGATGCAGGAAAACTGGATCGGCAAGAGCGAGGGCGTGCGCCTGGCCTTCACGCACGGCATCGCGGACGACGACGGCCAGCTGATCCAGGATGGCCGGCTCTACGTGTTCACCACGCGCGCCGACACGCTCATGGGCGTGACCTTCTGCGCCGTCGCGCCCGAGCACCCGCTGGCGCTGCATGCGGCCAAGGCCCAGCCCGCCGTGGCGGCCTTCATCGAAGAATGCAAGTCCGGCGGCACCACCGAAGCCGAGATCGCCACGCAGGAAAAGAAGGGCGTGCGCACCGGCCTGACGGTCACGCACCCACTCACCCAGGAGCCGGTCGAGGTCTGGGTCGGCAACTACGTGCTGATGAGCTATGGCGACGGCGCCGTGATGGGCGTGCCCGCACATGACGAGCGCGACTTCGCGTTTGCCAACAAGTACGGCCTGCCGATCCGCCAGGTCATCGCCGTCGACGGCCAGGCCTTCGACACCACGCGCTGGGCCGACTGGTACGGCGACAAGCAGCAGGGCAAGACCGTCCACTCGGGCGCCTACGACGGGCTGGCCCACAAGGCCGCGGTCGATGCCGTCGCCGCCGACCTGGTCGCACGCGGCCTGGGCGAGAAAAAGACCACCTGGCGCCTGCGTGACTGGGGCGTGAGCCGCCAGCGCTACTGGGGCACGCCGATCCCCATCATCCATTGCGAAGACTGCGGCGCACAGCCCGTGCCGGAACAGGACCTGCCCGTGGTGCTGCCCACCGACCTGGTGCCCGACGGCAGCGGCAACCCGCTGGTGAAAAGCGAGGTCTTCCACGCCGGCGTGGTCTGCCCCTGCTGCGGCAAGCCCGCGCGGCGCGAGACCGACACCATGGACACCTTCGTGGATTCGTCCTGGTACTTCATGCGCTACTGCGATCCGAAGAACGACCAGGCCATGGTCGCCGACGGGGCGAAGTACTGGATGCCGATGGACCAGTACATCGGCGGCATCGAGCACGCCATCCTGCACCTGCTGTACGCGCGTTTCTGGACCAAGGTGATGCGCGACCTGGGCCTGGTCACGATCGACGAGCCCTTCACCCAGCTGCTCACGCAGGGCATGGTGCTCAACCACATCTACTCGCGCCGCACCGACAAGGGCGGCAAGGAATATTTCTGGCCGCACGACGTCGAGCATGTGCTGGACGAGGCCGGCAAGATCGTCGGCGCGCGCCTGAAGAACGCCGTCGGCAGCCTGCCCGTGGGCACGGCCATCGACTACGAGGGCGTGGGCACCATGTCCAAGTCCAAGAACAACGGTGTCGACCCGCAGGAGCTGATCGAGCGCTACGGCGCCGACACCGCGCGCCTGTACACCATGTTCACCGCGCCGCCCGAGGCCACGCTGGAGTGGAACGACACCGCCGTCGAAGGCTCGTTCCGCTTCCTGCGCCGCGTCTGGGGCCATGGCGTGAAGCTGGCGGCCGCCGCCGGTGACACGCCGCTGGCCGCGGCGCTGGGCGATCTGGCCGGCGCTGCACTGACCAAGGACGACAAGGCGCTGCGCCTGGAAGTGCACACCGTGCTCAAGCAGATCGACTACGACTACCAGCGCATGCAGTACAACACCGTGGTCTCCGGCGCCATGAAGCTGCTCAACGCGCTTGAAGGCTTTAAGGCCACGGACACCGCCAGCGGCCGCGCCGTGGCCGCCGAGGGCATGGGCATCCTGCTGCGCACGCTCTACCCCGTGACGCCGCACATCGCCCATGCGCTGTGGCAGGACCTGGGTTATGCCGCCGGTCCGCTGGGCGACCTGCTCGACGCGCCCTGGCCGCAGGTCGACGCGCGTGCGCTGGTGCAGGACGAGATCGAACTCATGCTGCAGGTCGGTGGCAAGCTGCGCGGCTCGATCCTGGTGCCGGCTGGCGCCGACAAAGCCGCCATCGAAGCTGCCGCACTGGCCAGCGAGGCCTACATCAAGTTCGCCGAGGGCGCCACGCCCAAGAAGGTGATCGTGGTGCCCGGCCGCCTGGTCAACATCGTGATCTGACGCCCGTCCTTAGTCTGGAGACGCCATGCCATCCGCCCGTTCGACCGCTCCCCTCGCCGCGCCCACCCGCCGCACGGCCTTGCGGCTGGCCCTGCTGCCCCTGGCGGCGGCCGGCCTTTCGGCCTGCGGCTTTCGCCTGCGCGGGCAGCAAAGCTTTGCCTTCACCAGCCTGTTCTCGGGCTTTTCCGACACCTCGGACCTGGGCGAGCAGTTCGTGCAGGCCATGGCGGTCGCCGCGCCCGGCGTGCGTGTGATCACCGACGCGGCCGAACGTGCCCAGGCGCAGGTGATTCTGGACGTGCTCGAAGACTCGCGCGCCAAGACGGTGGCCACCTACAACGCCTCCGGCGAGGCGCGTGAACTCACGCTGCGCAGCCGCCTGCGGTTTCGCCTGCGCGCCCCCGACGGCGACGAACTGATCGGCCCCTCGACCATCGAGCAGACGCGCGACATGAGCTACACCGAAAGCGCGGCGCTGGCCAAGGAGTACGAGGAAGAGACGCTCTACCGCGACATGGAAGCCGACCTGGTGCAGCAGTTGCTGCGCCGGCTGGGCGCACTCAAGTCGCTCTGAGCCCGGATCGGCCCCGCCCATGCAAGTCGCCCTGCCCCAGTTGCCCGGCCAGCTCCAGCGCGGCCTGCGCTCGCTCTACACCGTGCATGGCGACGAGCCGCTGCTCGCTCAGGAAGCCGCCGACGGCATCCGCGCGACGGCACGCGCGCAGGGCTACACCGAACGCACCGTGCACACCGTTGCCGGCGCGCACTTCGACTGGAGCGAGGTGCTGGCCGCCTGCGGCTCGCTCTCGCTGTTTGCCGACCGGCAGCTCATCGAGATCCGCATCCCCAGCGGCAAGCCCGGCAAGGACGGCAGCGCCGCCCTGCAGCAACTGGCCGCGCAGGCCGACGGCAACGACAGCACGCTGCTGCTGGTCCACCTGCCACGGCTGGACAAGGCCACACGCAGCGGCGCCTGGTTCAGCGCGCTCGACGGCCATGGCGTGACGGTGCAGATCGACCCGGTCGAGCGCCGCGCGCTGCCGCAATGGATCGCGCAGCGCCTGGCGCAGCAGGGCCAGCGTGTGGTCGCGGGCGAAGCCGGCCAGCACGCGCTGCAGTTCTTTGCCGACCGCGTCGAAGGCAACCTGCTGGCCGCGCACCAGGAAATCCAGAAACTCGCGCTGCTGCACGGCCCGGGCGAGCTGAGCTTCGAGCAGATCGAGGGTGCCGTGCTCAACGTCGCGCGCTACGACGTCTTCAAGCTGTCCGAGGCCGTACTCGGCGGCCAACTCGCGCGCGCGCAGCGCATGATCGACGGCCTGCGCGCCGAAGGCGAATCCGAGGTGCTGGTGCACTGGGCCCTGGCCGAGGACATCCGCGCACTCAAACGCGTCAAGGACGCGCTGAACGCGGGCCGCCCGCTGCCCATGGCGCTGCGCGACAACCGCGTCTGGGGCCTCAAGGAAAAGCTGTTCGAGCGCGTGCTGCCGCGCCTGGGCGATGCCCAGATCCAGCAACTGCTGGTGGCCGCGCAGCGTGTCGACGGCATCGTCAAGGGCCTGAAGTCGCCCGACTGGCCAACCGACAGCTGGCAGGCGCTGCAGCGGCTGGCCACGCAGCTGTGCCAGAGCGTATCGGCCTCGCCCACGCGCGCCTGAATTCCCTGCGAACAGCCCGGTCTCCGCCGGATTTTTGCTTATTTATGCTCAATCAAAGCATAATTAAACGGCTCGACATTTGCTGGAATTTGCTGAAATGCGAGGCTCGGCCTCGATCCTCCCTCTTTTCACCCTGTTGCGAATGAATGCTCCAACCGACTCCCCGCAAGCCCCCGGCTACGACTTCTCGGCCCAGGTCGGCCATCTGCTGCGGCGCGCCTACCAGCGCCACACGGCGCTGTTCCAGCAGTCCATCCCCGACTCGCAACTGACCGTCGCGCAATTCGTGGTGCTGTGCGCGCTGCGCGACCACGGCGGCAGTTCGCTCAGCGAGATCGTCAAGGCCACCGTGATCGACCAGGCCACGATCCGCGGCGTGATCGAGCGCCTCAAGAGCCGCGACCTGGTGCAGGTCGACCTCAACCCCGACGACCGGCGCAAGGTGCTGGTCAGCCTCACGCCGGCCGGCGCGGCCATGGTGGCCGAGATGGAGCCCTTCGCCCAGACCATCACCGAACAAACCTTCGGCCCCTTGAATCCGGCCGAGCGGGTGGCGCTCACGTATCTGCTGCGAAAAATCAGCGACCTGGATGACGCGCCGGGCGATCCAGACTGAATATTCAACGTCTACGCTTATTTTCAACACACAAACGCTGTGCTACAAACAAGCTGAACGGCACCAGAGAAGTGCACAAAAGACCCATTCGGATGCGTTTTTGTTGTTATGCATCAAAGAAGTACAGGAGACACGCTGAACAGCTCGTTCAGCCATCGCAAAAGGTTGGAATGCTTCTTGCGTTCACCATTTAAAGCGTACACGCTTCAATAGAGACCTTCCACGGCCGCGTCATGCGAGGGGCATGCCGCAGCCTTCATTTCCGCCAGGAGATCCCCATGACCGCTCGTCCCGCTCCCGCTCGCTCCACCCGCCTGCGCTGGTTTGCCGCCGCCTGCGTGGCCGCCTTTGGCGTCGGCTCCGCCTGGGCCCAGGGCACCATCAAGATCGGGGAGATCAACAGCTACAAGGCCCAGCCCGTCTTTCTCGACGCCTACAAGCAGGGCATGCAGCTGGCGCTGGACGAGGCCAACGCCGCAGGCGGCGTGGGCGGCAAGAAGTTCGAGCTGGTCACGCGCGACGACAACGCCAACCCGGGCGAGGCCGTGCGCCAGGCTGAAGAGCTGCTCTCGCGCGAACGCGTCGACCTTCTGGCCGGCACCTTCCTGTCGCACGTCGGCCTGGCCGTGTCGGACTACGCCAAACAAAAGAAGGTGTTCTTCCTGGCGTCCGAAGCGCTGACCGACAAGATCACCTGGGGCAGCGGCAACCCCTACACCTACCGCCTGCGCACCTCCACCTACATGCTGGCGGCCTCGCTGGTGCCGGAGGCGGCCAAGCTCAAGAAGAAACGCTGGGCGCTGGTCTACCCCAACTACGAATACGGCCAGTCGGCCGCCGAGACCTTCAAGAAGCTGCTCAAGGCCGCGCAGCCCGACGTCGAGTTCGTCACCGAGCAGGCCCCGCCGCTGGGCAAGGTCGACGCCGGCAGCGTGGTACAGGCGATTGCCGACGCCAAGCCCGACGCCGTCTTCAACGCCCTGTTCGGCCCAGACCTGGCCAAGCTCGTGCGGGAAAGCAGCACGCGCGGCACCTTCAAGAACACGCCCGTGGTCAGCGTGCTCAGCGGCGAGCCCGAGTACCTGGAGCCCTTGCGCGACGAAGCACCGGTCGGCTGGATCGTCACCGGCTACCCCTGGTACAGCATCGACACGCCCGAGCACAAAGCCTTCGTGAAGGCCTACCAGGCCAAGTTCGGCGGCGCCGACCTGCGCCTGGGTTCGGTCATCGGCTACACCACGATCAAGTCGCTGGTCGAAGGCGTCAAGCGCGCCGGCGGCAAGACCGACAGCGAATCCATGGTCAAGGCCTTCGCCGGCCTGAAGGTCGCCACGCCCGACGGCCCCATCGAATTCCGCACGCTCGACCACCAGTCCACCCTGGGCGTCTACGTCGGCAAGATCGCGCTCAAGGACGGCAAGGGCGTGATGGTGGACTACCACTACATCCCGGGCGAGAAGCTGCTGCCCTCGGACGACGACGTGCGCAAGTTCCGGCCTGAATAAGGCCACGGCCCCGAAGCGTCCGCAGCACCTGGAACATTGATATGGACTTCTCCGGCTTCCTTGCCCAACTGCTCAACGGCCTGGCCGAGGCCTCGTCGCTGTTCCTGGTGGCGGCGGGCCGGCCGGGGCCCTGGGCTTCTGGTTCGGCCTGATCCTGGCCGCGCTGCTGGTCGGGGCCATCGGCGCGCTGGTCGAAGTCGTGCTGCTGCGCCGCATCTACAAGGCGCCCGAGCTGTTCCAGCTGCTGGCCACCTTCGCGCTGGTGCTGGTCATCAACGACGCCGTGCTGTGGCTGTGGGGCCCCGAGGAACTGCTGGGCCGGCGTGCGCCGGGCCTGGCCGGCTCAATCGACATCTTCGGCCGCGCCTACCCGACCTACAACCTGCTGCTGATCGTGGTCGACCCCCTCGTGCTGGGGCTGCTGTGGCTGCTGCTCACACGCACCCGCTGGGGCGTGCTGGTGCGCGCGGCCACGCAGGACCGCGAGATGCTGGGCGCGCTGGGCGTCAACCAGGCTTGGCTGTTCACCGGCGTGTTTGCGCTGGGCGCCATGCTGGCCGGCCTGGGCGGCGCCATCCAGCTGCCGCGCGAGCCGGCCGGCCTGACGCTGGACCTGCGTGCCATTGGCGAAGCCTTTGTCGTGGTCGTGGTCGGCGGCATGGGCTCGATTCCCGGCGCCTACGTGGCCGCACTGCTGATCGCCGAGATCAAGGCCATCTGCATCGGCCTGGGCACGACCACGCTGTTCGGCATCACGGTGTCGTTTTCCAAGCTCACGCTGGTGGTCGAATTCCTGGTGATGGCGCTGGTGCTGGTGTTCCGGCCCTGGGGCCTGATGGGTCGCCCGCAGGGCGCCAGCCGCAACTCGGCCCCGCCCGAGGCGCCGCTGCGCCCCGGCTCGCCGCAGTTCAAGCTGCTGGCACTGGGCGTGTTCGCGCTGCTGGCCTCGCTGCCGCTGCTCACCATGGTCTGGGGCGTGCTGCCCTATGCCACGGTACTGGCGCAGGACGTCCTGGTGGCCGTGCTGTTTGCCGTCAGCCTGCACTTCATCATGGGGCCGGGCGGCATGCACTCGTTCGGCCACGCGGCCTATTACGGGCTGGGCGCGTACGGCGCAGCGATTTTGTTCAAGGTCGCCACCATGCCGATGCCCCTGGCCATGGCCTTGGCGCCGCTGGTGGCCGGTCTGGGGGCGCTGGCCTTCGGCTGGTTCTGCGTGCGGCTGTCAGGCGTGTACCTGGCGATGCTGACGCTGGCGTTCTCGCAGATCGTGTGGTCGGTGGTGTTCCAGTGGGACGACTTCACGGGCGGCTCCAACGGCATGATCGGCGTGTGGCCCGCGTCCTGGCTGGACGGCACGACCTACTACTACCTGACGCTGGCACTGGTCGGCCTGTCGGTCTTCGCACTGCGCCGCATCCTGTTTGCACCCTTCGGCTATGCGCTGCGCGCTGGCCGCGACTCGGCGCTGCGGGCCGACGCCATCGGCATCGACGTCAAGCGGGTGCAGTGGATGGCCTTCGTCATTGCCGGCATCTTCGGCGGCCTGGCAGGTGCCCTGTATGTGTTTTCCAAGGGCAGCATCTCGCCCGACGCCATGGCCGTGGGCAAGTCGGTCGACGGCCTGGTGATGGTGCTGCTGGGCGGCATCCAGACGCTGCTGGGCCCGGTCGTGGGCGCGGCCGCCTTCAACGTGCTGCAGGACTCCATCATGCGCGCCACCGACTACTGGCGGGCGCTGTTCGGCGGCATCATCCTGCTGCTGGTGCTGGTCTTCCCGCAGGGCATCGCGGGCTTCTTCCGCCAGGCGGGCGAATGGTGGCATGGCCGCAAAACCCCGGCCGCCACGCCGTCCGCCACCCCGGTTGCCCAGGAGAAACAGGCATGACCCCGCTGCTGCAAGTGCGCGACCTCAGCAAGTCCTTCGGCGGCGTGCGCGCGGTCGACGGCATCCAGTTCGATTTGCACGAGGGCGAGTTGCTGGCCCTGATCGGCCCCAACGGCGCGGGCAAGTCGACCACCTTCAACATGGTCGGCGGCCAGCTCGCAGCCACGAGCGGCTCGGTCCAGCTCGGTGGGCGCGAACTGGTCGGCATGAAGCCGCGCGACATCTGGCGCCTGGGCGTGGGCCGCACCTTCCAGATCGCGGCCACCTTCGCCTCGCTGACCGTGGTCGAGAACGTGCAGATGGCGCTGCTGTCGCACGCCGACCGCACCTTCGCGCTGTGGCGCCCCGCCGCCCGCCAGTTCCGCACGCAGGCGCTGGCGCTGCTCTACCAGGTCGGCATGGCGCACCAGGCCGATCGCCCGTGCAGCGAACTGGCCTACGGCGACGTCAAGCGCGTGGAACTGGCCATGGGCCTGGCCAACGACCCCAAGCTGCTGCTGATGGACGAGCCCACGGCCGGCATGGCGCCCAAGGAACGCAACGACCTCATGGCGCTGACCAAACGCCTGGTGGTCGAGCGCAGGATGGCCGTGCTGTTCACCGAGCACAGCATGGACGTGGTGTTCGCCTATGCCGACCGCATGATCGTGCTGGCGCGCGGCCGGCTGATCGCCGAGGGCAGCGCGCAGGACATCCGCAACCACCCCAAGGTGCAGGAGGTCTACTTCGGCACCGGCAAGACCTTCGAGAAAGAAACCCGGCCCGCCAGCGCGGCAGAGGTGGCAGCATGAGCGCAGTGATGGAACACCCCTCCTTGTCCACCCCACCCTCCGCCACGTCGGCGGCGCGGAAGGCTTCGGCCACCGGCACCCAGGGCGCACAGACGCTGCTCGAAGTCTCGGGTCTGAACGCCTGGTACGGCGCCGCGCACATCCTGTTCGACGTGGCGCTGAACGTGCGGCGCGGCGAGGTCGTGGCGCTGATGGGCCGCAACGGCGCGGGCAAGTCGACCACGCTCAAGGCCGTCATGGGCCTGCTCTCGCGCCGGCAAGGCCAGGTGAAGTTTCTGGGCCAGGACATCACGGGCCAGGCGCCGTTCGAAGTCGCCCGCATAGGCCTGGGCTTCGTGCCCGAGGACCGGCGTGTCTTCACCGACCTGACCGTCACCGAAAACCTCGAAGTGGGCCGCCAGCCGAACCGCCAGTGGCCCGACGGCAGCGAAGCCCTGAACTGGACACCCGCCGCGCTCTACGAACTGTTCCCCAACCTGGGCCAGATGCAGAACCGCCCGGGCGGCCAGATGAGCGGCGGCGAGCAGCAGATGCTGACGGTCGCGCGCACGCTCATGGGCAACCCCTTCCTGGTGCTGCTCGACGAGCCGTCCGAAGGCGTGGCCCCCGTGATCGTCGAGCAGATGGCGCACATGATCCTGGCGCTCAAGGCCAAGGGCGCGAGCATCCTGCTGTCCGAACAGAACGTGCACTTTGCCGAACTCGTCTCCGACCGCGCCTACGTGCTCGAAAAAGGCCAGATCAAGTACGAAGGCACCATGGCCGAACTGGCCGCCAACGACGACGTGCGGCGGGCCTACCTGACGGTCTGACCATGGCGGCCGCCAGCCCCGTCCCCGACGTCACCGGCGTGCTGCTGGCCGCCGGCTACGCGCGCCGCTTTGGCAGCGACAAACGCCGCCTGCCCTGGCCCGGTGGACCGACGTTGATGGAAGCCGCATTGCGCCCGCTGCAGGCCGCCTGCGCCCGCGTCGTGGTGGTCCTACCGCCCGGCGACGCCTGGGGCCTGCAGCTCTGCCGCCGGCATGGCGTCGACATCGCCTGGTCCTTCGACCCGCCGCCGGGCTGGCGGCTTCGCTCAGCGCGGCCATGCCCGCCGTGCGTGGCAGCGCCGCCATCGTGGTTGCGCTGGCCGACATGGGCGAGGTCCAGGACGGCACCATCCCCGCGCTGATCGCACACTGGCGCAGCGATCCCGGCAAGCCCGTGCTGCCGGTCCACCAGGGACAGCCGGGCAACCCGCGTCTGATTCCCGCCGCGTTCTATCCCGCATTGCAGCGCCTGCGCGGCGACGACGGTGTGCGCCTCGCCATCGACTGGCGGGCGGCCACGCGCGTCGAGACGGCCGATGCCGGTGTGGTGGCGGATGTGGACAGCCCCGCATCCGAACGAATGCCGCGCACCTAAGAACCTGTTCACGATCTTTTCATGGGGTGCGCATGGCTTCAAAACGCGTGCGATCAAGGCGCAGGCCGCAGGCGATGCCGGTGGCCTCGTCAAGGTCTGCAACGCCGAGCGCACGCGTTTTGGAGCCGTGCCCTTTGGGTTGCCCCGCCAGGGCAGCCTCTAGAGGGTTGCAAATCCTCGCCGGGCCACCAGCCCGGCTGCGGTTTGCGCCTTGCATCCACTGCCCTGGCGGGGCAACGCACCCCACAAAAAGATCGTAAACACGTTCTAAGAACACGCGCCAAGGACACGCCATGGACCACGCCAGCTTCACCGAAATCTGCCTGCATCAGCTCAAGATGTCGGGCGTGCGCGACGGCGAGCGCCTGATCGTGCTCACGCAGGGTCACGACCGGCTGGACTACGCCGACGCCTTCATGGCCGCCGGCCAGCGCCTGGGCGCGAGCATGTACCACCTGCGCCTGCCCGCGCCGCTGCCCACGGCGGGCTGGAGCGTGGGCGTGACCGGGCTGGCCGCCATGCCCGAGGCGGTCGAGGCGCTCAAGAACTGCGACATGCTGATCGACTGCATCTTCCTGCTGTTCTCCAAGGAGCAGTTCGCGATCCAGGCGGCCGGCACCCGCATCCTGACCGCCGTCGAGCCGCCCGCGCTGCTGGCCCGCCTGCTGCCCTACCCCGAGCTGCGCGAGAAGGTCGAGATCGCCGCGACGCTGCTGGCCAACGCCAAAGTCATGCGCATCACCTCGCCGCACGGCACCGACGTGAGCTACCGGCTCGGCACCTACCCGACCATTCCCGAATACGCCTGCACCGACACACCCGGCCGCTGGGACCACTGGCCTTCGGGTTTTGTGTTCACGGGCGGCGACGACGACGGCGTGGACGGGCAGATCGTGGTCGCGCCCGGCGACATCCTGCTGCCGCAGAACCTGATGGTGCGCGAGTCCATCACTTACACCATCGAAAAAGGCTGGATCACCGACATCCGCGGCGGCCTGGAGGCGCAGATCGTCAAGGCCTACATGGACGACTTCAACGACCCGCGGGGCTACGGCATGAGCCACGTCGGCTGGGGCATGACCCCGCATGCCAGGTGGCACAACTTCGTGCCCGGCGAATTCCCCGGCGGCATGGGCATGGAGCCGCGCAGCTTCTACGGCAACGTGATGTTCTCGACCGGCCCCAACAACGAACTGGGCGGCCCCAACGACACCGCCTGCCACCTCGACATTCCCATGCGCGGCTGCTCGCTCTTCCTCGACGGCGAACCGGTCGTGGTCGACGGCGACATCGTCGTCAAGGACATTCAACTCCAGCGCCGCTGATTTCCAAGGTAGCCCATGTCCCAGCAACAGATCTATTCGGCCGCCGGTTTCGGCCACGCCGTGCCGCGCGGCACCCGCCCGGGCATCATCGTGGTCGACTTCTCCTACGGCTTCACCGACCTGCAGTACCCCACCGCCTCCGAAGCGCGCGAGCCCATGGCGCGCACCAAGGCGATCTGCGACGCGCTGCGCGCCAAGGGGTTTGCGGTGATCTTCTCGACCATCGCCTACCACCTGGGCGAGGTCGGCAAACTGCCCTGGCTCAAGAAGGCGACCGGCATGGCCGCGCTGATCGAAGGCACGCGCCTGGTCCAGATCGACGCGGCCACCGGCATCCAGCCGCAGGACGCCATCGTCACCAAAAAAGGCGCCTCGTCCTTCTTCGGCTCCACGCTGGCTGCGCTGCTGACAGGCGCGGGCGTGGACACCCTCATCGTGGCCGGCGCCACCACCTCGGGCTGCGTGCGCGCCACCGCCGTCGACGCGGTGCAGTCGGGCTTCAACGTGCTGGTGCCGCGCGACGCCTGCGCCGACCGCGCGCAGGCCCCGCATGACGCCAATCTGTACGACCTGCAGCAGAAATACGCCGACGTGACCGACACCGCCGATATCCTGGCGTGGATCGCCACGCTGCCCGCCGTCAACTGATTCCGCCCATGCCCCGCCTGCCCCAGCCCCAGGTCCTGCACGACAGCCTGCTCGGCCAGGCTGGCGCGCTGCTGGTCGTGCGCCAGCCGGTGGCACCGCCCAAACCCGCGCCGGGCCAACCGGGCGCGGCCTCCGACTACGTGCCCGCCACGCCCGAGATCTTTGTGGCCGTGCTGCACGACGCCCAGGCTGCAGACGGCTGGCGCGCGCTGGCCTTCAACGGCCACGTGGACTTGGGCACGGGCATCCGCACCGCGCTGGCGCAGATCGTGGCCGAAGAACTGGAAGTGCCCTTCGCGCGGCTGGCGATGATCCTGGGCCACACCGAGGCCGCGCCCAACCAGGGCCCGACTATTGCCAGCGCCACCATTCAGATCTCGGCCGTGCCGCTGCGCCGCGCCGCCGCGCAGGCGCGTGAACACCTGCTGGCACTGGCCGCCGCGCACTGGGGCGTGGCCGTCGATGCGCTGCGTGCGCGGGACGGCGCCATCGTCTTCCAGGATGCGATCGACACCCGCCGCCTGCCGTATGGCGCGCTGCTGATCGGCCGGCACGATCGCCTGCCGCTGGCCGGCAGCGACGAGGCCGTCAAGCTCAAGCCCGCCGCCGACTACCGGCTGGTGGGGCGCGGCGCCGCGCGTGTGGACATTCCGGCCAAGGCCACGGGCGCCCTCACCTTTGTGCACGACGTGCGCGTGCCCGGCATGCGGCATGGCCGCGTGATCCGCCCGCCCTACCCGGGGCGCGATGGCGGCGACTTCATCGGCCGCACCTTGCTGGCGGTGGACGAGGCTTCAGTCGCCCACCTGCCCGGCCGCGTGCAGGTGGTGGTGCGCGGCGACTTCGTCAGCGTGGTGGCCGACCGCGAGGAACAGGCCACCGCCGCGCAGCGCGCCTTGCGCGTGCGCTGGCGCGAGGTGCCGCCCGCGCCCGACCTGAGCAACCTCGACGCGGCCTTGCGCGCCCAGCCTGCGGTGCCGCGCCCGCTGCGCGCCGACGGCCAGGCGGCCGATGCGCTCGCAAACGCAGCCGTGCGGCGCACACGCACCTACGTCTGGCCCTACCAGATGCACGCCTCCATCGGCCCGTCGTGCGCCGTGGCCGACTTCAGCGGCGGACGGCTCACGGTCTGGTCGGGCACGCAGAACCCGCACATGCTGCGCATCGACCTCGACCGGCTGCTGGCCCTGGGCGAGGACCGCATCGAGGTCGTGCGGCTGGAAGCGGCCGGCTGCTATGGCCGCAACTGCGCCGACGATGTCTGCGGCGACGCCGCGCTGCTGGCCATGGCCGTGGGCGCGCCGGTGCGGGTGCAGCTCACGCGCGAGCAGGAACACCAGTGGGAGCCCAAGGGCACGGCCCAGCTCATCGATGTCGACGCCGCGCTCGACGCGCAAGGCCAATTGCTGGCCTGCGACTTCGCCGTGCGTTACCCGTCCAACGACGCGCCGCTGCTGGCGCTGCTGCTGACCGGCCGCGTGTCCGGCCAGCCGCGCACGCTGGAGATGGGCGACCGCACCGCCGTGCCGCCCTACCGCTACCCGCACCTGAACGTGGTCTGCCACGACATGCCGCCGCTGGTGCGCGCCTCGTGGCTGCGCGGTGTCTCGGCCCTGCCCAACTCGTTCGCGCACGACAGCATGGTCGACGAACTGGCCCACGCGGCCGGCGCCGACCCGGTTGAATTTCGCCTGCGCCACCTTGACGACGAGCGCGCGCGCGAGCTGCTCGCGGCCACCGCCGCGCGCGCCAACTGGCGCCCCGGCCAGTCCGGCAGCCGGGGCCAGCCCGAGGCCGACGGCTGGCTGCGCGGGCGCGGCGTGGCCTATGCGCGCTACATCCACAGCCGTTTCCCCGGCTTTGGCGCGGCCTGGGCCGCCTGGGTGGTCGACCTGCGCGTGGACCCCGCCAGCGGCCGCGTCGTGGTCGAGCGGGTGGTCATCGGCCAGGACACCGGCCTGATGGTCAACCCCGAAGGCGTGCGCCACCAGATCCACGGCAACGTGGTGCAAGCCGTGAGCCGCGCGCTGATCGAGCAGGTGCGTTTCGACGCCGCGGGCGTGGCCAGCCGCGAATGGGGCGCCTACCCCATCCTGGGTTTTGCCGACCTGCCCACCATCGACGTGCTGCTAATGCCGCGCCAGGACGAGCCGCCCATGGGCGCGGGCGAATCGGCCTCGGTGCCCGGCGCGGCCGCCATCGCCAATGCGCTGTTCGACGCCACCGGCGCGCGTTTTTGCGCCCCGCCGTTCACGCCGCAGACGGTGCGGCGCACGCTGGCTGCTGCTGCGGCGCCACAATTGCTCTCCAATCAATAGCAAACATCTATTGAATTGAAGCGGCTTGGTCCGCCTTTACTTCAAAAACCAGCCCTCAGGCGCCCACGCCGCGCTCATGAGAAAATCCCGCCTCATGAACGCGATCAACACCCTCGAACTGATGCAGACCCTGGGCTCGCAGGCCAAGGCCGCATCGGCCCGCATGGCCAAGGCGGGCGCAGCCGTCAAGAACCAGGCGCTCAAGCGCCTGGCCGCGCTGCTGCGCGAGCAGGCCGGCGCCCTGCAGGCCGACAACCAGCGCGACCTCGACCGCGCCACGGCGGCCGGGCTGTCGGCGCCGATGGTCGATCGCCTCAAGCTCACGCCCAAGGTCATCGAGACCGTGGCGCTGGGCTGCGAGCAGCTCGCGGCCATGCCCGACATCATTGGCGAGATCAGCGGCCTGCGCGAGCAGCCCACGGGCATCCGCGTGGGCCAGATGCGCGTGCCGCTGGGCGTGTTCGGCATGATCTACGAGAGCCGCCCCAACGTGACCATCGAGGCCGCCAGCCTGGCCATCAAGAGCGGCAACGCGGCCATCCTGCGCGGCGGCTCGGAGGCCATCGACTCGAACAAGGCGCTGGCCAGACTGGTTCAGCAGGCGCTGGCCGACGCAGGCCTGCCGCCCGACGCGGTGCAGCTCGTGCCCGTGACCGACCGCGAGGCCGTCGGCCACCTGATCGCCATGCCCGAGTACGTCGACGTCATCATCCCGCGTGGCGGCCGTGGCCTGATCGAGCGCATCAGCCGCGACGCCAAGGTGCCCGTCATCAAGCACCTGGACGGCAACTGCCACACCTACGTGGACGACCCCTGCGACATCGCCATGGCCGTCACCGTCACCGACAACGCCAAGACCCAGAAGTACAGCCCCTGCAACGCCAGCGAAGGCCTGCTGGTGGCGCGCGGCGTGGCTGCCGATTTCCTGCCGCGCATCGGCGCGGTGTTCGCCGCCAAGGACGTGGAGATGCGCGGCTGCCCCGAGTCGCTTGCGCTGCTGCAGGGCACGCCCGGCGCCACGCTGGTGGCCGCGACCGAGCAAGACTGGTCGACCGAGTACCTCGCGCCCATCATCAGCATCAAGGTGGTCGACGGCGTGGACGAGGCTATTGCCCACATCAACCGCTATTCCTCGCACCACACCGACGCCATCCTCACGACCAACCACGTGCACGCGCAGCGCTTCCTGCGCGAGGTCGACTCGGCCAGCGTGATGGTCAACGCCAGCACGCGGTTTGCCGACGGCTTCGAATACGGCCTGGGCGCCGAGATCGGCATCAGCACCGACAAGTTCCACGCACGCGGTCCGGTCGGCATCGAGGGGCTGACCTCACTCAAGTGGGTGGTGCTGGGCCAGGGCGAGGTTCGCCACTGATGAAACGCCCCCCGAAGCGCCTGCGGCGCCTCCCCCCACTGGGGGGCGACAGCACCGACCGGGCAAAGCCCGGCCACGCTGTCACTTGCAGGGCCGCCGCATCGACTTTGGAAAAACGCGCCACATGAAGATCATCATTCTTGGGGCCGGCCGGGTCGGCGAGAGCGTCGCCGAAAGCCTGGTGTTCGAGGGCAATGACATCACGGTCGTCGACACCGACGCGCAGCGCCTGCGGCGCCTCGAAGACCGGTTCGATCTGCGTGGCGTGGTCGGCAACGGCATCCAGCCCAGCGTGCTGGCCGAGGCCGGCGCGCACGACGCTGATCTGTTCATCGCCTGTGCGGCGCTGGACGAGACCAATCTGGCGGCCTGCAAGATCGCGCACGCGGTCTTCAGCATTCCGACGCGCGTGGCGCGGGTGCGCACGCCCGATTTCCGCGACGACGAGACGCTGCTGTCCAAGGACAACTTCGCCGTCGACTGCGTGATCTGCCCCGAGGCCTCGATCACGCGCTACATCAGCAAGCTGGTCGACTACCCCGAGGCGCTGCAGGTGCGCGAGTTTGCCGGCGGCGCGGCCTGTCTGCTGTCGGTGCGCGCCATGCTGGGCGCGCCCATGGTGCATCACAGCATCGCCGAACTGGCTGCGCGCGTGCCCGACGCGGCCATGCGCATCGTGGCCATCTACCGCCGCCTGGCCGACCAGCCCGACCGTTTCATCGTCTGCAAGGGCTCGACCCGCATCGAGCCCGGTGACGAGGTCTTCGTGCTGGCCGCGCGCGAGCATGTCGAGACCGTGCTGGCGGCGCTGCACACCGACCAGCAGCCGGTGCGCCGCATCATGATCGCCGGCGGCGGGCGCGTGGGCGAAAGCGTGGCGCGCGAGCTGGCCGCGAAGATGCCGCTCAAGATCATCGAGACCCACAAGGAGCGCGCGGTGCAGCTGGCCTCGCGCCTGCCCTCCAACGTGCTGGTGCTGCACGGCGACGCGACCGACGAGGACCTGCTCGAAGAAGAACACATCGAGGGCGTGGACCTGTTCCTGGCGCTGACCAGCGACGACGAGGACAACATCATGTCCTGCCTGCTGGCCAAGCGCATGGGCGCCACGCGTGTGCTGGCGCTGCTGTACCGCCGCAGCTACGCCGACCTGATGCACGGCACGCAGATCGACATCGCGCTGTCGCCCTCGCAGGCCATGCTGGGCGAGCTGCTGGCCTATGTGCGCCGCGGCGACGTCGAGGCCGTGCACAGCCTGCGCCGCGGCGTGGCCGAGGCGCTGGAGATCGTGGTGCGCGGCGACAAAAAAAGCTCGCGCGTGGTGGGCGAGCGCATTGCCGACATCAAGCTGCCCGAGGGCTGCTCGATCGGCCTGGTGGTGCGCGACATGCCCGAGCCCGCCGGGCACGACGAGGACGGCAAGCCCCGGCCCGCCAAGGGCCCCATCGGCGATGCCCGTCCGCGTGTGCTGGTCGCGCGCGACGATCTGGTGATCGAGAACAACGACCACGTCGTGATCTTCCTGCCGCGCAAGCGGCTGGTGCGCGACATCGAAAAGCTGTTCCAGCCGCGCGCCACGTTCTTCGGCTAATACCGCAGTTCCCATGTCCGACCACTTTCCCGTCTTCAGCATGCTGGGCATGCTGCTGCTCATGATGGCCGCCGCCATGGGCGCGCCGATCGCCGTCTCGTACGCCTTGCACGACCGCATGGCCGACAGCTTTGCCATCGGCATGGGCGTGACCGGCATCGCGGGCCTGGTGCTGTGGCTGGGCCTGCGCCGGCACGGCACCGAGATGCAGCCGCGCCACGGCCTGCTGCTGGTGGCGCTGGCCTGGATCGTGATGCCGCTGTTCGCGGCCATTCCGCTGCTGCTGGCCTTTGACGCGCTGGGGCGGCCGCTGTCGCTGGTGCATGCGTATTTCGAGACGGTCTCGGGCCTGACGACCTCGGGCGGCACGGTGCTGTCGGGGCTGGACACGCTGCCGGTCTCGGTCAATTTCTGGCGCACCTTCCTGCAGTGGATGGGCGGCATGGGCCTGCTGATCCTGGCGGTGGCGGTGTTGCCGCTGCTGGGTGTGGGCGGCAGCCAGCTGTTCAAGGTGGAGGCGGCCGGCCCGCTCAAGGACAACAAGCTCACGCCGCGCATCACGCAGACGGCCAAGGGGCTGTGGAGCGTGTACGCGGGCATGTCGGTGCTGTGCGCGCTGGTCTACTGGTGGGCCGGCATGCGGCCGCTGGACGCGCTCATGCACATGTTCACGACGGTGAGCCTGGGCGGGCTGTCCAGCTACGACACTAGCCTGGGGCATTTCCAGTCGCTGCGCGTGGAGCTGGTGGCGATGCTGTTCATGCTGCTGGCCAGTTGCAATTTCGCGCTGTATTTCAGCGCGATGCGCAAGGGCCATCTGGCCGGTTTCTGGCGCGATCCGGAGCTGCGCGCCACGCTGGGGCTGATGCTGGCCAGCGGGTTGTTCGTGTCGCTGCTGCTGTGGGTCAAGCATGTCTATCCGCTGGCCCAGGCACTGCGTTATGGCATGTTCAACACGATCTCGGTGGCGAGCACGACGGGCTACGCGACGGCCGATTATTTGCACTGGCCCATCTTTGCGCCGGTGCTGTTGTTGCTGTTGTCGGGTGTGGCGTCGAGCGCGGGCTCGACGGGTGGCGGGATCAAGATGGTGCGGCTGCTGATCCTGCTCAAGCAGGCCAAGCGCGAGTTGCAGCGCCTGTCGCATCCGCGCGCGGTGCGGCCGGTGACGCTGGGCGGCAAGGTGGTGGACAACCACGTGATCTTTGCGGTGCTGGCCTTCATCTTCATGTATGGCTGCACGGTGCTGGTGTTGACGATGGTGCTGCTGCTGACCGATCTGGATCTGGTGACGGCGTTCACGGCGGTGCTGGCGAGCGTGAACTGCATGGGGCCGGGGCTGGGCGAGGTGGGGCCGCATTCGAATTTCTCGGTGCTGACCGATTTCCAGATCGCGGTGTGCACGCTGGGCATGCTGCTGGGGCGGCTGGAGATGCTGAGTTTTATTGCGCTGCTGATGCCGGGGTTTTGGCGCAAGTAACGCGGAGGGCTCCGGGGTCTGCTTGCGCTGTTTGGCGGAATCCGGAGGCTGCTGCGAGACCGGGCCTGTCTCCGCTCCTGTCCCCCGCCAATAGCCTCGCGGCTATCGGCTCCTCCTTGACCTCGCTGCGACAGGCCCGGTCTCGCAGCAACCTCCTCCGCCCAGGCGCATGGTTACGCCGTGGGCCCGCTAGCGCACGAACCCCAGGTTGTCGATCAACCGTGTGCGTCCCAGCTTTGCGGCGCCCAACGCGACCAGTTCGTGGGGCGTGTCGGCCTCCTGCGGCGGCAGCAGCGTGTCGCGGCAACGCACGGTCAGGTAGTCGGGCTGCCAGCCGCGTGCGGCCAGCGCGGCGGTGGCTTCGGCCTCCAGCGCAGGCCAGTCGCGGCGGCCCTGCTGGACGGCCTGGGCCAGGGTCTGCAGGGCGTGCGACAGCGCGGTGGATTCGGCGCGCTCGGCTTCGCTCAGGTAGCCGTTGCGCGAGGACAGCGCCAGGCCATCGTCGGCGCGCTGCGTGGCGCCGGCGACGATCTCGATGGGCAGGGCGAATTGCTCGACCATGCGGCGGATGACTTGCAACTGCTGGTAGTCCTTCTGCCCGAACACGGCCACGCGCGGCTGCACGCAGGCAAAGAGCTTGAGCACCACGGTGCACACGCCGGTGAAGAAGCCGGGGCGGAAGTGCCCTTCGAGCAGGTCGGCCAGGGCCGGGTCGGGGGTGACCTTGAAGGTCTGCGGCTGGGGGTAGAGGTCGTGCTCGCGCGGGGCGAACAACACGTCGCAGCCGGCCTCGCGCAATTGCGCGCAGTCGCGTTCCCAGGTGCGCGGGTAGCTGTCGAAGTCTTCGTGCGGCAGGAATTGCAGGCGGTTGACGAAGATGCTGGCCACCGTGACGTCGCCACGCTCGCGCGCCTGGCGCACGAGCGAGAGGTGGCCTTCGTGCAGGTTGCCCATGGTGGGCACGAAGGCCGGCCGCTGGTAGGGCGCGAGCCGTGCGCGCAGCTCGGCGATGGTGTGGGCGATGTGCATGGACGGGTCTCCTCAGCGATGGTTGGAATCGGTCGTGCGCGCTACCAGGCGTGCAGGCGGTCGTCGGGAAAGCTGCCGTCCTTGACGGCGCGCACGTAGGCGGCCATGGCGTTGGCGATGCTGTCGCTGCCGGCCATGAAGTCGCGCACGAAGCGTGGCGTGCGGCCCAGTCCGAGGCCCAGCATGTCGTGCATCACCAGCACCTGCCCGGCGGTTGCGCGCCCGGCGCCGATGCCGATGGTGGCGCACTGCGGCAGCGCCTGCGTGATGCGTGCGGCCAGGGGCGCGGGCACCATTTCCAGCACCAGCAGGGCGGCACCGGCGTCGGCCAGTTCGCGCGATTGCGCCAGCAGGGTTTCGGCGGCGGCCTCGTCGCGGCCCTGGACGCGGTAGCCGCCCAGTGCGTGCACGGTCTGCGGCGTCAGGCCCAGGTGGGCGCAGACGGGGATGCCGCGCTCGGCCAGAAAACGCACGGTGGGCGCGGTCCAGCCGCCGCCTTCGAGCTTGACCATGTGGGCGCCGGCGGCCATCAGCACGGCGGCGCTGCGCAGCGCCTGTTCGGGTGACTCGTGGTAGCTGCCGAAAGGCAAGTCGCCCACGATCCAGGCCGTGCCCTGCACACGCCGCACGCCCTGGGCCACGCATTCGGTGTGGTAACGCATGGCCTCCAGCGCGACGCCGACGGTGCTGTGGCGGCCCTGGCAGACCATGCCCAGCGAGCGAGTCGCCGACCAGGATGCAGTCCACGCCCGCGCCATCGGCGATCGCCGCAAACGTGGCGTCGTAGGCGGTGAGCATGGCGATCTTCTCGCCACGCGCGTGCATGTCGGCCAGGCGTGGCAGGCTCACGGGCTTGCGGGTGGCCGGCGTGGTGGCGGGCGGCAAGGTGCCGTAGGGCGTCGCGGTTTCGCCGGATGGGAAGGATGAAGGCATCGTTGTCTCCTGCGGGCCGGGCCCGGTCTTGTGGCGCCGGATTCTATCGGGCGCCAGCATGCGCGCCGCAGGGCACACTGGCGGGCTGCGGACCGGCTGGGGGCGGCCTTGGCGCAGACTTGGAATTGTCATTTCGTCCCCCAACTAGAATGGCTGCTGCTGCCAAGGCTATCGTCCACCGCCCGCTTATAAAACGATCCTATGGTCCCCCACCTCATCACCGCCCTGACCGGTCCCATCAACGAGCTCGAGCAGCGCATGCTCGACGCCATGCCCGCCATCGAGCGCTGGTTCCGCCTGGAATGGATGGAACATACGCCGGCTTTCTACAGCGCCGTCGACATCCGCAACGCGGGCTTCAAGCTCGTGCCGGTGGACACCAGCCTGTTCCCGCGCAGCTGGAGCAGCCTGACGCGCGACATGCTGCCGCTGGCCGTGCAGGCCGCGCAGGCCGCCATCGAGAAGATCTGCCCCGAAGCGCGCAACCTGCTGATCGTGCCCGACGGGCAGATCGACAACTCCTTCTACCTGGCCAACCTGCTGCAGATGCGCCGCATCTTCGAGAGCGCGGGCCTGAACGTGCGTTTCGGCTCGCTCGACCCGGCCATCAAGTCGCCCAAGGAGCTCAAGCTGCACTCGGGCGAGAAGATCGTGATCGAGCCGCTGCTGCGCACACGCAACCGGCTGGGCCTCAAGCATTTCGACCCCTGCACCATCCTTCTCAACAACGACCTGGCCGCGGGCGTGCCCGGCATCCTGGAAGACCTGCACGAGCAGTACGTGCTGCCGCCGCTGCAGGCCGGCTGGTCGCTGCGGCGCAAGTCCAACCACCTCAAGACCTACGAAGAGGTGGCCAAACGTTTTGGCAAGCTGCTGGGCATCGACCCCTGGCTCATCAACCCGCTGCACGCGCGCCTGACCGACGTGGCCGTCGGCAAGCCCGCCGGCATCGAGCAGGTGCAGACCGAAGTCGACGCGCTGCTGGGCCGTGTGCGCCGCAAGTACAAGGAATACGGCATCACCGAAAAGCCCTTCATGGCCATCAAGCCCGACAACGGCGCCGACGTGCTGCCCAACGGCGCCAACGTGCTGATCGTGCGCGACGCGGCCGATCTGGAGATGTTCGGCCGCAAGCCGCGCGCGGCCAAGGAACAGCGCGTGGCCACCGACCTGATCCTGCGCGAAGGCGTGCTCACCAACGAACGGGTGCACGACGCCGTGGCCGAGCCGGTGGTCTACATGCTCGACCGTTACGTGGTTGGCGGCTACTACCGCATCCACGCCGACCGCACCAGCGACGAAAGCACCAACGCCCCCGGCTCGCGCTACGTGCCGCTGGCCTTCGCCGAAAGCCACCACCTGCCGCAACCCGGCCAGCAGGCCGGCGCCAGCGCGCCCAATCGCTTCTACATGTACGGCGTGATCGCACGTTTGGCCATGCTGGCCTCCAGCTACGAGATGGAAGCGACCGATCCGCAGGCCGAGGTGTATGAGTAGGAACGCCCCCCGAAGCGCCTGACGGCGCGTCCCCCACTGGGGGCAACAGCACTGGCGGGCCTCGCCACGGCGGAGCCTTTGGCTACCTAGAGCAGGTGACGCACGTTTCCATGCCTGCTCAAAAAAACATCACGGGCGGCTACGCTGAAAAGTGATCGAATGAGCGCCAGTCCGGACTGGCGGGCTGCCCCTGCGGGTCCCGCCAGCGCAGTCCGGCGTCCGGCTCGATGCGGCCGATGCGCGTGACGGGTGTGACGCTGCGCTGCGCCGCCGCCTGCACCGCGGCGCATTGCGCTTGGGGCGCGGTGAACACCAGTTCGTAGTCGTCGCCGCCGCTGGCCGCATAACGCCAGGCCAGTGCCGGCGCCAACGCGCGCAACGGCGCGCTGGTTGCCTGCAGCAGCGCCTGCGCGTCGAGCGTGGCGCCCACCCGTGATGCCTTCAGGATGTGGCCCAGGTCGCCGGCCAGGCCGTCGCTGACGTCGGCGCAGGCCGTGGCCACGCCGCGCAACGCCACGCCGAGCGCATTGCGCGGCGTGGGCCGCTCCAGGCGGTCACGCATGGCCTGCAGCGCCGCAGGCGGCAGATCGATGGCGGTCGGATCGCTGCCCGTTTCATCCGGCAGGCCGGCGCGGGCCCGCGCCGTGCGCAGGGCCTGCAGCGCCAGCCGCGCGTCGCCCGGCGTACCGCTCACATAGACGTCGTCACCGGGCCGCGCACCGCTGCGCAACAGCGCCTGGCCCTGCGGCACGGCGCCGAAGACCGTGATGCACAGGTTGAGCGGCCCCTGCGTGGTGTCGCCGCCAATCAGCTCGCAGCCGTGCGCGTCGGCCAGTGCCCACAAGCCGCGCGCAAAGGGCGCGAGCCAGGCCTCATCGGCCGTGGGCAGGGCCAGCGCCAGCGTGAAGGCGCGCGGCTCGGCGCCGCAGGCCGCGAGGTCGCTGAGGTTGACGGCCAGTGCCTTGTGGCCCAGCGCCTCGGGGTCGACGTCGGCATAGAAATGCCGGCCCTCGACCAGCATGTCGCTGGAGATCGCCATCTGTTCGCCCGGCGCCAGCGCCAGCAGCGCGCAGTCGTCGCCCACGCCCAGAATGGCGCGGCGCGCCGGGCGGGTGAAAAAACGTGCGATCAGATCGAATTCGCCCATGGTCTTGGATTCTCAACTCCGGTGCGGCCCGCGCGGGTGCCCGCAATGCGGGCACGTTCAGCGCGAAGCCGTCGACTCCGGATTGTCGCTGGCAACGCCCGTCTGCGGCGCTGTCGCCGCGGTCTTGGGCGGCCACAGGAAGGCCCAGGGCTTGCGCCACAGGCGGCTGAGCATAGCGCCGTAGACGCGGCGCCGGTCCAGCCGGCTGACGTTCTGCGAACGCAGCGCCAGCAGAAAGGCCAGGTAGAAGCTCACGCCCACGTTGAACATGCCGGTCAGCGGAATGGCGACCAGGCACCACCAGAACACCGGCAGGTGCACCACGCCCCAACCGATGGCCGCCGCGGCCGCGGCGATCTGGCCGGTCGACAGCGTGACGTGGCGCACGTCCAGCCCCAGGCCGAAGAAGGCGGCGAAGGCCGGCACCAGGCCCAGCATGAAGCCCAGCGAGATGTTGGAGGTCAGGCCCGTGATGTTGCGCCGCATGAAGTGCGCCCAGCGGTCGGCGCGCGCCTCGCCCAGCCAGCGTGTGATGCGCGGGTTGTAGCGCATGGCCGAGTCCAGCCGGTGCAGCACGAACCAGTTCTCGACCCAGCCGCCGATGATGCTGGCGGCAAACAGCAGCACGCCGGTGAACGCGGCAAAGAACAGGGTCGGGCCCAGCACGGTCAGGTGCTGCAGCACGGTCACGCCCTGGATCGGGTCGAGCACGTGGTGGCCGAGCGCCCACAGCAAGCCGAAGCTGATGGCCAGCACGCTCGGGATGACGAACAGCACGTTGCCCAGCACCGCCGCCACCTGCGAGCGCACCAGGTGGGTCACCTCGTCGACAAAGGCCTCCACCTTGTCGTGGCTGGTGATGTCGGCGAGCTTGGTGGCCATGGCCGGCGCCGTCATGGCCGGCTGCTTGGTCGCCACCGTCCAGTGCAGCAAATGGATGACGACGAAGCTCAGCGCGTAATTGACGCCCGCAAAAAAACCGCCCCAGAAGGCCGACAGCCCGAGCGCCAGGATGGCGAACTTCAGGCACGTCGTCACCGACATCAGCGTGCCGCCAGCGGCGGCCTTGCGGAACATGGCGGCGAACTGCCGGCGCGTGCGCGTGATGTACTGGCTGCCGGTCTCGGCGCTGCGCTCGGTGACCTTGGCCGCCAGCAGCGAGGAGTTGGTGCCGACCAGCGCGCGGATGCTGCGCCGCTCTTCGCCGACCTGGATGAGCCGCGCCATGAAGCGTGCCGCGCTGCCGGCCTGCGACGACGCGCGCAGGCAGTCGACCAGTTCGCGGATGCGCAGCAGGCGCTCGCGCAACTGGCGCAGCCGGAACACCAGGCCGACCGACACGCCGTGTTCCTCCAGGTGCGCGTAGACGCCCGCGGCGGCCTGGCGGCAGGCGTCGAGCCGGTCGCGCAGGCCCACCAGCGCGGCCTGCACCGCGGCCTCGTCGCGCAGCTGCGCCAGAAAGGCCTGGCGGAAGGCTTCGGCGTCAGCCGGCAGCGCGTGGAAGGGGCGCGCCTCTTTGGCGGGCTCGCTCATGCGCAGGCGCAGCTCGGGCGCAAAACCCGTGGCGCTGACCTGCCCGGCGCAGTAGGTGATGGCGTCCAGCAGCGTGTGCTGCCAGGCATTGACGGCCGGTTCGGCGCCTTCGCCCGACGTGGCCGCGCTGGCCGGCGCAACCCCTGCGTCGTAGGCCAGGCGCGGCGGCTCGGCCGCGCCCTGGCGCAGAAAACCGAGCAGGCGGTCGAGCAGCGCCTCGTCGGCCTGCGTCAGCCACTTGGCGTCGAAGGCAGTCGGGCGCATCAGCATGAACAGCGCCGAGGCGTCGGCCGTTTCGGGCGTGCCGGGCAGCAGCTTGTAGCGCAGGCGTTCGCTGAATTCGCTGAAGAAGGCGCTGCGCGGCGCAAAACCAAAATCGGCCAGCAGCGTTGTGGCGTCCACGGTCTGCACCAGTTGCTGCCAGATCTGCGCCAGGCGGCGCGCCGCGTCGGGGTGCGAGGTCAGCGCATCGGCCAGCGTCTGCAGGCGGCCGAGCGTGGCCTCGACCGAACGCCGGTTGCCGCGCAGCCACTCCAGCAGTTCGAGCAGGAGCAGGTGGCGCCTGGCCAGCGGCGCTGCAGGGTCCAGGCGCAGGAGGATGTGCGAGAGTTGTTTCATGGGCACCGCGCCAGGAAGGCGCTTGTGGAAAAGCGGGAAGCGACGACGCCGGCAGCCGGCCGTGCGCGCCGCCGCGTCACGTCAATGGAGCACGCGCGGGCCGTCGTCCACGGCCGCAATCGACGGGCCCGCGCCCTGGCTGGCGTCGAGCACGAACAAGGGGATCTCCACGTCGAAGCGGGTGCCGTCCTCTGCCACGAAAAAATAGCTGCCATGCATGGTGCCGGTGCTCGCGCGCAAGCGGCAGCCGCTGGTGTACTGGAAGGCCTCGCCCGGGCGCAGCAGCGGCTGCTGGCCAACGACGCCCAGGCCCTGCACCTGCTCGCTGCGGCCGCTGGCGTCCTGGATGAACCAGTGGCGCGCGATGAGCTGCGCCGCCGCGTCGCCCGTGTTGGTGATGGTGATCGTGTAGGCGAAGCTGTAGATGCCCTGGCCGGGCGCCGACTGGTCGGGCAGGAAGGCCGGCTCGGTCTCCACGGTGAACTGGTACTGGGGCATAGGCTCGGGGGCCGCGAGGGGCCGCAGTGGCTGACGGTCGGTATTGTGCAACAGACTGGAGATGACGTCGCTTTGCATCCAGAAGATGCCAAAAAAGCGCAAAAAACCGCGTGTTACAAAAAAGGCCCACTCGGTCCATCGCTTCGCGATGACCCGGTCCCCACAGGGATGCTTTTTGTCTGGGGGCGGCCCGGCGACAAAAATGCTGCAGCGCCGCATGATAGAGGAGGCGAGCCGCGCGGCGCGCCACCCCCCCCCCCCCCCCCCCCCCCCCCCCCCACACCCCCCCCACCCCACCCCACCCCCCCCCCCACCCCCCCCCCCCCCCCACCCCCCCCACCCCCCCCCCGCGGCTCCGCGCGCCGGCCGCCCTCCCCACGCCCCCCCC
>WNDQ01000028.1 GCA_009912175.1 Paracidovorax wautersii | reverse complement strand
TTGTACAACCAGCAACTGCCGCAGTCAGCGCTGGGCAGCAAGACGCCCATGCAGGCCATGAAGAACTGGTATCAGACTCACCCGCATCTGTTCCATAAGCGGCTATATGATCGTCCGGGATGCGACAGTTAACTACGGTGCAACGTTCAACAACTATGCGAACGCAAGCCCTCAAGGCTGGGTAAGCCTTGCGACTTTTTTCCCCGCCTTCGACGCACACTTCCAGGTGGCGGATCACGAAGCCAACCCCGGCGAATTCGTCGGTACGGAAAATCCCGATCCGGTCGTGGACCCCGATCCTACTGGCGTATGGGGCCTGCTTGGCTACCAGTTCTCTGGCTCGCAGTACGTGCTGGAGGGTGAAACATCGAGCCTGAACTTGGGCTTCATCGTGCAGGCGGCTGAGGGCAGCTACCTGAGCTACACCTTCTTCAGCGGCCAGACGCACACGCTGTACGGCGAGATTTCATCGATCACCTTCGGCAGCGGCCTGGCCCAGGACAGCAACGGCGACTACTACTTCACCGAGGAACTGCTGAGCATCAGCGGCCTGGACACCATCGGCCTTAATGGCGGTCTGGACGAGAACGGCGATGTCATCGATCGCACGACCGGCGAGAACGATACCCACAACATCGTCAATGGTCTGATGAACGGTGATTCGAGCGCGTTGGTAGCTGTGCTCGATGTCAACGGTTACCCCTCGGTCGCCACCTCTCTCGAACTGGTGGGTGTCGCTAGCAACGACGCCGACGTGCTCCTGGCCGCCTAAGCCCGCATGTGGGGGCGGCGCGAGCCGCTTCCGTTCACAAGCTGCCGCGTCCCCATGCCGCGGCGGCTTTTTCGTCTCGATCCTGATCTTGAAAAGCATTGCCGAGCCATTCCCTCTGTTCCAGCGCTTCCCATGTTGAGCCTGCCATGACGACATCTTCGTGTTTTCTGAAATCCGCCTGCGTGGCCACCTTGGCTGGTTTGAGCTGCATCGTGGGCATGCCCGCCTGGGCCCAAGCCGCCGTCGAACTGCCGTCCGTGCGCGTCAACTATCTGACGTCGACGAAACTCGGAACCACCGCACCCGGTGCCAGCGTCCTCGAACGCGTTCCCCAGCCACCATTGCTTGCCAGTGATGGAAACCTGTATGTCATGGGTGAATGGGGAGGCATTTACAGCACGACCACATCGCCAGGCTTCTATAGCCTGTACGCCAACTTCGAGGCCAGTTTGCGTGCCTTTAACTACCCCGGCGCCCTGGTGCAAAGCGCATTGTCGCAACGCATGTACAGTGCCTCCATCGGTTGGGAAACTACGCTGGGTAGTACCTATCAGCAGAAGGAGGCTGTGTTCAGGGCCGAGTTTGACGGCACCCGCGCCGAATTGCTGACCTCCACTGACGGCGCGGTCTATCACCCCAATGGCGTGCTATTGGTCGATGCCGCTGACGGCCAGGACCGGCTCTACGGCCTGGACATGGGCCCTGGCGGAAATGGCCGGCTGTTCCGCATCGACCAGGCGGACGCGAGTGACAGCAGCGGCAGCTTCACGACGGTCCATGAATTCGGCGCGGGCAATGGTCCCGATGGCCGGCAGCAGCCCAATGGCATGATCCAGAGCAGTGACGGCTGGTTCTATGGCCTGACGGCCTATCCGCGTGGTGTGCCTTATGCCGATGGCACGCCCACCGATCCGGCCACGCCCACGGGCAGCCTCTACCGCATCCACCCTGACCAGCCCGACAGCTACGAGGTTCTGCACGAATTCACGCTGGCCGAGGGCGAAATCGCGTGGAATAGCATGTACTTTGTCAGCAGTACTACCTTGGACCAGAATGCGGGGGAAAACCAACTGTCCTGGCTGGTGGAAGGGCTGGATGGTTACCTGTATGGCGGATTGAGCATTGGGAATTGTTCGACACTGGGCTATGTCCATACGTCTGCCACGGAATTCACACTGACGAGCAGGACGTCTCCGCTTTGCGGCGCCAGCTACGTCCCAACAGGGCGCAGTGGCAGTGGGTTTGCCAATGGCAAATCCATGCATGCATCTTCCTACCCCCACTACGATGGCCCACGCGTGCACGGCGCGCTCTATCGCATCGCCAAGGACGGCAGCGGCTTCACCATCCTGCACAGTTTCAGCGGCGAAAACGGCAGCCAGCCGCGTGGCTCCCTGGTGCTGGCGCCCGACGGCGCCATCTACGGCACCACGCTCAGCGGTGGCGCCAACCAGGACAATGCGCAACAGTATTACGTAGGCCAATCTTCCACGGTTTTGGGCTACGAACCGACCTACGACGGCACGCTTTTCCGCATCGTCCCAGCCAACATCCGCCTCGCCAGCGATGGCACGGTGCTGGCCAGTGGCTTCGAGCACCTGCATTCCTTCGCCGCTGGGGTGGATGGCAAGCGGCCCAACGGCTTGTCGCTGGGCAACGACGGCCGACTGTATGGCACCACGCTCTACGGCGGGCGCGGCTATACCCAGGAGTCCAGCGGCCGGGTCTACCTGAATGGCCAGAACGGCACGCTGTTCCAGGTCGATCTCGATGGCGCCAGCCTGCCGGCCAGCGTCACCATCACGGCCCAGCCCTCGCCGGTGACGACGGGCCGCACCGCACAGATCACCTGGACCACCTATGGCGCGGCCAACTGCAAGGCCACGGGCGGCGCCAGCGGCGACGGCTGGGCGGGCGACCAGCCCACCGAAGGCACATTGACGGTATCGCCCGCAGCCGGGACCTACTACTACACGCTGACCTGCACCAACACGCTGACCGGCGGTACGGTGGGCAACTACACCACGCTGTTCGTGGACGTCAATGCCAGCGAAACCGACGGCAACCAGGTGGAGTACGGCAATGGCGGTGGCGCCCTGACCAGTGGGGCGCTGGCCCTGCTGGCGGGACTGGGCGCGCCGGCGAGATCCGCGCCGCGCTGCAAGCGCACCGCACCAGCCTGCGCAGCGTGGGCGTGTTCAGCGCCATCGTCAACCTGCTCATGCTCGCGCCCAGCCTCTACATGCTGCAGGTCTACGACCGCGTTCTGGCCTCGGGCAACGGCGCGACGCTGCTGATGCTCAGCCTGATCGTGGGTGGCCTGTTCGTGCTCATGGGCCTGCTCGAATGGGTGCGCAGCCTGCTGGTGATCCGCGTGGGCGAGCGGCTGGACGAGGCGCTGCACGGCCGCGTGTACGACGCCAGCTTCGAGCGCAACCTGGCCGGCGGCCAGGCCCAGGCCTCGCAGGCGCTCAACGACCTGACGCAGTTGCGCCAGTTCGTCACGGGCAACGCGCTGTTCGCGTTCTTCGACGCGCCGTGGTTCCCGGTCTACCTGCTCGTCATCTTCCTGTTCCACCCCTGGCTGGGCGTGGCCGCGCTGCTGGGTGCGGGCGTGCTGCTGGCGCTGGCGGTGCTCAACGAACGCTGGTCGCGCCAGCCGCTGGCGCAGGCCAGCGCGCTGCAGATCGCGGCCAACCAGCTGGCCAGCGCGCACCTGCGCAATGCCGAGGCAATAGAGGCCATGGGCATGCTCACGCGCCTGCGCGCCCGCTGGGCCCGGCTGCATGGCGCCTTCATCGACCGCCAGAACCTGGCCAGCGAGCGTGCGGCGGCGGTGAGCGCGGCCACACGCACGGTGCGCATCGCGCTGCAGTCGGCCATGCTGGGCATGGGCGCGCTGCTGGCCATCGAAGGGCAGATCACGGCCGGCATGATGATCGCGGGCTCCATCCTGATCGGGCGCATGCTCGCGCCCATCGAACAGGTCATCGGCGTGTGGCGCCAATGGACGGCCGTGCAGCTCGCGCACGGCCGGCTCGACGCCCTGCTGGCCGCCCACCCGCGCCGCGCGCCGCGCCTGCCGCTGCCGCGCCCGCAGGGGCGCGTGGCGGTCGAGGCCGCCAGTCTGGTGCCGCCCGGCGGCGCGGCCCCGACGCTGATCAATGTCAGCTTCACGCTGGCGCCGGGCGAGGTGCTGGGCGTGATGGGCGCCTCGGGCTCGGGCAAGTCGTCGCTGGCCCGCCTGCTGGTGGGCGTGTGGCCGCCGCGCGTGGGCAAGGTGCGGCTGGATGGCGCGGACCTGCAGGGCTGGGACCGCAGCGCCGCGGGGAACACCCTGGGCGATGCGATCGGCTACCTGCCGCAGGACGTGGCGCTGTTCGGCGGCACCGTGGCCGAGAACATCGCGCGTTTTGGCCAGCCCGATGCCGACCGCGTCATCGACGCGGCCCGCCTGGCGGGCGTGCACGAGCTGGTGCTGCGCCTGCCGCAGGGCTACGACACGGTGCTGGCCGAAGGCGGCACGGGCCTGTCGGGCGGACAGAAGCAGCGCATCGCGCTGGCGCGCGCGCTCTACGGCCAGCCGGCGCTGGTGGTGCTCGACGAACCCAACGCCCACCTGGACCAGGCGGGCGAAGCGGCCCTGGCCGAGACGCTGCGCGCGCTCAAACAGGCCGGTGCCACCGTGGTGCTGATCACGCACCGCCCGGGCATCCTGACGGCCACCGACCGGCTGCTCGTGCTGCAGGCCGGCCAGGTGCACAAGCTCGGTCCCACGGCCGAGGTGCTGGCGGCGCGCCAACCCGCGCCGGCCAGCCGGGGCGCAGGTGCCCCGTCAGCCCCATCGCCGGCGTCACCCGTGCGGCCCGCTGGCGCGGCGTTGATGCCAGGCCTGTCCTACCGCCTGGGCGCACGCCAGCCCAGCCCCGGCGCCGCCAACCCTTCGTCAGACCCCGGCGCCACCACGCGCCCCCTGGATTCGATCCGATGAGCAGCCTCCTGCCCCCACACGCCGCCTTCGCCCCGGCCGCACCCACCCGACCCGATAGCGCGGACACACCTGCCCGCGCCAAATGGAGCGCCCAGGCCTATGCGCGGCTGGGCTGGGCCGTCGTGGCCGTGGGCTTCGGCGGCTTCGTCGCCTGGGCCGCGCTCGCGCCGCTGGACGGTGGTGTCACGGCCGACGGTCTGGTCACTGTCGCGGGCTACCGCAAGACGGTGCAGCACCCCTCCGGCGGCGTGATCGAACGCATCCTGGTCGCCGAGGGCGACGCGGTGCGCCAGGGCCAGGTGCTGGCGGTGGTCAACGCCTCGGTGGCGCAGGCCGAAGCCGCGTCGGCCTCAGCCAACCTCTTCATGGCGCAGGCGCTGCAAGCGCGGCTGGAGGCCGAGCGCGACGGATTGGCCGCGCCCGCCTATCCACAGCCGCTGCGCGAGGCAGCGGCGCGCGTGCCGACAGCCGCCGCGGCCCTGGCGCTGCAGGACCAGCTCCTGGCCAGCCGCCGCCAGGCCCTGCAGGCCGAACTGGCCGGCCTGCGCGAAGGCATCGCCGGCGCCCGCGCGCAACTGGCGGGCCTGCAGGCGCGCGGCGACAGCCTGCGCCTGCAGCGCGCCGCGCTGGCCGAGCGCCACGCCGGCCTGAGCCAGCTGGCGCAGGAAGACTATGTGCCACGCAACCGCGCGCTCGAAGTGCAAGGCGCCCTGGCGCAGGCCGACGGCGATCTGGCCGTCACCCTGGCCGACCAGGAGCGCACGCGCCGGCAGATCGGCGAGCTGCAGACCCGACTGGCCCAGCGCGAGCAGACCTGGCAGCAGGAGGTGCGCACGGCGTTGGCCGACGCGCGGCGCGACGCCGGCCAGCAGGCCCAGCGGCTGGCCGCCGGCAGTTTCGACGTCACCCATGCCGAGATCCGCTCGCCCGTGAGCGGCCGCGTGGTTGGCCTGCGGCTGCACACCCCGGGTGGCGTGATCCGCGCCGGCGAGCCGCTGATGGACATCCTGCCCGACGCCCAGCCGCTGCAGATCGAAACCCGCATCGGCGTGGACCTGATCGACCGCGTGCAGGCCGGCCTGCCGGTCGAGCTGCTGTTCACCGCGTTCAACCGCAGCAGCACACCGCGCGTCGACGGCGTGGTCACACAGGTCTCGCCCGACCGCCTGATCGACGAGGCCACGCAGCAGCCCTACTACGCCGCACGCATCGACGTGCCGGCCGCCTCGCTGCAGCGGCTCGACGGCCTGCGCATCCAGCCCGGCATGCCGGTGCAGGCCTTTGTGCGCACGGGCGAACGCTCACTGCTGAGCTACCTCTTCAAGCCGCTGCTCGACCGCTCGCGCACGGCCTTCGGCGGGGAATGAGCATGCGCCTGCTGTCCCCTCGCCTGCGCGACCTCGCCGCCGCGGCCTGCCTGGCCCTGGGCACCCACGCGAGCCACGCGCTGGACCTGCGCGAAGCCCATGCCCTGGCCATCGCCCACGACCCCACCCTGCGCGCGGCCGTGCACGAACGCGAAGCCGCGCAAGCCTTGCGCGACATGGGCCGCGCGGGGCTGCTGCCGCAGCTCAGCTACAGCTACAGTCGGGGCCGCAACGACTCGACCGTGCGCCAGGACACCACGCTGGGCGAGGTGCGATCAGAGCGCCGCTACGACAACTACGCCTCCACGCTGCAACTGGAGCAGCCTCTGCTCGATCGTGCTGCCTGGGCGCGCTACCAGTTGGGCCAGAGCCAGGCCGACGCGGGGCTGGCGCGTTACCGCGCGCAGTTCCAGGCACTGGCGCAGCGCCTGCTGCAGGCCTACACCGCCGCCTTGCTCGCGCGCGACCGCGACACGCTGGCCCAGCGCCAGGTGCAGGCCATCGATGCGCTGCTGCGCCAGAACCAGCGCCTGCGCGCGCTGGGCGAAGGCACGGCCACCGACGTGCTCGAAACCGAAGCCAGCCTGGCCGCCGCGCAGGCCGAACGCATCGAAGCCGCCGACACGCTGGCCCTGGCGCTGCGCGAGCTGGAGGCCATCGTGGGCCAGCCCGTCGCCGCGCATGCACTGCCCGCCCTGGCCGAGACGGCACAGGCGCAGACGCTGCCGCTGGACTGGCCCGACGCCGAGGGCTGGCAGCAGCAGGCCCTGGCGGCCAATCCGCAACTGCAGGCCCAGCGGCTGGCCGTCGACGCCGCCGGGCACGAGATCGCGCGCCAGCAGGCCGGCCACTGGCCGCGCGTGAGCCTGTACGCGAGCCACCGCCGCACCGACTCCGACAGCGAAAACACCTACGGCCAGAACTACCGCACCAACACCGTCGGCGTGCGCCTGACGGTGCCGCTGTATGCGGGCGGCGGCATCGCCGCGCAGGCCCGGCAGGCCGCCCAGTCGCAGGCGCAGGCGGCCGCCGAACTCGACGCGCTGGCGCAGCAGGTCAGCCAGGACATCGCACGCGCCTGGCGGCGCACCAGCAGCGCGCAGGCCGTGATCGCCGCCCGCGGCCAGGCCGTGCGCCATGCCGACGAACAGGTCCGCGCCACCCGGCTCAGCGTGCGCGGCGGCGAGCGTGTGAACACCGACGTGCTGGCGGCCGAACGCCAGCTGCACCACGCCCGCGTGCAGCTCGCCGAGGCGCGCTACACCTATCTGCAGGCCTGGCTCGACCTGCACCTGGCCAGCGGCCAGTTCGAGCCGGCCCACCTGGACGCGCTCGACCGGCAATGGGCCGGTGCACCGGCCCCGGCGTCCGTCCAGCCCTGACACCGTTTCGCTTGCCATTTCCTCCACCCACTACGATCATCCCAGCCACCATGTCCGCACAACTGTCCCCCTCCGCCACGCTGTCCCAGCGCCTGAAGGCCGAAACCGCCCACCAGCACGACCGCATGGAAACGCTCATGGCGCATGCCGCCGTGTTCACCAGCCGCGTCCACTACGCGCGCTTCACGACAGCCCAGTACCTGTTCCAGCAGGACGTCGAATCCTTTTTCGCCGACCCGCTCCTGCGTGAAGCCGTGCCCGACCTCCACGTGCGCGGCCGCCTGCAGGCCGCGCGCGACGACCTGGCCGACCTGGACCAGCCGGTCCCGCAAGCGTCGGCGGCCACGGCCGGCGTGCACATGCCGGCGGCGCTGGGCTGGCTCTATGTGTCCGAGGGCTCGACCCTGGGCGCGGCCTTCCTGCTCAAGGACGCGCAGGACAAGCTGGGCCTGTCGCCCACGTTCGGCGCGCGCAACCTGGCCGCCTATCCCGAAGGCCGGGCCCGTGTGTGGCGACGCTTCGTGGCCGCGCTCGACGCGCAACCGGCCGACACGCACGGCGACGTGCTCGCCGGCGCCCATGCCGCTTACGCCCGCTTCGGCCAGTTGCTGGTCCAGGCGTTTGGAGAGCCGGCCTGATGCAGGGCGACGGGCCGCCCGAAGACCGTCCCGCAGACCCGCCCCGGCTGCCCGTCGTCCGCCCGGTGCGCTCGCCGGTGGTGCGTGCCCTGCTGCTGGTGCTGGCGGTCGTCAGCCTGGGCGTGGCCGCGCTGGGCGTCATCACGCCCGGCCTGCCCAGCACCGAATTCGTGCTGCTGGCCGCCTGGGCCGCCGCCCGCAGTTCGCCGTGTTTTCACGCCTGGCTGCTGAACCACCGCCTGTTCGGCCCCATGCTGGTCAACTGGCACAATGGCCGCCGCGTCAGCCGCCGCGCCAAGTGGGCCGCAAGCGCGTCCATGGTGGCGTGCTCGGCGCTGCTGCTGTGGACCGTGCCACACCCCTGGGCCGTGGCAACGGCCATTGCCTGCATGGCCGGCGTGCAGATCTGGCTGTGGCGCCGGCCAGAGCCGCCGGGTTGACGCCGTTCCTCTCGCCTTCTCTTCCTCACGGCCAGCCCTACCCCGCGTGTTTTTTCCTGGAGCGTTTCCGATGCCCTCCTCATCCCGACTCTGGATCCTCCTCGCCGCCCTGGCCGGTGCCAGCGGCGTGGGCTTTGCCGCCTACACCTCGCACGGCCTGGGTTTCATCGCCGACCCCGCAGCACGCGAGGCCGCGCGCGCCAGCATGCAGTCGGCCGTGAACATGCAGCTGTGGCACGCGCTGGCACTGCTGGGCGTGGGGCTGTGGTCGGCCCTGCGCCCACACGGCCGCGGGCAGCACCTGGCGGGGCTGCTGTTTGCCATCGGCATCGTGCTGTTTTCCGGGCTGATCTACTGGAACACGCTCAGCGGCCACGGCGCGCTGCGTTTTCTGGTGCCGTGGGGTGGCACCAGCCTCATCCTGGGCTGGCTGACCATGGGCGCGGCGGCGCTGCTGACGCGGCGCGGACGCAGCGCTGCCACTTACTCGTAACCGGCGCCCCGTACACCCCGTACACTCGGCGGCGCCATGCAAGCCCTGTCCCGATCTCCACGCAACGCCTTTCCCGGCGCACGCCGCGCCGCGCCGCCGCGCGAAAACACCCCTGCGCCCGCCCGGCGCCTGTGGCCCTACGCCTTGGGCGGTGCGCTGCTGGGCGCGGCCGCCACGCTGGTCTGGCAGTTTCCCGCCAGCTGGGCCGTGGCCTGGATCAGCGCGGCCACACAGCAGCGGGTGCTGCTGCTCGACGCGCGCGGCACGGTCTGGAACGGCTCGGCCGTGCTGGGCGTGAGCGGCGGTGCCGGCAGCCGCGATGCACGCCTGCTGCCCGGCCGCCTGTCATGGCAGCTGGGCAGCACCTGGTGGCCCGGCACCTCGTCGCCCGCGCTGCAATTGCAGCTCGACCAGGCCTGCTGCCTGCGCCAGACCGCGCGCGTGCTGCTGCGGCCCGTGTGGGGCGGCAGCGAATTCCGCCTGCAAGGGTTGGACCTGCAGATGCCGGCCAATCTGCTCGAAGGCTTGGGCACGCCCTGGAACACCATGGCGCTCGACGGCCTGCTGTCGGTCAGCGCCGGCCAGTGGTCGGGCCGCTACGCGCAAGGGCGCCTGGCCCAGCTTGGCCAGGCCCGGCTGCAACTGCAGTCCATCACCTCGCCCGTCACCACGCTGCGCCCGATCGGCAGCTACCAGATCGACCTACAGTCCGGCGATGGCCAGCAGCCTGGCCCGCTGCGGCTGTCGCTGCAGACGCTTCAGGGCGCGCTGCAGCTGTCGGGCGAAGGCGAACTGGGTGGCGCTGGCTGGCGCTTCAAGGGCGATGCCGGCGCCGCCCCCGAGCACCGCGCGGCGCTGGCCAACGTGCTCAACCTGATCGGCACACGCAACGGACCCATCGTCTTCACGATCCGGCGCTGACGCGGTGCGGCCAGACCGCACGCGCCGCCAGCCACGCCGCCGCGACCGCCACGCCATAGACATGGGCCGCCGACACGATGTGGCCGCCGATCATCTGTTCCTCGGCGGCCAGCGGCCGGCCCAGCCATTGCCACAGCATCCAGCCAGCCACCACGGCCAGCGCCAGCAGCGCCAGCGGATCGCGCCGCTGCGGCCACAGGCCGGCCACGAACAGGCCGTAGAGCACGCCGGAAAAACCCGCGTAATTGCTCACCTGGGGCGAGCCCAGCCACAGCAGGCCGCTCACGCCCAGCGCCAGCAGCAACAGCAGCACGGCCAGGCTGCGGGTTCGGAACAGCGCCGGCGCCAGCACGGCGCACAGCCCCACGCCCGCCATGTTGAGCAGCGCGTGCGCCCAGCCCAGGTGCACCGCATGGGCGGTCAGCAGCCGCCACCACTGGCCGTCGGCCAGGGCGGCGCGGTCGTAGCGCAAGGCCAGCCGCGGCGCATCGCCCGCGGCGGCCAGCAGCGCCATCAGCCCACACAGCGCCAGCGGCCAGACCCACACCGCCAGCGGGCGCGGCGCGGACGGCCCGGCCGCACGCCGCATCAGAAGTCGTCGCCGCCCATGCCGGCCGCCAGGTTCTCGAACTTGGTCAGCGGCTTGAGGAAGGCGAGCTTGACAGTGCCCGTCGGGCCGTTCCGCTGCTTGCCGATGATGACCTCGGCCACGCCCGGCTCCTTGCTGTCCTTGTTGTAGTAGTCGTCGCGGTAGATGAACATGATCACGTCCGCGTCCTGCTCGATGGCGCCCGATTCGCGCAGGTCGCTCATCATGGGGCGCTTGTCGGTGCGCTGCTCGACCGAGCGGTTGAGCTGCGACAGCGCGATCACCGGGCACTGCAGTTCCTTGGCCAGCATCTTCAGGCCGCGCGAGATCTCGCCCAGTTCGGTGGCGCGGTTGTCGCCGCTGCTGCCGCCCGAGCCGCTCATGAGCTGCAGGTAGTCGACCACGATCAGGCCGAGCTTGCCGCACTGGCGCGCCAGGCGCCGCGCGTTGGCGCGCAGTTCGCTGGGTGTCAGGCCCGGCGTTTCGTCGATGTGCATGGAGACACTGCGCAGCTTCTCGATGGCCTCGGTCAGGCGCGGCCACTCGTCGTCGGTCAGCTTGCCGGTGCGCAGGTGGCCCTGGTCGACGCGGCCGATCGAGCCCACGATACGCACGGCGAGCTGCGCGGCGCCCATTTCCATGGAGAACACCGCCACCGGCAGCCCTTCGTTGAGCGCCACGTTCTCGGCGATGTTGATGGCCAGCGAGGTCTTGCCCATGGACGGGCGCGCGGCCAGCACGATGAGGTCGCCGGCCTGCATGCCCGAGGTCATGCGGTCGAAGTCGTAGAAGCCGGTCGGCACGCCCGTGATGTCGTGCGGGTTGTCGGCCATCTCGGTCACGCGGTCGAGCAGATCGACCACCAGGGTGTTCATGCTCTGGAAACCCTGCTTCATGCGCGAGCCCTCTTCGCCGATGGCGAAGATCTTCTGCTCGGCCTCGTCCAGGATCTGGGCGACCTTGCGCTCACCGCGATTGAAGACGCTGGTGGAAATCTCGTCGCTCACGCCCACCAGCTTGCGCAGGATGGAGCGCTCGCGCACGATTTCCGCGTAACGGCGGATGTTGGTGGCGCTGGGCACGTACTGCGCCAGCGCGTTGAGGTAGGTCAGCCCGCCGATCTCCTCGCCCTTGCCCTGCGCCTGGAGCTGTTCGTAGACGGTGATGACGTCGGCCGGCTTGCTGTCGTTGATCAGCTTGCCGATCACGCCGTAGACCAGGCGGTGCTCGTAGCGGTAGAAATCGCCGTCGTTGAGCAGATCGCCCACGCGGTCCCAGGCGCCGTTGTCCAGCAGCAGGCCGCCCAGCACACTGGACTCGGCCTCCAGCGAATGCGGCGGCACGCGCAGTTGCTCGATCTGGCGATCGCCAGTCATCTCGTCGGCGGAATGGGGCAGGACAGCGGACATGGTGGGTCGAACTCAAAACGACAAGACGCCGGGCGGGAATCCCCACCCGGCATCGTCAGGAAACGGAAGAAGGCCGTGGGCACCTGCGCGCGGCGGGCAGCAGCGGCGGTGGCCGGCCGCCAAGTTTAGGCCATTGCACCGGCCAGGCCGAGGACGCGGTCATGGGGTGCCCGAAAAGCAAAAAGCCGCCTGGGCAGGCGGCTTCTTGGGGTGCGGAGAAACGACGCTTACGCGGTTTCGCCGTACACGGTCACGGTCACGTCCACGGCCACGTCGGTGTGCAGCGAAACGCTCACCGTGGTGTCGCCAATGGTCTTGATCGGGCCGTTGGGCAGGCGCACTTGCGCCTTGCTCACAGCGTGACCTTGCTTGGTCAGCTCTTCGGCGATGTCGGCGTTGGTCACCGAACCGAACAGGCGGCCGTCGACGCCGGCCTTCTGGGTCAGCTTGACGACGAAACCGGCGAGCGTCTCGCCTTGGGCTTGAGCGGCAACCAGCTTCTCAGCGGCGATCTTTTCGAGTTCGGCGCGGCGTGCTTCGAATTCGGCCTTGGCGGCCGTCGTGGCGCGGCGGGCGCGGCCGGTGGGGATCAGGAAGTTACGGGCGTAACCATCCTTGACCTTGACGATCTCGCCCAGGTTGCCCAGGTTGACGACTTTGTCGAGCAGAATGACTTGCATGTTCCGGGCTCCTTAGATCTTGTGCTGGTCCGTGTAGGGGACCAGGGCCAGGAAGCGGGCGCGCTTGATGGCGGTATTGAGCTGGCGCTGGTAGATGGCGCGCGTACCGGTCAGGCGGGCGGGCACGATCTTGCCGTTTTCGCCGATGAAGTCACGCAGCGCGTCCACGTCCTTGTAGCCGATTTCTTCGACGCCAGCGACGGTGAAGCGGCAGAAGCGCTTGCGCTTGAACAGCAGCGATTGCGTGTTGCGCTTGGGGCGCTTGTCCTTGTTGTTGAAACGTTTCGGTCCAGCCATGGTGGAACTCCTGAGAATTTAATCTTGGTCGATGTGCTGAATGTGAAGCAGCAGGCCTTTGCCATTGCGGGTGTTGCTGAGAAATCCCTTGAACTGCCAGCGGCTGCCGATGGGCTGCCGCGCCAGGCGCTCGGCCATGTCGGCGAACGCCACGGCCTTGAGCTCGAAGCGAACCTGGCGGGGCTGCCCCGCCTCTTTCACCTGCGACTCGTGTTCGAGCCGCAGATCCAGGGCGGGAAGGCCGGCCGGTGTGTAGCGCATGGCGGCAACTTCGGCCACCACGGCCACGAGGGCCACCTGGTTCACTGCGGGGAAATCCTGCAATCAGCCGCGCCGGACTCAGGCGCTGGCTTGCTCCTGCTGCGACTTGCGAGCTTCTTCGCGCTCGACAGCCTTGAGCATGGCGGAAGGACCGGCTTCGGCCTTCTTCTTCTGCACCGTCAGGTGACGCAGCACGGCGTCGTTGAACTTGAAGGCGTGCTCCAGCTCAGCCAGGACAGCCTGGTCGATCTCGATGTTGAGCAGCAGGTAGTGAGCCTTGCCCAGCTTGTTGATCTGGTAGGCCAGCTGGCGGCGGCCCCAGTCTTCCACGCGGTGGATCTGGCCGCCACCGGTGGTGACCATGCTCTTGTAGCGCTCCAGCATGGCCGGAACCTGTTCGCTCTGGTCCGGATGGATCAGCAGGACGATCTCGTAATGACGCATAAATACTCCTTGTGAGTCTGAAGCCACCCACTGCGTCTGTTAGTGGTGTGGCAAGGGAAAGCCCAAGATTATAGCGCGGCTGCCGCCGGCTGACCACCGCGGCGTGTGGCCAGGCTCACGAGCCAGGTCACCAGCAGGCCGGCGGGCACGCCCCAGACCACGGCCGAGATCGGCTGGATGCCCCACCACAGGCCGCTCCAGGGCAGGCCGATGGCCGCCAGCGCGCCCGAGCCCATCAGCATGTAGCCCACCACCGCCATGCCGGTGAGCATGCCCGCGACCGCGCCGGCGCGCGTGGCGCCGCGCCAGAAGATGCCCAGCACCATGGCCGGCACGAAGGTGGCCGCCGCCAGCGAGAACGAGGCCGACACCAGGTAAAGAATGTCGGCCGCGCGCTGGGCGGCCACGTAGGCGGCCAGCAGCGCCACCAGCAGCAGCGCGAACTTGGAGAGCATCACACGGCTCATGGCCGAAGCGCGCGAGTTGCGCACCTCGCGGAAATAGGTGTCGTGCGCCAGCGCGTTGCCGATCGACAGCAGCAGCCCGTCCGCGGTCGACAGCGCCGCGGCCAGGCCGCCGGCGGCCACCAGGCCCGAGATCACGTAGGGCATGCCGCCCAGCTCGGGCATGAGCAGCATGAGCACGTCCGAGCCCAGCCGGATCTCGCCGAACTGCACCCGGCCGTCGCCGTTGACGTCGGCCACCGACAGCAGGCCGGGGTCGATGCGCATCCACTGCGTCAGCCAGCCCGGCAGCTCGGCGTAGGGCTGGCCGACCAGTTGTTCAAGCACCTCGTAGCGCACCATGACGGCCAGCGCCGGGGCGCTGAGGTAGATCAGCCCGATGAAGACCAGCGTCCAGGTGACCGAGGTGCGCGCCTGCGCCACGGTGGGCGTGGTGTAGTAGCGCACGATCAGGTGCGGCATGCCCATGGTGCCCAGCATCAGGCAGAACACCAGCGCCATGTAATTGAGGCGCGACTGGCTGAACAGCGCCTGCGCTTGCGCATCGCCGTCGGGGTCGCCCGCGTAGGCCTGCGCCCAGCGCACGCCGTCCTGGGCCGGCGCCGCGCGGGCGCTGTTCTCGCGCAGCGACGCCGTCCAGCGGGCGCGGGCCGAGGCCTCGTCGGGCGGAACCTCGGCCAGCGCGCGGCTGGCCTCGAAGAGGGCATCGGCGGAGGCGCCCGACTCGCTCAGGTGCTGCAGCCGGGCCTGCGCCTGGCGCCGCTCCTGCGCCAGTGCCTGCGGCACGTCGGCCAGCTTGCGCTCGTCGTCCTGGGCGCGGCGGCGGTACTCGGCCAGCACGGCCTGCTCGGCCGGGTCGTCCTGCAGCTCGCGTTCGTGGCGGTCGATCTGCGCGATCAGCTGCCCGTAGGCCATCGGCGCCATGGGCGTGCCCAGCTGCTTGTACGCCAGCCAGGAAATCGGGATGAGAAAAGCCAGCAGCATGACGGCGTACTGCGCGACCTGCGTCCAGGTGATGGTGCGCATGCCGCCCAGGAAGGAGCACACCAGCACGCCACCCAGGCCGAGCAGGATGCCGATCTCGAACCGCACGCCGGTCAGGCGCGAGGTGACCAGGCCCACGCCGTAGATCTGCGCCACCACGTAGGTGAAGGAGCAGGCCACCACGGCCAGCACCGCCACGCGCCGCGGCCACTGGCCGCCGTAGCGCACGCCGAAGAAGTCGGGCAGCGTGTAGAGCTTCATGCGGCGCAGGTAGGGCGCCACCAGGATCGCCACCAGCACGAAGCCGCCGCTCCAGCCAATGATGTAGGCCAGCCCGCTGGGCGCGCCGGCCGTGCCGCCGTAGCCGAACAGGTAGATGCTGCCGGCCAGGCTGATGAAGGACGCCGCGCTCACCCAGTCGGACGCGGCGGCCATGCCGTTGTAGAACGACGGAATGCGGCGGCCGGCGACGTAGTACTCCTCGGGGTCGGACGTGCGGTTGTAGACGCCGATGCCGGCGTACAGGCCGATCGTGACCAGCAGGAAGATGATGCCGATCCAGTTGCGCGGCAGCCCTTGCGTCTCGCCCCAGGCCAGTACGCCCACGAAGGCGGCAAAGCTCGCCAGCAGGAGCAGCAGCCAGCGGTGCAGGCGCCACAGGTAGGCGCGCTGGCCGTCGTCAGTCGGCGTCATGCCGCGCCCCGTCCAGATCGTCGTAGCGGCCGAGCAGCCAGACCGCGACCAGGCAGATCACCACGAAAAAAATCACGCAGCCCTGCGCGGCCCACCACAGGTAAAACGGCCAGCCGCCGATGGCAAAGTCCAGGTCGCGCGCCAGCCACGGCACCCCGAAAGCGCCCGCGGCCCAGGCCAGCAGCAGGGCCAGCCGCAACATCGACAGCCGGCTCACCGCGGCGCTCCTCGCATCACGCCGTGCGCGCCATCGCCGTGTCTTGGGTTCATGAAAAAAGCTGCCATGACCGGCGATCATGGCAGCTTCGGGCGGGCGGCGATTCGGGACTTAGCCTAGCTGGCCAGTTGCTGCCAGGTGTCGATCACCGAGTCGGGGTTGAGCGAGATCGAGGAGATGCCCTCGCCCGCCAGCCACACCGCGAAGTCGGGGTGGTCGCTGGGGCCCTGGCCGCAGATGCCGACGTACTTGCCCTGCTTCTTGCAGGCCTCGATGGCGCGGCTGAGCAGCACCTTGATGGCCGGGTCGCGCTCGTCGAAGTCGGCGGCCAGCAGGTCCAGGCCCGAGTCGCGGTCCAGGCCCAGGGTGAGCTGGGTCAGGTCGTTGGAGCCGATCGAGAAGCCGTCGAAGTACTGCAGGAACTCGTCGGCCAGGATGGCGTTGGACGGCACTTCGCACATCATGATGTGGCGCAGGCCGTTGGCGCCGCGCGCCAGGCCGTGCTCGGCCAGCAGCTTGGTGACCTTCTCGGCCTGGCCCAGCGTGCGCACGAAGGGCACCATGATCTCCACGTTGGTCAGGCCCATGTCGTCGCGCACGCGCTTGATGGCCTGGCACTCCATGGCGAAGGCTTCGCTGAACTCGCTGCTGATGTAGCGGGCCGCGCCGCGGAAACCCAGCATGGGGTTTTCTTCCTCGGGCTCGTAGCGGCTGCCGCCGATGAGCTTGCGGTACTCGTTGCTCTTGAAGTCCGACAGGCGCACGATGACCGGCTTGGGCCAGAACGCGGCGGCGATGGTGGCCACGCCCTCGGTCACCTTGTCGACGTAGAAGGCACGCGGCGAGGCGTGGCCACGCGCCACCGACTCGACCGCCTTCTTCAGGTCGGCATCGACCTGCGGGTAGTCCAGGATGGCCTTGGGGTGCACGCCGATGTTGTTGTTGATGATGAACTCCAGCCGGGCCAGGCCCACGCCGCCGTTGGGCAGTTGCGCGAAGTCGAAGGCCAGCTGCGGGTTGCCCACGTTCATCATGATCTTGGTGTCGATGGCGGGCATCTCGCCGCGCTTGACCTCGGTCACCTCGGTTTCGAGCAGGCCGTCGTAGATGCGGCCGGTGTCGCCCTCGGCGCAGCTCACGGCCACCAGCGTGCCGTCCTTCAGGCGCTCGGTGGCGTCGCCGCAGCCGACCACGGCCGGGATACCCAGTTCACGCGCGATGATGGCCGCGTGGCAGGTGCGCCCGCCGCGGTTGGTCACGATGGCGCTGGCGCGCTTCATGACCGGCTCCCAGTTCGGGTCGGTCATGTCGGTGACCAGCACGTCGCCGGCCTGGACCTTGTCCATTTCAGAAATCGAGCTGACCAGGCGCACCGGGCCGGTGCCGATTTTCTGGCCGATGGCGCGGCCTTCGGCCAGCACGGCGCCTTCGCCCTTGAGCTTGTAGCGCAGCTCGGCCTTGCCGGCCGACTGGCTCTTGACCGTCTCGGGGCGGGCCTGGAGGATGTAGATCTCGCCATCGGTGCCGTCCTTGCCCCACTCGATGTCCATCGGGCGGCCGTAGTGCTGCTCGATGATCAGCGCGTAGCGAGCCAGTTGCTCGACTTCGGTGTCGGTCAGCGAGTAACGGTTGCGCAGCTCGGCTGGCACGTCCACGGTCTTGACCAGCTTGCCACTGGCAGCTTTTTCCTCGGGCGTGGCAAACACCATCTGGATCAGCTTGCTGCCCAGGTTGCGGCGGATCACCGCCTTCTTGCCCTGCGCCAGGATGGGCTTGTGCACGTAGAACTCGTCAGGGTTGACGGCGCCCTGCACCACCGTCTCGCCCAGGCCATAGCTGGCGGTGATGAAGACCACCTGGTCAAAGCCCGATTCGGTGTCGATGGTGAACATCACGCCGGCCGCGCCGGTGTCCGAGCGCACCATGCGCTGCACGCCCGCCGACAGCGCCACCACGTCGTGGGCAAAGCCCTTGTGCACGCGGTAGGAAATGGCACGGTCGTTGTAGAGGGAAGCGAACACCTCCTTCATCTTGTGCAGCACGTCCTCGATGCCCACCACGTTCAGGAAGGTTTCCTGCTGGCCGGCGAAGGACGCGTCGGGCAGGTCTTCGGCCGTGGCCGACGAACGCACGGCAAAACTCGCCTGGCTGTTGCCGGCGCTGAGCGTGGCAAAGGCGGTGCGGATGGCCTGTTCCAGGTCGGCCGGAAAGGGCTGGGCCTCGACCCAGCCGCGGATCTCGGCGCCGGCCGCGGCCAGCGCACGCACGTCCTCCACGTCCAGCGCGGCCAGCTTGGCGCTGATGCGCTCGGACAGGCCCTCGAACTGCAGGAACTCGCGGAAGGCGTGGGCCGTGGTCGCAAAACCCGTGGGCACACGCACGCCCTGGGGCAGTTGCGAAATCATTTCGCCAAGACTGGCGTTCTTGCCGCCGACGACCTCCACGTCGGACATGCGCAGATCCTCGAAGGGAATGACCAGGGCGGTCTCTGCAAAGCGTTGGGACATGACTAAAGCTCCATAAAGTAAAAACCGGTCAAACGACCGGCCTGGCCTGGAGCGGGCTGGGCCGGCGCGCGGCGCTGGTGCAAAGGGCCGGTCTTTCGGGGGCTGCTTGCTTGTCGTTCTTGGCGAGCCCGGCAAAAAACACGGCCGCTCTGTTCCGGCGGCGCAGGAATTCTTCTCGTGTCGTGGCGACCGCCGGGCACGGCCCCGCGATCACGTCTGGCAATCTATCTCAAATGGGCGAGGGCCCGCGGCAAAACGCCGTCGGATAATAGCCACGCTTCGTCACCCATTCGTAACCCGCGGATTGTAGGCCAGCGCCCTGGCCGCCGACGCCCTGCCCTCCGCCCCACGCTTTGTGCCCCGCGCCATGTCCAACCGCACCGTCTTCTATGTCTCCGATGGCACCGGCATCACGGCCGAGACCTTCGGCACCGCCATCCTCAACCAGTTCGAAGTCAACGTGCGGCAGGTGCGCCTGCCCTTCACGGACACGGTGGACAAGGCGCACCAGGTCGTGCGCCAGATCAACCACACCGCCACCATCGAGGGCAAGAAGCCCATCGTCTTCACCACGCTGGTCAACCGCGAGATCATCGACGTGCTGCACGACGGCTGCAAAGGCATGCTGCTGGACACCTTCGGCACCTTCATCGCACCGCTGGAGCAGGAACTGGGCCTGAAGTCCAACCACCGCGTCGGCCGTTTCACGGACATCTCGCAAAGCAAGGCCTACCACGCCCGCATCGAGGCGATCAACTTCTCGCTCGAACACGACGACGGCCAGACCAGCAAGGACCTCAACGCGGCCGACGTCATCCTCGTGGGCGTGAGCCGCAGCGGCAAGACGCCCACCTCGCTCTACCTGGCCATGCAGCACGGCATGAAGGCCGCCAACTACCCGCTCATCCCCGAGGATTTCGAGCGCCGCCAGTTGCCGCCCGCGCTGGTGCCGCACCGCAAGAAGATCTTCGGCCTGACCATCGACCCGCTGCGCCTGTCGGAGATCCGCAACGAGCGCCGCCCCGATTCGCGCTACGCCTCACTGCAGAACTGCCGCTACGAGGTGGCCGAGGCCGAAGCCATGATGCGCCGCGCCGGCGTGCGCTGGCTCTCGACCACCACCAAGTCGATCGAAGAGATCGCCACCACCATCCTGCAGGAGATCAAGCCCGAGCGGCTGGGCATCACCGTGCCGTATTGACTCCTGGATTCAGAGCAAAACCGGCTGCAAATTCCTCGATTGCGGCGCATCTTCGCCGAAACCCCACACAAACAGAAGGACCATTGAAAATACGATGAATTCGTATTTATAATGCGGCGCAACACTTTTTCGTCAACAGCCAGCCGTTCTTCCAAGTGGCCCGCCATGATCATCTGCATTTGCAATCTAGTTTCTGATCGCGAGATCACCCGTTGCGCGCGCGGTGGCATGGCATTCGAGGACATCCAGTTGGAGTTGGGCGTCGCCACGCAGTGCGGCCAGTGCGAGAGCAGTGCGCGTGGCATCCATGCGAACTGCCAAGTCGAGCACACGGTCGCCTTCATCCGCAACGGCGCCGCCTGCCAGCCCGCTACGCATCAGCCGAAGGACTCGCAATGGAACTCGTCGGAACCCTGGGTGGCAGCCTGATCCTGGTGCTGGGATCGATCTGGTGGATCTTCCATGGCTGAGTCTGCCGGTGCGGCGCCTGGCTTGCCTGCCGAGCCTCTGACCGCCTGACAGGCCCATGGCCCACGCCCCGCCGCCGCCGCGCCGGGCTCCCGAACTGTCCCAATCCCGATCGCTCGCACCGCGTCGTGCGACGCCTCCAGATGATTCATGTCTAAGTCGTACTCTCACAGTTCCCGCAACGTCGCCATCGCCGGCTCCGTCGTGGCCTTGCACCTGGCCGTGCTCTGGGCCTTCCAGTCAGGGCTGCTGCAGCGCGCCGCCGAGGTGATCATTCCTGCGGAAATCCTGGCTGAATTCATCGCGCCGCCAGCGCCCCCCGCGCCGCCGACACCCGCGCCACCGCCGCCCAAACCCACGCCGCCACCGCCCAAACCCTTGCCGCCCAAGCCCGCGCCGCGGCCCGTGATCCGGGACGACACGCCCTCGCCCAACGCCGTGCAGGTCGCGCCGACTCCACCCACGCCGCCAGCGCCGCCCCAACCGGCCCCCCCGCCTCCGGCGCCGCCCGCACCGCCGGCCCCTCCCGCGCCACCCACGGTCGTGATGCCGTCGAGCGACGCGGCCTACCTCAACAACCCCAAGCCGGCCTACCCCAGCATGAGCCGCCGGCTGGGCGAACAAGGCAAGGTCATGCTGCGTGTCTTCATCGGCACCGACGGCCTGCCCAAGGAGGCCGAGATCCGCACCTCCAGCGGCTACGACCGCCTCGACCAGGCTGCGCTGAGCACCGTCATGCGCTGGCGCTTCTCGCCCGGCACCCGCAACGGAACCGTTGAACCCATGTGGGTCAACGTCCCCATCAATTTCGTCATGGAGTAAACACAATCATGGACTTTCAATTTGGTCTGGCCCACGTCTGGAATCAGGGCGACATCGTCATCAAGGCCACGGCCGTGCTGCTGCTGGCCATGTCGCTGGCATCGTGGATGGTCATCCTCATCAAGGCGCTGGACCTGCGCCGCTACCGCCGGCAGGGCAAGGCCGCCGTCGAAGCGTTCTGGCACAGCGCCGACTTCGCCCAGGGCCTGAGCAAGCTCGACAGCGATCCGGCCAACCCCTTCCGCAACCTGGCCCTCGAAGGCCGCGAAAGCGTGGCCCACCACCGCAACACCCAGCCGCAGCTGCACGACGCGCTGGACCTGAGCGACTGGACCACGCGCAGCCTGCGCAACAGCGTCGACGAGTCCACCTCGCGCCTGCAGTCGGGCCTGGCGATCCTCGCCTCGGTCGGCTCGACCGCCCCCTTCATCGGCCTGTTCGGCACCGTCTGGGGCATCTACCACGCGCTCATGAGCATCAGCGCCGCGGGCCAGGCCACCATCGACCGCGTGGCCGGCCCCATTGGCGAGGCCCTCATCATGACCGCGCTCGGCCTGGCCGTGGCCATTCCGGCCGTGCTTGGCTACAACGCCCTGGTGCGCGGCAACAAGGCCGTGCTGAACCAGCTCAACCGCTTCGCCCACGACCTGCACGCCTACTTCGTCACCGGTGCCCGCGTGGCCAATGGCGAGGCCGGCGGCAACACCGTGGTCAAGATCAAGAAGGGTTGATGCGCCATGGCTTTCGGAACCCAGGACGAACCCGATGACGTGATGAACGAGATCAACATGACGCCGCTGGTCGACGTCATGCTGGTGCTGCTCATCGTGTTCATCATCACCGTGCCCGTCATGAAGCACGCCGTCAACGTCGACCTGCCGCGCGCCAGCAATGTCCGCGAGGAAATCAAGCCCGAGACCGTGCGGCTGAGCGTGGACAGCAAGGGCGACTACTGGTGGAACGAAGAGAAAGTGGACGACACCACGCTCTTCAACCGGCTGGAATCCATCGGCCACCAGGACCCGCAGCCCGACCTGCACATCCGCGGCGACAAGGACGTGCGCTACGAGCGCGTGGCCCAGGCCATGGCCGCCGCGCAGCAGGCCGGCGTCAAGAAGATCGGCTTCATCACCGAGCCCAACGCCAAGTAGGCGCGGCGCCACGCTCGCGGAAAACCATCCCGGCACCGCGCGCAACCGCCCTGCCGCTGCCGCTTGCGAAGCCCGCCCCTGGCGGGCTTCGGCACGTCTGGGGCATGCCGGCCCGCGTTGGCCGATTCAGGGACTCAGGGACCCGGGACGCGGCAACGCGTCACCCCTCGCCTATAGATACAAATATTTACATATTTCCCGACAAAACGCTTGATATTCGACTGCAAATCATTATCATTTGTCGTCAGGAGATCGATATATGCACAGCACGTTTTCTTTGAGCGCCGCCTCCCCCCAAGGCACGCTGTCCCTGTCGCGCAGCAGCCAGGACCGCTCGTCGGTCCAGCCAGTGGACAGCGCCGAACTGCTCCAGGGTCAGAAGGCCGTCCAGATCCAGCACAACGGTGCGATCTATCGCCTGCAGGCCACCAAGCTCGGCAAGTTGATCTTGACCAAGTAACCGTTTCATCGTGGGGCGACTCCAGAGAACTCAAGTTCTCGAAGGGTCGTTTTTGCTAGCCAGGAAATTCATTCAGTAGCCAAGCTTTTTTTCCCCCATGAGCCCTCATGAAAAAGCCGACCCGCAGGTCGGCTTTTTCTTTGGTTCTTTGCAAATGCGCCGCGGATCCACACCCGGCGGCGCGGCCATCACAGGCCCAGCGCGGCGATGCCCGCCTTGCCGATCTGCACGTCTTCGGTCGACTTGACGCCGCTCACGCCCACGGCGCCGATCACCTGGCCGTCCTTGACGATGGGCACACCGCCTTCGAGCATGCCTTGCAGGCCCGGCGCGCTCAGGAACGAGGTGCGGCCCTGGTTGATGACGTCTTCGTAGCCCTTGGATTCGCGACGGCCCAGCGCCGACGTGTGGGCCTTGGCCGGGGCGATCTGCGCGGAGATCGGCGCGGCGCCGTCCAGGCGCTGCAGCCACAGCAGGTGGCCACCGTCGTCGACGATGGCGATGCTCACCGCCCAGTTGTTCTTGAGCGCTTCGGCTTCAGCGGCAGCGGCGATCTTCTTGACGTCGGCCAGTTCGAGAACGGCTTTGGATTTCATGGCTTGGTTTCCTTGGAAGGGTGATCAACGGATCAGCGGACAAGCATAGCGGCTTGCGCGTGCCTGGACCGCATCGGCCCGGGCAAAACGCTCTTGCCTTGCATCGGGGTAATCAGGCGCCGGGCAGCAGCGGCGCCAGATCCTGCACCGTCGCCTGCACCGCCCCCTGGCTGCCGGCGACAAAGCCGGCCGAGGCCGCGCGCATCGCGGCCAGCCGATCGGGGCTGTCCAGCAAAGCCCGCACCGCCGCCACGGCCTGCGGCAGGCCGGCCACGCGCTGCGCGGCGCCCGCTGCTTCGGCCTGCTCGCAGGCCTGGGCGAAGTTGAAGGTGTGCGGCCCCATGACGACGGGGCAGCCGCAGGCGGCGGCCTCGATCAGGTTCTGGCCACCCAGCGGCTCGAAGCTGCCGCCCAGCAACGCGACGTCGGCCAGCGCGTAGTACAGCGCCATCTCGCCCATGCTGTCGCCCAGCCACAGCGTGCGTCCGCCGCCCGCATCCGGCGGCGGCCCGGCATCGCCCCAGGCGCTGCGGCGGCGCACCGTCCAGCCCTGCCGTTCGGCCAGCTCGGCCACGGCGTCGAAACGTTGCGGATGGCGCGGCACCACCAACCACTGCGCAGGCTGCGCGCGGGTGTCCGCTGCGAGCGCGGCCAGCAGCGCCGCCTCCTCGCCCTCGCGCGAACTCGCGAACAGCGCCACGGGGCGGTCCAGGCGCTGACGCCAGGCCTGCGCTTGCGCGATCTGCGCCGCATCGGGCTGGGCGTCGTATTTGAGGTTGCCGCGCACCCGCACGTCGCGCGCGCCGACGCGGGCCAGCCGCTCGGCGTCCCCGGCGCTCTGCGCGAGCACGCGGGCAAACCGCGCGTAAGCCGGCACCATGAGCGCGGGCCAGCGCAAGGCACCCTGGGTTGATTTTTCGTTGAGCCGGGCATTGACCAGCACTGTCGGCACGCCAGCCTGGCTGAGCTGGGCCATCAGGTTGGGCCAGATCTCGGTTTCCATGAGCAGGCCGAGGTCCGGCCGCACGGCCTGCACGAAGCGCCGCGCGGCTGCGCGCGTGTCCCACGGCAGCCACAGTTGCAGATCGCCGTCGCGCAGGTGGCGGCGCCCTTCCTGGCGGCCGGTGGCCGTGCTGCAGGTCAGCACGAGCTGCAGGCCGGGCCAGCGTGCGCGCAGGGCCGGGATCAGGATGCCCGCAGCGCGCGTCTCGCCCAGCGACACGGCGTGCAGCCAGATGCGTGGTCCCTGCGCCGGGCGCTGGATCAATGCATCGCGCACCGCGGCCGGATAGTGGCCGAAGCGCTGCTCGATGTCGGCGACGTAGTCCGGCTCCTGGCGGCCGCGGCGGCGCAGCTTGCGGCGCACGAGCGGCTGGGCCAGCCACAGCAGTCCGCTGTAGAGCGCGAGCGAGGCCCGCTGGCGCCAGGCCGCGGGCGGCGGCGTGACCGCTTCAGCCGCGCTGCCAGAGCTGCTCATAGACGCGGCCGATGCCACCGGCCTCGGCTTCGAGCGAGAAACGCGTGGTGACGCGCTCACGCGCGCGCTGGCCCATCGCCTGCGCGTGCTCGGGCGTGCGCAGCACGCTGAGCACGGCCTCGGCCACGGCATGCGCGTCGCCGGTCGGCACCAGTTCACCCTGGATGCCGGGCTCGACCAGTTCCTCGAAGGCGCCGGTGCGCGAGCACACCAGCGCGCAGCCCGAGGCCGCGGCCTCGAACGGCGTCAGGCCAAAGGGCTCGTAACGCGGGCAGGCCACGCAGACCAGGCAGCGCTGGTACCACTGCAGCACTTCGGGCGTCTCGATCTCGCCCGTGAACAGCATGCGCGAGGACAGGCCCGCCGCCTCGATCTTCTGGCGCAGGCCGCGCTCGAATTCGGCATAGCGCGGCTGGCACAGCCCGGTCATGACGACGCTGGCGCCGGGCAGTTGCGGCAACGCCTCGATCATGGCGTCGACAAAAATGTCGGTGCCCTTGGTCGGGCGGATGCGGCCGAACAGGCCGATGCCGTACTGGCCCGGGCGCCCGCTCTCGGCCCAGGCCGCGAACTTGTCGGCCGGCGGCGCGTAGCGCGCCAGATCAATGCCGTGCGGCACCACGGCCGTCGTGTTGGGCACGAAGGACGTGGCCTTGGCGGTGGTGGCGATGACGGCGTCCATGCGCGCGATCAGGCCGCGCGCAAAACGCCCGTGCAGATGCTGGGCGGCCGAGGTGAAGACCAGGCGGATCGGCAGCCGCAGCACGTCGCGCGCGAAGATGCCGGCAATCATCTCGGGGTCGCGCCGCACGTGCCAGATGCGGAAGGGCCGGCCCTCGGGCGGGCGGCGCGACAGCGCAATCGCCTCGCGCAGCGTCATGCCCGGCACGCCGTTGGACAGCGGGTGGCCGCAGAAACCCAGCCGCCATTGCCGGATCTGCAGCGGCACCAGCGCGTCGATGGTGGCCGACACGCCACTGAAGCGGCGCTTGAGGTTGAAGACGATGACTTCAGGGTCGGCGCTCAAGCCGGCCGCGAACTGTTCGGGAGTCAATGCGCCGCCTCGCCCACCTTGGCGTCGGGCTTGACCTGGCGCAGCAGCGCCAGCATGTCGTGTTCGATGCGGTGCAGCGCCTCGGCCGTGTGGCCTTCGAAGCGCAGCACCAGCACCGGCGTGGTGTTGGAGGCACGCACCAGGCCGAAGCCATCGGGCCAGTCCACGCGCAGGCCGTCGATGTCGCTGATCCTGGCCGGCGCCGCGAAGGCGGCCACCGTGGGCGCGAGCTGCTGGAGCTTGGCCACGACGGCGGGCGCTTCGCCCTCGGCGGTGGCGACATTGAGCTCAGGCGTGCTGAAGCTGGTGGGCAGCGCGTTGAGCACGGCCGACGGATCGGCGTGGCGGCTGAGGATTTCCAGCAGGCGCGCGCCGGCGTAGGTGCCGTCGTCAAAGCCGTACCAGCGTTCCTTGAAGAAGATGTGGCCGCTCATCTCGCCGCCCAGGGGGGCGTCGACTTCCTTCATCTTGGCCTTGACCAGGCTGTGGCCGGTCTTGTACATGAGCGGCTGGCCGCCCGCGGCCTCGATGGCCGGCGCCAGGCGCTGCGAGCACTTGACGTCGAACAGGATGGTGGCGCCCGGCACGCGGCTGAGCACGTCCTGCGCGAACAGGATGAGCTGGCGGTCGGGGTAGATGGTCTGGCCGTCCTTGGTGACGATGCCCAGGCGGTCGCCGTCGCCGTCGAAGGCCAGGCCGAGCTCGGCGTCGGTGTCCTTGAGCGCCTGGATGACGTCCTTGAGGTTGTCGGGCTTGCTCGGGTCCGGGTGGTGGTTGGGGAAGTCGCCGTCGACTTCGCTGAAAAGCTCGACCACGTCGCAGCCCAGCGCGCGGAACAGCGCCGGGGCCGAGGCGCCGGCAATGCCGTTGCCCGAGTCGACCACGATCTTGATCGGCCGCGCGAGCTGGATGCCCTCCACGATGCGCTGGCGGTAGGCGTCCTGCACGTCCACGTGCTCGACGCTGCCGCCGGCGGTCAGCGTCCAGCTCTCGGCCTCGATGATGCGGCGCAGGTTCTGGATCTCGTCGCCGTAGATGGCACGGCCGGCCAGCACCATCTTGAAGCCGTTGTAGTCCTTGGGGTTGTGGCTGCCGGTCACCTGGATGCCGCTGGAGGCCAGCGTCGAAGCGCCGAAATACACCTGCGGCGTGGTCACGCGGCCGATGTCGATGACCTTGATGCCCGCGGCCTGCAGGCCACGCACCAGGCCGGCGCTGAGGTCCGGGCCGCTCAGGCGGCCGTCACGGCCGACCACCACGGCCTTTTCGCCCTCCGCCAATGCCACGGTGCCAAAGGCCTTGCCGAGCGCCTCGGCGACCTGTTCGTTGAGGGTCGTGGGCACGATGCCCCGCACGTCGTAAGCCTTGAAGATGGAGGGACTGACTTGCACGAAAAAATCCTTCGAGATGATCGGCGGCATGCGCCTGGTTGATCCGCGCGGCCCACAGGCAGGACGATGCCCCGGCCGCGCCGTCGCGCATTGTAGGTCGGCCAGGTGGCGCCCCGCGCCTGGACTAGCCCGTCTCCTACGCGACAGGATGACGCCAAAGATGATAGCGATCGTGCCATCCCCAGCTTGGGTTACTCGACTTTGCGATTGCCCCGCAGCGCGTCTTCTCCGTTTGGCGCTATCGTACGTCCGCCGCCTTTTCCATGACCGCCTGCCTCTTGTCTCACCATGCCTTCCTGGATTCTTGAATACCTGCTCCTGTCCGCCGTCTGGGGCACTTCCTTTCTGTTCATGCAGATCTCGGTGCACGAGCTGGGCGTGATGCCCACCGCGGCGCTGCGCGTGGCGATTGCCGCCTTCACGCTGCTGCCATGGCTGCATTGGCGAGGCCAGTGGGGCGCACTGCGCGCGCACTGGCGGCCGATCGCGCTGGCCGGGCTCATCAACCCCGTCATTCCCTTCGTGCTGTACGCGTATGCGCTGCAGTCGCTGACGACCGGGCTGGCGTCCATCCTCAACGCGACCACGCCGCTGTTCGGCGCGGTGATCGCGCTGCTGTGGCTGCGCGAGCGGCTGACCGCCTCGCGCGTGCTGGGCCTGTTCATCGGCTTCGTGGGTGTGGTGGCGCTGGCCTGGGACCGGCTGGGCCTGGGCGGCAGTCCTGGCAGCGGTTGGGCGGTGCTCGTGTGCCTGGGCGCGCCGCTGATGTACGGGCTGGGCGCGAGCTTTACCCAGCGCCACCTCAAGCAGGTTCCCAGCCTGGCGATCGCCACCGGCAGCCTGCTGGCCAGCAGCGTCGCCCTGGCGCTGCCGGCGCTGTGGTTCTGGCCTGCGGCCACGCCGGCGCTGCATGGCTGGTTGGCCGTGATCTGCGTGGGCGTGATGTGTACGGGCTTTGCGTACGTGCTGTTTTTCCGGCTGATCGAGCGTGTGGGCTCGGCCCGCACGCTGACCGTGACTTTTCTGATCCCGGTCTTTGCCATCGTGGCCGGCGCGGTCTGGCTGGACGAAAGCATCACGCTGCGCATGCTGGTGTGCGGCGCCGTCATCCTGACCGGCACCACGCTGTCGACCGGACTGGTGCGCAGCCGCTGGCTCGACGGGCTGGGTGGCCGCAAGCCCTGACGGCACCCGCCACGCCGTCCGGACAACTCAGTTGGGAAAATCGTCGGGCGGCTCGACGGTCGCCAGCACCTTGTCGATGCGCCGGCCATCGAGGTCCAGTACCTCGAAACGCCAGCCGCCGCCGGCCACCGTCTCGCCCACCTGCGGCAGGTGGCCGGTGACGGCCAGCAGCATGCCGGCCACGGTGTTGTAAAGCCCCTTGTCTTCCAGCGGCAGCTCGCGGATCGCCAGCCGCGCCTTGAGTTCCTCGGCCGGCATCATGCCGTCGAGCAGCCACGAGCCGTCCTCGCGCTGCACGGCCCAGGCCTCGGCCGGCGTGCCGCTGTGCAGCTCGCCGGTGATGGCTTCGAGCAGGTCGTGCGGCGTCACCAGCCCCTGCACTTCGCCGTATTCGTCGACCACCAGGATCATGCGCGTGGCCCTGAGCCGGAAGCTTTCGAGCAGCTCCAGCGCCGACAGGGTCTCGGGCACAAAAACCGTGGGCAGGGCATGCGCGCCGATGCGGGCATCGTCGCTGGCGCGCGCGGCCAGCAGCCCGGCGACGCTGATCATGCCGACCACGTTCTCCAGGCCGCCGCGGCAGACCGGATACCACGAGTGGCGCGTGCCCACGGCCATGGTCAGGCTGTCTTCGACGCTGGCGTCGGCGTCGAGCCAGACCACGTCGCTGCGCGGCACCATGATGGACGTCAGCGGGCGGTCGTCGAGGTGGAACACGTTGCGCACCATCTGGTGCTCGTGCCGCTCGATGATGCCGGCGTCCAGCCCCTCAGCCAGGCTGGCGGCGATCTCCTCGTGCGTGACGGTGCGGCCGGCGCCGCCGTCGATGCGCAGCAGCCGGAGCACGCCGGCCGTGGCGCCGGCAGGCTCACCGCCGGCTTGGCCAGCCGCGCCAGTTGCGACATGCCCGGCGAGATCCAGCGCGCCACCGGCTCGGGGAACATTTGCCCGATGCGTTTGGGCACCAGCTCGCCGAAGATGATGGTGGAGAAGGTGATGCCGGTCACCACCACGCCGGTCGACAGCCAGCTCGCGGCCGTCTCGCCCAGGCCCCAGGCCTGCATCTGCACGGCCAGCGGGCCGGCGAAAGCCGCCTCGCCCACGATGCCGCTGAGCATGCCGATCGAGGTGATGCCGATCTGGATGGTCGAGAGAAACTGCGTGGGCTGATCGATCAGCCGGATGGCCGCCTGGGCTTTGGTGTCGCCCAGTTCGGCCAGCGTGGCCAGCCGCGCTTTGCGGCTGGTGGCCAGCGCCATCTCGGACATGGCGAACAGGCCGTTGAGGGTGGTCAGGAAAACAAGAAGGGCGACATCCATCGAAAGACAGGCGGACAGGGCAGCGACAATCGGTGCATGGCACTTTACTGCATTGGCGATATCCAGGGCTGCGACGCCCCGCTGGGCCGCTTGCTGGCCGATTTGGACTTTTCCCCAAGCCGCGACACCCTGTACGTGCTGGGCGACCTGGTCAACCGCGGCCCGGCCTCGGCGGCCGTGCTGCGCCGCTTCATGGCGCTGGACGGCGCCGCCCACTGCCTGCTGGGCAACCACGACCTGCACCTGCTGGCCATGGCCCACGGCATCCGCCCCGCGCACCGGCACGACACGCTCACCCACCTGCTGGACGCGCCCGACCGCGAGCCCATGCTGCAATGGCTGCGCCACCAGCGGCTGGCCCTGCACGCGCACGGCGTGCTGATGGTGCATGCCGGCGTGCTGCCCGCCTGGACCGTGGACCAGACCCTCGCGCTGGCCGGCGAGGTCGAGGCCGCGCTGCAAGCCCCCAGCTTCGTCGACTTCCTGCGCCATATGTACGGCAACGAGCCGGCCGCCTGGGACGACGACCTGCAAGGCGCCGACCGGCTGCGCGTGGTCGTCAACGCCCTCACCCGCCTGCGTTTTTGCACGCCGCAGGGCGTGATGGACTTCGACGCCAAGGAAGGGCTGGACACCGCACCCGCTGGCTGCGTGCCCTGGTTCGACGTGCCCGGGCGCCGCACGGCCGGCGACACCATCGCCTTCGGCCACTGGTCCACGCTGGGCTGGCAGCCGCAACGCCAGGACATCCTGTCGCTGGACACCGGCTGCGTCTGGGGCGGCTGCCTGAGCGCCGCGGAAATCTCAGCCGGCGGCCAGTTGCTGCGGCTGGTGCAGACGCGTTGCGAGCAGGCCCAGAAACCGGGCCGCTGAAACGGGAGAACCCAAAGAAAAAGCCCAGGGAGTTCCTGGGCTTGCTTGGCTGGCAGCGGCCGGGCTTCAGTCGCCCTGCACGGGCTTGAACAGCGCGGCCACCTTCTTGCGGCTGCGGATGTTGGGCGAGCCCGGACGCGCAGCGTTGGCTGTGCGGGCGGACTGCGCTTCCCAGGCCGGCTTCTGTTCAGCCGGCGCGGCGCTGGACTCGTAGGGCTTGTCGAAGAACGGATCGCGCGAGCGTGCGGGCTGGGCCGGGTAGGCCTGGTTGATGGCCTTCTCGCGGCGGTAGCCGGGCGTGGCGGACAGCTCGACCTCTTGCCGCTGATGGCGCTGGCCGTCGTTGTAATGGCCGCGGCGCGGGCGGTGCTCTTCGAACTCGACGGCTTCCAGCTCCAGCTTGGTCTTGAGCAGCTTCTCGAGATCGGCCACGTTGCGCTGATCGCGGTCGCCCACGAAGCTGATGGCCAGGCCCGAGGCGCCGGCACGGCCGGTGCGGCCGATGCGGTGCACGTAGTCTTCGGCGTTGAACGGCAGGTCGAAGTTGAAGACCGCCGGCACGTCCTTGATGTCCAGGCCCCGGGCGGCCACGTCGGTGGCCACCAGGAACTCGACATCACCGCGCTTGAAGGCGTCGAGCGCCTTCAGGCGTTCGTCCTGGCTCTTGTCGCCGTGCAGCGCGGTGGTCTTGAGGCCGTCGTGCTCCAGCGAGCGGGCCAGCCGCGCGCAACCGAGCTTGCTGTTGACGAAGACGAAGGCCTGCTTGACCTGCTTGTCGCGCACCAGTTGCACCAGCGCACGGCGCTTGTCGTCGTCGCCGACGCGATAGAAATGCTGCGAGACGGTCGAGGCCGTGGCGTTGGGACGGGCCACTTCGACCAGCACCGGGTCCTGCAGGTAGCTCGATGCCAGGCGCTTGATCTCGGGCGAGAAGGTCGCGGAAAACAGCAGCGTGGTGCGCTGCTTGGGCAGGTAGGAGAGGATGCGCTGCAGATCGGGCAGGAAGCCGATGTCGAGCATGCGGTCGGCCTCGTCGAGCACCACGTACTCGACCTGGCTGAGCACCGCGTTCTTGGCCTCGATGTGGTCGAGCAGCCGGCCGGGCGTGGCCACCAGCACCTCGACGCCCTTCTTGAGCTCGGCCGTCTGCGGCTTCATGCCCATGCCGCCGAACACCACCGTGCTGCGCAGCTGGGTGTGTTTGGCGTAGGCCTTGACCTGCTGCGCGACCTGGTCGGCCAGCTCACGCGTGGGCAGCAGCACCAGCGCGCGCACCGGGTGGCGTGCGGGTGAGGTCGAGGCGTTTTCGTGGCGCAGCAGCTTTTGCAGCAGCGGCAGCGAAAAAGCGGCAGTCTTGCCGGTACCGGTCTGGGCCGCGCCCATGACGTCGCGGCCGCTCAGCACCACGGGAATCGCCTCCGCCTGGATAGGCGTCATCGAGGCGTAGCCCATCTCGGAGACGGCACGCGAAATGGGCTCGGCGAGCCCCAGGGAGGAAAAAGTCGTACTCATGTAAGAGCGCTATTGTCGCATTGCGGCGCCCCTTGCGCCAAACCGGCGCCCAGCCGCCCGCTTTCCAGCCAGCCTGGCGGCCTGTTCAGGCCGCCGTTTTCGGGCTCAGAGCGTGCCGTTGAAGGTATCGCAGGCGCCCAGCGCACCCTTCTGATAACCCTGGCTGAACCAGCTCACACGCTGGGCGCTGGTGCCATGGGTGAAGCTTTCGGGCACCACGCGGCCCTGGCTCTGCTTTTGCAGCGTGTCGTCGCCAATGCGCGAGGCCGCGTTGAGCGCTTCTTCGATGTCGCGTGGCTCCAACTGAAAGTTGGACTTGGCCTGGTTGGCCCAGACACCGGCCAGGCAGTCGGCCTGCAGCTCCAGCCGCACGGACAACTGGTTGGCCTGCGCCGCATCCGCGCGGCGGCGCATCTGGTCAACCTTGGGCAGGATGCCGAGCTGGTTCTGCACGTGGTGGCCGACCTCGTGCGCGATCACGTAGGCCTGGGCGAAGTCGCCTGGCGCGCCCAGTTGCTCGCGCAGCGTGTCGTAGAAGGCCAGGTCGATGTAGACCTTCTGGTCGACCGGGCAATAGAAAGGCCCCATGGCCGTCTGCCCCTGGCCGCAGGCCGTGGGCGTCGCGCCCCGGAACAGCACGAGCCGGGGCACCTGGTATTGCGCGCCCTGCTGCTTGAACAGGCGGGTCCAGACGTCTTCGGTATCGGCCAACACGGTCGAGACGAACTGCGCCTGGCGGTCATTGCTGGGCGGGGCCGAAGCCTGCTGCTGCGTGGGCGCGGACCCGACATCGGCGCCGCTGAGCAGCCCCAGAATGGTCAGCGGATTGATGCCGAAGACCCAGCCCGCGACCAGCGCCACGACCACGGTGCCCAGGCCAATGGAGCGGCCACCCAAACCGCCCCCGCCGCCGCCCGCGCTGCGGCGGTCCTCGACGTTGTCGGAGCGGCGATTGTCTTCCCATTTCATAACAGAACCCCCATGCCCGCCGGGCGTTGCCAGGCCATTGTAGTGAGGCGCAGGTCCGCTGCGATGCAGCATAACACGCTCTAGACTGGCATCCACGACGCACCTGGACTCGGAGAGCAGCCATGCCATCACGACAGCCCCACCCGGTTTTTTGGCGCTGGATGACCGCCGCCTGCGTACTCGCCACCATGGCCACGCCCGCCACCGCCCGCGACCCGGGCATTGGCCGCATCGTGCCGGACCGGCTGGTGGTGAAAACAGATGTGGGCCAGGGGCTGGCTGCGCTGGCGCTGTCGGCCGACTGGCGCACGCCGCACCCCGAGATCCACCACGTCGTCGTCATGGTGCATGGCCGGCTGCGCAATGCCGCCACCTATTTCGAGCTGGCGCGCACCGCTGCCCAGCAAGCTGGCGCCACGTGCATGCGCTCGCAGGCGGACTCCAGGCCTGGTCCACGCTGGCACCGGACGGCAGCCCGGCGCCCACTTTCGACACCTCGGGCCGCAACTTTTCGCTGGCCGTGCGCGCGCAGCGCCACACCCCGGTCGTCACGGCGGCCGAGCTGCAGCAACGCGCGGCCGGCGGCGCCGACGTGGTCGTGCTCGACACCCGTACCCTGCCCGAGTACAGCCACCAGCACGTGCCGGGCGCGATCGCCGTGCCGGCCGCCGAACTGCTGCTGCGCTTGTCCGACCTGGTGCCGAGTCCGGACACGCAGGTGGTGGTGTCCTGCGCCGGACTGCCGCGCGCCATCCTGGGCGCGCAGACGCTGATCGACGCCGGCCTGCCCAACCCTGTGGCCTACCTGGAAGACGGCACCGCAGGCTGGATCCGGGCGGGACTTCCCCTCGAAACCGGCGCGACCCATCTCTACGGCCCGGCCAGCCGCGCCGCGCGCGAAAACGGCGCACGCCTGGCCCGACAGCTCGCGCAGCGCAACCCGCCGCCCCAGCCCATCGCCGAGATCGACCTGGACACCGCCCGCGCCTGGCAGGCCGACGGCCAGCGCACCACCTACTTGCTGGACGTGCGCACGCCCGCCGAGTTCGAAGCCAGCCACCTGCCCGGCACGCTGTCCTCCGAAGGCGGGCAACTGGTCGCCGTGTCCCACCGCACCATCGCCGTGCGCGGCGCCCGCGTGGTGCTGATCGACGATCCGGCCGGCGCACGCGCCCAAGTCGTCGCGCACTGGCTGAGCCAGCGCGGCCATGGCTACGAAATCGCGATCCTGCGGCACGACTTCGCGGCTGGGCAGAACACGCCACGCCAAGAAGAAGCCGAAACCGCGGCGGGTTGAGAACCTGCCACCGCCAGCGCGCCCTCTAACGCCACATCGTCTTCCACACGTTCCGGCATGTCCCATTCGACCCCATCCCCTGCCTTGCTCCACGTGAGCAACTGCGGCACCCCCGCCGCTTCGGCCGTCGCCAGCCGCCTCGGCCTGCTCGAGCAGGCCGCACGCGATTACGGCGCCGCCGTCGTCGACATCCGCGACCCGGCCCTGCCGGGCGAGCTGCGCAAGCGGCACTGGGACCACGCGCTGGACACCTTGGTGCGCGAGGGCGGCAACATTCCACCCCTGTGGACACGCGCCCAGGGCGCGCCGACGCGGCTGATCGGCCTGACCTGGGTGGACGAATACCAGGCCATCCTGGTCCGCCGCGAAGACGGACCGCAGGAACTTCGCGGCCTTGCGGGCGGGCGGCTGGGCGTGCCGCGCAACGGCCAGGTTCCGGTGGACTTCTATGCGGGCCTGGCGCTGCGTGGCTTCGCCAATGGACTGGCGCTGGCGGGGCTGTCGCTGGACGATGCCCGTCTGGTCGATGTGCCCATCACACCCGTGGCGCAGGGCACCGACAGCCATGGGCGCGAGGTCGACGCACTGCTCGGCGGCCAGGTCGACGCCGTCTTCGTCCACGGCATCGAGGGTGTGCTGGCCGCACGCCAAGCCGGCGTCGCCGCGCTGGTCTCGCTGGGCGACCATCCGGACCCGCTGGTGCGCTCGAACGCCATGGCCCCGCGCGCCATCACCGTTCACCAGGCCCTGCTGGATGCCCATCCCGGGCTGATCGAGCGCTATCTGGCGGCGCTGATCGAGGCCTCGCGCTGGGCCGATGCGCATCCCGACGAGGCGCTCGCCCACTTCGGGGTCAGCGGCCGGCATCCGCTGGCGCTGCTGCGGCAGGCCTACGGCCAGGGCCCCACGCGCCACTACCGCCCCACACTGGAAGCATTCGCCGTCGACGCGCTGCGCCACCACGCCCGCTTTCTCGAAACGCACGGCTTCATCCGCCCCGGACTGGATATCGACGCGTGGATCGATCCCGGCCCGCTGCAAAGAGCGACACGGCGTGCGGCGCATGCCCGCGACACGTCATCCGCCACCGCCTGATCCAGGAGCTGCTTTCGACCATGCCCATCCGACGCATTCTGTCCCTGTTCGTGCAGCCAGCCACGGCCGTGTTCTTGAGCCTGGCCTTGGCGCTGCCCGCATCCGCCGCCCCGGTCCACGGCGGCGACCTCAAGTGGGTCATCGACCGCGAGGCGACCTCGCTGGTGCCCCTGAATTCGCCGACCTTTGCGGCGCAACTCATCGGCACCAAGATTTTCGATGGCCTGCTCAGCTACGACGAGCAGATGCGGCCACAGCCCCAGCTCGCCACGCGCTGGCAGCTGTCCCCGGACGGCCTGAGCTACACGTTCGACCTGCAGCCCGGCGTGCGCTGGCAGGACGGGCGGCCCTTCACCTCGGAGGATGTCGCCTTCAGCATCCTGCGCCTCAAGCAGGCCCATCCGCGCGGACGGCTCACGTTCGCGGCAGTCACGGCGGTCGAGACGCCGTCGCCGCTGCAGGTCATCGTGCGGCTGTCCAAGCCCACCCCCTACCTGCTGTCGGCCTTCGCGGCGACCGAGTCGCCCATCGTCCCCAAGCACCTCTACGAGAACCTGCCGCCGGCCAAGAACCCGCCGGCGGCGGCCATCGTCGGCACGGGGCCGTTCCAGCTCAAGGAATGGGTGCGCGGCCAGCACGTGATCCTGGAACGCAACCCGAACTACTGGCAAAGCGGCAAGCCTTATCTCGACCGCATCCTGATCGAGTTCTCGCAGGATGCCGTGGCGCGCATCGCGGGCTTCGAGGCGCGACGCTTCGACATCGGCTACGACGGCGTGGTGCCCGTCACCGAGGTCGAGCGGCTGCGCCAGGTGCCGCACCTGTCGGTCGAGAACCGGCCCGCCCTCTACCAAGCCAGCCACCGCGAGCTGGCCTTCAACCTCGACCACCCCTACGTGAGTGATGCGCGCGTGCGCAAGGCCATTGCGCACGCGCTCAACCTCGAACTGTTCCAGAAGCTGGTCTACCTCGGCCATGCCCAGATTGCGCCGTCGCCGATCTCGGCGCGGGTGCCGGCCTTCCACGACCCCGCCATCCAACCCTATCGCTACGACACGGCACGCGCCAACCATCTGCTCGACGAGGCCGGCTATCCGCGCCAGGCCAACGGCTGGCGTTTCCGGCTCAAGCTGCTCAACAACCCCGCCAACGACCCGAAATCGGCCGACTTCATCCGCCAGGCGCTGCGCGCGGTGGGCATCGACGTGGACGTCAGCCTGTCCGACCAGCCGACCTACATCCGGCGCGTATACACCGACCGCGATTTCGACCTCGCCATCGACGCGCTGAGCAACACCTTCGACCCGGCGCTGGGCGTGCACCGCGTCTTCCTGAGCCGCTCGTTCCAGATCGGCCTGCCGTTCTCCAACCCCAGCCACTACAGCAATCCCAAGATCGACGCCTTGCTCGACCAGGCCGCGCATGAATCCGACCTGGCGCGCCGCCAGGCGCTCTACAAGACGCTGCAGACCACCGTGCATGACGAGCTGCCGGTGCTCGATCTGGTCGATCCGCCGGCCTTCGTCGTCAAGAACCGTGCGGTGCGCGGCGAACTGCGCGGCGAACTGCGCGGCGCGCATGGGCTGTACTGGAATTTCGCCGACACCTACATCGAGCCGCCGGGCACGGCCAAGGCGTCCGGCGATCCGTCCTGACTCGCGCGGGGCAGGCAGTCATGCCGGCCCCGCCGGCTCCGTGAGCTTGCGGCGCTGGCCCCGGCCTCGGATCGAAGTCCGGCGCCGCGTTCAGAAACTGTCTCAGGCGCCGTCGCTCGCGTCCAGCCCCAGATGGCCGCGCAGCGTGGTCCCCTCGTAGGCTTCGCGGAAGATGCCGCGGCGGCGCAGCAGTGGCACGACCTGTTCGCCGAAGATCGTCAGATCGTCGGGATAGGTGTCGAAGTTGATGTTGAACCCATCGGCCGCACCTTCGGTGAACCAGCGCGCGAGGTCGTCAGCCACCTGTTCAGGTGTGCCGATGAGAGCGCGGTGGCCGCCAGGGTTGTGCGCGATGGCCTGGCGCGCGGTCCAGCCCTTGGCCAGCGCCTCGCTCAGCAGGCCGGCGGCGAAGCCGCGCGTCTTGGACTGGGTCCAGGCGCCGTCGAGCAGGTCGGCGGCCAGCGGCTGGTCGAGCGGCACACGCTCGGGCGGCACGCCGAACAGCGCGGCCAGCCGCCGCTGCTCGGCCGTGAGGTCAAGCTGGGCGTCCAGCGCTTCCTTGTCGCGCCAGGCGGCCCCCTCGGTGTCGCCCAGCACCGTCAGCAGGCCGGGCATGATCAGCACCTTCGATGGATCGCGGCCGAAGCGGCGCGCGCGTTCGTCGATGTCACGCCGCAGCGCCTGCCCGTCGGCCAGCGTGCGCGCGACCACGAACAGCGCGTCGGCCCAGCGCGCACCCAGGTCCCGGCTTTCGGACGAATCGCCAGCCTGGAACAGCACGGGCCGTCCGCCCGGTGCGGGCGGGACGCCGAAACGGCCCTGCACGTCGAAGAATTCGCCGTGGAACGCGACCGGATGGACCTTGGCCAGGTCCAGGTACTGCGGCGCGGCCGGATCGGCGGCGATGGCGCCAGGCTCCCAGCTGTCCCACAGGCGCGTGACGATGTCGACGAACTCCTCGGCGCGCGCGTAGCGCCGGGCATGGTCGGGCAGTTCCCGCAGGCCGAAGTTGCCCGCCACGCCGGCATGGTGCGTGGTCACGATGTTCCAGGCCGCGCGCCCGCCGCTGGCGTGGGCCAGCGAGGCATAGCGCCGCGCCAGGTTGTAGGGATGCTCGAAGGTGGTCGAGGCCGTGGCGACCAGCCCGATGTGGCGGGTTTCGCGCGCCACGGCGGTCCAGGCAACCAGCGGGTCCAGCGCCAGCCAGGGACGGTCCACGGCGGAGGGGTCCAGGCCCGGCTGGTCAGACAGGAAGATGGCGTCGAAGGTGGCCTGCTCGGCCGCGCGGCCGATGGCGGCGAGGTGGTCGAAATCAGTCGGCCACGGCGGCGCGGCGTGCCGGCGCCAGGCCGCCGCGTGGCGGCCGCTCGGGAAGATGTTGGCGTTGAGGTGCAGTTGGCGGGGACGTGATGCAGCCATGTTGCTTCCTTAGAACCTGTTCACGATCTTTTCATGGTGTGCGTTGCCCCGCCAAGGCAGTGGATGAAAGGCGCAAACCGCAGCCGGGCTGGTGGCCCGGCGAGGATTTGCAACGCCGCAGACGCTGCCTTGGCGGGGCAACCCAAAGGGCATGGCTCCAAAACGTGCCCGCTCCGCGTTGCACGCCTTGACGAGGCCACCGGCATCGCCTGCGGCCTGCGCCTTGATCGGACACGTTTTGAAGCCATGCGCACCCCATGAAAAGATCGTGAACAGGTTCTTACGCGGTTGCCGCCGGCGCGATGCCCACGCCGGTCTTGGGCGGCGGCGCCTTGCCATTGACGCGCCAGTCGCCAATCACGCGGTCGTGGTAGACGCGCGGGTTGTGCGAGGCGATGGTGCGCGCGTTGCGCCAGTGCCGGTCCAGGCCCAGTCCACGCTTGGCCGCCGACGAGCCCAGCGCGTCGAACAGCCGCGTGGTGGCGTCGAGAATCAAGTCGGTGACCACGGTGACGGTCTGGCTGACTTCGATGTCGGCCAGCGCATAGGACTGTTCGCGCGCGGCCTCGTCCGGGTTGCCGCGCTGGTCGGCGGCGCGCTGCAGCGCCTGGGCCGCGAGCCCGGCCGCCGCGCCGGCCACATAAGCCAGGCTGTGCACGCGGCCGACCACTTCGAGGATCTGCGGGTCCTCGCTGACGCGGTTGACCAGCGTGCGTCCGCCGTACACGCGCGTGCGCTCGGCCACCAGTTGCGCGACCTCGGCGGCGGCGGCGCGGCCGATGCCGGCCAGCGTGGCGATGTGGACCAGCTGGAAAAAGCCGGCGGCGTAACGAAAGCGCTGCGCCGTCGGCTTGATCAGCGCGTCGGCGATGGTCACGTTGTCGAAGCGCGCGGTCCCGCTGGCACTGAGCTGCTGGCCAAAGCCGTCCCAGTCGTCGTCGATGGCCACGCCCGGCGCGCGCGTGGGCACCAGCACGCCCACGGTCCGGCCTTCGGGATCGGCGGCGCTGAGGTTGATCCAGTCGGCGTAGAGCGAGCCGCTGGTGTAGTACTTGGCGCCATCGAGCCGCCAGCGGCCGGCCTCGCGCGTCAGGCGCGTCGAGGGGCTGGCCAGCGCGTTGCCGCCGACCTCCGAGAAGCCGCTGCCGGAGATGTCGCCCGCGCCCAGGCGCGCCAGCCAGTGCTGGCGCCAGCCGCTGTCGGGACTGCTGATGACTTCCTCGCAAAAGCCCAGGTGCGAGCGCAGCGCGTTGACCAGGCTGGGCTCGGCCGCGCCGATCTCGGACAGGGCCGCGAACAGTTCGGGCAGCGTGGCGCCGAAGCCGCCGGCCTCCACCGGCAGCCGCCAGCGCGGAAAGCCGGCCTCCCGCAAGGCCTGGATCTCGGCGTGCAGCAGCACGTGCTCGCGCTCGCGCTGCACCGCTCGCTCGCGCACCCACTGCAGGATGGGGCGCAGCGGCGCGATCAGCTCGTCATAGCGGGCCGTGGGGCCTGCGCCCCAGCCAGCGGAAACTTGAGTCATGGGAGAAGACGTTCCAGGAAGCGGGAAGAAAATTCGGGGCGCCGGCTCAGCCGACGTAGGGACGGCGGCCGAAGAAGGCATGGCCAGGGTCGTTGAAGCCCGGCGTGGAGGCATGCCCGGACGGCACCAGGCTGTTGACCAGCGCCTCGTCCTCGGCCGTGAAGCGGTAGGCCAGCGCCGGCAGGTAGTCCTCCCACTGCGCCTCGGTGCGCGGGCCGACGATGGGCGCGGTGACCAGGCGGTTGTTGAGCACCCAGGCCAGCGCGAACTGGCCCGGCGAGATGCCGCGCTCGGCCGCATGCACGCTGATGCGCTGGGCCAGTTGCAGCGATTCCTCGCGCCATTCGGTCTGGTGGATGCGCTTGTCGTTGCGCCCGGCGCGGCTGTCGGCCGACGGCGCGGCGCCCGGTTCGTACTTGGCCGTCAGCACGCCGCGCGCCAGCGGGCTGTAGGGCACCACGCCCAGGCCGTAGTGATCGGCCGCGTCGAGGTGCTCGAACTCGACCTGCCGGTTGGCCAGGTTGTACAGCGGCTGACTGGCGATCGGGCGGTCCAGCCCCAGGCTGTCGGCCACGCGGCTGAATTCGGCGATCCGCCAGGCGCGGTGGTTGGAGACGCCCCAGTAGCGGATCTTGCCCTCGGCGACCAGCTCGCCGAGCGCGCGCACGGTTTCCTCCGGGCGCGTGAGATGGTCCTCGCGGTGCAGGTAGTAGATGTCGATGTAGTCGGTGCCCAACCGCCGCAGGCTGCCCTCGACAGCGTGGCGGATGTACTTGCGCGAAGCGCCCTGGCTGTTGGGATCGTCGCCGCGCGGGCTGGCGAACTTGGTGGCCAGCACCCAGCGGTCGCGCCGCTCGCGGATGGCGTTGCCAACCACCACCTCGGACTGGAACTTGGCATAGCCATCGGCGGTGTCGATGAAGTTGATGCCCTGTTCGAAGGCGCGGTCGATGATGCGGCGCGAAGTCGCCTCATCGGTCTCCCCGCCGAACATCATGGTCCCCAGGCACAGGGGAGAAACACGCAGGCCATTGCGGCCCAGGGGACGGTAATTCAGGCTCATGGCGGCATTCGGCACGGAAACGAAAACAACAATTTTGCCGGTGGACGAGGGATGGCCTAATCACCAATTCATCATTTATTTATAGCAATAGAGCATGCCCAATTAATGGATTTGCTTCGTTAGTTTGTGTACTTGGTTGCTGGCGCCAATGTCCCTAGGATGCGCTGTCTTTGGCCAGTCTCCCCTGTGGAACTTGCCCAGGCGATAACCGCGGCCCGTGCCTGAATCGCAGATCGGCCCACAAGCGCTGGCCCGCACCGGCCATGGCCGTGTGACCCTCAACTCCGCAACCCGTCCTGTTGCGTGGAAAGTGCTTCGATGGGTCTTCATCTCGCAAGCAACGGGCACCCCATTTCAGGAAACGCCACCATGCCGAACGCCGCCACGCTCACCCCAACCGCTGCACCGCTGCTGTCCGCCACCGACCTGAAGGCCGCGCTCGACGCGCGCGACGAAATTGCGCTGCTGGACGTGCGCGAAACCGGGCAATACGCGCGCCAGCACCTGCTCTACGCGGTGTCGCTGCCGCTGTGGCGCATCGGCTGGCTGGTCGACCGCCTGGTGCCGCGCCGCGACACGCGCATCGTCTTGACCGATCTCGATGGCAGCTTGGTGCAGGAGGCCGCCGCACGGCTGGCCGGCCTGGGCTATGTCGACGTCTCGGCGCTGGCTGGCGGCACGCTGGCCTGGGCAGCCGCGGGCTACGAGGTTTTCAGCGGCACCAACGTGCCGAGCAAGGCCTTCGGCGAAGTCGTCGAACGCGAAGCGCAGACGCCGCACATCGACGTGCGCACGCTGCGCGAGAAAATCCAGCGCGGCGACAAGGTGGTCATCGTCGATGGCCGCACGCCGCAGGAATTCCGCAACTTCAGCCTGCCCGGCGCGCACAGCATTCCCAACGCGGAGCTGCCCTACCGCGTGCGCGAGCTGGCACCCGATCCGGGGACCCTGGTGGTCGTCAACTGCGCCGGCCGCACACGCAGCATCATCGGCGCCCAGACGCTGATCGACGCCGGCCTGCCCAACCCGGTCGCGGCGCTGCAGGACGGCACCATGGCTTGGCTGCTCGAAGGCCACGCGCTCGAACATGGCCGCGCGCCGCTGCAGCCGGAGCCGTCGCCGGCCCATCTGGCGCGCGCCCGCGAAGATGCCCAAGCGCTGGCGCGGCGCGCCGGCGTGGTCCGCATCGAGGCCCGCGAGCTCGCAGCCTTTGCGGCGGACACCACCCGCACGCTCTACCGCTTCGACGTCCGCTCGGCCGAGGAATACCGTGCGGGCCACCTGCCGGACTGGCGGTGGGCGCCCGGAGGCCAACTGGTCCAGGCGACCGACGAGTACGTCGGCACACGCGGCGCCCGCGTGGTGCTGGCCGACTGGGACGGCGTGCGGGCGCTGGTGACGGCCGCGTGGCTGGCGCAATTGGGCCTGCACGAGGTCTTCGTCTTCTCGCCGGGCCCATCCGCCGACGCCGAACTGGAGACCGGCGACGAGCGGGTGCGCATTCTGCGCGAGCCCGGCACGCCGCTCGCACCCTGGATCGGCGTGCGGCAGGCCCAGGAGCTGGCCGACGCCGGCCAGGCCCGCATTTTCGACATCGACAAGAACCCTCTGTTCGCACGTCGCCACATCGCGCAGGCGGCCTTCAGCGCGCCCGACAGCCTGCCGCGCTGGCTCGATGCGCTGCCGGGCGGGACGGTCGCGGTCATCACGTCCACCGACGGCGCGCTGGCTCAGCTCGTGGCCAGCGAACTCTTGCGCCGGGGCTATGACGTTCGCGCGCTGGCCGGCGGCAGCCAGGCATGGTTCGACGCCGGCCTGCCCACCGGGTCCGGCCGCGAGGCCATTCTCACGGGCGAGGACGATGCGCGGGCCGACTCCTATGCCTATGACGATCCGGCCGTGCGTAACCGCAAGTTCCGCGAGTACCTCGACTGGGAAGTCGGCCTGCTCGCGCAGATCGAACGGCCAGGCGGCGAAACGCCATTCCGGGTGGCAGGCCGGCCAGGCCACGCGGCGCCTGCGCGCTGATCAAGAACCTGTTCATGGCCCTCTCTATGAGTGCACCGACGCTGTTTGCTCGCGCATGCATATCTGCAATCGATCTACCCGCAGCACGGCCTTGATGGCTAGAATTTTCCCCCACGCCGCGATGGCGGCGACTTCACGGAGAACCCATGCCAGATTCAAGGATTCAATCGGCCGCCCAATCGGTCGCCGCTTCGCCCACGCGCCGGCGTCTGCTCGCCGGCTCGGCCGCGGTGGCCACTGCGGCCTCGCTCGGTCTTCTCGCCAGCGCGCCCAGCCGCGCGCAAGGCAGCGGCAAGCGCCGCATCAAGCTCGCCTGGATGCCCAGCGCGCTGTGCCATATTTCCGTGCCGGTGGCAATGCACAAGGGGTATTTCGACAAGTACGACATCGAGGCCGACACGATCAACTGGGAAGGCTCGACCGACCTGCTGCTGCAGGCGGTGTCGTCGGGCGACTCGGATGTCGCGCTGGGCATGGCGCTGCGCTGGATCAAGCCGCTCGAGGCCGGCTTCGACATCAAGCTGACCGGCGCCACGCACGGCGGCTGCATGAATCTGCTGGCCAAGCCGCAAGCTGGACTGCACGCTTTCGAGGATATCAAGGGCAAGATCATCGGTGTGGGCGACATTGCCGGCGTCGACCGCAACTTCTTCGCCATCGCGCTGGCCAAGCGCGGCATCGATCCGAACAAGGACGTCGAGTGGCGCCAGTTCCCCAAGGATCTGCTGGGCATCGCCATCGAAAAGGGCGATGCCGACCTCATCAGCACCAGCGATCCGCTGGCCTACCTGTTCAAGCAACAGCATGGCCTGGTGGAGGTGGTGACCAACATCAGCGCCGAATACGCCGACCGCTCGTGCTGCATCATCGGCGTGCGCGGCAGCCTCTGGCGCGAGAACAAGGCCGTGCCGATCGCCGTCACGCATGCGCTGGTGGAAGCGGCCCAGTGGTCGCATGAAAACCCTGACGAGGCCGCGCAGGTCTACGCGCAATACGCGCCCAAACAAAAGCCGGCCGATCTGGGACGCATGCTGCGCTCGCTGACCAATCACCGGCACCCGATCGGCAACGACTTCCGCAAGGAAATCATCGATTACACGGAAGAGCTCAAGACGGTCAAGGTGATCAAACCCACCACCGACGGCCGACGCTTCGCCGACCGTGTGGTGGTGGACATCACATGAGCGCCGCGCCGGGCCGTCCCAGGCAAGAGCGTACCGCGGGCGAAGGTACGCCAGTGAGCGCCGTGTTGCTGGCAGCCCTGGGCATGCTGGCCGCCATGGCCGCACCGCCGGTCTGGGCGCACGCCCATCTGGGCCAGGCATCGCCCGCCTCGGGCGCGCGCTTGCAGCAAGCGCCGGAACAAGTGGTGCTGCGGTTCACCGAGCCGCTCGAGGCCGCGTTCTCGGCCATCGAGGTCAGTGATGCGCAGGGACACCCCATTGACCCGGCCAGCGCCAAGGCCGCACCGGGCCGCGACGCGCGCGAACTGCGGCTGGCGCTGCCCGCGTCCCTTCCGGCCGGGCGCTATACCGTTAAGTGGAAGGCGACATCGGTCGATACGCACACCACGACGGGCCGCTATGACTTCACCATCGCGCCCTGATACGGCAGCTTCCCAGGCCGCAGACAAGGCGGGCCGGGTGCGATCCTGTCCAGCGCCAGGCCAGGAGCAGGACGGATCGTGGACCTGGCGCCGCTGAGCCTGCTGCCGGCTCTGCAGCAGGGTTTCCGGGCGGCGGGCCTGGGGGCGCTGGCAGCGGCCTTTGGCACGTTGCTGATCATGGCCTTGGTGCGATCCTGCCGGCCGGCCATGGACGCGGAACTGTCTTTCACGCTGCACACCAACCGTCTGGCGAAGCTGGCGGCGCTGTGCGCGGGCACGGCGCTGATCGGCCACGCTGGCTGGCTGGCGGCACAGGCGGCGGTGTTCGCGGACGCGACCGATGGCGCCAGCTTGCGCTCGGCCATGGCGGCGACGGTGGCGCAGACGCGTTTCGGGCAGGCCTGGGCGCTTCGCCTGCTGCTGGAGGTGGCGCTGCTCGTGGCGACGCTGATGCTGGCATCGGCGCCGCCAGGGCCGGCCGCCGTGCCGACGCGGGACCGCATCCGCAGTGGCCGCGGCGCGGGCGCACGGCGGACGCCGCAGCCGGTGCTGCTCGGCACCGCCATCGCGGCCGCAGCGACGGCGCTGGCGCTCCAGGTCCGAGCGGGACATGCGGCCGCAGCCCAGGACTGGCTCCCGGCCGCCGCGCTGGCGCTGCACGTGGTGGCCGCCAGCGCATGGATCGGCAGCCTGCCGGCGCTGCTGGTGCTGCTCATGCCCCTACCGGGCCCATTGCCACGGTCAACGAACCCCGATGACGCGGTCGTACGGGATGGAGTGCGGCAGGTACTGGGCGCCTTCTCGCGCGCCGCGACCGCCGTGGTGATCGTTGTCGTGGCCACGGGCCTGTGGCAGGCCAGTTTGTGGATCGGCGGACCGGTGGATGGCCTGGGCGGCTGGCTGGGCACGGACTATGGCCGCAGCGCGCTGGCCAAGATGGCCCTGACACTCGCTTTGCTGGCTTTGGCGGCGATACACCGGTGGGGGCTGGCTCCGCGCCTGCACCGCTCGCCCGCCAGCCGGCTGGTCCTGCTGGCGGGCATCGGCATCGAGCTGTGCCTGGGGCTGGCCACCTTTGCCGTGGCCGCACACCTGGCAGCCCAGCCGCCTGCCGTGCACGAACAACCGGTGTGGCCTTATCCACTGCGGCCCGACTGGCAGGCCTGGAGCAAGCCCTACGCACGGCGCGAGCTTGGGCTGGCCCTGGCCTGGCTCACGCTGGGACTGGCGGCCGCGGTCTGGCTCGTGCTGACGCTGGCCAGGCGCGGCCTGACGCGGTCCCGGCGCGCCGCATGGCTCGTGACGGGCGGCTTGGGCTGCGCCACGCTGGCCATTGCGCTCGACGTTCCGAACGTGCGCGTGTGGCTGCGTCCCGCCTACACCAGCAGTTTCCAGCATTCCCCGACGGGCTACGGTGCGGCATCCATCGCGCGCGGTGCCGAACGGGTCCAGCGCGACTGCCGCATCGACTGTTTCTTGCCCGAAGACGACGCCACCGATCTTTCGCCCTACAACATCTGGGGGCGCGCGGATGGCGACCTCTACGGCTGGCTGCTGGCCACCTTCGACACCATCGGGCACAGCCCTTTCGCGCACGGCTACATCGGCGCGCTGGAGCCGCTGCAACGCTGGGAGTTGGTCGACTACTTCCGCGCCCGCGTGGCCAGCCGGGCCCTGGATGCCGATGGCCGCTGGCGTGGCGCCTTCCCGGTGCCGGACCTGCCCCTGGATTGCCACGGGCAGGCACTCAATGCCACGACGCTGCGCGGCGGCGTGCTGCGTATCGTGGCGCCCGGTCCTGGGGCTGCAGGCCAGCAGGCGCCGTCGGCCGCAGGCGAGAGGCAGGCTCAGGTGTGTTTCGTCACCGACGCCGAAGCCAGGATCGCCTATGCCACGCTGACCGGCCTGCGCCCGGATGCCGTCGCCGGATCGGAAATCGTGGCCGACGCCAATGGCTGGCTGCGCCAGTTCTGGGGAGCCGCCGCCCAGCCCGACGCGGCGAAGCGACAACGGGTTCTACAGGACATCCAGACCCAGCCCCTGCCGCAGCGCATGGCGCGCGGACACGTGCACTGAGACTCAGAAATGCCAGGTCGCCCCGGCCGTCGTGCTGGTGGTCTGCGTGCGGCCCGCCTCACCGGGCTCCCGTGTGCGCTGGCGCGTCAGGCCCAGGGCCAGGTCGAGCGCCGCGCTGGGCGAGTAGATGGCGCCGACCTGGACAAAGCGCGAGCGCTGGGTTTGCCCGCCCAGGTGCACGGATTCCAGGCCCACATCAAGCGCGAGCTTCCATTCCTGCGACACGTTCCACACCGGGGCCGCCGACAGCCGCCAATGGGTTTCGTTCGGCTGATCCAGCGCCGGGCGGAAACGGTCGCGTTCAACCCCCGCGTTGACGTGCACGAAGCCGAACGGCACCTGCTGGCTCAGGATGAGCGTCAGCGCCCCCGACGCCCGGCCCGTGCCCAGCCCCTCGCCTTCGCGCCGCGCGCTGACCGGCAAGGCCAACTCGGGCTTGAGCGCCAGGCTGGTGCCACTGTCGGCATCGCCATAAAAACGCCATTTGGCGCCCACGACCGTGTTGCCCAAGCCGCGTGCGCCGCCCTCCTGGTAGGTGTAGCCGGGCTGCACGAACAGGTCCAGCGTGCCGGTGGCCCCATAGGTGTAGGTCAGCGGCACCGTGTGCGTGCGCGAGGTCTTGCCGCCCGCCCGTGCGCGATCAAATTGGTAGGCCAGCTCCAGTTGCTGGCCGCCCTGGCCCTGTGTGCCGCTGTCGTCGGTGACCAGCGGCTGCATCGCCCAGACCGGGGCCGTCCCGGCAGCCAGCGCCAGGATGGCCCCCGCGGACCAGCGGCCGAACCATGGGGCTTGCAATGTCGTCATGCCAACGCCTCCTCTGTGTGTGCTCGATGATGGCGGCCGCGATTCTCGGCGAAATCGAAGGCCAGCGGGCGTCCACATCGCGGCCCATGCGTATCAATTTGCTGCGTTGCATCATGGGAAACCCCATTTTCAGCCGCCGTCGCGCGTGTGACAGTGGCGTGGCCCTCATCAACAGGCCCTGGTCATCCCGGACAAATCATGGACGAGCCCATCCTCAGCATCGAAGAACGGTCAGCGATCAACGGCGGCTCCTGGTTCTCATCGCTATCGCCGTCGCTGCGGCACGACATTCTTCGCTGCGCGTATGTCAAACGCTACAGGGACGGCGAGCTGATCGCCGCGCGCGGCACCCCGCCCGAGGCCTGGATCGCCTGCGCGCGCGGGGCCCTGCGAGTGAGCTCGACCTCCCTGACCGGTAAGCAGATCACGCTGACCTACATCCAGCCCGGCGCCTGGCTGGGCGACATCGCCATGCTCGACGGCGACGAGCTCCCCCACGACAACTATGCCCACGGGGACACCACCACGCTGTGCGTGGCGCGCGCCGACTTCCTGCGCATCCTGGGCCAGCACACCGAGCTCAATCAGGCCCTGCTGCGCCTGCAGGCGCGGCGCACCCGCCAGCTCCTCGGCCTGGTCGAGGACCTCAACACCCTGCCCCTGCGCGCGCGGCTGGCCAAGCAGTTGCTGTTCCTGTCGCGCCGCTACGGCATCCCCAGCGTGGCGCATGGCGAAGGAGAAACCCGCATCGGCCTGCAACTGGCCCAGGAAGAGATCGCCCAGTTGCTCGGCGCCTCGCGCCAGCGCGTCAACCAGGAGCTCAAGGCCCTGGAGCGCGAGCAGCTCATCCGCATCGAACCAGGCGGCCTGGTGGTGCGCAACCGCGACTCGCTCCTGGGGGTGGCCAGCGCCGAAGCGCACTGACCCTCCAGCGTCTGCAGACTTTCGGCAAAACGCGTAGATTGCGTGGCGAGTCTCTCAACCCTCGTCCACTCTTTCGCTTTACGCCATGCCACTGCCCAGCTCCGCAGACACCCCCATCGACGTCTACACCTGGCCCACGCCCAACGGCCACAAAGTCCACATCCTGCTCGAGGAAACCGGGCTGCCCTACCGCGTGCATGCCATCAACATTGGCGCGGGCGACCAGTTCCAGCCCGACTTCCTGCGCATCAGCCCCAACAACAAGATCCCGGCCATCGTCGACCCCAACGGGCCGGACGGCCAGCCGATCTCGCTGTTCGAATCGGGCGCCATCCTGCTCTACCTGGCAGGCAAGACGGGCCGCTTCCTGCCCGACGACGTGCGCGGCAAGTACGACGCCCTGCAATGGCTGATGTTCCAGATGGGCGGCGTCGGCCCCATGCTCGGGCAGAACCACCACTTCCGCCAGTACGCCCCTGAAAAACTGCCCTACGCCATCGACCGCTACACCAACGAGGCCAAGCGCCTGTACGGCGTCATCGACAAGCGCCTGAGCACGGCCGCCTACCTCGCGGGCGACACCTACACCATTGCCGACATCGCCACCTACCCCTGGCTGCGCAACTGGCGCAACCAGGGCATCGAGCTGGCCGACTACCCGCATCTGCAGCGCTGGTACGACACCATCGAGGCCCGCCCGGCCGTACAGCGCGGCGTGGCCGTCCTGGCCCAAGCCCGCAAACCGGTCACCGACCCCCGCGCCCACGACATCCTGTTCGGCGCCCAGCAATACGCCCGGCGCTGAGCGCCAAGCCGGTTAGCCACTCAAAACACGGTAGAATCGCCGGCTTGGCATCGGAGCGTAGCGCAGCCTGGTAGCGCAACTGGTTTGGGACCAGTGGGTCGGGAGTTCGAATCTCTCCGCTCCGACCATCGAATTCAAAAACAGCATCAAGCACTTAGGCTCCACGGTCTAGGTGCTTATTTTTTGGCGACTCTCAGCAGGCATTCGAGGCTGAATGATCTTGCCCCCGTTTCACGGACACCCCTATAAGCGATTAACTATCGCAATAGGAGGTGGACGATGACCAAGAGCAAGGCAGGCAGAAAGGGGCAGGAGTTCAGCCTGGAGTTCAGGCAGCAGGCACTGTTGCGAGCGGCCACAGAAGGGGTAACCACGGTGGCTCGTGATCTGGGGTTGCAGCCTGCCCAGCTGTACAGTTGGCGCGCCCAGGCGCGGCGGCACGACCAGGACGATCAGGCACAACGCTTGGAGTTGGCCGAACATGCACGGCTCAAACG
>WNDQ01000027.1 GCA_009912175.1 Paracidovorax wautersii | reverse complement strand
GCTACGCTGGTTTGCGACGCGCTGCGCATGGCGCTGTTTGCTCGCAATCGGCCTCGGGGAGTGATCGTGCATACTGACCGTGGTAGCCAATACTGCTCGCGCGAGCACCGCGCCCTGTTGGAGCAATACGCTTTGATCGCCAGCATGAGTGCCAGAGGCAACTGCTACGACAACGCAGCAATGGAGAGTTGGAACCACAGTCTGAAGGTCGAGGCCATCCATGGTGAACACCTCGCCACACGGGAGCAGGCCAAGGCTCATGTGTTTGACTACATTGAGGTTGACTACAATCGGATCCGGCTGCACTCGACCCTGGGCTACCTCAGCCCAGAGCAGTACGAGCTGGCCAATGTCGCTTAGATAGGTGTCCGTAAATCAGGGGCAAGATCAAGCTGCCCTGCGCGAAATTGACCGTGCCCGAGACCGCGTAGGTCACGTAAAAACCCAGCGCCATCAGCCCGTACATGCTGCCCAGGCCAAGTCCGCTGATCCATGCAGACAACAACATCATCATCATCTGTTCCTCATCTGCTGGCGGCGCGCGCCGGCGCCCGCCAGCCTGTCCCTGTTTTGATATGGCGCGTGCAAGCCGCGCTTACTTGGCCGTGGCCACCGGCAGGATGCGATCGCCGATGAACTGCGCCCACACGTAATCCTGGTCGGACAGGGCGTCGTGGTTGCCTTCATTGAAAGGCCGCACGTAGGTCTTGATCAGGCCTTCATAGCGGTCGATCTTCAGAAACCCCTCGCGCACGGCCGCGCCCTCGGTCGAGCCGGCTGCCGCAATCGCCAGCGCCGACAACTGCATGGCGTCGTAGGCATTGGCCACGCCCACGGCGGGCGTGATGTTTTCGGGACCCTTGATGTCGGGGTACTTGGCCATCAGCGCCTGGACCACACGCTCGCGCACCGGCGTGGCCGCGCCGAAGAAGCTGTAGGTCTGCACAAAGTGCACGTTCTTCGCGTTCGCCCCGGCCAGCTCGGTGAAGCGCCCGCCTGCGGGCCCCCAGTGCGAGACCACCGGCACCTGCCAGCCCATGCGATCCAGCGACTTGACGACCTGCGCCGACGGCCCCACGTTGCCGACCATGAACAGCGCGTCGGCGCCCGCGGCCTTCAGCCGCGTGAGCTGCGGCACCACGTCGACGTCGTTGGCCTCGAACTTCTCGACGCCCGCCAGCGGCACGCCCTTGGCCGTCATGGCCGCGCGCAGGCCTTTTTCGTTGGATTCGCCCCAGGGGTTGTTGACCAGGATCATGCCGGGCTTCTTCGCGGCGAAGGTGGCCTGCGCGTAGTTCAGCATCGCCACATCGACGATCTCGTCGACCGCCGAGACGCGGAAGGCGTAGTTGGGCGTGGCGCCGTTGCGGGTGATCGGCGTGCCTGCCGCCCACGGCACCATGAACGGTGTCCCGGCCTGATTGATGAGCGGCACGATGGCCGTGGCCACCGGCGTATCGAGCCCACCGAACAGCACCGCCACCTTCTCGCGGTGGATCAGCTCACGCGCGGCGGCCGCGCCCTTGGCGGGGTTGCCTTCGTCGTCGCGGCGCACCAGCGCCAGCGGGCGCCCGCCCAGCAGGCCGCCCTTGGCATTGATCTCGTCGATCGCCACCGAAATGCCACGCGTGATCGACTCGCCGGCCAACGCCGACTGGCCTGACAAGGCCGTCACCAACCCGATCTTGATCGGCTCGACCGCCCAGGCCGCAGCAGTGCCCCACAGCGCCAGCGCGCCAACCGCCACGGCCAGCGCGCGACGACGTTTGCTGGCAGGGTGTCGGGGTCGCGCCAACACAGCAGAAGCAGCGGATACAGCGAAAGGGGGAAAACGGGTGACCGGCATGGCAACGCTCCTCGTGAACCAGGTTGGGAATGGCGCTCCACACGCAATCGCCATGCCAGAGTCGACAATTCATCAAATTTATTGAAAACACGTTGATTAATAAATTGTCGACAATTTGGCACACCATTTGCACGCATCAAAAACCGTGCACCCCACGGGCCGCCGTGCCCGGCCTTGCACCACTTCGGAGAAAAAATCATGGAACATGCATCGAATCGGGGCCCGGCAACGCCCCACGACCCCGCGCCCGCCCACGGCCTGGGCCCCGCCGAACTGGTCGACGAATACCTGCGCATCCTGATGATTCCGGACCCCGAGGGCGTGCGGGGCTTCATCTCGGACGACTTGCGCATCCGCTTCACCGGCGGCCGCGCGATGAAGACGCCGGCCGACTGCGCGGCCTTCAATGCGAGCCGCTACGCCTGGGTCAAGAAACGCATCGAACGAACCGAGGTGGTGGCCGGCGGCACGCCCGAGGAAACCGTGGTCTACAGCCTGGGCACCCTGCACGGCGCCTGGCCCGACGGCACGCCCTTCGAAGGCAACCGCTACGTCGACCGCTACGTCGTGCGCCATGGACTGATCGTGCAGATGGACGTGTGGAACGACAGCGCCGAATGGCTGCTCGACCGCCAAGGCGCCAGCAACGGCGGGCCAACGCCATGAGCACGGCTTACGGCGGCTTGCTGCCCACGCATGGCCGCTTCGACTACCAGCCCATCGGCCAGCGCCCGGACTACGCTTGGCCCAACGGCGCGCGGCTGGCGGTGTACCTGGGCTTGAACCTCGAACACTTCGCTTTCGGCGAGGGGCTGGGCGCGGCCATCGGCCCGGTCTCGCCCGAGCCCGACGTGCTGAACTACGCCTGGCGCGAATACGGCAACCGCGTCGGCGCCTGGCGCTGCCTGGACCTGTTCGACAAACTGGCGCTGCCCGGCGCGGCGCTGGTCAACACCGCGCTCTACGACCACTGCCCCGACCTGCTGGCGGCCTGCGCCGCGCGTGGCGACGAGATCGTGGGCCACGGCCACACCAATGCCGAGCGGCAAGGCGACTGGCCCGAAGCCGCCGAGCGCCACCTGCTCGCGCGCTGCCGCGACCGCATCGCGCGCGAAACCGGCGTGGCCCCGCAGGGCTGGCTCTCGCCCTGGATCTCCGAGAGCCGGCTCACGCCCGACCTGCTGGCCGAGACCGGCTACCGCTACACCCTCAACTGGTGCCATGACGACCAGCCGCTGCCCATGCGCACACGCAACGGCGGCGTGCTGTGGTCCGTGCCCTACCCGCAGGAGCTCAACGACATCCCAGCCATCGTTGCGCGCCGCATGAGCGCAGTTGACTTCGCGCAGATGACCATCGACAACCTCGACGAGATGCTCGCCCAGTCGGCACGCCAGCCGCTGGTCATGGGCATCGCGCTGCACCCCTACATCATCGGCCAGCCCTACCGCCTGCGCCACCTGCGCCGCGCGCTCGAACACCTGGCCCGCGCACGCGACCGGGGCGAGATCTGGCTGACCACGCCCGGCGCCATCTGCCGCCATGCGCAGGACACCCTGGCCGCCCGCCCCTCCTGACCTTTTTGATCGACGACCTGTTGAACCACGCCATGACCGACTTGAATGATTTCCCCATCGACGACACCGTGGGCGCCTGGGTGCCGCACGGTCGCTTCGTCATTGCGCCGCACGCCCACGGCGCGCTCGACGGCCTGCGCTTCGCGGCCAAGGACGTGTACGACGTCGCCGGCCACCCGACCGGCGCCGGCAACCCCGCGTGGCTTGCGTCCCACCCGATTCCCACGGCCAGCAGCCCGCTGGTCGACCGGCTGCTCGGCGCTGGCGCCTCGCTCATGGGCAAGGTGCTGACCGACGAACTGGCCTACAGCATCCAGGGCGACAACATTCACTACGGCACACCGCTCAATGCCGCCGCGCCCGGCCGTGTGACGGGCGGATCGTCGAGCGGCTCGGCCGCCGCCGTGGCCGCGCGGCTGGTGGACTTTGCGCTGGGCACCGACACCGGCGGCTCCACGCGCGTGCCGGCCAGCTACTGCAGCCTGTGGGGGCTGCGCACCACGCACGGCCTGCTCTCGCGTGAGCACATGGTGGCCTTGCACCCGCTGTTCGACACCTGCACCTGGCTGGCGCACGACGCCGCCACGTTCGAGAAAGTCGGCGCAACCCTTCTGCCCACGCACGACGGCGATTTCCGCCGCCTTTTTGTTCTGGAAGACGCCTGCGCCGAGGCCGACGTTGCCTTCGCCCCGCTTGTGCAGCAAGTGACCCAGGCACTGGCGCGAGAGTTGAACTGCGCGCCCACCGCCTGGCAAGCGTCTGGCGCAGCTGGCGAGCCCGGTGCCCTGGACGACTGGCGGCAAACCTACGTGACCGCCTCGGCCTTCGACGGCTGGGCCACGCACGGCGCCTGGATCAGCCACAACGACCCCGGCTTTGCGCCGCCCATCGCCGCACGCTGGCGCCATGCCAGCACCATCACCCCCGAGGCCGCTCAGGCCGCGCGCGCCGCCGCTGCCCGCATCGCCGCCCAGGTCCGCAGTTGGCTGGGCCGCGACGGCCTGGCCGTGCTGCCGTCGGCCGCCAGCGCCGCGCCGCTGCGCGATGCCCTGCCCGAAGCGGTCGACGCGGTGCGCGTGCGCACACTGCGCATGACCTGCATTGCCGGCCTGGCCGGCTTGCCGCAGGTCAGCATTCCGCTGCACGGCGCAGACGGCCTGCCGCTGGGCGTGTCGCTGCTCGGCCCTGCGGGCAGCGACCTGGCGCTGATCCGGCTGGCCACGCGCGTGGCGCGCCAGTTGTAGCCGCGTGCAGCGGGGCCGCGAGCGCCGCCCGCCCCGCCTGATCAGAGTAAGCTTTGCGCCCATCATGACCGGCAAGCCGCTATCCCCCGCTCCATCCCGCCGCCAACGTCCCGCGGCCCAACCCGAGGCCAACGGCGTGGCGCACGCGAACGTCGCCCTGGCCACCGCCGAAGCGGGCGCCAACGATGACGACAGCATCGAGGCACGCATCTACCGCACCGTGTTCGACAGCATCATGGACCAGCGCCTGGCACCCGGCACCAAGCTGCCCGAGGCCAAGCTGTGCGAGCTGTTCGGCACCACACGCGCCACCGTGCGGCTGGCACTGCAGCGGCTGGCGCACGACCACGTGGTTCAGTTGCGCCCCAATCGCGGCGCCATCGTCGCCGTGCCGACCCCCGAGGAAACCCACCACATCTTCGAGGCGCGGCGCGGCCTGGAAGACACGCTGGTGCGGCTGGCCGCGCAACGCGTGACGCCCGAGGACATCGCCGCCCTGCGCCAGCAGCTCAAGGCCGAGCACGACGTGATGCACCGCTTCAACCAGCCGGCCTGGGCGCGGCTGGCCAGCAGCTTCCACCTCAAGATCGGCGAACTGGCGCGCAACCCCATCCTGCAGCGCTATCTGGTCGAGATGGTCTCGCGCTGCTCGCTCATCGTCGCGCTCTACCAGCCCCCCGGCAACGCCGCCTGCGAGCACCACGAGCACGACCAGATCGTGGACTGCCTGGCGCGCGGCGACGGCGACGGCGCGGCCCGCCTGATGGCCCGGCACCTGGAAGACCTCGAACGCCATGTCGGCCTCAACGGCCCGGCGGCCGACCATGGCCTCAAGGCCATGCTGGGGCTGGGCTGACGGGCATCGCGACGGCCGACCGCGCCGAGGTGCGCTACAGGCTGCCCACCGCGTCCGAGATCGCCCGCGCGCATTCCAGCACCATGGGCGCCAGCCGCTGGCGCGCCTCGTCCATCGTCCAGCGGCTGGTCGGCGGCGACACGTGGATGGCGCCCAACACCTGCCCACGCCGGCTGACCACGGGCGCGGCAATGCCCATATCGCCCAGGAACAGCTCCTCGCAATTGACGGCATAGCCGACACGGCGGCAGTCGGCAACGGCAGCCAGGATGGCGCCCTCGTCCGTCAACGTGTGGGGCGTGCGGGCCGGACGCGGCGACTGCCGCAGCAAGGCCCGCACTTCGTCGTCCGGCAGGCGGCTGAGATAGGCCCGGCCCGAGCTGGTGCAGTACATCGGAATGCGCATGCCCACGGGCGTGAGCATGGGGATGAACTTGGCGGTCAGCAGCTGCGAGACATACACCATGTCCGACCCGACCGGCTCGGTCAGGCTCGCGGTCTCGCCGCTCGCGTTGGCGAGCTGCGCCATGTACGGGTGCGCGGCCTGGATCAGCGGATGGCCTGCCACGTAATTGAAGCCCAGGTCCATCACCTTGGGCAGCAGTTGAAAACGCCGCGTCTGGGGATGCTTGCCCACATAACCCAGCACCTGCAGCGTGTGGACGGTGCGCTGGGCCGAGGCCTTGCTCATGCCGGTCAACGCCGCCAGCTCGGCCAGGGTCAGCGTGCGGTGCGCGGCATCGAAAGCGCAAAGCACGGCCAGTCCCTTTTCGAGCGATTGGTTGAACAAGTGGTCGGCGACAGGAGCGGCATCGGTCACCACGGCTTCGGCTGTTTTCATTATCTATATGAAGAAATCGACAATCGATTCTCCTACAAACAAAGCCACAGCCATCGAACCGGCCCCACCAGGCACCGAACAGCCCGCCACCCGAGCCGCCAGCACGGCTTTCCGGTTTTGAATAGACTGACCCATCTAGAGCGTGTGATGCACTTTTTCCACGCCCACGCGCCCCGCCCTCCTTCTTCCTCTCTCATCCTTTGCCCCATGGACACCAAGACCTCTCCCCTCGCCCTGCTCAACGACCCCGACCTGCTCAAGACCGGCAGCCTGATCGATGGCCAATGGGTCCAGACCACGGCCCAGTTCGACGTGATCGACCCCGCCACCGGCCTGAAGCTGGCCGACGTGGCCAACGCCGGTCCCGCTGAAGCCGAAGCCGCCGTTGCCGCCGCCGACAAGGCCTGGCCCGCCTGGCGCAACAAGACGGCCCGCGAGCGCAGCCTGATCCTGCGCAAGTGGTACGACCTGATCCTGGCCCACACCGACGACCTGGCCCGCATCATGACGGCCGAACAAGGCAAGCCCTTCCCCGAGGCCAAGGGCGAAGTCGCCTACTCCGCCGGCTTCGTCGAGTGGTTTGCCGAGGAAGGCCGCCGCCTCTACGGCGAAACCGTGCCGTCCACCGACAACGGCCGCCGCCTGGTCGTCATCAAGCAGCCCATCGGCGTATGCGCGGCGATCACGCCGTGGAACTTCCCGCTGGCCATGATCACGCGCAAGGTGGCCCCGGCGCTGGCCGCCGGTTGCACCGTCGTCATCAAGCCCGCCGAGCAAACCCCGCTGACCGCGCTGGCCGTGGCTGAACTGGCCGTGCGCGCGGGCATTCCGGCGGGCGTGCTGAACGTGCTGTCGGCCGATGCCGACCAGTCCATCGCCGTGGGCAAGGTGCTGACCGACTCGCCCGTGGTGCGCCACCTGAGCTTCACCGGCTCGACCGAAGTCGGCCGCATCCTCATGAAACAAAGCGCCGACACGATCAAGAAGCTGTCGCTGGAGTTGGGCGGCAACGCGCCCTTTGTGGTGTTCGACGACGCCGACCTCGACTCCGCCGTCAAGGGCGCGCTTTCGGCCAAGTACCGCAACGCCGGCCAGGTCTGCGTGGCGGCCAACCGCTTCTACGTGCAGGAAGGCATCTACGAGCAGTTCGTGGCGCGCCTGGCCGAGAAGTCCAAGGAGATCAAGGTCGGCAACGGCTTTGATGCCGGCGTCGCGGTGGGCCCGCTGATCGAGCCGTCGGCCGTCGAGAAGGTCGAGCGCCACGTGGCCGACGCGCAGTCGCGCGGCGCACGTGTGCTGGCCGGCGGCACGCGCATCAGCGGCCAGTTCTTCCAGGCCACGGTGCTGGCCGACGTGACCAGCGACATGCTGTGCGCGCAGGAAGAAACCTTCGGCCCGGTGGCCTCGGTCATCAAGTTCAAGGACGAGGCCGACGTGATCCGCCTGGCCAACGACACCATCTACGGCCTGGCCGCCTACTTCTACAGCCGCGACATCGGCCGCGTCTGGCGTGTGGCCGAAGCGCTGGAATACGGCATGGTGGGCGTCAACACCGGCATGATCTCGACCATCGAAGCACCCTTCGGCGGTGTCAAACAATCAGGCCTGGGCCGCGAGGGCTCGCACCACGGCATCGACGAGTACGTGGAAATCAAGCTCGTGGCCATGATGGGTGACATTTAGACGCCCCCCGAAGCGCCTGTATACCCGGCGCTCCCGGCCAGAGGCCGGGGCTCTTTGGTCCGTCCAAGTCTGCGCAGGCAGACTTGGAGCCGCTGACCTCAGCCCCCACTGGGGGGCGACAGCACCGGCCGGGCCAAGCCCGTCCACGCTGTCACTGGGATGGGCTCTTGCTTGACCACGCGATGCCGCCTGCAGCCCCAGGCGTAGAGGCTGCGGGCCGGGGCTGGGAGCCTCGGCACCACCGCACCGCAGGCCGCTCAGCCCACACGCACAAGCGTGTTCAGGTCTTGGGCAGCGTCACCCCATGCTGGCCCTGGTACTTGCCGCCCCGGTCCTTGTAGCTGACCTCGCACACCTCGTCGCTCTCGAAAAACAGCACCTGCGCGCAGCCTTCGCCCGCGTAGATCTTGGCCGGCAGCGGCGTGGTGTTGCTGAACTCCAGCGTCACATAGCCTTCCCATTCGGGCTCGAAAGGCGTGACGTTGACGATGATGCCGCAGCGCGCATAGGTACTCTTGCCCAGGCAGATGGTCAGCACGTTGCGCGGAATGCGGAAGTACTCGACCGTGCGCGCCAGCGCGAAGCTGTTGGGCGGGATGATGCAGGAGTCGCCGTGGAAATCGACGAAGCTCTTCTCGTCGAAGTTCTTCGGGTCCACCACCGTGCTGTGGATGTTGGTGAAGATCTTGAATTCAGGCGCGCAGCGGATGTCGTAACCGTAGCTGCTGGTGCCATAGCTCACGATCTTGTGGCCGTCGGCGTTGGTGCGGATCTGGCCGGGCTCGAAGGGGTCGATCATGCCCTCGTTTTCCGCCATGCGGCGGATCCACTTGTCGCTCTTGATGCTCATGCTGGGGATTCCTAGGATTGCCGCGCATTTTAGATGCGAGCGGCGCTCCCGCCCCAGGATGCCCCGCGCGCTCAGGCCACCTGGGCGATCACGGTGCGTTCGACCAGCCGGTCGTCGCCCAGCACGATCATGGCGAACAGCAGCTCGTCCAGGTTCGAGGCCTGGCCCGTGCGGCGCGCCAGCAGCGGCGTGGCGGCCGGGTCGAGCACGATGAAATCGGCCTCGCAGCCCACCGCCAGATTGCCCACCACACCGCCCAGGCCCAGCGCCTGGGCCGCGCCTGCCGTGTGCTGCCACCACAGCTCGGCCGGGGGCAGGCTCAGGCCGCCCTTGGTCAGGCCCTCGCGGCCCGCGTAGTAGGCCGCCAGCATGGTGTGAAAAGGACTGAAGCTGGTGCCACCGCCCACGTCGCTGGCCAGGCCGTGCAGGAAGGGCTGGCGCGCCAGTGCGTCGTAATCGAAGAATCCACTGCCCAGAAACAGGTTGCTCGTCGGGCAGACGGCTGCGGCCGTGCGTTTGTCGCGCATGAGCGCGCGGTCGGTGTCGTCGAAATGAATGCAGTGCGCGTACACCGCGCGCTCGCGCATCAGGCCGAAATCGTCGTAGACGCTCAGGTAGCTGCGCGCCTGCGGGAACAGCTCGGCCACCCAGCGCACCTCGGCCAGGTTCTCGGCCACGTGCGACTGGATCCAGACGTCGGGGTACTGGCGCGCCAGCTCGCCCGCGCCGGCCAGTTGCGCGTCGGTGCTGGTGGGCGCAAAACGCGGCGTGATGGCGTAGCCCAGGCGCCCGCGCCCGTGCCAGCGCTGGATCAGCGTCTCGGAATCGCGCAAGCCCTGCTCGGTGTCGTCAAGCACGCCTTCGGGGCAGAAGCGGTCCTGCAGGCACTTGCCGGTGATCAGCCGCAGGCCGCGCATCTCGGCCAGGGAAAAGAGCGCGTCGACCGACGCCACGTGCGAGGTCGAGAACACCAGCGCACTGGTCACGCCATTGCGCAGCAGTTCCTCGATGAAGAAGTCGGCCGCCTCGCCCGCGTGCTGGGCGTCGGCGAAGCGGCTTTCGTGTGGGAAGGTGTAGTTCTGCAGCCAGGGCAGCAGGCCGTCGGCGGGCGAGCCGATCACGTCGGTCTGCGGGTAGTGGATGTGCATGTCCACAAAACCCGGCGCCAGGATGCGGCCGGGCAGGTGCTCGGTGGGCACCTGCGCGTAGCGCTCGCGCAGCGCCTGCCAGTTGCCCACGTCGGCAATGCGCCCGTCGTCGCCCACCACCAGCAGGCCGTTGGTGTCGTACAGGGGCTGGCGGTTGGCGTCGAAACGCAGCAGGGCGGCGCGATAGGCTTTCATGGGCGGCGAGCTTAGCGCAAGCGGTCCGGGTCTCTATAAGGCCGGGCGTATGAGGTCAATCTCAGCGCGGCGCCGTGGCGGTCACCGCTGTGCGCCACTCGCGCAGCTTGGCCTTGACCACGGTGCGGTTGGCCGCGCCCATGCGCAGCATGATCTTCTGGCCGGACGAGAGTTTTTCCAGCGTCGGGTCGGCGAACTCGTAGCGCACCCAGGGGCGCTGCGGGGCGCTGGCGCCATCGGCCGGGTTGATGGGCGGCAGCACCACGGCGATCGGGTCGGGCAGATCAGGCGTGGCCAGCAGGTGGTCGATCACCTGCACCAGCCGGTCGTTGAAGTAGCGGCCGGGGTAGCCCAGGTCTTCATAGGCCTTCTGGAACAGCGGATAGGCGCGCCGGTACAGCGCCACCGCGCGGGCCGTGTCGACGGCGGCGAAGGCCTGCACCAGCGGCCGGTAGCGCTCGGCGTTGCGGGCGTCGAGTGTGGTCTTGCCGTCGTGCTCGGCCACGGCCAGGCGCTCGGGCGTGGACTGCACGGGCCAGACCATGGGCGCGACGTGGCGGCCCGGCAGGTTGTCCACCGTGGCCACCACGCGCCGCGCGAAGTCGTCCAGGTGCAGCCAGCCCAGCAGGGGCGAGCCGGCCAGCAGCCGGCCCAGTTCGCCGCTGAAATAGGATTCGGCGCCGCGCGCATCACCTGGCAGCGGCTTGGCGGCCGGATCGGGGGCGGCCTCCTCGGGGGCCACGGGATAGGCGGGCGCCGAAGGCAGCGATGCGGAGGGCGCCGGCTCGGGCGCCGCTTCGGGGGCCGAAACGGCCGTGGGCGCGGGCTCCGGCACCTCGCGCAGGAACAGCCAGTAATAGCCGCCGGCCAGCAGCAGCCCGACGACCACGAGCGCGACCCACCAGTGGCCCGATGATTCCTTGCGTTGATTCATATATGTGCAACCTCTCCTTGGATACGCCGCGTCCCGGCCGGGCCGTGTGTCGGCCTGACGGCCATCTTTCCACGCAGCGGCGGCGGCGTCAAAGTCGGAGTCCGCCGGTCGGCGCAGGTTCCTTGCAGGGGCGGTGGATAATCCTGGCCCTATGAACCCGCTGCTGGACCAGCTCCATCCCTACCCCTTCGAGCGCCTGCGCAAGCTGTTCGCAGGCGTCGTGCCCGACGCGGCCCACCGGCCCATCAGCCTGGGCATTGGCGAGCCCAAGCACGCCACGCCGCCCTTCATCCTGGAGGCGCTGGCGGCCAACACCGCGGCGCTGGCCGCCTACCCGCCCACGGCCGGCAGCCCGGCGCTGCGCGAGGCCTTCGGCGCCTGGCTGCGCCAGCGCTACGCCATCGAGATCGACGCGCAAAGCCAGACGCTGCCCGTCACCGGTTCGCGCGAGGCTCTGTTCGCGCTGACTCAGGCCGTGGTCGCGCCCAGCGCGTCGGGGTCGCGGCCGGTCGTGGTCTGTCCCAACCCGTTCTATCAAATCTATGAAGGCGCGGCACTGCTGGCCGGCGCCGAGCCCTTCTACGCGCCGAGCGACCCGGCCCGCAACTTTGCCGTGGACTGGTCCAGCGTGCCCGCCGAGGTGTGGGCGCGCACGCAGATGGTCTTCGTCTGCTCGCCCGGCAACCCGACCGGCGCGGTCATGCCGCTGGCCGAGTGGCAGCAGCTCTTCGAGCTCAGCGACCGCCACGGCTTCGTGATTGCCTCCGACGAGTGCTACAGCGAAATCTACTTCCGCGACGAGCCGCCGCTGGGTGGCCTGGAAGCCGCCGCGCGCCTGGGCCGCACGGACTTCCGCCGGCTGATCGCGCTGACCAGCCTGTCCAAGCGCAGCAACGTGCCCGGCCTGCGCAGCGGCTTCGTGGCAGGCGACGCCGACATCCTCAAACAATTCCTGCTCTACCGCGCCTACCACGGCTGCGCCATGAGCGGCATGGTGGCCGCCGCCAGCATCGCGGCCTGGGGCGACGAGGCCCACGTCGAGGCCAACCGCGCGCTCTACCGCGACAAGTTCGCCGCCGTCACGCCCATCCTGGCACCGCACCTGGACGTGCGCCTGCCCGACGCGAGCTTTTACCTGTGGGCCGGCATTCCCGCCGCCTACGGCCAGGACGACGAGGCTTTCGCGCGCGACCTCTACGCCCAATACAATGTGACGGTTCTGCCCGGCAGCTACCTGGCCCGCACGGCCGCCGGACGCAACCCGGGCGCCGGCCGCGTGCGCATGGCGCTGGTGGCCGGGACCGCCGAATGCGTCGAAGCCGCCGAACGCATCGCCCGCTTCGTCGCCGAAGGCCGCCCGGCCTGATCGACGCCAGGCCGCCCCGCGCGGCCGCTGCTCCTCGTTTTATCCCAACCTGCGACTCATCATGAGCCAACAACTGCAAACCATCATCGAAAACGCCTGGGAAAACCGTGCCCAGATCTCGCCCGCCTCCGCCCCCAAGGAAGTCGTGGACGCCGTCGAGCACGTGCTGGGCGAGCTCGACCGTGGCACGCTGCGCGTGGCCACGCGCGAAGCCGTGGGCCAGTGGACCGTGCACCAGTGGGTCAAGAAGGCCGTGCTGCTGTCCTTCCGCCTCAAGGACAACGAATTCGTGCGCGCTGGCGACCTGGCCTTCTTCGACAAGGTGCCCACCAAGTTCGCCGACCTCGACGAAGCAGCCATGAAGGCCACCGGCGTGCGCGTGGTGCCCCCGGCCGTCGCCCGCCGCGGCAGCTTCCTGGCCAAGAACGTGATCCTGATGCCGTCCTACGTCAACATCGGCGCCTATGTGGACGAAGGCTCCATGGTCGACACCTGGGCCACCGTCGGCTCCTGCGCGCAGGTCGGCAAGAACGTGCACCTGTCCGGCGGCGTGGGCCTGGGCGGCGTGCTCGAGCCCCTGCAGGCCAACCCGACCATCATCGAGGACAACTGCTTCATCGGCGCACGCTCGGAAATCGTCGAAGGCGTGATCGTCGAGGAAAACTCGGTCATCTCCATGGGTGTGTACATCGGCCAGAGCACCCCGATCTACGACCGCGCCACCGGCGAGATCACCTACGGCCGCGTGCCCGCCGGCTCGGTCGTGATCTCGGGCAGCCTGCCCAAGAACGACGGCGCCTACAGCCTGTACGCCGCCATCATCGTCAAGCGCGTGGACGCCCAGACCCGTGCCAAGACCAGCCTGAACGATCTGCTGCGCGACTGATCGCGCGCCACAGGCTCCGGCCGGCAGGCCGCGTCCCGCAGGGGCGCGGCCTTTTTCTTTGGCAACAGACTTTCCCGCCCAATGGCAGCGGCCTGGCAGACCTGGGTGGGTGCTCTTGAGTTTTGTATATACATATATACAATAACTCTTCATGATCTACGAATGGGACGAGGCCAAGCGGGCGACCAATCTGGCCAAGCACGGCCTGGACTTTGTCAGCGCCTACACCGTCCTGGAGAGCGACTACGTCCTCATCGTGGACAGTCCGCGCAACGGACAGGCTCGTCAACAGGCTTTCGCCTATGTGTTCGATGTCCTGGCCGTCCTGTCGGTGGTTTTCATTCCGGGCGAAGACCGCTGCCGCGTCCTGAGTTTTCGCCCGGCCAAACGAACTGAACGGAGCATTTACCATGCGTGGCTCGAAAATCACTTCGATGACTAGCGCCGAGATGCGCGCCGCCAGCGCCCAGGGCGAAGACCGCTCCGACTGGGCCCGCGTGCGCCGCGAAGCAAACGCCGACCCCGTTGCGGCAGACGAGAACCGCCGCGTGGGCGAACTGATCGCCCGCAAGCGCGGCCGCCCAGTCGTTGGCGAACCCAAAGAGGCCATCTCTCTGCGCATTCCGGTTTCGATCCTGGAGCGCTGGAAATCCACGGGTCCTGGCTGGCAAACCCGAATGATCGAACGCCTGTCTACCAAGTAAACGACCGCCGGAGCGCCTGCCAACGGCATCGCCTCCCCGTCCCTCCTGCCTGCCTGGCCGATTCAGCCCACGGCCTGGACTGCGCCTGCCCACTAGAATCGGCGGCTCGGCCGCATGCCGGCCCTCTCACCACGACAAGAACACAACGTCCATGACCGCCACCCTCACCCTCGCCCAGGACCTCATCGCCCGGCCTTCCGTGACCCCTGACGACCAGGGTTGCCAGGCCCTGCTGGCCAAGCGGCTGGCGCGGCTGGGTTTTGAATGCGAAAGCATCGTCAGCGGCCCGGATGATTTCCGCGTGACCAACCTGTGGGCGCGGCGCGCGGGCAGCCTGGGCGCGCAAGCCAAGACCCTGGCGTTTGCGGGCCACACCGACGTGGTGCCCACCGGCCCTGTCGAGCAATGGGGCAGCCACCCGTTCAAACCCACCGTGCGCGACGGCCGCCTGTACGGGCGCGGCGCCAGCGACATGAAGACGTCGATTGCCGCCTTCGTCGTCGCCATCGAGGAACTGCTGGCCGCCGGCCACGCACCTCAGCACAACATCGCCCTGCTGATCACCAGCGATGAGGAAGGCCCGGCGCACGACGGCACGGTCGTCGTCTGCAACGCGCTCAAGGCGCGTGGCGAGCCGCTCGAATGGTGCGTGGTGGGCGAGCCCACCGCCACCACACGCACCGGCGACACCATCAAGAACGGCCGCCGCGGCACCATGAGCGGGCGCCTGACGGTCAAGGGCGTGCAGGGCCACATCGCCTACCCGCACCTGGCGCGCAACCCCATCCACCTGCTGGCCCCGGCGCTGACCGAACTGGTCGCCACCGAATGGGACCGCGGCAACGAATTTTTCCCGCCCACGAGCTGGCAGGTCAGCAACATCCACGGCGGCACGGGTGCGAGCAACATCATCCCGGGCGACGTGGTGGTGGACTTCAATTTCCGCTTCTGCACCGAATCCACGCCCGAGGCGCTGCAGCGCCGCGTGCACGAGACGCTCAACCGCCACGAGCTCGACTTCGACCTCAAGTGGACGCTGGGCGGCCTGCCCTTTCTCACGTCGCGCGGCCCGCTGGTCGACGCGCTCGAAGCCGCGATCACCGAAGAAACCGGCATCGCCACCGAGCTGTCCACCAGCGGCGGCACCAGCGACGGCCGCTTCATCGCGCAGATCTGCCCGCAGGTGGTGGAGTTCGGCCCGCCCAACGCCTCCATCCACAAGATCGACGAGAACATTGCGCTGGCCGACATCGAGCCACTCAAGAACGTCTACCGCCGCCTGCTCGAAAAACTGGTGGCCTGATTGACCATGACTGCCCCTCTGATCCTGGCCGACGCCATCGCGCAGCAAGCCCAGCGGCTGACCGACGCCGGCGTGAGCTTTGGCCACGGCACCACCAACGCGCACGACGAAGCCACCTGGCTGGTGCTCTGGCGCCTGGGCCTGCCGCTGGACAGCCTGCTCGATGACCTGGCGGACGACAGCCTCGCGCAGCGCCCGGTCAGTGCCGAGGAAGCCGCCGCCATCGACGCGCTCGTCGGCGAACGTATCGCCACGCGCAAACCCGCCGCCTACCTCACGCGTGAAGCCTGGCTGCAGGGCGTGCCCTTCTACGTGGACGAACGCGCCATCGTGCCGCGCAGCTTCATCGCCGAGCTGATCGCCGATGGCAGCCTCGACGCCTGGCTTGAACGCGCCGTGGCCGAAAGCGGCCGACCCGAATCCTTCGCCGTGCTCGACCTGTGCACCGGCAACGGCAGCCTGGCCGCGCTGGCCTGGCCCGACGCACGCGTGACGGGTAGCGACATCTCGTGCGACGCACTGGCCGTGGCCTGCATCAACGTGGACCGGCACGCGCTGGCCACGCGCCTGGCCCTGGTCGAATCCGACGGCCTGGCCGCACCCGAGTTGCGCGCGCGCGGGCCGTTCGAGCTCATCCTGTGCAACCCGCCCTACGTCAACGCGCAGAGCATGGCCGCCCTGCCCGCCGAATACCGCGCCGAACCCGAACTGGCCCTGGCCGGCGGCACCGACGGCATGGACTTCATCCGCGGCCTGCTGCGCCAGGCGCCCACCCTGCTCACGGCCGAAGGCGCGCTGGTGCTGGAGATCGGCAACGAACGCGCCTTCTACGAAACGGCCTTTCCCGGGCTGGAGACCTTCTGGCTCGAAACCTCCGCCGGAGACGACCCGGTGCTGCTGCTCACGCGCCACGCCCTCGTGCAATGGGCCGCACGGGCCTGACCTTTTCCTGAGCCGGCGCCCCGCGCCGGTTCAACCTTTTTCGCCATGATCGTCCTCAAAAACATCGTCCTGCGCCGCGGCACCAAGGTGCTGCTGGACCAGGCCAACCTCATCCTCAACCCCGGCGAAAAAGCCGGCCTGGTCGGGCGCAATGGCGCCGGCAAGTCCACGCTGTTCGCCCTGCTGGCCGGCAACCTGCACGAAGACGGCGGCGACTTCGAGATTCCGCGCCAGTGGCGCATGGCACAAGTCGCGCAGCACATGCCGGAGACCAGCGAAAGCGCCACCGCCTTCGTGCTCGCGGGCGACACACGCCTGATGGAGGCGCACGCCGCGCTGGTCAGCGCCGAGGCCGCCGACGACGGCATGGCCATCGCGCATGCCTACAGCGACCTGGCCGATGCCGGCGACCACGACGCCGTGCCGCGCGCGCAGGCGCTGATCCTGGGCCTGGGTTTCAAGCCGCACGAGCTGGACCGGCCAGTCGACAGCTTCTCGGGCGGCTGGCGCATGCGGCTGCAACTGGCGCGCGCGCTGATGTGCCCGTCCGATCTGCTGCTGCTCGACGAGCCCACCAACCACTTGGACCTGGACGCCCTGGTCTGGCTCGAAGCCTGGCTGCGCAAGTACCCCGGCACCATGATCGTCATCAGCCACGACCGGGAATTCCTCGACGCGGTGACCGACGTCACCGTGCACATCGAAAACGCCAAGCTCACCCGCTACGGCGGCAACTACAGCGCGTTCGAAACCCTGCGCGCCCAGCAGCTGGAGCTGCAGCAGGCCTCGTTCAACAAGCAGCAGGACAAGATCGCCCACCTGCAGAAATTCATCGCACGTTTCAAGGCCAAGGCCAGCAAGGCCAAGCAGGCGCAAAGCCGGGTCAAGGCCCTGGAGCGCATGGAAAAGATCGGCCCGGTGCTGGCCGAGGCCGACTTCACCTTCAGCTTCAAGGAACCGGCCAACCTGCCCAACCCCATGCTGGCCGTCCAGGACGTGGACTTTGGCTACCCCGCGTCCGAGGCCAATGGCGGCACGCCGCGCACCATCCTGCGCGACATCAGCAAGTCGGTGCTGGCGGGCCAGCGCATCGGCATCCTGGGCGCCAACGGCCAGGGCAAGTCAACCTTCGTCAAGACCGTGGCGCGCGACCTGGTGCCGCTGGCCGGGACCATCACCGAAGGCAAGGGACTGAGCATCGGCTACTTCGCACAGCAGGAGCTGGACGTGCTGCAGACCGGCGAGTCGCCGCTGGCGCACATGGTGCGCCTGGCGCGCGAACTGGGGCCCCAGACCGGCCAGTCCACGCGTGAACAGGACCTGCGCAACTTCCTGGGCACCTTCAACTTCGGCGGCGACATGGTGGTACAGCCCGTGGGCACCATGAGCGGTGGCGAAAAGGCGCGCCTGGTGCTGGCCATGATCGTGTGGCAGCGGCCCAACCTGCTGCTGCTCGACGAGCCCACCAACCACCTGGACCTGGCCACGCGCGAGGCCCTGGCCATGGCGCTCAACGAGTTCGAAGGCACCGTGATGCTGGTCAGCCACGACCGCGCGCTGCTGCGCTCGGTCTGCGACGAGTTCTGGATGGTCGGACGCGGACAGGTCCAACCCTTCGATGGCGACCTCGACGACTACCAGCGCTACCTGCTCGACGAGGCCAAGCGCCTGCGCGAAGAGGCCCGGCAGGCCGAGTCGCAGCAGCCCGAGCCCAGCGCCGCGCCGGCACCGGTTGCCGCACCGGCCGCGGCACCCGCACCCGCGCCCCAGGCGGCCGCGCCCGCCGCCCCCGAGCTGAGCCAGCGCGACCAGCGCAAGCAGGACGCCCAGCGCCGGCAGGAGTAGACCGCCGCGCTGCGCCCGCTCAAGCGCGAGTTGGAAACCAACGAAAAACGCACGGCCGACCTGGCACGCGAGCGCGAGGCGCTGGAGACGCTTCTCGCAACACCCATGGCGCCGTCGGAGCTGGCCGACAAGGGCCGTAGGCTGAAGGCGATCCACGAAGAAGTCGCCCAGCTGGAAGACCGTTGGCTGCAGTTGCAGGAAGAAATCGAGCACCTGAGCGTGACTTGAGCGCTTAAGCTGTGCGAGGAGCCGAACCAGGCGCCTCTACCGACCCTCTTACCAGGAGCACAGCCATGGGCAGTATTCTCGTGACCATCATCGTCGGCCTCGTCGTGGGCCTGATCGCGCGCGCCATCAAACCAGGCGACGACAGCCTGGGCCTGATCTGGACCATCGTCCTGGGCATCCTGGGCGCGCTGCTGGCTGGCTGGTTCGGCCAGTGGGTGGGCTGGTATGCGCCGGGCCAACCGGCTGGCTGGATTGCCTCGGTCGTCGGCGCCATCGTGCTGCTGGTGATCTACGGCTTCGTGCGCGGCAAGCGCGGCTGAGCCAGCGGTCGGCCGCCAGCGCGGCCCGGCCACGCCATAGAAAAAGCCGGTGCCCTTTGCGGGGGCACCGGCTTTTTTTGAACCTGTTCTGACGGGACAGCGGCGGGTCGCCCCGCCCCACATCAGATCGTGCGGCCGAACGGACCGTCGTTGCCGACCTGGACCAGGTTGCTTGCGGTCGCGCGCTCGGTGGTCGAGGGCGCGCCCACGGGCACGCAGTCGGCGTAGTAGCGCACCTTGCCGTTCTCGTCTTCCAGCTCGACCAGGCCGTGGATGTCGGTCTCGAAGCCCGGGCACTGCTGGTTGAATTCGCGCGAGAACTTGAGGTAGTCGACGATGGTCTTGTTGAAGACCTCACCCGGAATCAGCAGCGGAATGCCGGGCGGGTAAGGCGTGATCAGGCTGGTGGTGACACGGCCTTCGAGATGGTCGATCTCCACGCGCTCGGTCTTGCGGTGCGCGATGTGGGCATAGGCCTCGCTGGGCTTCATCGCGGGCGTGAGGTCGCTCAGGTACATCTCGGTCGTCAGGCGGGCGATGTCGTACCTGGCGTACACCTCGTGCACGTGCTGGCACAGGTCGCGCAGGCCCATGCGCTCGTAGCGTTTGTGCTGCTGGCAGAACTCCGGAAGGATGCGCCACATCGGCTGGTTCTTCTCGTAGTCGTCCTTGAACTGCTGCAGCGCCGTCAGCAGCGAATTCCAGCGGCCCTTGGTGATGCCGATGGTGAACATGATGAAGAAGCTGTAGAGGCCGGTCTTCTCCACGATCACGCCGTGCTCGGCCAGGAACTTGGTGACGATGGAGGCCGGGATGCCGGTCTCGGCGAACTTGCCGTCCATGTCCAGGCCGGGCGTGACGATGGTCGACTTGATCGGGTCGAGCATGTTGAAGCCGTCGGACAGTTGGCCAAAGCCGTGCCACTTCGCGTCGGCCTCGTTGTCCTTGATGATCCAGTCGTCGGCGCGGCCGATGCCTTCCTCGACCAGCTTGTCCGGCCCCCAGACCTTGAACCACCAGTCGTTGGCGCCGAACTCCTGCTCCACCTTGCGCATGGCGCGGCGGAAGTCCAGCGCTTCCAGAACGCTTTCCTCGACCAGCGCGGTGCCGCCGGGCGGCTCCATCATGGCGGCGGCCACGTCGCAGCTGGCGATGATCGCGTACTGCGGGCTGGTGCTGGTGTGCATCAGGTAGGCCTCGTTGAAGAGGTGGCGGTCGAGCTTGCGGTTCTGCGAGTCCTGCACCAGCACGTGGCTGGCCTGGCTGATGCCGGCCAGCAGCTTGTGCGTGGACTGCGTGGCAAACACCAGCGACTCCTTCGTACGCGGGCGCTTCTTGCCCATCGAGTGATAGGGCCCGTAGAACGGGTGGAAGGCCGCGTGCGGCAGCCACGCTTCGTCGAAGTGCAGCGTGTCGACGTAGCCGTCGAGCGCGCCCTTGATGGTCTCGGTGTTGTAGACCACGCCGTCGTAGGTCGACTGCGTGAGCGTGAGCACGCGCGGCTTGACCTTGTCGGCGTCCACGCCGGCCAGCAGCGGGTTGGCGCGGATCTTGGCCTTGATGGCATCCACGTCGAACTCGCTGCGCGAAATCGGGCCGATGATGCCGAAGTGGTTGCGCGTGGGCTTGAGGAAGACGGGAATCGCGCCCGTCATGATGATGGCGTGCAGGATGGACTTGTGGCAGTTGCGGTCCACCACCACCACGTCGCCGGGCGCGACCGTGTGGTGCCACACCATCTTGTTGGAGGTGCTGGTGCCGTTGGTCACGAAGAAGCAGTGGTCGGCATTGAAGATGCGCGCGGCGTTGCGCTCGCTCTCGGCCACCGGGCCGGTGTGGTCCAGCAACTGGCCCAGCTCTTCCACGGCGTTGCAGACGTCGGCGCGCAGCATGCTTTCACCGAAGAACTGGTGGAACATCTGGCCCACCGGGCTCTTCAGGAAGGCCGCCCCGCCCGAGTGGCCCGGGCAGTGCCACGAATACGAGCCGTCCTCGGCGTAGTCCAGCAGCGCCTTGAAGAAGGGCGGCTGCACCGTCTCCAGATAGCCCTTGGCCTCGCGGATGATGTGGCGCGCCACGAACTCGGGCGTGTCTTCGAACATGTGGATGAAGCCGTGCAGCTCGCGCAGGATGTCGTTGGGCATGTGGCGCGACGTCTTGGTCTCGCCATACACGTAGATCGGCACATCCAGGTTCTTGCGGCGCACCTCGTTGATGAAGGCACGCAGATTGATCACGGCCGGCGCCTCTTCGTCGCCCTGCACGAACTCTTCGTCGTCGATCGACAGAATGAAGGCGCTGGCGCGGCTTTGCTGCTGCGCGAACTGGCTCAGGTCGCCGTAGCTGGTGGCGCCCAGCACCTCGAAGCCCTCCTCCTCGATCGCCTGGGCCAGCGCGCGAATACCCAGCCCGGAGGTGTTCTCCGAGCGGAAATCTTCGTCGATGATGACGATGGGAAAACGGAATTTCATGCGGGGCTCCAGGGCAGCGGGACGTTCAAAACCCCGCAGTGTATGAAAAAAGCGCGGGCGATCCAGCCACCGTGGACTTTCGCCGCACAATGTGGTGCACAGCCGACAAACAGGCGCGGCGCCATCTTCACACGCATTTCATGAAAACGGCATCCGCGCCTGATGCCCGCATCAGGACGGACCACATCAACACAAGGAGGCATTTCTTATGTTCACTCTGGCCGATTCGACCCTCTGGTGGGTCCTGGCGGGCCTGGCCGTCGCCGCCGAGTTGTTCGTGGGCATGTTCTATCTGCTGATGCTGGCCATCGGCCTGGCGGCCGGCGCCATCGCCGCCCACCTGGGGCTGGACCGCGTGGGGCAACTGGTCGCCGCCGCCGTCGTGGGCAGCGGCTTCGTCATCGGCTGCTACCTGGTGCGCCGCCGCCTGGCGCGCACCGGCGGGCAGGCCAACCGCAACATCAACCTCGACATCGGCGAGCGCGTCATGATCGACGCCTGGTGGCCCGACGGCACCGCCCTCGTGCGCTACCGCGGCGCGCAATGGACCGCCGTGCCCGCCCCGGGCAGCACGCCCACGCCCGGCCTGCACCGCGTCGCCAACCTCGACGGCAACCACCTGATCGTCGAGAAAGCCTGACGGCAAGCCAGTGCTCTCGTCCCGTGGCGCGCGGGATAAGCTACCCTTTTGGAAGTAGTTCGCAACCCAGGAGACCTCATGCCCGAAATCGCCCTCGTCCTATTCGTCATCTTCATCATCTTCGTGGCCCGCGCCATCAAGATCGTGCCCCAGCAGAACGCCTGGGTGGTTGAACGCCTGGGCAAATTCCACGCCACGCTCTCGCCCGGCCTGAACGTGCTGATCCCCTTCATCGACCGCGTCGCCTACAAACACAGTCTCAAGGAAATTCCGCTGGACGTGCCCAGCCAGGTCTGCATCACGCGCGACAACACGCAGTTGCAGGTCGACGGCATTCTCTACTTCCAGGTGACCGACCCCATGCGCGCCAGCTACGGCTCGTCCAACTACGTCATGGCGGTCACGCAACTCGCCCAGACCTCGCTGCGCAGCGTGATCGGCAAGCTCGAACTCGACAAGACCTTTGAAGAACGCGACGTGATCAACGCGCAGGTCGTCTCCGCCATCGACGAAGCCGCGCTCAACTGGGGCGTGAAGGTGCTGCGCTACGAAATCAAGGATCTCACCCCGCCGAAGGAAATCCTGCAGGCCATGCAGCGCCAGATCACGGCCGAGCGCGAAAAGCGCGCGCTGATCGCCGCCTCCGAAGGCCGCCGCCAGGAACAGATCAACATCGCCACGGGCGAGCGCGAGGCCTTCATCGCCCGCTCCGAAGGTGAAAAGCAGGCCGCCATCAACAACGCGCAGGGCGAAGCCGCCGCCATCACCGCCGTGGCCGACGCCACGGCCCAGGCCATCGAGCGTGTGGCCGCTGCCATCCGCCAGCCCGGCGGCCACGACGCGGTGCAGCTCAAGGTGGCCGAACGCGCCGTCGACGCCTACGGCAAGGTGGCCTCCGACGCCAACAGCACCCTCATCGTGCCCAGCAACATGACCGAGGTCTCGGCCCTGATCACCTCGGCCATGCGCATGATCCAGGTCGGCGGAAAATCCAGCGCCTGACCCGCACGCCGACCGCTAAAAGGAGCCAGCCAGCAGCAGCCCGGCTCTCGCCTTTGGGCGGTTGTCCACCGCCGCCATCGCCTGAAAATGAGGCAGCACCAACCCCACCCATTAAAAATCAACCACTTACAAAAGTGCCGCACGGGAGATACAGGGTTATCCACAATGTTGTTCAGTGCAACAGTGCATAAGACAGGCGGTGCGCAGCGTTGGGCCCGATTTGAAAAAGACGGCCCCAACTCCCTGCTACAATGCACGACTTTCCGGAGAGGTGGATGAGCGGTTTAAGTCGCACGCCTGGAAAGCGTGTGTGGGTTAATAGCCCACCGCGGGTTCGAATCCCGCCCTCTCCGCCAGAACACAAAGCGCTGCAAGCTTCTCGCCTGCAGCGCTTTTTTGCTCCCGTCCCACTATCGCGTAAGCTTCGCGCAGAACCACCCGCTTCGAATCGCCATGGACTACCCCGGTAATCTCTTCGTCGTCGCCGCCCCCAGCGGGGCTGGCAAGTCCAGCCTGGTCAAAGCCCTGATGGAGGTCGACCATGGCGTGCGTCCGTCCATCTCGCACACCACACGTGCGCCGCGCGGCCAGGAAGTGGACGGGCGCGAATACTTCTTCGTGGCGCCCGAGGAATTCGAGCGCATGGTAGGCGACGGCGCCTTCCTGGAATGGGCCAACGTGCACGGCAACCGCTACGGGACCTCGCGCCAGGCCATCGAGCTGCGCATGGCCGAAGGCGGCGACGTGGTGCTGGAGATCGACTTCCAGGGCGCCGTGCAGGTCAAGCGCGTGTTCGCCAACGCGGTGCTGATCTTCATCCTGCCGCCGAGCTGGGAAGAGCTGCGCTCGCGCCTGCAGCGGCGCGGCGAGGACAGGCCCGACGTGATCGAACTGCGCCTGAAGAACGCGGCCGAGGAAATGGCCCAGGCTTCGCAGTTCGACTTCGTTATAATCAACGAGTTATTCGAGCGTGCGCTCTTTGACCTCAAGAGCATCGTGCACGCCCAACGCCTGAAATACGCGGCCCAGCGCCGCGCCCGCGCCGCGACCTTCGAGGCGCTGCACATCGCCTGAACAGGAACCTGACACATCATGGCTCGTATCACCGTCGAAGACTGCCTGGAAAAGATCCCCAACCGCTTCCAGCTCGTGCTGGCCGCAACCTACCGCGCCCGCATGCTCAGCCAAGGCCACACGCCGCGCATCGAATCGAAGAACAAGCCGGCCGTGACCGCGCTGCGCGAAATCGCCGACGGCAAGGTCGGCCTGGAAATGCTCAAGAAAGTCCCCACCTGATTGGTGATTGCGGACGACCTGATCGCCAACTGAGGCGATCACACATCAAAAAACACCGCTCTGCGGTGTTTTTTTTGCCCACGGTGCGCAGCTCACGGGCTGCCGCTATAGTCTTCCAAGTATGAGCGTCGTCATGTCCACCGATAAAACCTCGCGCACGGGAGTCTCTTCAGCCGACAATTTTCCCAAGATCGTCGGCGCGAGCCCTTCCGGGCCCCATGCTGCGGCCGCCAGTTTTGCCGCCCTGGTCGAACGCCTGGACTACCTCAGCCCCGAAGACATCGAGCAGGTGCGGCGCGCCTACCGTTTCGCCGACGAAGCGCACCTGGGCCAGATGCGCAACAGCGGCCTGCCCTACATCACGCACCCGATCGCCGTGGCGATCCAGTGCACGGAATGGAAGCTCGACGCCCAGGCCCTGATGGCCGCGCTGCTGCACGACACGCTGGAGGACTGCGGTGTCACCAAGCCTCAGCTCATCGAACAGTTCGGTGCCAGCGTGGCCGAGCTGGTCGACGGCCTCACCAAGCTCGACAAGCTGCAGTTCAACACCCGCGAAGAAAGTCAGGCTGAATCGTTCCGCAAGATGCTGCTGGCGATGGCGCGCGACGTGCGCGTGATCCTGGTCAAGCTGGCCGACCGCACGCACAACATGCGCACGCTCAACGACTCGCCCCAGAGCAAGTGGCGCCGCATCTCGCAGGAAACGCTGGACATCTACACGCCCATTGCCTACCGCCTGGGCCTGCATCAGACCTTTCGCGAACTGCAGGACCTGTCGTTTCGCTACATGCTGCCGTGGCGCTACAACGTGCTGTCCAAAGCGCTCACCAAGGCGCGCGGCCGGCGCAAGGACCTGATCACCAAGGTCCAGGCCGATGTCACGTCGGCCTTCGAGGGCGCCTCGCTGGGCGTGGAGATCACCGGCCGTGAAAAGGCGCTGTACTCCATCTACCGCAAGATGGTCGAAAAACGCCTGAGCTTCGCGCAGGTCAGCGACCTCTACGGCTTTCGCCTCATCCTGGCCACCACCACCGGCTGCTACACGGCGCTGGGCCTGCTGCACCAGCTCTACAAGCCAGTGCCCGGCCGCTTCAAGGACCACATCGCCATTCCCAAGGCCAATGGCTACCAGTCGCTGCACACCACGCTGGTGGGCCCGGCGGGCGTCAACATCGAGTTCCAGATGCGCACCGAGTCCATGCATCTGGTGGCCGGGTCCGGCGTGGCCGCGCACTGGCTCTACAAAACCCACGAAAACGACAGCCATGTCGCCGAACGCCTGGGCACGCAGTGGCTGCAATCGCTGCTCGACATCCAGCACGAGACCAACGACGCCTCCGAGTTCTGGGACCACGTCAAGGTCGACCTCTTCCCCGACGCCGTCTACGTCTTCACGCCCAAGAGCCAGATCATGGCGATGCCGCGCGGCGCAACCATCGTCGACTTCGCCTACGCCATCCACAGCGACGTGGGCGACCACACGGTGGCGGCCAAGGTCAATGGCGCACAGGTCCCGCTGCGCACCGAGATCCAGAACGGCGACGTGATCGAAGTCATCACCGCGCCCGTCTCGCGCCCCAACCCGGCCTGGCTGGGTTTTGTGCGCACCGGCCGCGCGCGCTCCAAGATTCGCCACCACCTCAAGACGCTGGCGCAGACCGAATCGGCCTCGCTGGGCGAAAAACTGCTGACCCAGGCCCTGCGTGCCGAAGGCGTGCAAAAGCTGCCCGACGAGGACGGCGAACACAAGGCGATCTGGGACAAGCTGCTGCGTTTTACCGGCAGCAAGAGCCGCACCGAACTGCTCACCGACATCGGCCTGGGCAAACGCATCGCCAGCATCGTGGCCAAGCGGCTGGTGTCGATGCTGACCGAGCAAGGCGCCAAGCGCGATGTGCTGCTCATGAGCCGCGAACGCTACACCGCGCATGAAACCGTCTCGCAAGGCGCCGTCACGCTCGACGGCAGCGAAAGCTCGTCGGTGCAGTTCGCGCGCTGCTGCCGGCCGGTGCCGGGCGACCCCATCGTTGGTTACCTCGGCCGGGGCGAGGGCCTGGTCGTGCACCATGCCGACTGCGAGGTCGCACGCCGCCTGCAGCACAAGGACAGCGAACGTTTCATCCACGTCGAGTGGTCCGAAGACCCGGTGCGCACCTTCCAGACCGCCATCGTCGTGACGATCGCCAACGGCAAGGGGCTGCTCGCACGCGTGGCCGTGACGCTGGCGTCGTCTGAGGCGGACATCATCCACGTCGACATGGACGACAGAGGCAGCCAGGATGCCATCGACCTGCGCTTCGTGGTGGCCGTGCGCGACCGCCAGCACCTCGACGGCGTGCTGCGCAGCCTGCGGCGCATGCCTGAAGTGCTCAAGGCCGCGCGCGCCATGCCGATGACGTCTGTGGAATAAGGTCCTTTTTGCGTTTTCTTCCCGATTTGCAAATGCCCCAAAAAATCACGCTATAATTGAGGTCTTCAGCGGCTGTAGCTCAGTTGGATAGAGTACTTGGCTACGAACCAAGGGGTCGTGGGTTCGAATCCTGCCAGCCGCACCAGCATCAGCCCGATCGCCTCCCGGCGGTCGGGCTTTTTGCTGTGCGTTTGCCTGCCCGCCGTCGACGTTTGATGTCACGAATTTGTCATGGCCGGCCACTAGCCTGCTGGCCGGCATGTCTACCTCTTTCTTGTTAAAACCGCCACGGCAGTCGGAGGGGGCTGACCGCTCGCCGGACCGCCTGACGGTCATCCGCCTGATTCGGCAACGCCTGCTGCGCTCGGTCTTCCAACCGCTGGTGGACATGCAAAGCGGGCAGGTCCTGGCCCACGAAGCCCTGATTCGCGGGCCCGAGGCCACGCCCTACCATCGGCCGGATGCCCTGTTCGCGCTGGCGCACCGCGCCAGGCTCGCGCCCCACTTTGAACTGGCCTGCGTCGAACAAATCCTGCGCGACTGGGCTGCGCAACCGGCGCAGGACGACAGCCTGCTGTTCGTCAACCTCAGCGAACGCGCCCTGCTTCACGCCCTGCGTGACCTGCCTGGCTTGCTGCCGGCCTGGAAGCGCCCCTCCGAAGCAGACGTGCCGCTGACACAGCTCGTGATCGAACTGACCGAACATGAGCCCGTGGGCGACCTGGCTGCGCTGATCAGCGCCCGAGATGCCTTGCGCGCGCAGGGCGTGCGCATCGCCCTGGATGACTTTGGCAGCGGCCACGCCAACTTCCGGCTCTGGTATGAATTGCGGCCCGACTTTGTCAAGATCGACCAATATTTCGTTCGGCACCTTCATCGCCACCCGGAAAAGCGCCAGTTCATCCAGGCGCTGCAGACCCTGGCGCGTCCGCTCGGCGCCACCCTGATCGCCGAGGGCATCGAGACCCAGGAGGAATGGGCTGTGCTGCGCGACCTGGGCATTCCCATCGGCCAGGGCTTCCTGCTCGGCCGCCCCGACAGCCAGCCCGCGAGGCAGGACATGGCCAGGGAGATGCCGCTTTTCGAGGCACGGCGCCCCACGCCCCGCCCGCTCTATCTGAACCAGCCCGCCCAGCCTGCGATCCTGGCGCAGCTCGAGCTCATCGCCTCCCCCACGGCCAGCCCGCGCAGCACACATAACGAAGTCGCCGCCGTGTTCCAGAACCACCCCACGCTGCATGCCATGCCGGTGGTGGACGACGGCGGCCGGCCCGTCGGACTGCTCAACCGCCAGCAGTTCATGGACCGCTTCGCCCAGCTCTACTTCCGCGAAGTCCACGGACGCAAGCCCTGCATGATCAGCGCCAATGCAGCGCCACGCATCGTCGAGCGCACCGACGGCATTGCCGAGCTGATCGCCATCCTCATCTCCAACGATCAAAGCTATCTGGCCGACGGTTTCATCGTGACCGAGCAGGGCCTGTATGCCGGCCTGGGCACCGGCGAGCAACTGGTCAAGGCCGTCACCGAGGCACGCATCGAGGCCGCACGCCACGCCAACCCGCTCACGCTGCTGCCGGGCAACATCCCGCTGAACATGCACGTGCAATGGCTGCTCGACGGCCAGGCGGCCTTTGCCGCGTGCTACGCGGACCTCGACCACTTCACCTTCAACGATCACTACGGCTACCGGAGCGGCGACGACATGATCCAACTGGTCGCGCGCCTGGCGACGGCGCATTGCGAGCCGGGCCTGGACTTTGTCGGCCACATCGGCGGCGACGACTTCCTGCTGTTGCTGCGCAGCCCCGACTGGGCCGCGCGCTGCGAGGCGATCTGCCGCGAGTTCTCCAGCGCGGCCCTTGAACTGTTCGACCTGCCAGCCCGCCAGGCCGGCGGCTTCACCGCCAGCGACCGCAACGGCAGCCCTCAGTTCTTTCCGCTGACGACGCTGTCGATCGGCGCCGTGGCCATCGCGCCCGGACAATACCGCGACGCCCAGGAAGTGGGCGCCGCCGCCGCACAGGCCAAGCATGACGCCAAGAACGCGCGCCAGGGCCTGCGCATCCGGGCCTCATGAGTCGCCGCTCAGCGCTCCCGGGCCGGCAGGTCCCGTGGCGATGGTCCGTCGTAGGTCCACAGATACTCTCTCGGAATCGGCCCCTTGTTGCGCCCGCCCTGCCCCGTTTGCTCCCATGCGTGCGACAGAATGCCCACCGAGCGCGACAGGCAGAACAGGCCTCTGGCCAACGGCGCCGGGAAACCCAGTTTCGCGTAGATCACCGCCGTGGCCCCATCGATGTTCATGGGGATGCGGCGGCCGTTCTTGCGCGCCGCGAGTTCGTGTTCGACCCCACGGCCGATGGCGGCAAAACGGCCACTCACCACACCGGCTTGCGCGGCCTCGTCGACCAACGCCAGAAGGCGTGGTGCACGGGGATCCACGGGGTGGAATCGGTGACCGAAGCCAGAGACGAACTTGCCGTGCTGCTCGATGGCACGGTCCAGGCCCCCACGTACGGCGTCGGCAAACGATGCCCCCGCATCCTGGCGCGCCGCGATGTCGGTGTACATCTCGACGGCCTGCTCACCCGCCCCACCATGAACGTCGCCCAACACGTTCACCGCAGAGGCCATCGCATTGTTCAGCCCCACGCCGCAGGTAGCGGCCATGCGGGCGATGGCGATACTGGGTGCCTGCGGCCCATGGTCCACGGCCGACATCAAGGCGGCGTCGAGCAGGCGCCCCTGCGCTTCGCTCGGCAGCTCGCCACGCGTCATGAGCCAGATCATCTGCGCGAAGCTCACGCGCCCGATGAGGTCCTCGATCGCGTACCCGCGATAGCGGATCACGCCCGGCCGCATCTCGATGATGGACGTGCGCCACCAGTCGGGGACGCGAGGATCTTCTATGCTCATACAACCTTCTCCTCAATGTGTGCCTGGATCTCGCTGTCCGAATAACCGAGTTCGACCAGGATGGCGCCCGTGTGCTCGCCCAGCAGCGGCGGGGGCGTGTCCACAGTGGGTGCCTCGCCGTTGAGCTTGAAGCCGGTGCGCACCACGCGGATGTCTCGGCCGACGCCAGGCGCGTTCTTAAAGGTTTCGACCATGCCCCGCTCGGCGATCTGCGGATGGCCAAGCGCCTGCGGCACGGTGTAGACCGGCCCTGCGGGAACTCCCACTTCGTTGAACAACTGCCACCAGTCGTTCGCAGACTTGCTCGACAGGCCTTCCTCGATCAGTGCCTTCAACGCGGCGCGGTTCTGCAGCCGGCCCTGGCGTTCGGCAAAGCGCACATCGGTGGCCCATTCCGGGTGACTCAGCACCGCGCAGACGGCCTCGAACTGTTCCTGCTTGTTCGCCGCGATGTTCAGCAAGCCGTCGCCGGTGCGGAACGTACCGGACGGGCTGGCTGTCACGTTGTCGTTGCCGAGCGGCTTGGGCTCCCGCCCGGCGATCAGGTGATTGGAGACGGCCCAACCCATGGTGGCCATCACCGCCTCCAGCATCGAGACGTCGATGAAGACACCGCCAGTGCGGTTGCGGTCGGCCAGCGCCGATGCCACGGCGAATGCCGCGGTGATGCCGCCGATGGTGTCGGCCATCGGATAGCCCACACGGTACGGCGCGTTCTCCGATGTCCCCGTGATGCTCATCACACCGGACATGCCCTGGATGATCTGGTCGTAGGCCGGCAGATCGCGCAGCGGCCCGTCCTGACCGAAGCCGGAGATCGCGCAGTAGATGAGCTTGGGGTTCTCCTTCAACAGGTCCTCGTAGCCCAGTTCCAGCCGCTGCATCACGCCAGGCCGATAGTTCTCGACCAGCACGTCGGCAGTGCGTACCAGGCGGCGCAGCGCCTCCTTGCCCTTGGGGTGCTTGAGGTTCAGCGTGAGGGAGCGCTTGCCCGGGTTCTGAGCCAGGAACGAAACACCCATCATGGCCTTGTTGAGCTCGTGGTCAGCGCCGAGTTGGCGTGCCAGATCGCCCGTATGACGGGCTTCGACCTTGATGACGTCGGCCCCCATGTGGGCCAGTTGATGGCACGCGAAAGGCCCCGCCAGCACGTTGGTCAGATCCAGCACGCGGATGCCGTGCAGGGGTTTGATCGCCATGATGACTCCTTACTCAACCTGGATGTTGGCCGCTTTCACGACGCCGGCCCAGCGCTTCATTTCCGAGGCGGCCAGCTGTGAAGCCTGTGCAGGCGTATTGGCCACGGGCGTCAGCCCCTGGTCGGCCAACAGCCGTCGGCCGCCCTCGGAATTCAGTGCGGCCGCGAAGGCCTGGTTCAGCTTGTCGACGACCGGTTGCGGCGTGCCTGCAGGCGCGGCAAAGCCCACCCAGAAGTCCATCAAGAAGCTGGGCAGGTTCGCCTCCTTGGCCGAAGGGACGTCCGGCAGCAGCGGCGAGCGCGATTCGCTCGTGACGACCAACGCGCGCAGCCTGCCCGACTTGATGTGCGGCAGCGCCGTGGGCAGCGAGGTCACCAGCGCCTGCACCTGGCCGGCCATGAGATCGGTGAGCACCGCACCCGCCCCCTTGTACGGCACGTGGGTCAGGTCCACCCCGGCCGCGGACTTGAAGAGTTCACCGCCCAAGTGAGTGTTGGTGCCGGTGCCGCCAGAACCGTAGTTCATGCTGCCGGGCTTGGCTTTGGCAAGCGCGATGAACTCCTGGACCGTCTTGACCGGCAGGCTGGAGGTGACGACAAGGACGTGCGGCGCAGAGGCGGCCGTGATGATGTGCGTGAAGCCTTTTTGTGCGTCGAAGGGCATCTTCGGCAACAGCCCAGGCGCGATGGTGAACGACATTTCCGTGGTCAGCAACGTGTAGCCGTCCGGCGCCGAGCGAGCCACGGCACCCCATCCGATGAGGCCGCCGCCGCCGGCCTTGTTGTCCACGATGAAAGGCTGCCCCAGGCTGTTCCCGACTTGGCTGGCCGCCATGCGCGCCACGATGTCGGTGGTGCCACCGACCGCGTACGGCACCACGATCGTGATCGGGCGCGTGGGAAAGTTCTGGGCGATGGCGGCAGATGCGGCCATGAGGGATGCGGCAGCGACGGATGCGGTCGCGAGCAGGCGGACGATGGTCATGGGATATCCGGAGGTCGGGTTAGTCGAGCTTCACATTGCTGGCACGCACGACAGTGCCCCAGCGTTGCTGTTCGTTCTTCAACAGGGTGGCGGCTTCCTGCTCGGTACCGGCCAGAGGTGTGCTGCCCTCTGCCAGCAGTTGGGCGATGGTGTCAGGGCGCGCCAGTGCTTTGGCGACTGCAGCCTGCAGGCGCGAGACGATGGCAGGTGGCGTGCCGGCGGGCGCGACCAGCACCTTCCAGTCGCTCGTGTCGAAACCCTGATAGCCACTCTCGGCGACGGTCGGCACGTCGGGCAGAGCCGGCATGCGCTTGGCTGAACTCACCGCCAGCGCGCGCAGCCTGCCCGCCTTGATGAATTGAATGACGGTCTGCGGCGTGGCGAAGTAATAGTCGACCTGGCCGCCCAGAAGGTCGTTGGCTGCGGGCCCCGCGCCCCTGTATGGGATATGCCGTGTCGTGATTCCAGCCTGGCGAGAGAAAACCTCACCCGTCAGATGTCCAACCGTTCCGTTGCCGGCTGAGGCCATGGTCAGCGACTCGGGCTTGGCCTTGGCGGCCGAGACCAGTTGCTGCAGCGTCTGGTATGGCGAGTTGTCGTTGACAACCAGCACCACCGCTTGCCCCGCCACGGTCGCCACCGGCATGAAAGCCTTGCTGGCGTCATAGGGCATCTTGCTGTAGAGCGCGGGATTAATGGCCAGATTGGCCGTTTGCCCCATCCCCAGCGTATAGCCGTCCGGCGCGGCCTTGGCGACGGCGTCGAGCCCGATGTTGCCGCCGGCACCGGACTTGTTGTCCACGATCAAGGTCCAGCCCGTGTCGATGCGGATCTTGTCGAGCACCATGCGGGCGACGATGTCGGTGCCGCCTCCGGGCGGAAACGGCACGATGACCTTGATCGGCTGCGAGGGATAGGCCGTTTGCGCATGAGCGCCGATGGCCATGACGAGCGCGAGGGCGCCAGCCATTCTGGGAAAAAAGTTCATGATGTCTCCTGTTGGTGTACGAAAGAATCGGCACTCACGCGAGCCGGTACACACGGCTCGCCGTCCCCTGGAACAAGGCTTGGCGGTCGGTGGCAGTGAAGTCCGCCGTGAGCTTCTTGAAGGCATTCCAGCCATTCACGAAGCTGTACGAACCCTTGTCCACCGGGAAATTGCTTTCGAACATGCAGCGCTCCGGTCCGAACGCGTCGATGCAGGCCAACATCCAGGGCCGCCATGCGGCAGCGAGCACATCGGAAGATGGCGGCTTGTCCGCCTGCTCGAAGCCGAAGCCATTGATGCGCATACCCAGGCCGCCCAACTTGACGTGGACGTTCGGCAGTTGCGCCAAGGCCAGCATCGAGGTGCGCCACTGCGCAAAGACGTCGTCGCCACGCCCCGCGTACGCACCGATGCGCACGATGCCGCCGCAGTGATCGATGACGATGGGCAATTCGGGATGCGCGCGGGCCGCGTCGAACAGTTCGGGCAACTGCGGCCAGAAGAGCCAGGCGTCGTAGGACAGACCGCGCGCGGCCAGTTCGGCAAGACCGGCACGGTAGGCGCTGCTGCCGAGCAGGCCCAGTGGCGCGGCGGTCAACGGGTTTGCCAAAGACGCATCCGCGTCCCACGTGGTCAGGTGACGGATGCCGCGGAATCGGCCCTGACCTGCTGCTTCATGGGCTTCGAGCACTTCGACCAGTTCGGCTCCCAGGCGCAGATCCGCGTATCCGACGATGCCTTGGGCGACCTTCGGCACACTGGGCACAGCCGTGCTGTCCACCACGTACTCCGTCTCCCCAACCGGACGCAGCGTTAGGGGACCATCAGGCCGATACCGCGTGAGCGCCTGCATGTAGACAGATGCCTCGACCGCATGGCCGCCGCGCGTAGCATCGGCCAGATAGTCCGCCTGCAAGTAAGTCCAGCCGGGTCGATCGTAGAAGTGGTGATGGGCATCCACGATGGGCAGCGAAGGCTCGACGGGCTCCTCCTGGCAGAGCTGCAGCCAATCCGGACGAACGGCGAGGTAGTTCGAACTCATCGCCAGCGCCTCAAACCGTCGAGACGCACGGAATGACGCCGAGCAGCAGCGCCCCCCGATCATGGCGGACACGCGTCCGAACCCCCACGGCAGCGAGGACGATGCGCTTCATCATGATCCGCCCCCTGAAGGGGATGACCCTGCCGTATCCGAGAGCGAGCAACATGCCTGCCTCCACCACTTTCTGATTCATTTGCAAAGACCGCCCGCATCGATTGACAAGCAGAGTGACTGCCTGGAAGTTCCATTAGACAGAACTAAGTTCTGTATAGAAGAACTATAACGGCGCCGTCATCTGCGGCAGAAGTAGTGGAAACCCTTGATGTTCAGACATACAGGCTCATGTTCTACTTGGCAGAACAAATGAACCCGTGATGACGATCCAGACGCCAGACAAAACCGCCGAAGCCGACCTCGGAACATCAAGCAGCGGCGTGGCAGTACTTGACCGCGCCTTTGCGCTGCTCGGTGCTTTCGGCCCCACGGACGAGCGGCTGACGTTGACGGAGCTGTCACGCCGTACCGGCCTGTACAAGAGCACGGTGCTGCGCCTTCTTGCAGCGCTGGAGCATGGCGGCTTCATGCGCAAGCTTGACGATGGCACTTATGCCATTGGCGCCGCGCCAATGCGCCTGGCCGCCATTTACCAACGGTCATTCAGGGTCGATTCCATCATCGAGCCATTGCTGGCCGAACTCAGCAGCCAGTTGGGCGAGACGGCGTCGTTCTATGTGCGATCAGGGGAACGCCGCTTGGTTGTGAGTCGAGTAGAACCTGCACGGTCTGTGCGTGTCTCGATCCGCGTTGGCGAAGACTTCGATGTCCACCGCGGCGCCTCTGGAAAGGTTCTGCTGGCCTTCACCGACGGGACCGGCCCGGAGTTCGAGCCGATCCGCTCGCGCCTTTGGGCGACGTCCTTTGGTGAACGCGACCCGGAGACGGCAGCGGCCTCGGTCCCCATATTTGGCGCCCTCGGTGAACTGATCGGTGCGCTGACGGTGTCAGGCCCTTTGTCGCGGCTCAGTCAATCAGATGCAATGCATGCGACGGTGGCTGCCCTGTTCAAAACGGCTCGACGGGCCACAGGCGAGTTTGGTGGGAACAGTGCGCGGTACCGCCTGACTGAAGAATCGCTCCATCGCGAGTTGCTCGATTCCCAATCTCGTGGGCTTTGACCATCACTTGCGCATCCGCTTTCATACGGCACGGCAATAAAAACTGCCCCTCGGTCCACCGCTGCGCGATGCCCCGATCCCCCGAGGGGATGCTTTTTTATCTTGGGGCGGCCCGGCGATAAAAACCTCGCCCCTCCATAAAAAACCGCCCGAAGGCGGTTCCTCACGGAGGCGTGGCACGCTCAGTCGCGGTCGCCGCCCATGATGCCCAGCAGCGCCAGCAGGCCCTGGAACACATTGAAGATGTCCAGGTACAGCGCGAGCGTGGCCGAGATGTAGTTGGTCTCGCCGCCGTCGATGATGCGCTTGATGTCATACAGCATGTAGGCGCTGAAGATGCCGATCATGCCGACCGAGATCGCCAGCATGCCCGCCGTGGACTGCACGAACAGGTTGATGACGATGGCCGCCAGCAACATGATGGCGCCCACAAACAGCCACTTGCCCATGGACGACAGGTCGCGCTTGATGACACTGGCCAGGCTGGCCATGGCAAAGAACACGCCGGCCGTGCCACCAAAGGCGGTCATGACCAGTTGCGAGCCGTTGGAAAAACCCAGCACGGTGCCGATCAGGCGCGAGAGCATCAGCCCCATGAAGAAGGTGAAGGCCAGCAGCACGGCCACGCCGGCGCTGGAATTCTTGGTCTTCTCGATGGCGTACATGAAGCCGAAGGCGCCCCCCATGAACACCAGCAAGCCGATGCCGCCATGCAGCGCCTGGACGATGCCGGTGGCCACGCCGAACCAGGCGCCGAGGATGGTCGGCAGCAGGCTCAGGGCCAGCAGCCAGTAGGTGTTGCGCAGCACGCGATTGCGCTGCGCGGCGGGGACCGCGTAACCGTAGTTCGCGGAGGGGGTCGAAGGTAGAGGCATATCCTGATCCTTTCGTCCAAAAGATGGAGGGCGAAACACGAAGTTCAAGTGCGAAGTCGAAGTGGCTTCGGTGTGCCTGGCTGTTGTGCTTGTTCTGGCGCCAGCGAATTCCCCTTGCGTACGCGTCGTCGGCGATGCGCGTCACGGCCGCGCATGCTTGGGATTCATTCTACCGGGCCGGGCGGCACGGGCAAGGCGGGGGCCTCGTCGTCGCCGGCGGGCAGCGGCGGCAGACTTTCGTCCTCCTCGGCGCTGTCGAGCAGACCCTTGGACAGCCGTTTGGTCGGCTTGACGCCCAGTGTGCGCAGCATCTCGGCCTGGCGGATGACGTTGCCCTTCTTGCGTGCGAGCTTGTCGTAGGCCGAGGTGTAGGAGTCCTGCGCCTGGCGCAGGCGCTCACCCACTTTTTCCAGGTCGGTGGTGAAGGCGACCAGCCGGTCGTAAAGCTCGGCGCCCCGCTTGGCGATGTCCTGCGCATTGCGTGTCTGCGCTTCCTGGCGCCACAGGTGCGCCACGGTGCGCACCACGAACAGCAGCGTCGACGGGCTGACCAGCAGCACGTTGCGGCTCCAGGCGTCCATAAACAGCTCCTGGTCGGCCGAAATCGCCAGCATGAAGGCCGGCTCGATGGGCACGAACATCAGCACGAAGTCGAGCGACTGCAAGCCGTAGAGCTGCTGGTAATTCTTGGCCGACAAGCCCTTGATGTGCGCGCGCACGGACTCCAGGTGGCGGCGCTGCGCGGCCAGGCGCGTGGCCTCGTCGGTGGCGCTGCCGTACTCGTCGTAGGCCAGCAGCGAGACCTTGGCGTCGACCACCAGGTGGCGGTTTTCGGGCAGGTGGATGACGACGTCGGGCTGCACGCGCGAGCCGTCCTCGCGCACATGGCTTTCCTGCACGTCGTATTCCGCGCCGCGGCGCAGGCCCGAGGCTTCCAGCACACGCTCCAGAATCAGCTCGCCCCAGTTGCCCTGCGACTTGGCCGAGCCCTTCAGCGCCTGGGTCAGGTTCTTGGCGTCGTCGCTGAGCATCTGGTTGAGCTGCAGCAACTGCTTGACCTGCTGCTCCAGCCCCGAGCGCTGCTGGCCCTCGGCCACGTAGAACTGCTCGACCTTGCCCTGGAATTCATGCAGCCGCGTGCGCAGCGGGTCGAGCAACTGGCCCAGGCTGGCCTGGTTCTGCTCGGCAAAACGTTTGCTCTTTTCTTCCAGGATGTCGTTGGCCAGCGCCTTGAACTGGTTGGACAGCTGTTCGCGCGCCTCGGTCAGCAGCGCCAGCTTTTCCTGCGACTGCTGCTGCTCGGCCTGCAGCCGGGTCTGCAGCTCGGCCACCTGGGCCTGGGCCTCGTTGGCGGCGCGGCGCGCGGCGTCGAGCTGCTCGGCCAGCACCGGCAGGCGCACGTTGTCGGCCTCCAGCGCGGCGGCGCGGGCTTGCGTGGCCTTGGACGCTTCGTGCAGCGCTTCGACACGCTGGCGCGCCTCGGCCAGGGCCTGCTCGACGGCGGGCAGCAGACCGGCACGCTCGGCGTACTGGGCGCGCTCATCCCGCACGGTGTCGAGCACCTGGCGCAGGCCGGCCAGCTCGGCGCGCGCCTGCTGCCCTTCCTGCTGGCTGGCCGTGCGTTCTTCCTGCAAGGCACGCACGCGCTCGCCCAGCGTGGCCGCCGCCGCTTCGGCGCGAACCTGTTCACGCTCGACCGCATGGGCCACGGCCTGGTCGACGGCGGCATCGACCGCGTCGCGCAGGGCCTGCTCATGCTCGGCCTGCAGCCGCGGGCGTGTGCGCAGCGATGCCACGACAGCACCGATCACCAGCCCCACGATGGCGCCGGCCAGCAGCCAGACACCCGAACTCCATTCATTCATCATCGAATCGCCATCAAAACAAGATCATCGGATGGGCGTGACGGCCTGGCCGTTCACCAGCACGCCCACCAGGTTGTCGGCCGCCAGGTTGGCCATGGCCAGGCGTGTGCCCACGGTGGCGCTGGCGATGTGCGGCGTGAGCACCACGTTGGGCACGGTCAGCAGGTCGGGGTGCACGGAGGGCTCGCCCTCGAACACGTCCAGGCCGGCCGCGGCAATGCGGCGCTCGCGCAGCGCCCGGGCCAGCGCCGCGTCGTCGACGATGCCGCCGCGCGCAATGTTGATGAGCGTGGCCGTGGGCTTCATCAGCGCCAGCTCGGCCGCGGCGATGGTGTGGTGCGCCTCGGGCGTGTAGGGCAGCACCAGCACGAGGTGGTCGGCCGTGCGCAGCAGCTCTTCCTTGCCCACGTAATGCGCGCGGCATTCGGCCTCGGTGGCCGCGTCCAGCCGCGAGCGGTTGTGATAGATCACGTTCATGCCAAAGCCATGCGCACCGCGCCGCGCAATGCCCTGCCCGATGCGCCCCATGCCCAGAATGCCCAGCGTGCTGCCGTGCACCTCGCCCCCGGCAAACATGTCGTAGGCCCAGTGCTTCCATTCGCCACGGCGCAGGAAATGCTCGCTCTCGCTGATGCGGCGTGCGGTGGCCATGAGCAGCGCAAAACCGAAGTCGGCCGTGGTCTCCGTCAGCACGCCGGGCGCGTTGGTGGCCACCACGCCGTGGCGGTCAAAGGCAGCGACGTCGAAGTTGTTGTAGCCCACCGCCATGTTGGCTACGACTTTCAAATCGGGGCAGGCGGCCAACACCGCTTCGTCGATGCGCTCGGAGCCCGTGGTCAACGCGCCGTGCTGGCCTTGCAGGCGCGCCACCAACTCGCCCGGGGACCAGGGCGCGGCAGCGTCGTTGGTGGTGACGTCAAAGTGCTCGCGCAGACGTGCGACGACTTCAGGGAACACCTGGCGGGCGATCAGGACACGGGGGCGGGTGGACATGGACGACTCCTTGAGATCAACGGAACCAGATCAGGCTGACGACGACGAGCAGCGGCAGCAGGATGCCGACCGACCAGGCCATGTAGCCAAAGAAGCTGGGCATGCGCAGGCCGCGGTCTTCCACCACGGCCTTGACCATCAGGTTGGGCGCATTGCCGATGTACGACAGCGCGCCCATGAACACCGCACCGGCCGAGATCGCCGCGAGCGTGGGCGCGAACTGCGTCATGAGCGCCTGCGCATCGCCGCCGGCCAGGTTGAAGAACACCAGGTAGGTCGGCGCGTTGTCCAGGAAGCCCGAAAGCGCGCCCGTGGCCCAGAAGTACATGAGCGGCACCGGCTGGCCCTGCACATCGGTGACCGAAGCCACGATGGGCGCGAACGGCCCGTGCAGCCCGGCCTTGAGCATGGCCAGCACCGGAATCATGGTCAAAAAGATGCCCGCGAACAGCTTGGCCACCTCGGCCATGGGCGCCCAGTTGAACTGGTTGCCTGCGCGCGCCATGGCCGGCGTGAGCTTGAGCGACAGCCCCAGCAGCGCCAGCAGGCCGACGTCGCGCGCCAGCGATTCCCAGCCCACCTCGGCGCCGGCGGCCACGAAGGCCACGCCCGGCTTCCAGGTCCCGCTCATCAGCACCAGCGCCACCACGCCCAGCAGCAGCACGACGTTGACCTTGCCGTGGATGCGCAGCGCCGACTCGGGCGAATCCGGCGTCGGGTCGGAGGGCACGACGCCTTCCTTGCGGTAGTAATAGCGGTCGATGGCATAGAAGATCGCCAGCAGGCACAGCGCCAGGAAGGCCGTCTCAGGCAGGATGTTGCGCAGCGTCCAGCTGAACGCCACGCCCTTGAGAAAGCCCAGGAACAGCGGCGGGTCGCCCAGCGGCGTGAGCGAGCCGCCCACGTTGGCCACCAGGAAGATGAAGAACACGAACACGAACACGTGCACGCTGTGGCGCCGGTTGTCGTTGGCGCGGATAAGCGGGCGGATCAGCAGCATGGCCGCGCCCGTCGTTCCCATGAAGCTTGCCAGCACCGTGCCGACGGCCAGCAGGCCCGTGTTGAGCGCAGGCGTGCCGTGCAGATTGCCCGAGAAATAAATGCCGCCGGCCACCGTGAACAAGGTGGCCAGCAGCACGATGAAGGGAATGTATTCGGCCACCAGCGCGTGCACAAAACCCGCGGCCGCCGCGCCCGCGCCAAACTGCACGGCAAACGGAACCAGAAAGGCCAATGCGCAGGCCGCGGCGTACTTGCCGTAGTGGTGATGCCAGAAACGCGCGGCCACCAGCGGCAGGATGGCAATGCCCAGCAGCAGCGCCACGAAAGGCAAGGCATAGGCCACGGACAGCTGGGCGCCATCCAGGTCGGCGGCCTGGGCCCCGGATGCGGTCAGGGCCAACCAGGCCCCCAGCACGGGCGCGGCACCGCGCGCGGGGCGGATCAAAAACGTACGGATCATCGCGGACAGTCCCCTCCAGGTTTTTTCATCAACCGCACAGTGTAGGGCGCAGGTGCCAGCCAGCCCGCCCGCTGCAAGCGGGCCGCTTGTCATCAGGTCAGGCTGCGGTCGGCTGCGCGATCTCGAAGACCTGGCGCAGGTAGGCCAGGTAGTTCTCGTCCTCGCACATGTTCTTGGCCGGCGTGTCGCTGAGCTTGGCCACCGGCTGGCCGTTGCAGCGCACCATCTTGATGACGATCTGCAGCGGCTCGTAGCCCAGGTCGTTGGTCAGGTTGGTGCCAATGCCAAAGGCGAGCTGGCAACGCCCCTTGAAGCGGCGGTAGAGCTCGATGGTGCGCGGCACGGTCAGGCCGTCGCTGAAGATCAGCACCTTGGTGCGCGGGTCGACCCGGTGAAAACGGTAATGCTCGATCAGTTGTTCGCCCCATGCAAAAGGGTCGCCGCTGTCGTGGCGCGCGCCGTCGAATAGCTTGCAGAAATACGGGTCGAAGTCGCGCAGAAAGGCCTTGATACCGTAGACGTCCGACAGCGCGATGCCCAGGTCGCCCCGGTACTCCTTGGCCCACGACTCGAAGCCGAAGATCTGGCTGTCGCGCAGGCGCGGCCCCAGGCCCTGGCAGGCCTGCAGGTATTCGTGCGCCATGGTGCCCAGCGGCGTCATGCCCAGTTGCTGGGCCAGCAGCACGTTGCTGGTGCCCGCCAGCTGGCTGCTGGCGCCCGCGCCCAGCCGGTCCTTGAGCACGTGCAGCACCTCGTCATGCCAGGCGCGCGAAACGCGCCGCCGCGTGCCGTAGTCGGCAATGCGCAGGTCGTGCGCCACGCCGTGCGCCGCGTCGTGCCGGGCCTCGTGCTGCAACTGGTCGATCTTGGCGTCGAGCCGGCGCCGGCCTTCGAGCACGTCGGGCGCCGGATGGTGGTGGCGGAAGTACACCTCGTTGACGATGGCCAGCACCGGAATCTCGAACAGGATGGTGTGCAGCCACGGCCCCTTGATGTCGATGCTGATCTCGCCGTTGGGCAGCGGCTGCACGTCGATGTATTTTTCGTTGAGCCGGAACAGGCTCAGGAAATCGACGAAGTCGCTCTTGATGAAACGCATCGAGCGCAGGTAGTCGAGCTCGTCCTCGCGGAACGACAGGCCGCACAGCGCCCGGATCTCGTCGCGGATCACCGGCACCAGCGGCGCCAGTTGCACGCCCGGGTTGCGGCACTTGAAGCGGTACTCGACCTGCGCCCCCGGAAACTGGTGCAGCACCACCTGCATCATGGTGAACTTGTAGAGGTCGGTGTCGAGCAGGCTTCGAATGATCATGGCAAGGGGCGCCCGCCAAACGGACGCACAAACGTCGCAAACAGACCTCGGCCCCGCCCCGTTGTGCGCACCGGCAACAGCCACCGCAGTCTCCTGGCCGCCATTGTGTCACCTCCATCGCGGCCGACCGGACATGGGGGGATGCGTTGCTGGATGGTTACAGCAGGACCGGTTTTAGAACCCTCAATCTAATCCAATACTTACACGCATTTCTTACTTGCAAAAGCCGAGGCGCTCCGTACAATTCGCCTCATGCTGCAGTGCAACATAAATGCACAACACCTGAGGTGAAGAGCCTTGCGACGGCAGCAACCGCGATCCCATTCGTCAACCTTTTTTCACTGGAGAGAGCCATGGCCAACGCAGAAGACTTCATCACCGCCCAGAAAGCCCAAGTCGAAACCCTCTTTGGCCTGACCGCCAAGGCGTTCGAAAGCCTCGAAAAGATCGTCGAGCTCAACCTGACCGCCTCCAAGGCCGCGCTGGCCGAATCGGCCGACCACGCCAAGGCGCTGCTCAGCGCCAAGGACGCGCAGGAACTGCTGGCACTGCAAGCCAGCCTGTTCCAGCCCCTGGCTGAAAAGACCTCGGCCTACAGCCGTCACCTCTACGACATCGCCAACAGCACCGGCAGCGAATTCGGCAAGGCCTACGAAGAGCACGCCGCCGAAGCCCAGCGCAAGTTCCTGGCGCTGGTCGACTCGGCCTCGCGCAACGCCCCCGCCGGCTCCGAAACCGCCGTGGCCGTGCTCAAGAGCGCCGTGGCTGCCGCCAACACCGCCTATGACTCGGTGCAAAAGGCCGTCAAGCAAGCCACCGAAGTGGCCGAAGCCAACTACAACGCCGTGGCCAGCACCGCCGCTTCCGCCGCAGGCAAGGCAGCCGCCACCGCCACGTCGGCCGCTCGCAAGCGCTGATCCCGCCTGCGCTGCCTCGGGGCCCACGCCACCGAGGCCGCCGATGATCCCCAAGGGCTGGTCGCAAGACCGGCCCTTTTTCTTTGGGCATGCCAAACGTCCCTCGCGGGCGCGAACCATCGCGCTGCGATGGACCAGTTTCATGCGGTGCAAACCTATAATTCCAGCAGCATATCGAGGGTGGAGCGTGTCCCTTGCCGGTTCCTGCCCATCCGCAGCCGGCACGCCACTGCGTCCGCATGTCAACCAGGCCCGTTCCGCGCCTGCGCTTTTTCTGGGATCCGTCGCATGGTTTTTTCCGACGCTCGTCACTCCGGCCCCTGGCCCTCCTTGAACAAGGCAAGCGCAGCACTGCGCCTGCGGCCCGCCACGCTGGCGTTGCAGCTGTCGCTGGCCGGGCTGATCGCCCTGACGCCACCCGCCGCGGTGCAGGCGCAGCAAGGCAACCAGGCCGCGCAGGAAGTCCAGCAACTGCTGCAACGCGGCGACAAAGCCCAGGCCCGCAAACTCATCGATCAATCACTGGCCACTGACGGCCGCAATCCGCAGTTGCGTTTCCTGCGGGGCCTGATGCTCAGCGAAAGCGGCGACACCAAACAAGCCATCGAAGTCTTCACGCAGCTCACGCAGGACTTCCCCGACATGGCCGAGCCCTACAACAACCTGGCCGTGCTCTACGCCGACCAGGGCCTGGACGAAAAAGCGCTGGTGGCGCTGACCAAGGCCGTGTCGATCAACCCCAACTACACCACGGCCTACGAAAACATGGCCGAGCTGCATGCTCGGCTGGCGCAAGAAGCCGCCCGCAAGGCACAGAAGACGCCCGGCGCGCCAACGCCAACGCCGGCCGTCGTGGCCAGCGCACCGATTGCACCGTCGCCGACTTCGGCGCCAGTCGCCGTGGCGGCCGCCCCCACCGTGGCCGCCACCCCCTTGCCGGCCCCGCGTTCCGGCGCCCCCACCAGCCTGCCCGTCATGGCCTTGCCGGTGGAGCTGACCAGCGTGAACCAGGTCTTCGGCAACGGCAACGCTCAGAACCCGGCGCCCGCCACCACGGTCGCGCTGGGCTCGACGCCAAACACGATGGATAGCACCACGCCTGGCGCGCCGCTGTCCGCCTGGGACACCGTCACGCTCAGCACGCAACAGCCGCAGCCGCAACCTCAATTGACGGCCGCAGCACCGGCCCCCTTGCCCGAGCCCGTCCAGACGCCCGAGCCCGCCGTCGTCGCACAGGCTCCCGAGCCGATCACGGCCCCACTCCCCGCGCCCACTCCCGCACCGGCGCCCATGCCCGCGCTCACGCTCGCCGCCGTATCTCCCGCGCCGCAGGCTGAGCCGCCCACCACCATCGCCTACAACAACGGCGCCGTGCTGGTGCGGCGCGCGCCAGTTCAAGCGCCGGCATCCGTCGCACCGACACCCGCCCTGGCCCCCGCGCCCGCCATCGCGGCACCGGCCGTGGCCGAAGCGCCAGCAGCACCTGCCGTGCTGCTGGCCCAAGCCCCGAGCCCCATCATCACGCCCAAGGCCGAGCCGCCCGCCCCCGCCACAAAACCCACGGCACGCCGCCCGGCGGACACCACCGCGGCCCGCCAATCCGTGTCGCCCATCCCGGCCACCCTGCTGTCCGAGCCCGACGCCGCGCTGGTCACCGCCGTCGTGCTGGCCGATGCGCAAATGCCCGCCGCGCCGTCTCCCGCCACGGCATCCGACGCCCCCGTGATGCTGGCCATGGCCGCCCCAGCGCCGTCGATCTCCGACGCCGCCGCCGTGCCCACGTGGCTCACCCCACCCGGCAACCCGTCCACCACGCCGCTCCTGCTCGCTGCGTTGCCGCCCCAGGAAACATCCGCGCCGGCACAGCCTCCCAAGCCGACAACACCCGCGGTCACGCCAGCCAAATCGACACCGACGGCGGCACCCGTTCCTGTTGCCACACTCGCGACCACCAAGGCAGACACGACAACGCCGATCACGGTTGAGGCCACCCCACCGGCCGCAGTGGCCCCCGTCCCGACGGCACCCGCAGCAACAAGCGTCGAACCCGCAATCGTCGCCACACCGGCGCCCGCCTCCCCCGCAGTAGCGGTCCCGCAATCGACCCCGGCCCCAGCCGTCGCCGTGCCCGAACCGCAAACGCCGCCCGTGCCCCAGGCCGTGGCCGCCGCCGTCCCGCCGTCGGGAAAACCGGCCGCTACGGCCACGCCTGCTGCGCCCACGGTGCCCATGGTTTTCGACGAAACCAGCGTGCACACCGCCGTTCAGACCTTGCTGCAAGCCTGGAACACGCGTGACGCCGACACCTACCTCGCCACCTACGTGCCCGACTTCACGCCCGACACCCAAGGCAGCCACGAAGCCTGGCAGCAAAAAGTGCGCGACCAGTTGACATCGCCCCGCCCCCGGCAACTCGAAATCAGCGGCCTGACCATCGACCTGCCGCCAGCAACCACCACCGCCGTGGTGCGCTTTCGCGAAAGCAACGTCGCGGGCGTGCTGAAAGTGACCAAGCTCAAGCGGCTGGACCTGGTCCAGCGCGACGGGCAATGGCGGATCGCGTCGGAAAGCAGCGCGCAGTAAGCCTCAACGCGTCCCACACTCGCATCACGACAACGAGGGCCATGGCTGCTTCCGCAGTCATGGCCCTCGCGTCATCTCGCTGACTTCAAGCCGCGCTAAAACAGCGCCCTCCTGGCAAGCAGGCCAGCCCTTGATTTCAGAAAGCGCTGATGACCACCACCGCACCCCGACGCACATTTCTTGGCTGGACCGGCGTCAGTGCCCTCAGCGCCATTGGCGCGATCGGCGCCGTTGGTGCCGCAACAAGCACCAGCCCGGCCCTGGCCAAAAACCCCGCCACGGACTGCGGACAGTTGGCCCTGGGCAAACCCAGCGCCACCGGCCCCGGCACCAAATACGACGCCGCAGGCCACGCCCTGAACTTCCCGGGCAACACACTCATCTGCCACCTGAATCAGCCCGGCGCGACATTCACGGCCCTCACCGACATCGCCGCTGCGCTGCGCGCCCAGGTCGGCGACAACAACCTCACCTGGACGCCGCCCTCCTCCTATCACATGACCGTCGTCGACGGCGTCACCAACGCCGGACGCCGCCCGGGCGACTGGCCGCACCTGCTGCCGCTCGACGCCCCGCTGGAGGACTGCAACCGCTACGTCGCCGACAAACTACGGCGCTTCGACCTCGGCATGGACTTGCCCATCCGCATGGTGGCCGACGAAACCCTGGCCACGCAAACCGGCACCCAGTTCCTGCTGCGCCCCATCGACGCCGCCGAAAACGCCCGGCCGCGCGACCTGCGCAACCGGATCTCGCAAGCCATTGGCGTGCGCCACCCCAACCACGATAGCTACGGCTTTCACATCACCTTCGCCTACTACATCCGGCCATTTGCAACCGTCGCCGAAGAACGGCGCTACCAGTCCCTCTGGCTGACCGCCATCCAGGAACTGCGCCGCCGCGTCCCCGTGATCGAGATGGGCGCACCCGAGTACTGCCTGTTCGACAGCATGAACGACTTCAAGACGCAGTTTTTGTTGGCCAGGCGGTAAGCCGCTCTACGCCCCTTGAATGGCCTGCAGATTGCAGCACGCCCCAACGTGACTGTTGACGGCGGCACAAGCGTCGCCAGCTACCCGATCATCGGCGCCGGCGTCTGCGGCTCGCCGTCGACGATCTGGTACTTGCGCATTTTTTCCCACAGCACCTTGCGGCTGATGCCCAGGTACTGGGCCGTGCTCTGGCGGCGCCAGTCGTTGGCGTCGAGCGCGTTGATGATCTTGTTGCGCTCGGTCATGTCCCAGGCCTTGCGGTTGCTTTCCAGCGGCTCGACGGGCGTGCCGTCGGGCTGCGCCTCGCCGCTGATGGCCAGCATGCGCTTGACCACCAATTCCACGCCCCAGGCGCCGGTCTGCCGCACCACCACGCCCACCCGCTCGGCAAAGTTGCGCAGCTCGCGCACATTGCCGGGGAAACGCATGCGGCCCACCGTGTCGAGCAGCCACAGCGGCGGGTCGCCCACGGTGGCCATGATGTCCTCGCCCACCACGTTGCCGACGATGGAGCGGAAGATCGCGATCTTGTCCTGCTCGCCGCGCTCTTCCAGCGACGGCACATACAGCTCGATCACCGCCAACCGGAAAAACAGGTCCGAACGGAAGTCGCCCACCTGCACCATCTCGCGCAGCGGCCGGTTGGTGGCCGCCACCAGCCGAAAGTCGAGCCGAATCGGCGTGGTCGAGCCCACGCGCGTAACCATGCTTTCTTCCAGCACCCGCAGCAGCTTGACCTGCTGGTAGCGCGGCAAGTCGCCGATTTCGTCCAGGAACAGCGTGCCGCCATTGGCCTGCTCGAAGTAGCCTTTGTGCGCCGCCACCGCGCCCGTGAACGCACCCTTGGCGTGGCCAAAAAAGAGCGACTCGAACAGCCCGTCAGGAATCGCGCCGCAGTTCACCACCACGAACGGCCCCTGGCTGTAGGCCGAGTGTTTTTCGTGCAGGCGCTGCGCAACGCGCTCCTTGCCCACACCCGTCTCACCATAGACCAGCACGTTGTGCTCGCAGTCGGCATACGTGTCGATCTCTTTGATCAAGTCGAGCATGCACGCGTCGATCGCGATCATGTCGTCGGTGCGCACATGGCGAACCGTGTTGGCGCGCATCTGCTGCACCACCCGTACGACCATGGCCCGCAACTCCGCCCCCGTGAAGTCGTAGGGCAGCACGCGCGAATACTCCGCCACGAAGGTGCCCGACTTCAGCTCGCGCTCACGCCCGCTGGCCGACACCCAAACCACCGGCATGCCGTAGCGCCCCTCGATCGCCTGCCGCGTGAGCTGCACATTGTTTTCGAGCACCGACACGCTGATCACCGCGATCGCGAAATGCCCGATGTCCTGCACCGACGAAAACACCACGCCATCGGCCCGCATGACCTGCACGTCCAGACTGGCCATGCAGCGCTCCACACGCTCGGCAATATCGGCCGTGCCTTCCCAGACGTAGATTTCTAGTTCATCGAGGTTGAGGGGGGTACGCATAAAGAAAGCTATAAGACCATCAACACTTTACTTAATAAACCAAACTTGGTTTACCACAACGCAAATCAAGCAAATTCACCTCAGTCTTTCCCAACTCGATGCCAAGCACGTTATTAAGAAGCCCACCCAACAAGCTGCCAACCCCATTCAAAATTGGCTCCAGCACTCTCAACACAGGTCGCAACAGCGTGCACAGCACAGTATTACACGAAGCACCCCCAACCGGATTAACCCCAGCAATTAATGACGGAGATGTACTTAAATATTCTGCCAAATTATTCTCAATACACGAATTATATCTAGTAGAAGAACCAGAAAATAACCCCCAACAATTATCAATAGCCAATCCACCCAAGAGGAATCCCACCAACGAATCCAGGACTCCTCTATTAGCGCCAGTGGACACCATCTTAAAACTATCCCACACCGATCCATCGTCCCAGCAAGTACCCAAGCCGCATACACGCGGAACACCGCCCTTAACAATCCAATCCGAAGGATTCATAGGAGCCACGCCGTCCTCACCAGCAGCACCCGATTTTCCATTCTTCATCAAATTAATTACTGCGTCTAAATTATAACGACCACTAACCTTTGGAATTGCCGTCAAATATGTCACAGCCAATTCACGAGCCACATCTGATGCAGGCATGCCGGTGGAAAACAAATTCGACAACACCCTCAATAGCTCATTCACGATACCGCTCACAGTGGTCCCGATTCGGAGCGAATTAGGAACTGTACTTTGAGGAAATCCAACCTTCAGATTCTCTACAGACTGAGTATCCACCAATGCATTCAGGTTGATTTTATCATTAATCAAATCTTGCCCCAAAAGCCTTACCAAAACCTCACTCCCCAAGGAAGGCCCACATATATCCTTCGTGGAAAATATCAATGCCTCCGAAAATTTCCCGACACAAACCCCCGCTATACTAGAAACGACATTTACATTGGCATACTCATCACCTGATTCGCAACTAATTTTATCAACCACTCCATAACCACTCACTGCATTCACAATTAGCGGGATATTAACTCGCGTCCTAAGCGTATTCAATAAAAACCCCAAGACTGGGATATTATTTGTATCAACATTCAAATACAGTCGAATTTGAGAATTATACGCAGTCGTGCCAACGCCCCCTACCCCAATGGATGGAGGCTCCACCACACCAGCCTTTACATTAATCAGTCCGGCAATCGTCAAGTCAGGGACATAGACCGCCCGACCTTGCACCCCAAACATAATTGCCGTTTTGATTAACTCCCCAAGTTGAAGCTTTACATCCAATGCAGCACCCAATGGCGACCCGGCATCCGAACCGATGAAAGCCAAAAGCCCATTACCATTTTCACTACTTGCCAACGGCAGCTTTATAGCTCCAACTCCCGCACTGATCAAAGCTGTCCTTAATGCCGCGAGGTCAAGTTGCAGCGTTTTATCTTCAATCACCTTGATGGCCGCTGCCAAAATATCGCCAACAGTCACATCTAACGCAGCCAGCCCTTGGGAGTCCAACAACTTTAACTCATCAACAGATATATCTAATCCCAAAGCTTTCAAAAGCCCCGAGGGGGTAATTTGAGCTTGAACCACCCCATTCTTATCCAGCACAGTCAACAATGCGGGGTTCACTCCAACCAAGCGTAATAACTGGCCCAACAATTTATTATTATTAACATTCAAAAGCTGCGACCCTACAGAAAATGACACCAATGGGTCGTCAATTTTTGCTACGGCTTTCGCAAAAACTTCACCCCCGAGGCCTGGGATCAAAGTAGCGGGCATAGCCTTAACAATCGCAAGTACAGCATTATGATCCTCGGAATTTGTCTTTGAAAAGAGGCCCCCAACCGACCTTAAATCGTCAACTTGCTTTTTATTCTCCGAAGAAGAAGTCACCTCTTTCCAACTAGCGCACCCGACATCAACCTGTACTTGATCTAACGACACATTAGCAGCACCACCCCTTTCGGCCACGTTGATCGCTCGTTGACAATTTTTTTCTGAAGAACTCAATTCTTGAGCACCTGCCAGCGCAGCCAAATCAGCAGCCGTCTGCAACTCACGTTTCACATAAGCCGAATATCCAACCTGAACAACACCTAAAACAACCACGCAGACCATCAAACCCAATGCAGCATTAATTAAAATGCCGCCTCTTTGCGTGTACCCAATTGAACCCCTTGTGGATTTATGATTTTTCATATCATGCCTCGCTACTCGCACTGTCCGACACCGGCACTACCATAGACGGCGCACACACAAAATGATCTTGCCCCCGTTTCACGGACACCCCTATAAGCGATTAACTATCGCAATAGGAGGTGGACGATGACCAAGAGCAAGGCAGGCAGAAAGGGGCAGGAGTTCAGCCTGGAGTTCAGGCAGCAGGCACTGTTGCGAGCGGCCACAGAAGGGGTAACCACGGTGGCTCGTGATCTGGGGTTGCAGCCTGCCCAGCTGTACAGTTGGCGCGCCCAGGCGCGGCGGCACGACCAGGACGATCAGGCACAACGCTTGGAGTTGGCCGAACATGCACGGCTCAAACGTGAAGTGGCGCGGCTGGAGGAGGAGAACGCTTTC
>WNDQ01000026.1 GCA_009912175.1 Paracidovorax wautersii | reverse complement strand
TGACCGACATCGCCAGCGGTGCAGACGACCGGCACTGCTTCTCAGAGAGCGATGCGCGCATGGAGGGCACTGACCGTCACTGGTGAGGGCTTAACTGACTTCCCTGTTCCATTGCTCCCCGAACCCCAAGAACCCGCCTTGATGGCGGGTTTTTTCATGGCCGAACGGCCGTTTTTTGGCCTCAATCGGGCAAATAGGCCCCGGACTGCCGCAACTGGGTCTCGGCGGCGTCGATGCGTTCGATGCCGGCCTGACCGGCGCGGGTGGCCAGCAGTTCGAGCAGGGACTCGGCCACGGCCATGGCGGCGGCGACCGAGGGGAAGAAGGACGGGCTCTGTGTGGTGAACAGCACGGTTTCCCGGGCCATCAGCGACAGCGGCGAAGCGGCGCTGTCGGTCAGCGCCACGATGGCCGCGCCGGCCGCGTGCGCCGCGCGCGCCACCTCCAGCGCCTCGCGCGAGTAGGGCGCAAAACTCACCACCAGCAGCGCGTCTTCGGGCGCGATGGCGCGGGCCTGCATCTCCAGCGAACCGCCTTGCCCGTCGATCAATTGCACCTCGTGGCGGAACAGCCGGTAGACGTAGAGCAGCGAATGGGCTACCGGGAAACAGGCCCGGAATCCCGCCACGTGCACCCGGCGCACCTGCTCCAGCACACGCGCGGCGCGCGGCAGGCTGTGCGAGGCCTGCTGCTCGGTGTGGGACAGGTTGCGTTTGTGGACCTCGAACAGCTCCGCGACCAGGGCCGCGTCCTGGCCCCGCCCGGCGAGCTGGCACGCCCGGTGGCCGTAGCTTTTCTCGGCCGCCAGGCCCATGTCCTGGGTGAGCGCTTCCTTGAGCTGGGGCCAGCCCTCGAAGCCCAGCTGCTGCGCCAGCCGCAGCAGCGTGGTCGGCGCCACGCCGCTGCGCGCCGAGACGGCGCGCATGGATTCGGTGACCACCGCGTTGGGGTGGTCGATCACATAGCGCGCGGCCTGCTGCAAGGTCGGGCTGAGGCTGGCGTGGCGCTGGCGGATGAGGGCTTGCAGGGACATGGCGGGCAGTGGCGCCGGAAAACCGGGCGATCGAAACATCAGAAACAGGTGGCCCGCACGGGGGCGGCCCACGCGCGACTGTAGTGCAAGACGAGGGTTGGGGCGTGTGGCGTGGCGGATTGGATCGTTTGTTCCAAATTTGATGAATATGGGTTGACTGTTGCAATTCGGCGTGGAATGGGTATATTTGTTCCTTGATTTATAAAAACGGAACATTTGAGCCATTCGGGCTCGTGCCATCGCCATGACCCATGTCTTTCATCGCCACCTCCGCCACACGCCGCCCCTGGCCGTCGCAGGCCAGGGCCTGTGGCTGCAGGACGCCGAGGGCCGCCGTTATCTCGACGCGTCGGGCGGCGCGGCCGTCTCCTCGCTCGGCCACGGCCACCCCGACGTGCGGGCTGCCATGCACGCGCAGATCGACCGGCTGGCCTATGCCCACACCAGCTTCTTCAGCAGTGAGCCGGCCGAGGCGCTGGCCACGCGGCTGACCGAGACGGCGCCGCCCGGCTTCAGCCACGTCTACTTCGTGAGCGGCGGCTCGGAAGCGGTGGAGGCCGCGCTCAAGATGGCGCGGCAGTACTTCGTGGAGCGTGGCGAGCCCCAGCGCAGCCGCTTCATCGCGCGCCGCCAGAGCTACCACGGCAACACGCTGGGTGCGTTGGCCGTGGGCGGCAACGCCTGGCGCCGCGCGCCGTTCGCGCCCATGCTGCAGGAGGTTTCGCACGTTGCGCCGTGTTATGCCTACCGTGACCAGCGCGCGGATGAAACGCCCGAGCAGTACGGCCTGCGCCTGGCCGCCGAGCTGGAGGCCGAGATCCTCGCCCAGGGCCCGCAGAACGTGATCGCCTTCGTGGCCGAGACCGTGGGCGGCGCCACTGCGGGCGTGCTCACGCCCGTGCCGGGCTACTTCCGCGCGGTGCGCGAGGTGTGTGATCGCCATGGCGTGCTGCTCATCCTCGACGAGGTGATGTGCGGCATGGGCCGCACCGGCACGCTGCACGCCTGCGAGCAGGAGGGCGTGGTGCCCGACCTGATCACCGTCGCCAAGGGCCTGGGCGGCGGCTACCAGCCGATTGGCGCGGTGCTGGCGCAGGGCCGCATCGTCGAGGCCATGTCGCGCGGCAGCGGCTTTTTCCAGCACGGCCACACCTACCTGGGCCACCCCGTGGCGTGCGCGGCCGCGCTGGCGGTGCAGGACGTGATCGCGCGCGACGGCCTGCTGCACAAGATCCGCGAGGACGCGCCGGTGTTCGCCAACCTGCTGGCCGAAGCCCTGGGCGGCCTGGCGCATGTCGGCGACATTCGCGGGCGCGGCTACTTCTGGGGAGTGGAGCTGGTGGCCGACCGCGCCAGCAAGCAGCCCTTCGACGCGGCGCTGCAGGTGCACGCCCAGGTCAAGCGCCAGGCCATGGCCCTGGGCCTGCTGTGCTACCCGGCTGGCGGCACGGCCGACGGCCGCCACGGCGACCACGTGCTGCTGGCCCCGCCTTTCGTCGCCAGCCGCGACGAACTGGCCGAGATCGCGCGCCGCCTGGCGCAGGCCATCACCGACGTCACGCAGGCGCTCTGAACCCCTTCCGCCGCCCGGGCCGGCGTGCGCGGCCCGCTCCGATTTCCCCGTTGTTTCCCCCCGCCGTTTCCCCGCCACTTCACCCGCTCCAGGAGCTCCGCCATGTCCTTCGTGCCCCACCTGTCCCGCCTGCTGCCTCGTCTGCTGTGCGGTCTTGCGCTGCCCGCGCTTTTGCTGGCCGCCGCGCCGGCGGCCCATGCCCAGCAGCAGCCGCTGCTCGACAAGATCCGCGCCAGCGGCAGCATCACCTACGGCTACCGCGAGTCGTCGCTGGGCTTTTCCTACGTGGGCGCCGACGGCCACCCGATCGGCTACAGCATCGACATCTGCAACCGCATCGTCGACGCCATCAAGACCGAGCTGGGCCTGCCGAAGATCGAGGTGCGCTACCAGGCCGTGACCTCGGGCAACCGCATGCCGCTGGTGCAGAACGGCACGGTCGACATCGAATGCGGCTCGACCACCAACCTGGTGGAGCGCCAGCAGTCGGTGGCGTTCTCGCCCGACATCTTCCGCTACAACGTGCGCCTGCTGGTCAAGGCCGATTCGGGCATCCGCAGCATCGTCGACCTGCAGGGCAAGACCGTGGTCACGACCGCCGGCACGACCTCGCTGCGCCTGCTGCGCGAGGCCGACAAGGGCGGCAACCTGGACATCAAGCAGCTCTCGGGCAAGGACCACGCCGACTCCTTCCTCGTGCTCGAAACCGGCCGCGCCGCGGCCTTCGTGCTCGATGACATCCTGCTGGCCGGCCTGGCCGCCAATGCCGCGCGCCCGGGCGACTACGCCATCGTCGGCGAGAGCCTGCGCACCGAGAACCAGGCGCTCATGTTCCGCAAGGACGACCCGCAATTCAAGGCGCTGGTCGACCGCGTCGTCGCTGGCATGATGCGCTCGGGCGAAATGGACCGGCTCTACGCCAAGTGGTTCACCTCGCCCATTCCGCCCAAGGGCATCAACATCAACTATCCGCTCAATGCCGAAACCCGCGACGCCTTCGATCACCCCTCGTCCAAAGGCATCTGAGGCCAGCGGCGCGGCCCCGGCCGCGCCCCGCATCGCCCTGATCCACGCGCTGGCCCACTCGGTGGCGCCGATCAACGACGCCTTCACGCAGGGCTGGCCCCAGGCGCGGCGCATGAACCTGCTCGACGACAGCCTGTCGGCCGATCTGGCCCGCAACGGGCGCGGGCTCGACGCGGCCATGACGGCGCGTTTCCTGGCGCTGGCCGACTACGCCGTGGACACCGGCGCGCAGGCCATCCTGTTCACCTGCTCGGCCTTTGGCCCGTGCATCGACGCCGTGGCCGCGCGCCACGCCGGACTGCCCGTGCTCAAACCCAACAGCGCCATGATCGACGCCGTGGCGGCCGAGGCCGGCGCCGAGCCGGTCGGGCTGATCGCCTCCTTCCCGGCCACGCATGCAGAGCATGCCGCCCGAGTTCCCGCCCCACATCGCGCTGCGCACGGCCCTGGCCGAAGGCGCGCTCGATGCCCTCGACCGGGGCGACGGCGCCACCCACGACCAGTTGGTGGCGCAAGCCGCCCGCCGCCTGCGCGAGCAGGGCTGCACACGGATCGCGCTGGCGCAGTTCAGCCTGGCCCGCGCGCGCCAGGCCTGCGAAGAGGCCACCGGCCTGCCGGTCTACACGACCGTGCACGCGGCCGTCGATCAGTTGCGGCGGCGTCTGGGGTGAGGGGGGCGGTTGCCCGTCAGGGGGGCTTCATCAGTCTCGCTTAAGCTCGGCGACCCACCATGGCAACCCATGGCCGGTGTGGTGCCGGCCGCAAGGATGAACCGACATGAATGCCCAAGAGCGTCAACTGCTTGAAGATTTCCTGCACCAGCTCGCCAGCGTGCAGGGCCTGGACAAAGACCCCGAGGCCGATGCGCTGATCCGCCAGCAGAGTGCGCGCCAGCCCGATGCGCTGTACCTGACGATCCAGCGCTCGCTGCTGCAGACGCAGGCGCTGGACGCCGCGCAGGCCCGCATCCAGGGGCTGGAGCAGAAGGTGCGCGAGCTGGAGGCGGCAGTCCCGGTGGCCCCGCCGCCTGCGCCGCGCAGTTTTCTGAGCGGTCTGGCAGGCGGCTGGGGCCGCGCGCCGGAGCCCGCGTCGGCGGCGTATCCGGCCGGCGGCGGGTCGATGATCGGCAGCCAGGTCGGCCAGCGGGCCGGTGGTTTCTACGGTGCGCCCGCCGCGCCGGCGCCGGCCTACCAGACGGCCCCGGCGGCGGCCGCGCCGGCTGCGGGCGGCGGCATGGGCGGCTTCCTGGGAACGGCCGCGATGACGGCCGCGGGCGTGGCCGGCGGCATGTTCCTCTTCAACGGCATCGAGCACCTGATGAACGGCGGCAGCAACGCCGCCGGCAATCTGGCTGGCAACGGGCCCGCGACCGAGAACATCACCGAAAACGTGACCGAGAACGTCACCAACAACTACTACGGCAACGATGCGACGTCGAACGCGTCCGGCAGCCAGCCCGACACCACGCAGGTCGCCGACAGCGGCGACAGTGGCGGCGGCTGGTTCGACGACGGCGGCTTCTTTGACGGCAGTGGCGACGACGACATCGTCTGATCAGCCCGCCGATGACGGCCGTTTGCGGCCCGGCTTGAAGTCCGCCAGCATCTGGTAGAGCGGTTGCGCGGCCGGTGACAGCGAGCGGCCACGCCGCTTGATCAGGCCGATCTGGCGCGTGACCACCGGGTCGGCCAGCGCCACGCTGGCCAGCACCGGGTGGTCCTTGCCCGGCATCGCCAGCCCCGGCACCACGGCCACGCCCAGGTCGGCCTCGACCAGGCCGAGCACGGTGGTGACGTGATGGGCTTCGTAGACCGCGTGGGCGCCCGCCTGCGCGCCGGCTTCCTTCGGCGATTCGATGCGCGCGACCGCCAGGTCCAGCAGCAGCCGGTTGCCCGAGGCCTTGCTGACCGACAGATACGGGTATTTGCGCAGATCGGCCCAACTGACCTGGCGCCGCCGCGCGAGCGGGTGGTCGCGCCGGCAGGCGACGACAAACCGTTCGGTGAGCACGCGGCGAAATTCGATCTCGGCCTCCTGGCTGCCGATGAAGTTCAGGCCGAAGTCGGCATCGCCCTGCGCCACGGCCACCAGCACCTCGTTGGCGCCGGCGTCGTGCACCTTCACGCGGATGCGCGGAAACCGCTCGCGGTAGTGCTTGAGCACCTGCGGCAGGAAGTAATAGGCGGCCGACGGCACGCAGGCTATCGTCACTTCGCCCAGCCGCTGCGACGCAATGTCGCCCAGGCCCAGCAGCATGTCGTCCAACTCGCCCAGCCACGCATGCGCCTTGTGCGCAAAGTCGCGGCCCACGGCGGTGAGCGAGACGCGCCGCGTGGTGCGGTCGAGCAGCCGCACGCCCAGCGCTTCTTCGAGCTTGTCGATGCGGCGGCTGAAGGCCGGCTGCGACAGGTTGATGGATTCGGCGGCGGCGCGAAAGCTGCGCAGCTCGGCCACGGCCACGAAGGCCTGGACGTCGGCGAGATCGAACTTGAGGCTCATGGCGGGTTCCTTCGTGTACAGACCATCATTTTGCATGGTGCATCAATCGTTGTGAAATATGCAATTCACGGATGAAGCGGCGCGCCGCAAGATGCGCAGCCATGAACCACGGCATTCCTTGTGTCCTGATGCGCGGCGGCACGTCGCGCGGACCTTTCTTCCTCAGTGATTGGCTGCCCGCCGATGTGGGCGAGCGTGACCGCGTGCTGCTGGGCGCGCTGGGCTCGCCCCACGAGCTGCAGATCGACGGCCTGGGCGGCGGCAGTTCGCTGACCAGCAAGGTCGCCATCGTCTCGCGCTCGACGCGCCCCGGCTGCGACGTCGACTACCTGTTCGCGCAGGTCAGCGTCGAGTCGGCCATCGTCGACACGCGCCCCAACTGCGGCAACATGCTGGCCGGCGTGGGTCCGTTCGCCATCGAGCAGGGCCTGGTGGCCGCCACCCCCGGCACGACCGTGGTGCGCGTGTTCAACGTCAACACCGGCGCCCGCATCGATGCGCGGGTGCGCACCCCGGGCGGGCGCGTGCAGTACGACGGCGAGACCCGCATCGACGGGGTCGAGGGCACGGCCGCGCCGGTGCTGCTGGACTTCAAGGACGGCTGGGGCGGTGTGACCGGCCAGCTGTTTCCGACCGGCCGCCCGCTCGACGAGATCGACGGCCTGCCCGTGACCTGCATCGACGCGGCCCAGGTGATGGTGCTGCTGCGCGCGGCCGACCTGGGCCTGAGCGGCACGGAAATGCCGCAGGCGCTGGACGCCATGCCCGAGTTGCTCGCGCGGCTGGAATCGGTGCGCCGCCAGGCCGGCCCGCGCATCGCCCGCGCAGGCCTGGTGCGCACCGCTCGCAAGATTCTCGAAGGCCAGCTCTACGTGCCGCATCATGCCTGGGCCCAGGCCGCCTGAATTCCCGTCGATTACCCACAAGAACCTGGAGACAAAACCATGAACGACTCTTGCACGCCCCGGCCCACGGCCGCTTCTGGCTGGCGCCGCCGCGACGTCCTGCTGTCCACGCTGGCCGGCCTGGCCGCGGGCTCGGCCCATGCGGTTTCTGCGCCTGCGGCCACGGCCTATCCGCAGCGCCTGATTTCCATCGTCGTGCCGACCGCGGCGGGCGGCGGCAACGACGCCATCGCCAGCGAATACGTGGCCCGCGCCAAGCCCGACGGCTACACCGTCCTGTTCGGCTACATCGGCACGCACGGCATGAACCCGGCGCTGCAGCGCCTGCGCTACGACCCGATCAAGAGCTTCGAGCCCATCGGCATGGTCTGCACCTCGCCCACGCTGATGGTGGCCGCGCCGCAGGTGAAGGCGCGCACCGTGGCCGAGCTGGTGCAGCAGTCCAAGGCCAGTCCGCAGTCGTTCAACTACGCCTCGGCCGGCAACGGCACCGCGCCGCACTTTGCCGCGGAGATGTTCAAGCTCGCCAGCGGCGCGCAGCTCACGCACGTGCCCTACAAGGGCTCGGCCCCGGCCATGACCGACACCATGGCGGGCCAGACCCAGATCATGTTCCCCAGCCTGTTCTCGGCCTACCCTTACGTGCACGCCGGCAAGCTGCGCGCGCTGGCCGTGGCCGGCCCGCAGCGCTCGCGCCAGATGCCCGATGTGCCCACGCTGGGCGAGCTGGGTTACCAGAATGTCGACGTCACGCAGTGGTACGCCATGTTCGCGCCGGCCGGCACGCCCGCCGACGTGGTCGCCCGCCTGAACCAGGCGCTCAACCAGGCCCTGGCCGATCCCGCCGTGGCCAAGCGCATCGAGACCCATGGCGCCGATGTCGTCACCGGCACGCCCGATCAGTTGCGCACCCTGGTGTCGAGCGAGCTCGACAAGTGGCGCCGCGTGGTCGCGCAGGCCGGGCTGTCGGCGGACTAACGCCCAGCCCTAACTGCGGTCCTGGCCCGCTGCGATCACGCCGCCGCCCAGGCAGACGTCGCCGTCGTACAGCACGGCTGACTGGCCGGGTGTGACAGCCCACTGCGGGTGGTCGCCAAACTGCAGTTCGAAGCCCGCGCCATCGGCCGCGGCCAGCAGTGCCGGCGCATCGGCCTGGCGGTAGCGGGTCTTGACGCCGTAGGTGCCGGGCGCGGGCGCGTGGCCGGCGGTCCAGCTGGCGTCACCCGCCTGCAGGCTGTCGTACTGCAGCCAGGGGTGGTCGTGGCCCTGCACCACCCACAGCGTGTTCTTCTCAAGGTCCTTGCGTGCGACGAACCACGGCGCGTGTTCGCCACCGCCGCGCTGCGCGCCTTTTTCCTTGACGCCGCCAATGCCCAGGCCCTGGCGCTGGCCCAGCGTGTAGAAGCTCAGGCCCACGTGCTGGCCCAGCACACGCCCGCGCGCGTCCTTGATCGGCCCCGGCTCCTTGCGGATGTAGCGGTTGAGGAAGTCACGGAACGGCCGCTCGCCAATGAAGCAGATGCCGGTCGAATCCTTCTTCTTGGCATTGGGCAGGCCGATCTGCTCGGCAATGCGGCGCACCTCGGTCTTGGCCAGCTCGCCCACGGGGAACAGCGTCCTGGCGAGCTGTGCCTGGTTCAGGCGGTGCAGGAAGTAGCTCTGGTCCTTGAGTGGATCGAGCCCCTTGAGCAACTCATGCCGGCCCGTGGCCGCGTTCAAGCGCACCCGGGCGTAATGTCCCGTGGCGATTTTTTCGGCGCCCAGGCGCATGGCGTGGTCGAGGAAGGCCTTGAACTTGATCTCGGCGTTGCACAGCACGTCGGGGTTGGGTGTGCGGCCGGCCTGGTATTCGCGCAGGAACTCGGCGAACACCCGGTCCTTGTACTCGGCGGCGAAGTTGACGTGCTCGATCTCGATGCCCAGCACATCCGCCACGCTGGCCGCGTCGATGAAGTCCTGGCGTGAGGAGCAGAACTCGTCGTTGTCGTCGTCCTCCCAGTTCTTCATGAAGATGCCGATGACCTCGTAGCCCTGCTGCTTGAGCAGGTAGGCCGAGACGGCCGAATCCACGCCCCCGCTCAGCCCCACGACAACGCGGGTGCCCGCGGCGGGGCGGGAGGGAGAACCAAACGACGCGGCCGCCTCGGGGGCGGCCGGCAGCGACGAAACCGGGGTAGACATGCCCCCGATTATCCCAGGGGCGCGGCGCCTGCGTTGCCGGGGGCGCCGGAAACCCGCCTGGCCCCGGGGCGGTCCGGCGGCCAGGCGCGGGCTGCTTCGGGGGCTGCTTCAGCGCACGGTGGCGAAAACCTCGGCCAGCCACCCCACGAAGGCCTGCACGCGCGGCGACAGCTGGCGGCTGTGCGGGTACAGCGCCGAGATCGGCAGGGGCGGGGGCGGCAGGTGGGGCAGGATCGTGTGCAACTGTCCCAGCGCCAGCGCGGACTCGACGCGGTAGCGTGGCACCTGCACGATGCCCAGGCCGCTGAGGGCGGCGGCGGTGTACAGGTCGGCCCCCGAGACGGTGACGGCATCGGGCAGCACGATCTCGGTGGGCGGGGCCGCCACGGGCCGACCGGCCGGGTTGGTGAAGGCCAGCGGCACGACACGGCCGTGGGCGGAACTCACGAAGTTGACCGCGCGGTGCCCCGCGGCCGGATCGCGCAGTTCATCGAGGCTGGCGGGCTCGCCATGGCGGGCCAGGTAGTCGGGGCTGGCGACGGTGACCTGGTCGAGCAGGGCCAGCCGGCGCGCGACCAGCGACGAGTCCTGCAGGGCGCCCCCACGCAGCACGCAGTCCACGCCTTCTCGCACCAGGTCGACCAGCCGGTCGTCCTCGCCCATGAACAGCCGCACCCCCGGGTAGCGCGCCAGGAAACCCGGCAGCGCGGGCGTGACGAAGGTGCGCGCCAGCGTGCCCTGCAGGTTGACGCGCAGCAGGCCCCGGGGCGCGGCGTGGCGCAGCGAGCCTTCGGCCTCGTCGAGATCGGCCAGCAGGCGCACGCAGCGTGCCAGAAAGGCCGTGCCGTCGGGGGTCAGGCGCACGGTGCGCGTGGTGCGCTCGAGCAGGCGCGCGCCCAGCCGCCGCTCCAGGCGCTTGATGAGGTTGGTCACGGTCGCGCGCGGCATCAGCAAGTCATCGGCGGCCTGGGTGAAGCTGCCGCGCTCGGCCACACGCACGAAGACCTGCATTTCCTGGAAGCGGTCCATGGGGGATGGCTGGATTGTTAATTGAATTGGAATAATGTTAACGATCTGCGGGCAATGATCTTTCTCTGCTTTCCAATCATGATGGCGTCATCCCTCAGATTCCCTCGGAGATTTCCATGACGACTGCTCTTCCCGTGGCACCTGTTGCCATCGTCACCGGCGCGTCGCGCGGCATCGGTGCCCAGATCGTGCGCCGCCTGGTCCAGGACGGTTTTGCCGTGGCCATCAATTACGCCAGCCGCGCGGCCGACGCCGAGCAACTGGCCGCCGAACTGCAGGCCGCGGGCGGCCGCGCGATCGCCGAGCATGACGACGCCTTGTTCGAGCGCACCTTCGCCATCAATGTGCGCGGCACCTTCCACATGCTGCGCGAGGCCGCGCGGCGCCTGGCCGATGGCGGGCGCATCGTCAATCTGTCGACCTCGGCGCTGGCGCTCAAGCTGCCGGGCTACGCCATCTACAACGCCAGCAAGGCGGCAGTCGAGGCCATGACCCCGGTTTTTGCCAAGGAGCTGCGCGGGCGCCACATCACCGTCAACGCGGTCGCGCCCGGACCGGTGGCGACCGAGCTGTTCCTGACCGGCAAGAGCGAGGCGCAGGTCCAGCACTTCGCCAAGCTGCCGCCGCTCGAGCGCCTGGGCGAGCCCGAGGACATCGCTGGCGTGATCGCCTTCCTGGCCGGGCCCGAGTCGGGCTGGATCAACGGGCAGGTGATCCGCGCCAATGGCGGCAGCGCATGACGACGCCCCAAGGCCACTGGCTGGCCGCGCGTTTCGCGCCGCACGATAGAAAAACCGGATGACCCCAACAACAACCCCTTGCGATTGGGTTCAGCACGCCACCCGGCCAGGCAAGGTCGAGCGCATCGAAGCCTATTTTGGTGGGCATGGCTACACCCCGCACCGGCACGGCACCTACGCCATTGGCCTCACGCTGGCGGGCGTGCAGCGCTTTCAGTACCGACGTGCCCAGCGCCATAGCCTGCTGGGCACCATCATGGTGTTGCATCCCGATGAACTCCATGATGGTGAGGCCGGCACCGAGGCGGGCTTTCATTACCGGATGGCGTATATCGAGCCGGCCTTGATCCAGGGGATGCTTGGCGGCACGCCGCTGCCCTTCATCGAAGGCGGCCTTTCCAGCGATCGCCGGCTTCGGGCGGCGCTGGCGCCGCTGCTTCAAGGCATGGACACCGGCATCGACACGATGGAAGAAGAGGACGCGCTGCACGACCTGGCACAGGCCTTGGTTGCCGTTGCTGGGCAACGGCGCATTCGGCGTCGACCCGATCTCATTGCGGTGGAACGTGCCCGGGCCTGTATCCATGACGCGCTGGAGCAAGCCATCACGCTGGACACGTTGGCGCAAGCCAGCGGCCTGGATCGCTGGCAACTCTGCCGGGATTTCCGGGCGCTCTATGGCACCAGTCCCTATCGTTACCTGACCATGCGCCGCCTGGACCTGGCCCGGCGCCTGATGCTGTCAGGCCAGAGCATCGCCGAATCGGCGCTGACGGCAGGTTTCTTCGACCAGAGCCATCTGGCGCGCCACTTCACGTCCGCGTATGGCGTTCCCCCCGCGCGTTGGTTGAGGCGGATCACGCAGCCCCGGTAGGCTGGCCACAACAAGCTGCACGATCGTGCAAGACCCGCGGGCGGTGCCTTTCTAACATGCGGTTTTCCCCGTTCTCATCAGGATTCCCGCATGACACCGACGCCCCATACCGACCACGGCCACGCCATCAACCTGGCGCAGAAATTCAGCCTTTTCAGCGAACAATGGTCGCCCAAAGTGGTGGCTGAAATGAACGAATACCAGTTCAAGATCGTTCGACTGGAAGGCGATTTTGTCTGGCATACCCATGCCGACACCGACGAGGCCTTCCTTGTGCTGGACGGTGAACTGCGCATTGATTTCCGCGATGGCAACGTTTTGTTGCGGTCCGGCGAGCTGTACGTCGTTCCCCAAGGCATCGAGCACAAGCCTTATGCCGCGCGGGAAGTGAAGCTGATGCTCATTGAGCCGCGTGGCGTGCTGAACACCGGCGGCGAAACCGGCGAGCGGACGGCCAAGAATGATGTGTGGCTATAGCCAGGACGTGACGTCTGGCCAGTGCGCCCAATGACGCCCAACCAGCCTCAGGCATCGATCACGCGGCGCGTGAACAGCTCCAGGTAGTCCATCAGGCGGCTGGCGCCCTGGGCGGCCTCGGCTTCGTTGCCGCTGGCGATGGACTCGGCCATGGCCAGGTGGGCGCGGGCGGCCTCGCCGATCTCGCCTTCGTGCTGGTAGGCGTACCAGAAGCGCCGGCACTGCACGACCAGCGGCACCACGGCCTTGACGGCCGAGGCGTTGCGGCAGGCGTCGTGCACCACGTGGTCGAGCGCCTGGTCGGCGGCCATGTAGGCGTCGAGGTTGCCGCGCGCGGCGGCTTCGACCATCTTGTGCGCACAGGTCAGCAGGGCCTTGCGCTGCACGGCCGTGGCGCGGCGCGCGGCGCTGGCGGCGATGAGTTGTTCAAGCACGCGCCGGGTCTGGATCACGTCGAGGTGGTCGACCACGTCGATGGTCGAGACCAGCAGGCCGCGCCGGGGCTGCTGCACCACGAGTCCGATCGAGACCATGCGCATCAGCGCCTCGCGCACCGGCGTGCGGCCCAGGCCGGTGAGTTCGGCCAGTTCGGCCTCGACCACCGGGCTGCCGGGCTCGATCGAGAGCTTGGAGATCAGCGTCTCGATCTTGTCGTAGGCGATGTCGGCGGCGCGGCGCTTGGGCGCGGCGGCGGTGGTGGTGCGGGAGCGTGGCTGGGTGGTCGTGGCCATGGGCAGCTAAGGAATGGAAGTGGCCATTATCCGCAGCGGGCGGGCCGCTGGGGATATCCGTCGACGACGACTTGCCTCAGGCCAGCGTGGCGCCCAGCTTGCGCAGCTCGGCGATCTGCGGGGCCTTGGGCAGCCAGATCTGGTCGAAAGCCTCGATGACGGGCCGCGGATCGTAGCCCTCGCCGCTCTTGAAGGCGATGCCCGACTGCTTGAACTTGTCGATCAGGCCGGCCTCGGTGGTGACGATGTCGTCGATCTGCGCGGCCAGCGACTGCGCCACCAGGCCGCGGATGATGTCCTTGTCCTTGGCGTCCAGCCCCTGCCACACGCGGCCCGAGACCAGCGGCGCGAAGGGCATGAACAGCGCGTTCATGGGCAGCAGGCTCTTGGCGACCTTGTCGAAACGCTGGTTCCACGAGAACTCGATGTCGGCCTCCAGCCCGTCGACCTGGCCGTTGGTCATGGCGTCGAACACGGCGGGCGTGGGGATGGGCGTGGGCGCGGCGCCCAGCAACTGGTAGAAGTCGCGGTAGACCGGCGTGGGGTTGATGCGCAGCTTCAGGCCCTTGAGGTCGGTGGGCGTGTTGATGTCGCGCGTGGCAAAGACCACCCGCATGCCGGTGATGCCCCAGCCCAGGCCGACGGTGCCGGTCTCGCGCGGCAGCGCCTCCAGCAGCTTGAGCGCGGCGGGCGTGCGCACCAGCTTGGCGACGGCCGGGGTCGAGCGCACCAGGTAGGGCGCGTTGATGGCGGCCACCGACGCCACGCGCGAGCCGAGCTCGGCCGCCTGGATCCAGCCCATGTCCAGCGCGCCCGACTGCAGCTGCTGCATCATGGCCGACTCGTTGCCGAGCTGGCCCGAGTGGAAGACGGTCGCGCTCAGGCGCCCGTCCGTCTCTTTCTTCAAGGCCTCGGCGAAGGCCAGCGCGGCGCGGTTCCACGAATGGCCGGCGGGCGCGATCAGCCCCAGTCGGAATTCACGCGTGGCCTGGGCGCGCGCGGGCAGGGCGACGGCCAGCGGCCCGGTGGCGGCGGCGCAGGCAAGGGTCTGGACGAAGCGGCGGCGGTTGGGTGCGGACATGGGGAGCTCCGGATCGGTTGAGGAGGAGAGGGGGACGGCAGGAAAAGCGGAAGGGCTAGCGGATCAATCCGGTCGACAGCCACGGAAAGAACGACAGCACCACCAGCGCCACGCAGCTGATGAGGAAGAAGGGCAGCGTGACGATGAACATCTTTCCGGGCTTGGCGCCGGTGACCGCGGCGGCCACGAAGAAGCTCAGGCCCACGGGCGGCGACATCAGCCCGAGCACGAGGTTGATGACCACCACCACGCCGAAATGCACCGGGTCGATGCCGTACACGCCGGTGGCGATGGGCAGCAGGATGGGCACGGTCATGATCAGGCCGGGAATGCCGTCGATCACGGTGCCGATGACCAGCAGCACCACGTTGATGAGCAGCAGGAAGGTGAGCGGGTCGTGCGCCACGGTCTGCACCCAGGCGGTGACGGCCTGCGGCACCTTGCCGTAGATCAGCAGCCACGAGAACACCGCGGCGGCGGCCACCAGGAACAGCACGATGGCCGAGTACACCGCCGAGCGCAGCAGGATGGCCGGCAGGCTGCGCCAGTGGAATTCGCGCGTGACGTAGCGCCCGACCAGCGCGGCGGCCAGCGCGCCCACGGCCGCGGCCTCGGTCGGGTTGGCCAGGCCGCTCAGGATGGAGCCGACCAGCACGACGGGGATGAGCAGCGTGGGGCTGGCCGCCAGCGCGGTGCGGGCGCGCTCGCGCAGCGTGCGGCGCGCGCTGCGCGGGTAGTCGTAGAACAGCCCCATGACGGCGATGACGCCGAAGAACAGCACCGTCAGCAAGAGGCCGGGCAGGATGCCGGCCACCAGCATGTCGCCCACGGCCACCTGCGCGAGCACGCTGTAGACCACGAACATGACCGACGGCGGAATGATGGGTCCGAGCATGCCGCCATACACCGTCAGGCCCGCCGCGAAGGTCTTGTCGTAGCCCTGCTTTTCCATCTCGGGCACCATCACCTGCGACATGATGGCCACCTGCGCCGTGGCCGAACCGATGATGGACGAGGCCATCATGTTGGCCAGGATGTTGACGTAGGCCAGCCCGCCCCGCACGGCACCGACGAAGGCCATGGCCAGGTCGACCAGCCGGCGCGTGATGCCGCCGCTGTTCATGATCTCGCCGATCAGGATGAACAGCGGAATGGCGATCAGCCCGTAGCTGTCGACGCCGCCGAAGAGCTGCGTGGGAAAGGACTGCAGCAGCACGGTGTTGCCCGTGCTGAAGATGTAGAACACGCCGGCCAGGCACAGGCAGACCCCGATGGGCACGTCCGCGAACAGCACGACCAGAAAGAAAACCGAGGTCAGCATGGCTTCTTGCTCCGGGTTGGCGGGTCAGTTGACGGCGTCGGCCGTGGCGACGTGGAACTCGGCGTAGGCGCGCGGCAGCGCCAGTCCGAGGTCTTCGAGCAGATTGGCGAGCGCGTGCACGCTCATGCCCAGCGCAAACAACGGAATGGTCAGCTGCAGCACCCACAGCGGCCACTCCAGCGTCTGCGTGCGTTCGGTGTAGAGGAAGTTGAAGGACTCGGCCGCGTATTCGCGGGCGTCGAAACCCATGCGCGCGATGCCCAGCGGGTCCATCCACAGCCAGCACATGGCCAGCAACGCCAGGCCGAACACCAGCACGCCGCCGGATGCCACGGCACGCGCGGCACGGCGCCCGCGCCCGCTGAACCGGTCGGTCAGCAGGCCGACCGAGAAATCCAGCCGCAGCCGCGTCATCGCCGAGGCGCCGACGAAGGTGAGCCAGACCACGCAATAGACCGAGGCCTCGTCGACCCAGTACAGCGGCGCGCCGCCGTAGCGCGTGACCACGTTGAGCAGGATGAGCGCCACCAGCAGCGCCATCAGGCCGCCCAGCGCGCGGCGCTCGATGGCTAGCAGGGCGTCCGATGCGCGCAGCACCCAGGCCACGCCGCGATGGCGCGTGCGTGAAGCCGCGGAGGACGGGGGCGGGGTGGTGTCGGGCATGGTCGTGGTGCTCTCCGTGGCGGGCGGACGGCAAGGTGCGATTTGTGTGCGCCCTTGCCTGGGCTTGGTGCACGGCGGACCCCGGGGTCGTGGCCGTGCGCTCTCTTTGGGATATTTCAAATATATTTATGAAGTATTAGCAAGACGGATGCCATTCGGGAAAGCGCGTGTTGCGGACCCGAGTCGGCAGGGCCGTGCGGCGCGGCGCGCGTCAGGCGCCCAGCGCCGAGACCTCGTCCCACAGCGCACGCGGCACGCGCACGCCGTCGGCCGCGCTGCGCTGGCGCGCGGCGTAGCGCCGCTGCGAGGGCAGGCGTGTGCCCTGGCCGGTGATGGCCTCGAACATCGCTTCGGCGCGGGCCTGGTTCGGCGCCGGGTTGCCGCCGGACAGCCGGGCCGGATCGAAGGCCAGCACCAGCTCGCCGTGGCAGGGCGCGGCGCCCGCGCCGGCGTCAAAAGCCAGCGATTCGCGGCTGGTCCAGTCGCCAACCAGGGCGCCGGCCATCAGCTTGACCATGGCCGCCAGCGCCGAGCCCTTGTGGCCGCCAAAGGCCAGCATGGCGCCATCGGCCACGGCCTGCGCGTCGGTGCTGGGGTGGCCGTGCGCGTTCACGCCGCAGCCTTCGGGCAGGGGGGTGCCGGCGCGCCGGTGCAGCTCCAGGTCGCCGCGCGCGATGGCGCTGGTGGCGAAGTCGAACACGAAGGGAAAGGGGCCGGGCCGCGGCCAGCCGAAGGCGATGGGGTTGGTGCCGAACACCGGCACGCGGCCGCCGGCCGGCGCCACCCAGGCGTGGCTGGGCGTGAGCGCGAGCGCGGCCAGGCCGTGCGCGGTGACGGCCTCGACCTCGGGCCACAGCGCCGAGAAATGAAAGCAGTGGTTGATCGCCAGCGCCGCCAGCCCATGCGTGCGCGCGGCTTCGACCAGGTGCGGCAGGCCGCGCTCGAAGGCCAGCGGCGCAAAGCCGAAGCCCGCGTTCACCCGCACCACGGGGCCGCCCGGTGCGTCCACCACGGGCTCGGCGTCGAGCACCACGCGCCCGGCGCGCACGGTGTGGGCGCAGGTCAGCAGCCGGTACACGCCGTGCGAGGCGCAGGCGTCGCGCTGGCCCGCCGCGATCACGCGCGCCATGGCGTCGGCGTGGGCCACCGACACGCCCAGGCGCTGCAACACCTGCGCGCATTGGGTTTGCAGTTCGGGCAGCGGGATCAGGACGTCGGTGGTGTCGGGGCGGGCGGCGGTCATGGCGGTGGGTCCTTGGGGCGTTGAGATCGTCAACACGTTCTTAGCGGCCAGGCGCCGCAAGCCAGAGCGTAGCCCGACACGACGCACATGGGGCGTTTACAGCCTGATGCCCCAGGCAAAGGGGTCGGTTTCTTCGATCAGCAGCGTCGCTTCGGCGCTCAGGTGGGCGCGGCCGCGCAGCGTGGGCAGGATGCGGGCGATGCCGTCGGGCGCGGTGGGCGCGGGCTGGTAGTGGGCCTCGAACACGCTGCCGATGATGCTGGCCTCTGCCCGGGCGCCAGCTTGCCGTCGGCGGCCAGGCAGGCCAGCTTGGCGCTGGTGCCGGTGCCGCAGGGCGAGCGGTCGTAGGCGCGGCCGGGGCAGGGCACGAAGTTGCGGCTGTCGGCTTCGGGGTCGTCCGCGAACAGTTCGATGTGGTCGATCTCGGCGCCTTGCGCGCCGGTGATGCCCTGCGCGGCCAGCGCCTGGCGCACGGTCCAGGCGTAGTGGGTGAGCGCGTCGAGGTGGTCGCCGTGCACACGCTGGCCGTGGTCGCTGATCAGGAAGAACCAGTTGCCGCCCCAGGCCACGTCGCCCGTGACGGGGCCCAAGCCAGGCACGTCCACCGTCACGGCGTGGTGCAGCCGGTAGGCCGGCACGTTGTGCACGCTGACGCTGCCGTCGGGGTGCAGCGTGGCGCGCACGTCGCCCACGGGCGTTTCGATGACGTGATCGCCCGGCCCGATGCGGCCCAGGTAGGCCAGCGAGGCGACCAGGCCGATGGTGCCGTGGCCGCACATGCCCAGGTAGCCGCTGTTGTTGAAGAAGATCACGCCGGCGGCGTGGGCCGGGTCGACCGGCTTGCACAGCAGCGCGCCGACCATGACGTCGCTGCCGCGCGGCTCCAGCGCGGTGGCGGCGCGCCAGTCGTCGAAGTGCTCGGCCAGCCGCGCGCGGCGCTCGGCCATGCTGCCCGAGCCCAGGTTGGGAAAGCCGCCGATGACCAGCCGCGTGGGCTCGCCGCCGGTGTGGGTGTCGATGACGTGGATTTTTTTCATGGGTCAATGCCGCGCGAAGCGGGTAGCGCTGAAGGCGTCGAGCACGATCGACGGCGGCTGCCCGCCCACCAGCTCGGCCACCAGGCGCGCCGTGCCGGCCGACTGCGTGAGGCCGAGGTGGCCATGGCCGAAAGCGTAAACGACATGGCGGCTGCGCGAGGCGTGGCCGATCACGGGCAGGCTGTCGGGCAGCGAGGGACGAAAGCCCATCCAGGACTGGCCGCCCCGCGTGTCAAGTCCGGGCAGAAACTGCCCGGCCTTGGCCAGCAGGGCCTGCGCGCGCGCCGGGTTGGGCGGCAGCGTCAGGCCGCCCAGCTCCACCGCGCCGCCCACACGGATGCCGGTGGCCAGCGGTGTGACGACGAAGGCATGGTCGTTGAAGTAGAGCTGGCGCTGCAGCTCGAAGGCCTGCAGCGGCAGCGTGGTGTTGTAGCCGCGCTCGGTGTCCAGCGGCACGGCGTCGCCCAGGCTGGCGGCCAGTGGACGCGACCAGGCGCCGCAGGCCACCACCACGGCCCGGGCCCGCAGGCGCTGGCCGTCGGCGAGCGTGACGGTGGCGCCCTGCGCATCGGCGGCGAGATGGGTTGCCGTGCCGTGGCGCACCTGGGCGCCGTGGTGGCGGGCGAGTTCGGCGATGGCCTCGGCGAAGCGGCGCGGCTCCTGGATCTGCGTGCCGGCCGGCGAAAAGTAGCCGTGCGCGAAGCGCGGCGCCAGGCCGGGCTGCAGCCGCTCGATGTCGGCCCGGCCAATGCGCTCGAAGGCGAAGCCGGCCCGGGCGCGGGCGGCCCAGGCGGGTTGCGCGGCCTGCAGGCTGGCTGCGCTGTCGTAGAGGTCGAGCGTGCCCGTCTGGCGAAAATGCGGCGCCAGCGTGGGCAGGGCCATCAGCGCTGCCATTTCGGCCTGTGCGAGGTGCATCAGCGCGGTCTGCGCGGCCAGCGCGCGGGCCTGGGCCTGGGGCTGGCTGGCGCGCCAGAAACGCCAGAGCCAGGGCGCGATGCGCAGCGCATAGGCCGGGCGGATGGCCAGCGGCCCGAGCGGATCGGCCAGCCAGCGCGGCACCTTGCGCAGCAGGTCGGGCGCGGCCATCGGCGTGATCTCGGGAAAGGCCAGGATGCCGGCGTTGCCCGCGCTGGCGCCGGCCGCCACCGCCTCGCGCTCCAGCAGCACGACCGAGCGGCCCGCGCGCTGCAGATAGCACGCGGCCATGGCGCCGATGATGCCGGCGCCGATCACCAGCACGTCGATGTCGATGTCGGAAGGGGCGGGCGTTGGCGTGGTCATGGCGAGCCGATGGTAGGCCACCTCGTGAACAGGTTCTCAGGGCTGCGAGCGGTACGGCTCGGGCCGCGTGGCCAGCGCCTGGCGCACCACGCGCTCGACGTAGGCGCGTTCCTCGCCCACCAGCGGCAGGCGCGGGCGGCGCATGTGTTCGCTGCCGACGCCCACGAGCGCGTCGATCAGCTTGAGGTTCTGCACCAGCTTGTTGGAGACGTCCAGGTGCAGCATGGGCACCATCCAGCGGTAAAGCGCCAGCGCCTCGGCGTACTGGCCGGCTTTCATCAGATCGAACAGCGCCACGGTCTCGCGCGGGAAGGCGCAGCCGACGCCGGCCAGCAGGCCGTCGCAGCCCACGGCCAGGCCCTCGAAGGCCAGGTCGTCCACACCCATGAAGAGCTGGTAACGGTCGCCCACGGCGTTGCGCAGGTCGGTCACGCGGCGGATGTCGCCGGTGCTTTCCTTGATGGCGGCCAGGTGTTCGCAGTCGGCCAGCGCGGCCATGTGCGCGGGCAGCAGGTCAACGCGGTAGGCGACCGGGTTGTTGTAGACCATGCAGGGCTTTTGCGCGGCCTCGGCCATGGCGCGCACGTTGAGCATGGCCTCGCGCGCGTCGGCCACGTAGATGACCGAGGGCATGAGCATGAAGCCGGCCACACCCAGCTGGTTGGCGCCGTCGATGTAGCGCAGCACCTCGCGCGTGCTGGTTTCGGACACGTTGGCCAGCACGGGGATGCGGCCGTCGGCCGCTTCCAGCGCGATGCGCGCGACGTCGAGCTTTTCCGCCAGCGTCAGCGTGCTGGCCTCGCCCAGCGAGCCGCAGGTGACCAGGCCGCTGATGCCGTTGCGGATCTGGAAGTCGATGTGGCGGATGGTGCCGTCCGCGTCGATCGACTCGTCGGCGTGGAACTTGGTGGTGACGGCCGGGAAAACGCCGGTCCAGCGGGGTTGGGTCATGAAGGGCTCCTGGGGTGGCGATATTCTTTAAATATATTTGGAATATCTTGCGTTACTATCAGCAGAAACCATGCCATGGGCGCTGCGGGGCGCTGTCGGGCTCGTGGACCGGGACACGGCGCCGCCGTGGGGCCGGGGCGCTCGGCATTGGTGCGGGCATGCACCATGCTGCACCCCGCGCACCGTCAGGCCGCTCAGGCGCGGCGGCGCTGGACCAGCAGGTTGGCCACGGCCGACAGCAGCAGCGTGACGGTCATCAGGATGAAGGCGATGGCACCGCCGAAGGGCCAGTTGTTCTGCTGGATGAACTGGTCGAACACGAGCGGCCCCATCATCTGGAAACGCGGGCCGCCCAGCAGCACCGGCGTGGCGTAGGCGTTCATGGCCAGGATGAAGGTCAGGATCACGCCGGCGGAGATGCCCGGCACGGCCAGCGGCCACAGCACGTGGCGGAACATGGCCGCGGGCGGGGCGCCTAGGTTGAAGGCCGCTTCTTCGAGGTGGCGGCCGATGCCTTCGATCACGCCTTGCAGCGACAGCACCATGAAGGGCAGGTTGACCGCGATGATGCCGACCACCACGGCCAGCTCGGTGTACATGATCTCCAGCGGCGCGTTGATCAGGCCCGCGCCCAGCAGCAGGCTGTTGAGCGCGCCCTTGTTGCCGAAGGCCACCATCCAGCCGGCCGCGCGCACCGAATTGCCCACGAACAGCGGCAGCACGATGGCGATGACCAGCAGGTTCTTGAAGCGGCTTTGCGTGCGTGCCAGCACATAGGCCAGCGGAAAGGCCACGACCAGGCAGACCAGCGTGCAGACCACGGCCACACGCACGGTGCGGCCGAGTACGTTCAGGTAGAACGGGTCGGTGAAAAAACGCAGGTAGTTGTCCAGCGTCAGCCCCTCGACCATGAACTGGCCGGGCACGAACAGGTTGACGCTGTAGCGCAGCAGCAGCGCCATGGGCGCGAGCAGGCCGAGCACGACAAACAGCGTGGCCGGCGCGACCAGGTTGCGGCCGTCCAGCTGCCAGGGCTCGTGGGAGGGGGCGGGGCGGGTCATGCGTGTCTTGTGCGCCAGCGCGGCTCAGGCCTTGAAGACCTTGTCCCACCAGTCCTTGAGTGCCGCGTCGTTTTTCGCCAGCGCCTCGAAATCCAGGCCCAGCAGGCGTTTTTCCTCTTCGGGCGTGAAGCCGACGCGTGTGCGCAGATCGGGCGGCAGCACGACGCTGGAGACCGAGGGGTTGTAGCCCATGTCGGTGGCAAAGGCCAGTTGCGCCGCCGGGTCCAGCGCGGCGTTGAGGTAGGCGTAGGCACCGTCCTTGTTGGGCGCGTTCTTGGGAATGGCAAAACCCGAGATGTACATCGGGATGCCCTCGCTGGCGGCGACGGCGTCGCAGGCGATGCCGGCTTTTTGCCATTGCACGGCGCGCGCCTTCCACATGATGCCGATGTCGATCTCGCCGCTCTTGAGCGCTTGCGCAAAGGCCTCGTTGGTCGGGTAGATGCGGGCGCCGCCCTTCTTGGCGGCCAGCAGCAAGGCCTTGGCCGGCTCGAAGGCCGTCATGCTGGTCCCGCCCGTGGCCGCCAGCGAGGCGGCCGTCAGGATGTAGCGGTGCTGGATGTCGATGAAACCCAGCTTGCTGCCGAACTTGGGGTCGAACGCGTCCTTGAACGAGGCCGGACGTGTGGTGACGTTCTGCGGGTTGAAGACGATCACCTTGCCCGAGTAGATCTGGCCGACGCCATAGGCGTACTTCAGGCTGGGTATCAGGCCGGCCGCGTTGGGCAGCCTGGCGTAGTCCAGCGCCAGCAGCGCGCCGTTCTCGTTCATCTCGAACATGTTGTCGCCCGACAGCGCCTGCACGTCGGTGCCGCCGCGCGGCAGCCGGCGCTCGGCCAGTAGCTTGGAGCGGCGCGGCGCGTCGGCGGCCTGGTCCTGCACCACCTCCAGGCCCAGGGGCTTGAGCAGCGGCGTCTCGATGTTCTTGCTCAGCAGCTGCGCGTAGTCGCCGCCCCAGGTGCCGACCACCAGCCGGCCCTGCTGGGCCAGCGCGGGCCAGCCCAGCAGCGCCGAGCCGCCCAGCGCCAGACCCTTGATCGCCGTTCGCCTGTCGAATCCGTGTGCCATGGTGTTCTCCGGTTGCAAGAAAGAGGAAGGAAGGAAGGAAGGGAGGGAGGGGAGGTGTGCTGCGTCAGGCGGCGTAGGCCATGCCGGCGTGGCGTGACCAGCCCACGGCCACGGTGTCGCCCGCACGCGGCGCGGGCTCGCCGCGCTGGTTGGGGAGCTGGGCCATGACGGTGTCGACCTCGTTCAGGCGGATCTGCAGCTCGTAGCTCGCGCCCAGGTAGCCGACGTAGTCGATGCGGCCGTCGTAGCGGTTGTCCTGGCCCGTGGCCGCCGCGCCCAGCACCAGGTGTTCGGCCCGCAGGCCCAGCGAGCCGGGGCCGGCGGCGGGCGGTGCCGCGCAGACCACCGCCAGCCCGCCGCGGCTCGTGAACGGGCCGCCCGGTGCGAACACGCCGTCGATGAACGAGGCCTTGCCGATGAAGCCGGCCACGAAGCGGTCGGCCGGGCGTTCGTAGAGGTCTTGCTGCGTGCCGATCTGCCGCACCCGGCCGCCGTTCATGACGACCAGCCGGTCGGCCATGGTCAGGGCCTCTTCCTGGTCGTGCGTGACCATCAGTGTCGTCAGGTCCAGCCGGCGCTGCAGCTCGCGGATCTCGATGCGCACCTCTTGCCGCAGCTTGGCGTCGAGGTTGGACAGCGGCTCGTCGAGCAGCAGGATGTCGGGCTGGATCGCCAGCGCGCGTGCGATCGCCACGCGCTGCTGCTGGCCGCCCGAGAGCTGGCGCGGCAAACGTGTGTCCAGCCCGGTCAGGCGCACCATGGCCAGCGCCTGCTGCACGCGCGGGGCCTGCTCGGCGCGGGCGATCTTCTGCATCGCCAGGCCGAAGGCGACGTTCTCGGCCACCGTCATGTGCGGGAACAGCGCGTAGTTCTGGAACACCAGGCCGCAGCGGCGTGTCCAGGGCGGCAGCGTGGTGATGTCGCGCTCGCCCACGTGGATGCTGCCGGCGCTGGGCTGCACAAAGCCGGCCACCATGCGCAGCGTGGTCGTCTTGCCGCAGCCCGAAGGGCCCAGCAGCACGATGAACTCGCCATCGGCCGCATCCAGGCTCACGTCCTGCACGGCCGCGCTGGCGCCGTAGTGTTTGCTCAACTGCTGTATGGCCAGGCGTGCCATCGAGGTCCTTTCCAAGTGGGGTGACGGCGGCTAGACCACGCGGCTGAGCCGCACGAAGCGGTCGATGACCAGCAGCGCCAGCGCGATCAGCACGATCTGCAGCACCGACACGGCGGCCACGGTCGGGTCGATCTTCCATTGCAGGTACTGCAGGATGGCGATGGGCAGCGTGGTCTGGCCGGGGCCGACCAGGAACAGGCTCATCTCCAGGTTGCCAAAAGAGATCACGCCGCCCAGCAGCGCGGCCGCGACCAGACCGGGCCGGATGGCCGGCAGCGTGATGCGCCAGAACACCGTCCATGGCCGCGCGCCCAGGTTCTTGGCCGCTTCCTCGACCGCCGGGTCCAGCCCCTGCAGGCTGGCGCCGCACAGCCGCACCACCCAGGGCAGCACGACCAGCGCGTGGGCCAGCGCCAGGCCCAGAACGAGCCCATCACCGGCAGCTCGGTGCGCAGCTCGGCCTCGATCTGGAACACGTAGATGGCTGCGCCCAGCACCACGCCGGGCAGCACCAGCGGCAGCAGCAGCAGGCCGCCGAAGATGGGTTTGAGCGGCAGGCCCGTGCGCACGATGGCCAGCGCCGCCGGCGTGCCCACCGCCAACGCCAGCACGGTGGCGACCGCCGTGACCTTCAGCGACAGCAGCAGCCCGTTGACGAAGGCCGCCTGCGCGAACACCGCGCTGAACCAGTGCAGCGTGTAGCCCTCGGGCGGGAACGTGGGGATCTCCTGGCGGAAGAAGGCCAGCCACGTCACGAACACCAGCGGCAGCAGGATGAAGGCCAGCCCCAGGCCGGCGCAACTCTGCAGCACCAGGCGGCCGATGGGCAGGCGCGTTGCAGGTCGCATCGGCGGGCTTGCCATGTCAGAGCGTGTTCTTGTGGATGCGCCCGTCCTGCACGATCAGCGGCAGGTGCGCGCCCTGGTCCTGGAACAGGCCGAGGTCCTGCAGCGGATTGCCGTCGACCAGCAGCAGGTCGGCCAGGGCGCCGGGCTGCAGCGTGCCCAGCCGCCCCTCCATGCGCAGCACCTGCGCGCCGATGAGCGTGGCCGAGCGGATGATCTCCAGCGGCGAGAGCACCTCGCGGCGCAGCAGGAATTCGCGCGACTGCTCTTCCTGCAAGGGCCCGAGCAGATCGCTGCCGTAGGCCACCGGCACGCCCGCGCGCTTGCAGATCTCCAGCGAGCGCAGGCCGCCTTCGATCACCAGCTCGTTCTTGGCGAGCATGCCGGCACTCATGCCGAACTGCGCCGCGCGCTCCTTCATGGCGTAGTAGGCGACCAGGTTGGCCGTCAGGATCATGCCCTTGCGGGCCATCAGCGCCGCGGCCGCGTCGTCGATCAGGTTGCCGTGCTCGATGCCGCGCACGCCGCATTCGGCCGCGCGTGTGATGGCCTGCGGCGTGTAGGCATGCGCGGTGACGTAGCGGCCGAAGGCCTGGGCTTCCTCGACGGCGACCTTGACCTCTTCGGGGCTGAGCTGCAGCGAGTCGAGCGGATCAAACGGCGAGGCCACGCCGCCCGACATCATCAGCTTGATGTGGTCCGCGCCCTGCCGCATTTCCTCGCGCACCGCGCGCCGGATCTCGCTGATGCCGTCGGCCACGTTCATGGTGAAACGCATGGCGTTGCAGCAGTGGCAGGCCAGGCCGTAGGCACCGCTGTCGGTGCGCCGGCGCGGATCCGAGTGGCCGCCAGTGGGGCCGACCGGCCGGCCCGCAATGAACAGGCGCGGCCCCGGCAGGCTGCCTTCGGCCACCGCCTGTTTGATGCCCCAGTCGGCGCCGCCGGTGTCGCGCACCGTGGTGAAGCCCCGGGCCAGCATGTCGCGCATGAGCTTGGCCCCGCGCGCGGTCATCAGCGTCAGCGGCACTTTTTCCAGCGAGGGGATGGACACCTCTGACAGGAAGACGTGCACGTGCGAGTCGATCAGCCCCGGCATGAGCGTGCGCCCGCCGCAGTCGATCACCGTGGCCGAGGCGCTGGCGATCGGCTTGTCGGAGACTTCGCGAATGGTGTTGCCCTCGACCAGCAGCTCGTGGCCGTCGAGCAGGTCGTCCTGCGTCGGCTCCAGCATGCGGAAGTTCCTGAACAGCAAGGGCGCGGGCATGGGCGGATCTCCTGGTGGGGCCGGCGGCTGGCGCCGGATGGCGCTGCCGCATCAGAGGTCTTGAGATACTCAAAATATATTGAAAGTATCTTTGTGAAGACTTAGCAGAAACCATGCCATTGGGGTGTGCGGGCCGTGGCGCATGCGGCCCCCGGGCAAGGCCGGCGAGACACGGCCGCGCGGCCCCGGTGGCGCGCACAGGTGCGGGGCAGGCGATGAAACAAGAAGGGGCGGGGCGCCCCGCGGGCGGGCGTCAGCCCTGGGCGGGCGTCTGCAGGATGCTCGGGTCGGCGTGCACCACGTCCAGCGGGTAACGTCTGCCAGTCAGATAGTCGTCGATGCCGCGCAGCAGCAGCGGGGTGCGGTGGCGGTCGGCGCTGGCCACGATTTCCTCGTAGCTCATCCACAGGGTGCGCACGATGCCTTCGTCGAACTCGGCGCCGGGCACCTCGTCGCCCAGCTCGCCGGTGTAGGCAAAACGCAGGTAGGTCACGTCCTCGCCGGTGCTGGTCTTGGTGAAGCGCGACAGGTACACGCCCACCAGCGCGGTGGCGGTGAAGCGGTGCTTGGTTTCCTCCAGCACCTCACGCACGCAGGCGGTCTCGGGGGCTTCGCCCGGGTCGAGGTGGCCGGCCGGATTGTTCAGCCGCAGGCCGTCGGCGGTGTCTTCCTCGACCAGCAGGAAACGGCCGTCGCGCTCGATGATGGCCGCCACCGTGGTGTTGGGCCGCCAGCGGTCGGCCGCGAACTTGGAGACGGGCATGCGCACGGCAGCCGCGCCCGGAATCGGCGTCGGGGCTGCCGGGGACGCCGGAGGCGCCAGGTCGAGCGGGGCGGCGTGAGTCATGGCGCAGGATTATGGCGTGGCTGGCCCGGGCGTGCTTGGGCGCGTGTCTGCCCGGTGTCGATTCGTGTCCACACGTAAAGATGGGAACCGGCCCGGGGGCGCCCCCTCAAAATCATCAACCCGCAGCACCTTTGCCGCACGCGGTTGCCAGGCGAACCTGGCCATGGTGGCGTGAGGCGGGGCCAGTGGCGCATCAGCGCCGTTCGAGGTGTTCATCATGAGCCGATTGATTCCTTCCGCTTCTTCTTCCCCCTGGGGCCGGCGCGCCGTGCTGGCCGCCGTGGCCGCCAGCGCCCTGGGCGCAGCCGCCGCGGCCCATGCCGACGAGCCGCTGGGCCGGGTGATCTCGACCACGCCCATCGTGCAGGATGTTGCGCGCCCCAGCCAGGTCTGCAGCCCCGAGCGCTACGTCACGCGTGAACCCAGTTCGGGCGCGGGCGCCCTGGTCGGCGCCATTGCCGGCGGCCTGCTGGGCAACACCGTGGGGCACGGCGGCGGCCGGGCTGCGGCCACCATGGCCGGCGCCTTTGGCGGCGCCATCGTGGGGGACCGGCTCGAAGGCGACCGCGTGGCGGTGCAGGACGTCAACCGCTGCTACAACGAGACCCGCTACGACCAGCGCACCGTGGGCTACAAGGTGGTCTACGAATACGGCGGTCGCCAGTACCAGACCCAGCTCGATCACGACCCGGGCGCCTACATCCCGCTGCAGGTCGGCCCGGCAAGCCCGCCGCCGGTCTATGAAAGCCGCTACCCGGTGACCACCGTCACCACCGTGAGCCAGCCCGTCTACGTTTCGCCCGCGCCGGTCACGGTCTACGTCGACCCGGTGCCGGTCTACCGCCGCCCGGCGCCCTACTGGGGCCCCGGTTGGGGACCGGGCTGGGGTCCTGGCTGGGGCCCGCGCCACGGCTGGTAAGCCCGGCCCGCGTCTGGCGGGCATGCCCAATCCCAAGCCGCCACGGTCAGCGCCGTGGCGGCTTTTTTGTCGCCGGGCCGCCCCAAGACAAAAAGCGTCCCCGTGGGGGACTGGGTCATCGCGCAGCGATGGACCGAGGGGCCATTTTTTGTCGCCGGGCCGCCCCAAGACAAAAAAACATCCCCGCGGGGGATCGGATCATCGCGCAGCGATGGGCCGAGGGGCGTTGTTCGTCGCCGCGCCGTCGCGCAGCCGAGGGCTCAACCCGCCCGCACCAGCTCGAACCCGCCCTCGGCCAGCGTCTGGCCGTTGACCAGCAACTCCACGCCATGCCAGCCGGCGTGGTGGGTGCGGGTGCTGAAGTCGCGGATGGGCTGGCGGCGTGCCAGCGTCACGGTTTCGCCCGCGGCCAGGTCCAGCGTCTTGAGCTTGAAGACCTTGCGCGCGGCCTTGCCTGACGGCCGCGCGTAGCGGATCGCGTAGCCCACCACCAGCCGCTGCGCCGGCGTGCCGGGCGCGGCGGCCGAGGCCAGCGTGAAGGCCAGCGACAGGTGCTGGCCGAGCACCAGGCGGGCCGGCTCGACGCGGGCCTCGCGCACGGTGACCCGGGGCGCCGCGCCCGCGCCCAGCAGCGCCAGCGCCTGGGTGTTGCCCTGCTTGACCAGCGTGCGCAGCCCGTGCCGCAGGATCCAGCGCGTGTGCTGGGCGCCGTCGCCCTGGCCGTCGAGCCCCGCGTGCCAGTGGCCGAGCTGGGCCAGCAGCCAGGCCGGGTGGTCCTTGGCGATGTCGTTGAGGTGGTTGGCGACCGACTTGCGCACGTACAGGCTGTCGTCGGCGCGCAGCGCTTCCAGAAGGGGGCGTGTGGGCGCGGGGTCGGCCACCAGCGCGTCCAGCCGGAACGACCAGGGCAGGCGCGGGCGGCTGCCTTCGCTGGCCAGGCGGCGCACGTGGGCGTCGGCATCGCGCGTCCAGGCCGTCAGCCAGGGCAGGGCACGCGCCAGGTCGTGCCGCAGAAAGGGCCGCACGCCGAATTCCGACGAGCCGAAGGGCGTGAAGAAGCGCAGCGCGTCCATCGACGCGTCGAAATCGTCCAGCCCATGGGTGGCCACGTAGTCCGGCAGCACCAGCGTGACGAAGCGGTGGTTGATGGCCGGCGCCAGCGCGCGCAGCACGTCCAGCCGCTGGCGGTAGGGCGCGGGCGGCAGCGTGGCGTGCAGGGCCTCGGTCACGCGGCGCAGCCGCTGCATGAGCGACAGCGCGTCCAGCCCCTGCGTGGTCAGGTGCAAGAATCGTTCGGCGTCGAAGTGGCTGCTCACATTGGCCGTGGCCTGCGCCAAGTGGAGCATGCGAGCTTCGTCGAAGATGTGTTTGAGCTCGGGGGCGGCGGTCGAATCGGTCATGGTGGGTACGGCAGGCGCAGGCAAGGGCGACGATCCTACCATGGTCAGCAGCCCGCCGTCTCCCCCACTTCTTGCGCCCGTCCGCCGCCGCGGCGGACTGCACGGTCGCGCCCGGCGACGTCACGTGGACGGCGATCCGCGCCCAGGGCGCGGGCGGGCAGAACGTCAACAAGGTCTCGAACGCGGTGCACCTGCGCTTCGACATCCGCGCCAGCCGCCTGCCGGCCGACGTGCAGGGGCGGCTGTTGGCGCTGCGCGACCAGCGCATCACGGCCGACGGCGTGATCGTCATCAAGGCGCAGTCCAGCCGCAGCCTGGAGGCCAACCGCGCCGAGGCCCTGGCGCGGCTGCAGGCGCTGGTCGACGGCGCCGCCCGGCCGCCGCGCGAGCGCAAGGCCACGCGGCCGACGCGCGCCTCGCGCCAGCGGCGGCTGCAGGCCAAGTCGCAGCGCGGCGAGATCAAACAAGGGCGCGCCCGCGTGCGGGATTGAGCCACCGGCGTGTAGGCGCGGGCCGCCTGCGGGCGGTAACCAATGGCGCGTGCAGGTGCTCAGGCGGTTTCCGTGCTTGGCAGAGGCGAGGGTGCTCCCGCATGATGGATCCGTCCCCCCATCCAACGCCCAGGAGTCCTGCCATGACCAGCCATGTCTACAAAAGCATCGAACTGACCGGATCGTCGACCATCGGCACCGACGACGCCGTCCAGAACGCCATCGAGCGCGCGTCCGAGACCGTGCGCAACATCCAGTGGCTGCAGGTCATCGAGACGCGCGGCCATGTCGAGGGCGGCAAGGTCGCGCACTGGCAGGTGACGATCAAAGTCGGTTTCACGCTAGACTGAAATCGCGCCGGCCCGGCGTCGGCGCCTTCCGCTGCCGCCCGTTTTGCGAGCGGCCCTGTGTTCCTTTTTTCAAAGGAGTCCTGCACATGAGTATCTTCGGCACCATCCTCTCCAAGATCTTCCCGGACGCCAAGGCCGAGCCAGTCCCCACGGCCGCCGCGGGCGCGCCGGCCGATGCCCCGGCGGGCACGGCCACCGCCACGACGGCGGACGCCGCGCCCGTGTCGATCCCGCTGGGCGACGTGGCCGCCGTGCTCGACGCCAAGCCGGGCGCCAAGCAGCTGAACTGGCGCACCTCCATCGTCGACCTGCTCAAGCTGCTCGACCTCGACAGCAGCCTGGCCGCGCGCCAGCAGCTGGCGCAGGAGCTGCTGTACTCGGGCGATCCCCACGACAGCGCCGCGCTCAACATCTGGCTGCACCGCCAGGTCATCACGCGCCTGGCCGCCCACGGCGGCACGGTGCCGCCCGAGCTCAAGCACTGAGCGGTACCGTCCGTTTGATGCTTTTTGTCTTGGGGACGGCCCGGCGACAAAAAAAATGGCCCCTCGACTCATCGCTGCGCGATGAGCCGATCCCGGGGGGGGATGTTTTTGTCTTGGGGCGGCCCGGCGACAAAAAAAACCGCAGACCCGGCAAGGGTGTGCGGTTTTTCTTTTTCGTGCCCGGGATGGGCGCGAGGTGGGCAGGGCCGGCAGGGCGCCGGCTGGGCTCAGACCAGGTAGCTGTTGAGCGTGAGCTGGGCTTGCGCGGCGCGGCGCAGGTCGCTGGCGTAATGCGGCGTGCGGCCGGCGAAACGCTCGGCGTCTTCCATCAGCTGCTGGGCGCTGTTGTGCGCGGCGGCGCCGGCGTTGGCGGGAGCCGTCTGGCGGGACACGATCTTGGACAGGATCTTGTTGAACATGGTGCGTCTTCCTTGGATGCTCGGGCGCGGGTGGCGCTCTCTTTTGTGGCCTCGGCCCCGTCGGCTCTTGTGGATCGTGGCGGGTGCCACACCGACCGGTGCAGCAGGGCATGGCTCAAGAATAAGGGTTTTCACGAATAAACCCAGGGTTTACCCTATGCAGGATGTGCATGGAGAGCCGCACCGGCGGGCATGCCGGCCCAGGCTGCATCGCGCAGACGCTGGCCTGGGCACGGGGTGGCCGCTCTGGGGAAAAGAAAGACGGAGGCGCCGACAGGGCTGCCGGGCGGCTGGACCCCTGCTTTTCGCCCGGGGGGGCCGCAAGCGCATGGGCGTTGCCCGGCGGCAACGCCATGCCTCAGGCCAATGGCGTGAAGGTGAGCGCACGCTGACGCCGCGATCGATGGCGGCCGGCCGGTCGGGCCCGCTCAGACCCCGCGCGCGCGGTCGGCCTTGAACTGCGCGCGGAATTCGACAAAGCGCCCGGCGTCGAGCGATTCACGCACCTCGCGCATGAGGTTCAGGTAGTAGTGCAGGTTGTGGATGGTGGTGAGCATCGGGCCCAGCATCTCGCCGCAGCGGTCGAGGTGGTGCAGGTAGGCGCGGGAAAAACCGTCGCGCCCGCCGTCGTCCCAGCTCACGCCCGAGGCGCCCGCGCAGGCGTGGCAGGTGCAGGTCGGGTCGATGGGCTGCGGGTCGGCCTTGTGGCGGGCGTTGCGCAGCTTCAGGTCGCCGTAGCGCGTGAAGATGGTGCCGTTGCGCGCGTTGCGGGTGGGCATGACGCAGTCGAACATGTCCACGCCGTCGGCCACGCCCTGCACCAGGTCTTCGGGCGTGCCCACGCCCATCAGGTAACGCGGCTTGTGGGCCGGCAACCGGTGCGGCGTGTGGGCCATGATCTCCAGCATCAGGTCCTTGGGCTCGCCCACGCTGACGCCGCCGACCGCGTAGCCGGGGAAGTCCATCTCGACCAGGCGGTCGAGCGACTCGGCGCGCAGGTCCTTGAACATGCCGCCCTGCACGATGCCGAACAGCGCGTTGGGGTTGGCAAGGCGCTGGAACTCGTCCTGGCTGCGGCGGGCCCAGCGCAGGCTCATCTCCATGCTCTTGCGCGCCTCGGCCTCGGTCGTGATGCGGCCCTTGGTTTCGTAGGGCGTGCACTCGTCGAGCTGCATCACGATGTCGGAGTTCAGGATGGTCTGGATCTGCATGCTGACCTCGGGCGACATGAACAGCTTGTCGCCGTTGACGGGGCTGGCGAAGTGCACGCCGTCCTCGGTGATCTTGCGCATGGCGCCCAGGCTCCAGACCTGGAAACCGCCCGAGTCGGTCAGGATGGGCTTGTCCCATTTCTCGAAGCCATGCAGGCCGCCGAAGCTCTGCATGATGTCCAGGCCTGGGCGCATCCACAGGTGGAAGGTGTTGCCCAGGATGATCTGCGCGCCCATCTCGTGCAGGCTGTGCGGCATCACGCCCTTGACGGTGCCGTAGGTGCCCACGGGCATGAAGATGGGCGTCTGCACCACGCCGTGGTTGAGCGTGAGCGTGCCGCGCCGGGCGTGGCTGGCGGGGTCGGTCTTGAGCAGGTCGAATTTCAGCATGGGCGGGATTGTCCGCGATCCGCCCGGCGGGCTCCGATTTGTAGGAAAGCGCGCCACCGCCGCGTCGTCCTATCCTGCTTTTGCTGGTAACGGTCCGTATCGTGTCTGTTCTGTATCTCAAATGTAAGGAGATGCTCGATAGAATCCGCCGCGCCCGCCGACTGCCGCGTGCCCGCGCCGGGGTGGTGCAACGGATTCCAACAATGCACAAAGAGGACAAATCCATGCAAAAGACGCCTTCGATCCGCCTGCTTCTGGCGCTTTCTTCGTCCGCCGTCCTGGCCGGCTGCCTGGCCACGGGCAACCCGCAGCTCGACACGGCGATGAACGCCGGTGGCAGCCTGTTCCAGGCGGCCACGCTGTCGGACGACGACATCGCCAAGCTCTCGGACCAGGCCTGCGCCGAGCAGGACGCGACCAACAAGGTCGCCGCGCCGGGCAGCAAGTACGACCGCCGCCTGCAGTCCATCGTCAAGGGCATGGAGCCCACGGTGAACGGGCGCACCATCAACTACAAGGTCTACCAGACCGACGACGTCAACGCCTGGGCCATGGGCAATGGCTGCGTGCGTGTCTACAGCGGCCTGATGGACAAGATGACCGACGACGAAGTGCGCGGCGTGGTCGGCCACGAGATCGGCCACGTGGCGCTGGGCCACTCCAAGCGCGCGATGCAGCTGGCCTACACCACCAAGGCCGCGCGCGACGCCAGCGGCCTGGCCGGCGCCTCGGTCGCGGCGTTGAGCCAGCCGCAGCTGGGCGACATTGCCGAGTCGTTCGTGAACGCGCAGTTCTCGCAGTCGCAGGAAACGGCGGCCGACAACTACTCCTACGACCAGCTCAAGGCCAAGGGCTTCCGCCGCGAAGGCCTGGCCACGGCCTTCGAGAAGCTGGCCGCCGGCAGCAGCGGCACCACCTCGGCCACGGCCCGCATGTTCAGCTCGCACCCCGAGTCGCTGGCGCGCGCCGAGAACATCCGCACCCGCATCGCCGCCGACGGCGGTGACGCCCCCGCCGCGCCCGCGCCCAAGGCCGCTGCCAAGAAGAAGCCGGCCGCCAAGAAGAGCACCACCACGGCCGCGCAGTGATGGCCGCATAGCGTCCCGCGACGCCTGAAAGAACGCCCGCAACGGGCCGGTGCGATGGGCACCGGTCTGTTGCGGGCGTTGTCGTTGGCGGCGCCGCAATGTGGGCGCCGGCCGGTTTTCAGCGAGGGGAAGGGCTGCCGTGCGCGCGCGTCAGCAGCATGGCGTCGCCATAGCTGAAAAAACGGTATCCCTGCGCGATGGCGTGGCGGTACAGCGCCATCACGCGGCCGTAGCCCGCGAAGGCGCTGACCAGCATCATCAGCGTGGACTTGGGCAGGTGGAAGTTGGTGACCAGCAGGTCGACCACACGCCAGTCGAAGCCGGGCGTGATGAAGATGTCGGTGTCGCCCAAGGCCTGGCCGCTGCGCGCCCACGATTCGAGCGCACGCACCGAGGTCGTGCCCACGGCCACCACGCGGCCGCCGCGCGCGCGGCAGTCGGCAATCGCCTGCTGCGTGGCGGCGGGCACCTCGTAGCGCTCGAAGTGCATGCGGTGGTCGGCGATGTGGTCGACCTTGACCGGCTGGAAGGTGCCCGCACCCACGTGCAGCGTGACGTGCGCCTGCGGGATGCCGCGCGCGGTCAGCGCGGCCAGCACGCCTTCGTCGAAGTGCAGCGCGGCGGTGGGCGCGGCCACGGCGCCGGGGGCACGTGCGAACACGGTCTGGTAGCGGCGCTCGTCCTCGGCGTCGTCGGCGTGGTCGATGTAGGGTGGCAGCGGCACGTGGCCGTGCGCGTCCATCAGCGCGTAGGCGTCGTCGCTGAGCGCAAAACGGAACAGCGGGCCGTCGTCCTCGGGCCAGCGGCCCAGCAGCGTGGCGGTGTAGCCGCCGGCCATGGCCAGCGCCGTGCCCACCGGGGGTTTCTTGCTGACCTTGACGTGCGCGACCACCTCGCGGTTGGCGCCGCCGTGGGCATCGCCCGGCAGCACCCGCTCGATCAGCAGCTCGACCTTGCCGCCCGTGGGTTTTTCGCCGTAGAGGCGCGCCTTGACGACCTTGGTGTCGTTGAAGACCAGCAGGTCGCCGGGCAGCAGCAGCTCGGGCAGCGTGCGGAACACGCGGTCGATGGGAACGTCGTCGCGCCCGTCGAGCAGGCGTGAGGCGCTGCGCTCGGCGGCCGGGTGCTGGGCGATCAGCTCGGGCGGCAGTTCGAAGTCGAAATCGCTGACGGTGAAGGCGGTTGAATCGCCCAGGGGGCGGTCCGCATCGCGCGGGGATGGGAGGTGCAGAAGTCGGCATGCCGTTGAGGGCCGGACGGGCCCGTTCCAAGGAAGAGAACAAGAAAAAACGAAAGGACGGCATTGTCCCAGAAACGGGATTGCCGCCGTGGGGCCGTGGCGGGCGGCCGGCAGGTGGGCTGTCTGAATGTTGTGTCTATTTTTTCCTCGGGTTAGTACTAAAAAGAGCCGAATTCACCCTGGAAAAAACCACCTTTGATCATGTTTTGGTCAAACATCGGTCTTGGTTGTCGCAAGACGGCTCCCTAGCATGGCCAACAAGTTGAAGGAGACACGGGTGCTCACCTGGAACGATCTGTCCATGGCCGAACTGACGGTGCTCGAAACCGCGTTCTGGTCGTCGCACACCTCGCGCCATGCGCTGGCGGGGTTGCTGGGCTATTCCAAAAGCAAGGCGAACGCGACGGTGGCCGCGCTGATCGAGCGCGGGCTGCTGCAGGAGGCCGGGCAGCAGCCGTCCTCGGGCGGGCGCCAGCCCGAGGCGCTGCGCCTGAGCGAGCGCCTGGGCGTGGTCGCCGGCATCGACCTGGGCGCGACCAGCGTGGACGTGGCGCTGATGGCGCCCGACCTGTCCATCCGCGCCCACCATGCCGAGCCCATCGACGTGCGTGCCGGCCCTGGCGTGGTGCTGCCGCGTGTGCGCGCCGTGCTGCGTGAACTGCTGGGCCAGTTGAACCTGACCACGCGCCATGTGATGGGCATCGGCATGGGCGTGCCCGGCCCGGTCGCGTTTGACCAGGGCATGCTGGTGGCGCCGCCGCTGATGCCGCTGTGGGACGGGTTCTCGATCCGCGACGATTTCCGCCGCGAATACGCCGCGCCCGTGTTCGTCGACAACGACGTCAACCTGATGGCGCTGGCCGAGCAGTGGCGGCTGCGTCGGCAACTGCCGGACTTCCTGGTCATCAAGGTGGGCACGGGCGTGGGCTGCGGCATCGTCTGCCACGGCCAGGTGCACCGGGGTGCGACCGGCTCAGCCGGCGACGTGGGCCACATCTGCGTGGACCAGCAGGGGCCGCTGTGCCACTGCGGCAACCGCGGTTGCGTGGAAGCCATGGCGGCGGGCCCGGCCATCGCCCGCCTGGCCGAGGAGGCCGCGCGTGCCGGCACCAGCGCGCTGCTGGCCCAATGGCTGGCGCGTGACGGCCAGCTCTCGCCCGAACACGTGGCGCAGGCCAGCCGCCAGGGCGACGCCACGGCCAGCGCCATCGTGCAGCGCGCCGGTGGCCTGATCGGGCAGATGCTGGCCTCGGTCGTCAACTTCTTCAACCCCTCGCATGTGTTCATCGGCGGGGGCATCACCAACATCGGGCCGCTGTTTCTGGCGGCGGTGCGGCAAAGCGTCTACCAGCGCTCGCTGGCGCTGTCCACGCGGCACCTGGACATCCAGTTCTCGCCGCTGGGCGCGCACACGGGCGTGACGGGCGCGGGCGTGCTGGCCATGCAGGAAACCCTGCGCACACGCGGGGTTGCACCATGACGGCCGGCCTGTCGGTGGCCTTCGAGGGCGTGGCCAAGTCCTTCGGGCCGGTGCCCGTGCTGCACGGCGTGAGCTTTGCGCTGCAGCCCGGCCGCGTCTACGGCCTGCTGGGCGAGAACGGCGCGGGCAAGTCCACGCTGATGAAGATCCTGGCGGGCTACGAGCGGCCCAGCGCGGGCGCGGTCGTGATCGACGGCCAGGCGCGCACCTTCACGTCCTCGCGCGAGGCCGAGGCGCTGGGCGTGGTGCTGATCCACCAGGAATTCAACCTGGCCGACGACCTGAGCGTGGCCGACAACATCTTCCTGGGCCGCGAAAAACGCTGGCACGGCTGGCTGCTCGACGACGCGGCCATGCGCGCCGAATCTGCTCGCGTGCTGGCGCAGGTCGGGCTGGCGGTCGACCCGGCCGCCAAGGTGCGCCAACTGATCGTCGCCGAAAAACAATTGGTGGAGATCGCCAAGGCGCTGTCGCGCCAGGCCCGGCTGCTCATCATGGACGAGCCCACGGCCACGCTCACGCCGGGCGAGACCGAGCGGCTGTTCGCGCTCATGGCGCGGCTGAAGGCCGACGGCGTGACCCTCGTCTACATCTCGCACAAGCTCGACGAGGTCGAGCGCGTGACCGACGAGGTGATCGTCATGCGCGACGGCCGTTTTGTCACCCGCGCGGCCACCGCTTCGGTCACGCGCCAGCAGATGGCCAGCCTGATGGTCGGGCGCGAGCTGGCCGACATCTACCCGCCGCGCCAGCCGCGCCCCTCAGGTGCGGCGCCCGCGCTGCAGGTCGAGGGCTTCGCGGTGCCGGGCTGGGCCCAGGGCGTGGACTTCGAGGTGGCCGCGGGCGAGATCCTGGGCTTTGCCGGCCTGGTGGGCGCCGGGCGTACCGAGCTGTTCGAGGGCATCTTGGGCCTGCGCCCGGGCCACGGCCAGGTGCGCCTGGCCGGCCAGCCGGTGCGCCTGCGCAGCCCGCGCGACGCCGCGCGCCACGGCCTGACCTACCTGAGCGAGGACCGCAAGGGCAAGGGCCTGCACGTGGACTTTGCGCTGCGGCCCAACCTCACGCTGATGTCGCTGCGCCAGTACACGCACCCGCTGCTCGACCTGGGCGCCGAACAGCGCGCGCTGGTCCAGGCCATGCAGGCGCACGGCATCCGCGTGGGCTCGCCCGACGTGCGAGCCTCGGCGCTGTCGGGCGGCAACCAGCAGAAGCTGGCGCTGGCCAAGGTGCTGCAGCCGGCCCCGCGTGTGGTGGTGCTCGACGAGCCCACGCGCGGCGTGGACGTGGGCGCCAAGCGCGACATTTATTTCATGATCCAGCGCCTGGCGCTCGACGGGCTGGCCGTGGTGGTCATCTCGTCGGAGCTGATGGAGCTGATCGGCCTGTGCCACCGCGTCGCGGTGATGCGCGGTGGGCGCCTGGTGGCGCAGCTGCCGGCCGAAGGACTGACGGAAGAGGACGTGATTGCCCATGCCACAGGAACCCATTGACGCCGCCGCACTGCCCGCCGACGAGGCGCGGCAGCAGGCCACGGCCCTGCGCAGCGAAGCGCGTGCGCGCTACATCGAGCGGCTCTACAGCCTCGGCCCCGTGGTCGGCCTGGTGCTGCTGTGCCTGGCCGCGACCGCGCTCAACAGCGACTTCGCCACGCTCGACAACGTGATGAACGTGCTCACACGCACGGCCTTCATCGGCATCATCGCGGTGGGCATGTGTTTTGTGATCATCTCGGGCGGCATCGACCTGTCGGTCGGCTCGATGGCCGCGCTGATCGCCGGGGCCGTCATCCTGTTCATCAACGCCGCCAGCCCCGCGCTGGGCTCGCCGCTGCTGGCCGTGCTGCTGGGCGCGGCACTGGCGGTGGTGCTGGGGGCGGTGTTCGGCACCGCGCACGGCCTGCTGGTGGCCAAGGGGCGGATCGAGCCCTTCATCGTCACGCTGGGCGCGCTGGGCATCTACCGCGCCTACCTCACCTACTTTGCCGACGGCGGCGCGCTCACGCTGGACAACGACCTGGCCGACCTTTACAGCCCCGTCTATTACGCGAGCTGGCTGGGCGTGCCGGTGCCGGTCTGGGTGTTTCTGGCGGTGGCGCTGGTGGGTGCGCTCATCCTCAATCGCACGGCTTACGGGCGTTATGTGCAGGCCATCGGCTCCAACGAACAGGTCGCGCGTTACGCGGCGGTGGACGTCGACCGCGTCAAGATCCTGACCTACATGCTGCTGGGCGTGTGCGTGGGCATCGCCACGCTGCTGTACGTGCCGCGCCTGGGCTCGGCCTCGCCCACCACAGGCCTGCTGTGGGAGCTGGAGGCGATCGCCGCCGTCATCGTGGGCGGCACGGCGCTGCGCGGCGGCGCGGGCACCATCACCGGCACGGTGGTGGGGGCGATCCTGCTGTCGGTGATCAGCAATGTGCTCAACCTCACCAGCATCATCAGCGTGTACCTCAACGCGGCCGTCCAGGGCTTCGTGATCATCGTCGTCGCTTTCCTGCAGCGGGGCCGGCGCTGAACCCGCGCCCCCGTCTTGCGTTCCATGGCCCCCGGTTCAGCACCCTCGACACAAGGAGACAAGAGATGACTCGATTCAATCGCCGCGCCACGCTGCGCACGCTGGCCCTGGCCGGCGCTCTGCTGGCCGCCGGCGCGCAGGCACAGGCCACCGAGGTCCGCCTGGGCGTGTCCATCCCGGCGGCCACGCACAGCTTCATGGGCGGCATCAACTACTGGGCCAACCAGGCCAAGAAGGACCTGGAAAAAGAGCACAAGGACTTACGCATCACTATCCGAACGGCCGCCAACGCACCCGAGCAGGCCAACCAGCTGCAGGACCTGAGCACCGTCACGCGCATCAACGCGCTGGTGATCTTCCCCTTTGAATCGGCGGCGCTCACGCGGCCGGTGCAGCAGGTCAAGTCCAAGGGCGTCTACGTGACCGTGGTGGACCGGGGCCTGACCGACACCAGCGCGCAGGACGCCTACGTGGCCGGCGACAACACCGCCTTTGGCCGCATCCCGGCCGAGTACCTGGTGCAAAAGCTGGGCGGCAAGGGCAAGATCGTGGCGCTGCGCGGCATCCCGACCACGCTCGACAACGAGCGCTGGGACGCCTTCAACGCCGTGCTCAAGCAGAACCCGGGCATCGAGCTGCTCGACGGCAAGTACGCCAACTGGAACCGCGACGACGCCTTCAAGGTCACGCAGGATTTCCTCACGCGCTTCAAGCAGATCGACGCGATCTGGGCGGCCGACGACGACATGGCCGTGGGCGTGCTGCGCGCCATCGAGCAGGCCAAGCGCGACGACATCAAGATCGTGTTCGGCGGCGCGGGCGCCAAGGGCATGGTCAAGACCATCCTCGACGGCAAGGACCCGCGCATCCAGGCCGACGTGTCCTACTCGCCCAAGTTCATCTACGACGCCATCAAGCTCACCGCCGAGGCGCGCCTGAAGGGCGAGAAGCTGCCGGCCACGACCATCATCCCGTCGGTGCTGATCACGCCGCAGAACGCCAAGGACTTCTACCACCCCGACTCGCCGTTCTGACGCCGATGCCGCCCGCGGCCGGTGCCACCGGCCGGCGGGCGCGCACCCTTTTCCTCCTGGAGCGTTTCGCCATGTCCCGACCGATCACGCTGTTCACCGGCCAGTGGGCCGACCTGCCGCTTGCCGAGCTGGCGCCGCTGGCGCGGCGCATGGGCTACGACGGGCTGGAGCTGGCCTGCTCCGGCGACCATTTCAACGTGCAGCAGGCGCTGGCCGACGAGGGCTACGCGCGCCGCCAGCGCGAACTGCTGGCCGACCACGGCCTGCAGTGCCACGCCATCAGCAACCACCTGGTGGGCCAGGCGGTGTGCGACTTGATCGACGAGCGCCACCGCGCCATCCTGCCGGACCATGTCTGGGGCGACGGCGAACCTGAAGGCGTGCGCCAGCGCGCCGCGCGTGAGCTGGCCGACACCGCGCGCGCGGCGGCGCGCCTGGGCGTGGCCACGGTCACGGGCTTCACGGGCTCGTCCATCTGGCACGCGGCCTACGCCTTTCCGCCCACGTCGCAGGCCTACTGGGACCGGGGCTTCGAGGACTTCGGCCGGCGTTTTGCGCCCATCCTGCAGGCCTTCGAGGCCAGCGGCGTGAACTTTGCGCTGGAAGTGCATCCGACCGAAATCGCCTTCGACGCGGCCACCGCCGCGCGTGCCATTCAGGCCGTGAACGGCCACCCGCGCTTTGGTTTTAACTTCGACCCCAGCCACCTGGCCTACCAGGGCGTGGACTACGTGGCCTTCATCCGGCGTTTTGCCGACCGCATTTTTCACGTGCACATGAAGGACGTGTGGTGGGGGCGCGGCGACGGCAGCGTGGGCGTCTTCGGCGGCCACACGTCCTTTGGCGACGCGCGTCGCTTCTGGGATTTCCGCAGCGTGGGGCGCGGGCTGGTGGACTTCGAGTCGATTGCCGTGGCGCTCAACGACATCGGCTACACCGGCCCGCTGAGCGTGGAATGGGAAGACAGCCGCATGGACCGCGAACACGGCGCGGCCGAGAGCGCGGCCTTCTGCCGCCGGCTCGACTTTCCGCCCGCCCAGGGCGCGTTTGACGCCGTGTTCGACCGAAAGAAACAAGCCTCATGACGCGCCGACTGACTTACGCGATGGTGGGCGGCGGGCAGGGCGCCTTCATCGGCGCCGTGCACCGCCACGCGGCGGCCCTGGACGGCCGCATCGAACTGGTGGGCGGCGCTTTTTCGTCGACCGCCGAACGCGCGCGCGCATCGGGCCGCGCGCTGGGCCTGCCGGACGCGGCCAGCCACGCGCGCTGGCAGGATCTACTGGAGGCGCAGTTGCGGCTGCCAGCAGGCGAGCGCATCGACTTCGTGACCGTGGTCACGCCCAATCACCTGCACTTCGAGGTCGCCCACGCTTTTGCCGACGCCGGCATCGGCGTGGTCTGTGACAAGCCGCTGGTGCACAGCAGCGCGCAGGCCGAGCAACTCCAATCCGTGGTCGACCAGCGCGGCGGCTTGTTCGCGGTGACCTACAACTACAGCGGCTACCCGATGGTGCGCCAGGCGCGCGAGATGGTGTGCGCCGGCGCCATCGGCACGGTGCGCAAGGTGGTGGTCGAGTACCACCAGGGCTGGCTGGCCACGCAGATCGAAGGCGCCAACAAGCAGGCCGGCTGGCGGGTCGACCCCGCGCGCAGCGGGCTGACCGGGGCCATCGGCGACATCGGCTCGCATGCCGAGAACCTGGTGCACACCGTCACCGGCCTGGAGATCGACAGCCTGTGCGCCGACCTGGCCACGGTGGTGGACAACCGCGCGCTGGACGACGACGGCAGCGTGCTGCTGCGTTTTACAGGCGGCGCGCGCGGCGTGCTGCTGGCCTCGCAGATCGCGACCGGCTACGAGAACGACCTGAAGCTGCGTGTGTTCGGCAGCGAAGGTTCGCTGGCGTGGCGCCAGGAGTCGCCCAATGAATTGCACCACCTGCCGCTGCAGGGCCCACGCACGGTGTTGACGCGCCATTCGCCCTGGCTGCATCCGCGCGCGCTGGCCGCGTCGCGCCTGCCGCCCGGCCACCCCGAGGGCTTCATCGAAGCCTTCGCCAACATCTACCAGGGTGTGGCCGACGACCTGCTCGCGCGCGAAGCCGGCCAGCCCCTGGCCGACGACCAGCGCAGCTACCCCACGCTGGCCGACGGCGCGCGTGGCGTGGCCTTCATCGAAAAGACGGTGGCGTCCTCGCGCAGCGCGGCCAAGTGGACGGCGTTTCGTTAGAGCAGGTCTTGGATCTCAGGCCCAGGCCTGCGCACAACGCTCGCGCAGCGCGGTGGTGATGGGCTGGCGTGCGTGGTCCAGCCGCTCGATCATGCCGACGTGGCGCACCGGCGCCTCGATGTGCGCGGGCAGTGGCAGCACACGCAGGCGCGGGTTGTCGGCCCAGCCGCCGTCGCGCAGTTGTGGCACCAGCGTGGCGCCCACGCCCTGCTCGATCAGCGAGGTCAGCTCGCTGATGGCGTTGAGCTCCAGGAAGGGCTCGATGCTCAGGCCCAGCTCGCGCAGCACCTTTTCGGCCAGTGCGCCGGTGCGCTGGGCCGGATCGAAGCGCAGGTAGGGATTGGCGGCCAGCACCTCGGCCGCGCTCTCGCCGGGGGCGCCGGCGTAGGTCAGCACCACCATGGTTTCGCTGTACATCGGCGTCCAGCGCAGCGCGGGGGCCAGGCTCTGGCCCTGGACCACGAAGGCCGCGTCGATGTCGCCAGCCAGCACACGCGCGGCCAGCACGTGGGCCTGGCCGTGCTGCACGCGAATGTCCAGCGCCGGGTGGTCGCGCTTGAGCTGCGAGGTCACGCGCAGCAGCGTGTGCATGCACGAGACCAGCGCGCCGATGGCGACCGAACCGGCCAGCTCGCCGGGCCGCTGGCGCGGCTGGCGGATGCGGTCGTAGGTGTCCAGCAGTTGCTCGACCTCGGGCACCAGCTCGCGCCCCTCGGCATTGAGCCGCGCCAGGCGTCCGCTGCGGTCGAACAGCTTGCGCCCCAGCTCGTTTTCGAGCGCGCGCATCTGAAAGCTCACCGCCGACTGGGTCAGCCCGACCCGCGCGGCGGCCTCGGAGAACGAGCCGTGCCGCGCCACGGCCAGGAAGGTCCGGAAAAAACGCAATCCATCCATCAAATTTGTTGATCCAAAAAACAAAGCGGCATGTTTGATTTCCCCCGGGATTCTCACTAGATTCGGACATCTTTCGCCCGACGACGACACGCCATGACCCAGAATTTCCAGTGGGACAACCCCTATCCCTCGCACCGCATCCCGCTGTTCGCGCGCAACGTGGTGTCGACCTCGCACCCGTTGGCCGCGCAGGCCGGCCTGCAGATGCTGGACAAGGCGGCAACGCCGTCGGCGCCGCCATTGCCACGGCCGTGTGCATGACGCTGGTCGAGCCGGTCTCCAACGGCCTGGGCAGCGACTGTTTTGCCATCGTGTGGGACGGCCAGCAACTGCTGGGCCTGAACGCCTCGGGCGTGGCGCCAGCGGCCTGGAGCCCTAGCTACTTCGAGCGCCAGTATGGCGTGGACGCCCGCGGCCTGGCGCGCCAGCCCAAGCGCGGCTGGGACACCGTGACCGTGCCGGGCGCGGTCGCCGGCTGGGCCGCGCTGCACGAGCGCCTGGGCAAGCTGCCCTTCGAGCGCCTGTTCGAGCCCGCCATGGCGATTGCCGAGCGCGGCTACGCCGTGCCGCCCGTGGTCGCCCACAAATGGGCGGCCGCGCAGGACGAGTTGCGTGATCAGCCCGGCTTTGCCGAAGCCTTCCTGCCGAACGGCCGCGCGCCGCGCGTGGGCGAAAAATTCACCTTCCCCGACTTCGCGCGCACGCTGCGCCGCATCGCCGAAAGCCGGGGCCGCGACTTCTACGAAGGCGAGCTGGCCGAAAAAATGGCGGCCCACAGCCGGGCCTGCGGCGCGGCCATGACGCTGGACGACCTGCGCCGCTACCGGCCCGAGTGGGTCACGCCCATCGCCAAGAACTACCGCGGCCACACGCTGCACGAGATCCCGCCCAACGGCCAGGGCATCGCCGCGCTGATCGCGCTGGGCATCCTGGAGCAGTTCGACCTGGCCAGCCTGCCGGTGGACGGCGTGGCGTCGCAGCACTTGCAGATCGAAGCCATGAAGCTGGCCTTTGCCGACCTCTACCACTACGTGGCTGATCCGAGCAGCATGGCCGTCACGCCCGAGCAGATGCTCGACGACGGCTACCTGGCCGAGCGCGCCCGCCTGATCGACCCCAACCGGGCCACGCCATTCGCGGCCGGCCGCCCGCATGCCGGCGGCACCATCTACCTGACCGCCGCCGATGAGCAGGGCATGATGGTCTCGTTCATCCAGTCCAACTACATGGGCTTTGGCTCGGGTGTGGTCGTGCCGGGCGCCGGCATCAGTCTGCAGAACCGGGGCGTGGGTTTTTCCATGGACCCCAAGTCCGCCAACGTGGTGGCCGGCGGCAAGCGCCCCTTCCACACCATCATCCCGGGCTTTCTGACCCAGAACGGCCTGCCGGTCATGAGTTTTGGCGTCATGGGCGGTGACATGCAGCCCCAGGGCCACCTGCAGACCGTGGTGCGTATGCTCGACTACGGCCAACAGCCCCAGGCCGCGTGCGACGCGCCGCGCTGGAAGGTCAACCGCGACTTCACCCTTGACGTCGAATCCACGATGCGCGCCGACACCGTCGCCGGCCTGCAGGCCCTGGGCCACACACTGCAGTCCATCGACGACCCCTACATGGACTTCGGCGCCGGCCAGTTCATCTGGCGCCTGTCAGCCACCGACCCCGACCACGGCTACGTGGCGGCCAGCGACACGCGGCGCGACGGGCAGGCGGTGGGGTTCTGAGGCAGGGCGGTCAGGCCGCGTCTTCCTGCAGTCGCAGCTGCATGAAGACGCTGTGCGGATCTTCTTTGTAGTCGGCGAACGGGCCGGTGTCCTCGAAACCGAAGCGGCGGTAGAGCTGGTGTGCGGGCCCGAACTCGGGATGGGTGCCGGTTTCCAGGCTCAACAGCGTGTAGCCGCGTTCGCGGGCGGTCTGGATGATCTGCGTCAGCACGGCGCGTCCGGCGCCTTGGCGGCGGGCGTTGGCCGGGGTGCGCATGGACTTGATTTCGCCATGCCGGGGCGTCAGCTCGCGCAGCGCGCCGCAGCCCAGCAGCGCATCGCCCTGCCAGGCCGTCCAGAACGTGATGTCGGGCACGCGCAGCTTCGCCAGGTCCAGCGCGAAGACCTTGTCGGCTGGCGACAGCGTGTGCATGTGGGCCAGGTGCTCGTGCAGCAGGTCGTGCACGGCGGGGCGGGACAGGTCGTCGATCTCGATGCGCAGGGTTTCGGTGGCGGTGTGGGGCGTCATGGCCGGCATCTTACGGCGCGCGCACCGGCCGCTATTCGGGTTTGAACCCCGCCGCGTTGAGCAGCGCCGCGCCTTGCGCAATGTCGGCGGCGATGTGGCGCTGGAACTGGTCCACGCTTTCATCCACCGGCTCGATGCCCAGGCTGGCGAAGGCGCCGCTGCGGCCCAGTTCGGCCACGGCGGCGTTGATGGCGTCGTGCAGGTGCGCGATGCGGTCGGCGGGCGTGGCCTTGGGCGCCCACACGCCGTACCACGGCACGTAGGAGAAATCGGGCAGGTCGCTTTCGCGCAGCGTGGGAATGTCCGGGACCAGGGCGCTGCGCTGGCGCGAGGTGACCGCGATGGGCTTGACCCGGCCGGACTTGGCCATGGGCAGCAGCGAGATCATCGAATCCATCAGCAGGCTGACATGGCCGCCCGCAACGTCGACCAGCGCGGGCTGCGTGCCCTTGTAGGGCACATAAGTGAACTGGACGCGGCCTTGCTGGGCCAGCAGCAGGGTGGCGAGGTGGCTGGGCGCGCCCACGGCTGGAATGGCCGCCGTCCATTGGCCGGGCTGCTGCCGGGCCGCCGCCAGCACGTCGCCGAGCTTGGCGGGCGCCAGGTTGGGCGCGACCACCAGCAGCAACGGGGCCTGGCCCACACGCGCGACCGGCGCGAAGTCGGTGGCAGGGTCGTAAGGCGGATTGGCCAGGACCTGCCGGGCCAGCACATGGGTCGCGGCGGAAAACAGCAGCGTGATGCCCGCAATGATGGGCAGGCGGTCGCCCACGGATTCGCGGAAGGCCTCGATCACCTTGAGCTGCTCGTCGCGCTCCAGGAAGGTGCCCTCGCCAGCATGGCCCAGCACGGTCAGGCCCTTGACGCCTTCAAAGCTGCCCAGCCACCGGCCCAGGCGCTGAATGGCCGGGTAATCGACGGCGCCGTCGCGGGTGAAAGGGGTCACGGGTGCGGGCACGAGGCCGCGCAGATCGGGTGCGTTCATCAATGTCTCCTTTGAAAAATGGAACAGAAGGTGAAGCGATTCTGAAAAGCACGCAGCCATCTGCCTAGATAAACTCCACAGCTTTCAGACTTGCCATAACAGGCATGACAAAGGAGGCGCCGTGAACCCGTCAGCCGTTCGTTTGTTCCTGGAAGTGGCCGAGGCCGGCAGCCTGAGCAAGGTGGCCGCGCGCCGGCAGACCGTGCAGTCGCACGTCAGCCGCCAGATCACCGACTTCGAAGCTGGTTTTGGCGGCGCGCTGTTCCGCCGCACGGGCCGGGGCGTGGTGCTGACCGAACTGGGCGCGCGGGTGGCGGGCCGGCTGGGCCCCTGGCTGCAAGAGACCGAACAACTGGCGCTGGAGTTGCGCTCGGCCTCCGGGCAGATCGCCGGCCAGGTGCGCCTGGGCATCATCCCGACGGCGGCGCATCCGCTGACCACACGCCTGTTCGAGCGCCTGCAGGCCGAGCACCCCGGCATCTCCCTGGACGTGGCGGAAGCGCAAGGCACCGAGCTGGACGCCCTGCTCGACAGCGGCGCCGTCGACCTCGCCGTGCTCTTTCGTTTTGCCAAGCCCGCCGGTCGCGAAGAAAAGCTGCTGTGCAGCGCCAGCACCTACCTGGTCGCCGCCGCGGGTGACGAATTGACCCGCGAGCCGACCCTGAACTTCGCCCAACTCCAGGGCCTTCAACTGGTCCTGCCGCGCCGCCCCAGCCACTGGCGCCACGCGCTGGACGAGACCGCACGCAGCCTGGGCTTTCAGCTCAACGCAGTGGCCGAGGCCGATTCACTCACCGTGCAAAAGGAACTCGTCGCGCACCAGCCCGGCCTGTATTCCGTGCTCGGCCCCTATGCCATCGCCGCCGACCTGCGCGCCAGCCGGCTGCAGGCCAGCCGGCTGGCGCGCCCCGACCTGGTCCGCCACGTCACCCTGGCCTTGCCCCGGCACGGCAAGCGCTCGCCCGCCTGCAAGGTCACGGCACAGGCCATCCAGGCGCTGGTGGCGGGGTGGGGGGATCGGTTGACGGAGCCTTGAGGGCCAACGTGCATAACACGCGCTAGTCCGGCGCAAAACCGCCCTTGCCAAGCGGGGTCGTCATGGTACATTCGGCGCGGGAATGCCGTGGAAAACATTCCCGATAATGCCATCTATACTTAATTTATACACCATGAAAACAGTAATGACCGTGGCTGCTTGTATTCTTCTGGCCGGTTGTGCAGGATCGCCGATGTCCAATCTATTGAGTAATCAGCGATCTCAGACCACCTATGACATTACGGCGAGCTGGGTCGGGGCTTCTGAGGATAAATTGGTCACGGCATGGGGTGTTCCCCAGGGCAGCTACGAACTTTCCGGTGGCTCCAAGATTATTTCCTACCGCTACATCTGGAATATCAGCAGCAACGTCAGGCAGGAGCGGTGGTACGATTACTCAAAAGACGATCGGGAATGCGTGCAGAAATTCTTGATTGAAAATGGAATCGTCACCAAATGGGGTGCATCGCCGACCTGCAAAAAAGTCCCCGACCCCACAAAGTCCATTTCGAACGACATTCCAATCCCGCGGCCGACCTTGCAGTGATTTGATTCCCCGCACGGGTGTTCATTGCGCGCCCGAGCCCGGCGCGAGCGGTGCGAACCGGCGCACCGAGCGGCCATCCACAATCACCGCCTCGCAGAACATGGCATAAGGCCGGACCCAGAGCCCGCCTTCGCCGTACAACGCCCGGTAAACCACCACTGGCTCCAGCGTCTCGCTGTGCCGCGCCACGGCCACGACTTCGTATTCCTGGCCCTTGTAATGCCGGTAGCGGCCGGGGGCGAGTTCAGGCAGGGGCGGGAGTTGGGAGGAGGGCATTTGTGTCGGAAGAAAAAGCAGTCAAGCGCGTGAACGGTGACGCCGCCACCAGAGCACGCCCAGCCCCAAGGCCAGCACCAGCAAAGCAATGGCCGGCACGATCAGGATGGCTGCTTCATCCTGATACACAACGCTGTCGGTTTCGTCGAAATAGCGGCCATTCTCGTTGAACAGGTCGCGGTATTTCCAATACAGACCGTAGTAGAGAAAGCCGAAGATGGCCGAGGCGGTGGCGCACAGGCTGATCGCGATCAGCAGAAGTGATCGGCGAATGCCTGGCCTTTGTGCCGGGCTCAAGCCATGCCTCTCGCGGAGGTTGAACGAACAGTGATGGCCTCACGCCAGCTTGATGAGACCATCGATGGCTGCCGTGAAGCCTTGCGCGATATCTGCATTGGGCGCGGCGCCGTAACCGGAGAGACTGCATAAATTGACGGGCCGATTTCCGCGCATCAACAGCCACTCGTTGCTTTTGACAGGACCGCTATACCCTGGTGGGTGGCTGTAGGTGATGACGGCTAGCGAAACGTTCTCGACCGTGACGACGGCCCCGGACTTGAAGGCAATGGCGTAACGCTCATTGTCGGGAGGCGGCGCGGCCGCGTCCGCCTCTGGAGCATGAACATAGGTGATGGTTTCAAGCACTTCTGAAGCCACGATGGTCTCCTTGCTTTCGTATTTTGGACCTTGGATCAAACGTTGCTGAGCGTATGTTATCTGTTGTCCTCAGGGGTTGGTAAAAATATTTCTTTGAAACCATTCTGTTAAATGGCTTGATTGGTTGCTAGGTGGTGGAGCGCTAAATATTTGTGCGGCGAATGATTTTATCTATGCGACGGGCGGCATGATAAGGTAGATTTATTAATGTAAAACACATTGTTGCTCCTAATAATAAGAGCGACAGCAGGGTCATTTCAATGAGTTGACTTGTGCTTTGAGAGCTGGCAATCGCCACAGTCATTGCCAATAGAGAGTGTATGCGGCCGAGAAATGTTAATGTCGTGCTTATCCAGGCACGAATATGATCGTGCCTATTGATTTTGATCGAGACGGACCCTTTTGTTAGATGTATATATAGATAGGCGCGCCGAATGAGAGTCCATGAGATTTCTTCAAAATATTGTTTGTGGAAGTTGATTAGGCGTGATCGCATGTGTGCATCTGCCCTGATGCCACAATATTGAAGAAAGGCTGCTTTCTCCAGGTTTTCGCGTAGAAACTCATTGGCCTCATTTGTGAGTTTCCCACTGTCAAGAAGCATTCGGGCAAACTCATGATGTCTATCGCGACGATCAGTGTAGTAGGTGATGAGTCGGAAAGGTTCTTTTTTTAGAATGAAGTAAATGGCTAGAACAAGAAATGCAGTCCACAGACTTTTGTCCATGTTCATTGTGAAATGCTGAATAAGTGTTTCCATATATTTCTTTTGTTCGTCACTGGAATGGTGTGGGTCATTAGATCTTATGGCCCAGTGCGAACTAGATGATCTTCCGTCTTCTAGAAAAGGCACTTGATAAGTAACGCCAAAGCTCGGCGGCCAGTAACAATGAGCCGCCTATTAAGCATGGCCCTCTCTACGTCTGCGGTGCGTCAAGCAGCATGTATACAAACACCGCCTACAGTGGCAACGGAGATCATGAGCACCCAAAGCTAAAGCTACTGCGTGCCAGATGTCCTTGCTCTATCAATTCGAAGGTGGCTGGAGTCGACGCATTTCGCCAAGCCGAGATGGGTAAATCATGTGATTCCAGGGGGATGATTCTTGATGACCTCATAACGCAGCTCAGCCATCCCCGCCCCCATCTGACGAACAGACTGCAGGCGCAGAACCGGGCTCAGCACCCGGCGCGGAAACAGCGGCTTGCCCTGGCCGAGCGTGGCGGAACCCAGCTGCAGGATGAGTTCGTCCAACAGCCCTGCGTCGTAGAACTGGCCGGCCAGATCGCCGCCGCCGACGATCCAGATGTTCTTGTCGCCCGCAGCCGAACGCATGTCCGCGTGAACGCGGCGCACGTCGCCCTGAACGAATCGAATGTCGGCGCCTTCGATGACCGGCAACACTCGGCGCGAGAAGACCCAGGCGGGCTGCGTGTACGGCCACGGCGCGCCCGTTTCCTCGGTGACCTTGGCCGCATGGCGCAACATCCATTCGTAAGTCGCCGACCCCATCGCCAGGGCGCCGACGTCCGCGATGAATGCCGGGTAGCTGGAGTTGTTCAGATCCCCGAGCGGAAACAGCCAGTCCAGCGAGTCGTCTTCCGTCGCGAGAAAGCCGTCGAGGCTGGTGGCGGTGTAGAACTGCGTTTTCATGGTGGACGATGGCTGTCGGTGGGCGTCGCGGCGAATTGCTCGGGCTGCGCGTGACTTACTCAAAGACCGGCCGGAAGAACGTGCGCTCGTAGCTCAGGATGCAGCGTGTGTCCTCGGCGTACTTGAACGCCGCCTGGCATTTCGGGTCGTTGAAGGACTTGGTTCGGTATTCCTCGTAGGCCGCGAAGGACGGGAAGGAAAAAGTGATCTTGCCCCCGTTTCACGGACACCCCTATAAGCGATTAACTATCGCAATAGGAGGTGGACGATGACCAAGAGCAAGGCAGGCAGAAAGGGGCAGGAGTTCAGCCTGGAGTTCAGGCAGCAGGCACTGTTGCGAGCGGCCACAGAAGGGGTAACCACGGTGGCTCGTGATCTGGGGTTGCAGCCTGCCCAGCTGTACAGTTGGCGCGCCCAGGCGCGGCGGCACGACCAGGACGATCAGGCACAACGCTTGGAGTTGGCCGAACATGCACGGCTCAAACGTGAAGTGGCGCGGCTGGAGGAGGAGAACGCTTTCCTAAAAAAAGCGGCGGCGTACTTCGCCAAAAAGCGGCGGCGTACTTCGCCAAACAGCCCAAGTGAAGTGCGCAACGATGAAAGCGCACGAAGGCACATTCAGGGTGCGTCTGATGTGCCGAGTGCTGTCGGTGTCTCCAAGCGGCTACTATGCT
>WNDQ01000025.1 GCA_009912175.1 Paracidovorax wautersii | reverse complement strand
CAGGGCTGCCAGGGCGACCTGCGCCTTGAATGCCGGGCTATGCGACCGGCGGCTTCTTTTTGCCATTTTGGGGTTCCTCTTGCTGGTCCCTATGACCAGCTCAGGCCCCGACCGTTCCACTTATCGGCCTGTCCGAATTTCCGCCGCCACCTCAGCCTGCCGGCCTTCCACGCGCCGGTTTTCACGGCGCACGCGGCGTTGCTGATCGTGCCCGTGGTCATCATCCTGGTGGCCGAGAACCTGGGCCACATCAAGGCGGTGACCGCCATGACCGGCCGCAACATCGACCAGTACATGGGCCGCGCCTTCATCGGCGACGGCATTGCCACGGTGGTCAGCGGCAGCGCGGGCGGCACCGGGGTGACGACCTATGCCGAGAACATCGGCGTGATGGCCGCCACCAAGATCTACTCGACCGCGATCTTTGTGGTGGCCGCCGTCATCGCCGTGCTGCTGGGCTTTTCGCCCAAGTTCGGCGCGGTGATCCAGGCGATTCCGCTGCCGGTGATGGGCGGCGTGTCCATCGTGGTGTTCGGCCTGATCACGGTCGCCGGCGCCAAGATCTGGGTCGACAACAAGGTCGATTTCTCGGACAACCGCAACCTGCTGGTCGCCGCCATTCCGCTGGTGCTGGGCACGGGCGAGTTCACGCTGCGCTTCGGTGAATTTGCGCTGGGCGGCATCGGGACCGCCACTTTTGGTGCCATCGGCCTGTACGCGCTGCTGAGCCGCCGCCGTTAATCAAGCCTGCGCTTTCGAGCCGCTTGCGTCGCCCACTGGACATGCGTCCGTGGGCGATTTTTTTTATAGTGAACCGCACATCACTTGATCCGGAAAGACACCGCCATGGCCCTCTGGCAACAACCCGTCACGGTCGAGCTGCTCACGCAGATGTCGGCCGACACCGCCGTCAGCCACCTCGGCATCGAGTTCCTGGAAGTCGGCGACGACTTTCTGCGTGCCCGCATGCCGGTCGACGCCCGCACCGTGCAGCCCATGCGGCTGCTGCACGGCGGCGCCTCGGTGCTGCTGGCCGAAACGCTGGGCTCGTGCGCAGCCCTGGCCGCCTGCCCGCCGGGCCACAGCGTGGTCGGCCTGGACATCAACGCCAACCACGTGCGCGGCGCGCGCAGCGGCTGGGTCACGGGCGTCACGCGGCCCGTGCACGTGGGCCGCACCACGCAGGTCTGGGCCATCGAGATCACGGGCGAGGGCGGCGAGCTGGTCTGCGTCTCGCGCCTGACCGTGGCAGTGCTGCCGCCGCGCGGCGAAAAACGGACGACCTGAACGGCAACGGGGCCCTCATGCGCAGCCTGCCGGCCCCGCCAACCAGCCCCGCACATTCCGGCGGGTCCGCTTGTTAATTCATTTCATATATATAGACATTAATAATAAGTTGTTTTTGAAATAAGGGAAGTTGGCCAGAATCGCATCCAGCCCAGGCCGGGCGCTGCCCGCAAGCACCCCCCCGGTCTTTCTTTGCAGGATAGGTTATGAACTTCCAACAACTGCGATCCGTCCGCGAAGCCGTCCGCTGCCATTTCAATCTCACCGACGTCGCCCAGGTGCTGCACACCTCGCAGCCCGGCGTCAGCCGCCAGATCCGTGAACTCGAGGACGAACTCGGCATCGAGCTGTTCGTGCGCTCGGGCAAGCGGCTGACGGGGCTGACGGCCCCCGGCACCCAGGTGCTGCCCATCATCGAACGCATCCTGCTCGACAGCCACAACCTGCGCAAGGCGGGCCAGGAGTTCGTCGCGCAGGAAACCGGCAGCCTGTCGATCGCCGCCACCCACTCGCAGGCACGTTATGCACTGCCCACGGCGGTGCAGGAGTTTCGCCAGCAATACCCGCAGGTCACGCTGCAGCTGCACCAGGGCTCGCCCAAACAGATCGCGCAGATGCTGATCAGCGGCGAGGCCGACGTCGGCATCGCCACCGAGGCGCTGGCGCAGTACAGCGAGCTGCTGGCGCTGCCCTGCTACCGCTGGACCCATTCGGTGGTGGTGCCGGCCGGCCACCCGCTGCTGGCGCAACCGCTGACGCTGCAGGCGCTGGCCGCGTATCCGCTGATCACCTACGACAACGGCTTCACGGGCCGCTCGCACATCGACGAGGCGTTCCGCAAGCAGGGGCTGGAGCCCAACATCGTGCTCTCGGCCATGGACGCGGACGTGATCAAGACCTATGTCGAGCTGGGCATGGGCGTGGGCATCGTGGCCTCCATCGCCTACGAGGACGAGCGCGACATCAACCTGCGCGCCATCGACGCGGGCAAGATTTTCGGCATCAACCTCACCCGGCTGGCCGTGCGCCGCGGCACCTTCCTGCGCGGCTACGTCTACGACTTCATCACCTCGTTCGCGCCGCCGCTCACACGCGACATCGTCGAGCAGGCGCTGGCGATGGACGAGGTGCCCGAGCTGGACTGATCGATCAATACACCTCGACCGCGCGGCCGATGGCCTGGATCGGCCCGGTCGGCAGGCCCGTGGGCGAGCCGCCAGGCGCCTCCAGCGTGAGCTCGAAGAGCTGGTTGTTCTGCAGCGGCGGCAAGCGGTCCAGCGGCACCTGCAGACGCTGGCCGGGCTGCACCAGGCCCAAGGAGACCGGCTGGCTCCAGCCGTCGGCCTTGGTCCAGAACTCCAGCACCTTGTCAGCCGGCACCGCCATGGCGCCCAGCGGGATCAGGCTGACTTGCTGCGCGGCCTGACCGTCGCGCGCGCTGGCCTGCACCACCCAGCCGGGCGACTGGCTCTGCGGCGCCACCAGCACCACCACAAAACGCGGCTCGGCCGGCTCGGGCACGGGCCGGGCGACCAGCACCGCGGCCAGCACGGCGGCAGCGGCAAAACCCGTGGCGCTCAGGCCACGCCACAGCCGCAGGCTGTCCCACCAGCGGTTGCGCACCTTGCGCGCCGAGGGGGAGGGCGCCGGCACCGCGACCGCGCGCAGCGACCGTTCGATGCGTGCCCACAGGCCAGGCGACGGCTCGATGGCCGGGGCCAGCGCCGCCAGCGGCAGCAGTTGCTCGTGCCAGCCATCCACGGCCCGACGCAAGGCCTCGTCAACCCCCAGCCGCGCCGCAACCGCGTGCCGCTCGGCCGCAGCCAGCGTGCCCAGCACAAATTCGCCGGCCAGCGCACTGCGGCCCGCCTCGTCGAGCGTTTCAAAATCGATGGAGGAGGCTACGCTCATGCCAGACACGCTTTGAGTGCAGCCAGGCTGCGTTTGATCCAGGCCTTGACCGTGCCCAGCGGCGCGCCCAGGCGCTGCGCGATTTCGTGGTGGGTCAGGCCGTCCACATAGGCGTGCAGCACGCAGTTGCGCCGCACGGGTTCGAGCTGTTCGAGGCAATGGCGCACACGCCCGGCGCTGTCGGCCCAGGCGAAGGCGTCCTGCGTGTCGCGCCAGGCCTGCAGCGCAGCCTGGTCATCGATCACGTCGGCCACGTCCTCGTCGACGGTCTGGGCCTGCGCCTGGCGGTCGCGCACGGCGTTGAGCGCCAGGTGCCGCGCGATGCTGTAGAGCCAGCCACGCGCCGAGCCGCGCGCCGCATCGAAGGTGGCGGCGCGGGTCCAGACCTTCACGAAGGTGTCGTGCAGCAGGTCCTCGGCCAGGCCGGGATCGCGCACGATGCGCTGCACCACGCCCAGCAGCCGTGCGCCCTCCAGATCGTAGAGGGCGCGCAGTGCGGCCTGGTCGCCACGTGCGCAGCGCGCCAGCAGGGGTGGGTAACGGTCGTCATCGGGAGGGCTGGCGGCAGCGAACGCGGGCTCGGACATCATGCAATCGGGCAGCGAGGTTCGTGAGCGAAACAACGGGCGGGGTCGACAGGCCCCACCCGTCACGGGCTGCGAACCGGCGTCGGTTCGCAGCGTCAGCCGGCCCATGTTAGGGTCTGTGACACACTTTTTACCAACGGACAAACACCAGACGCGCGCTCGCGCGCCCGGTGCGGCGTCAGACCGCCTTCCAGAAGATGTAGTCAGCTTGGTAAGGCACGACCGCCTGCTGGCCCTTGTTGCCGGCCATGCACGGCGCGGCGGGCGCCACGCCGCCCTTGAGCGCCACACGCTGGATGTAGGTCACCCCCACCAGCGCGCCCGCGCCGGTGGCCGGGTTGGCGCGTACCAACTGGTAGGGCAGGTTGCCCGCGCCGGACGGCGCAACCGCGACCTGGGTGGCGGTGAGCTGCGAGCCGTCGTTGGCGGCCCAGGTGGCGGGCGGGCCCCAGTAGCGGCCCACGGCGCGGCCCTGGCGGTCGTTGAGCGTGGCTTTCGGCCCGACGAAGACCCACTCGGTCTGGCCCGGCATGTTGGCCTTGTCGCGGCATTCGTAGGTGATCTCGCCCACACCCACGGTTTCCCAGGCCACACGATGGTCGGCCGGCACCTGGATGGGCGCCGGCAGACTGGCCTGCGAGAAGGTGCTGGTCGTGCCGGCTTGCGCCACGGTCCTGGCATACGGGTTGAGCGGCTGCTCGGCATTGACCATGGGGTTGGCGTTTTGCGTGGCCGCGCTGCCCTGGTTGGCCTGGGGCGTCATGCCGCCACAGGCGACCAGCGACAGACCCGCCAGGGCGGCGAGGGACAGCAACGCCAGGCGCGGTGCATGCGGCAGACGGGACGGGCGAGGCTGACGGGCTTTTGGATTCATGATGCGTTCTCCTGCGAAAGAAAAGTGACACGAGCGCAGGCCGCAAAAACGCCCTGCTACCGGTACTACCCGCGGTCGGCGGGTTTGGATGCAGGGAAGTCTAAAAAAAACAGCCCTCACTAGGAGGGCTGCTGTCTGGCACCCAGCGGTGCCGCGTCGAATGCGGCCGGGTGAGCGGCCGCTTGCCACATCAATTAGATGGGCATTTCGTTGTGACCAAAGTCGTAGCTTTGGTGCTGGCCGCGGGCCGCGATGGCTTCGGCCTGCACCTGGGCACGGGTCAGCGTCGAGGGCTGCTCGTCGCGCGCCACGTAGCGGGGCTCTTCGGCGCGGGCCGGCTGGCTGTGCAGCTGTTGCTGGAACTGGGCCAGTTCAGCCTGCACCTGGGCACGGCTGACCGGGGTGCCCTGCACTTCGGGGAAGGCGGGGTTGTCGAGGTTTTCGGCAAAGCTGGGGGCGGCGGCAAAGCCGGCAGCAGCAACGAGGATGGCGGCAAAAGTCTTGTTCATGATGGTTCCTTTGTTAGGTTCGTGAGCCTTGAATCCCGTCGGTCAACATGGCCTGGCGGGCTCGACGAGGGATCTGTTCTGGATTCGTCTCATCGATGGCTCTACTGTATTCTTCGATTTAGCAACGATAAAGTAGCCAAAGATTGATTCATAGTCACATCTGGATTGACAATAACAGCCGTCCGATCACCCCCGCCCGAGGAACGTCCGCCATGCAATTCGAAGACCTGCGCCTGTTCGTGGCCACCGTGCAGGCCGGCAGCTTCACGGCAGCGGCCGACAAGCTCGGCCTGTCCAAACAGTACGTCAGCCGGCGCACCATGGCGCTGGAGGAAGCGCTGGGCGTGCGCCTGCTCAACCGCACCACACGCCGCCTGAGCGCCACCGACCTGGGCCAGACGCTGTACGAGCGCGCCGTCAAGATCCAGGAAGACCTCGACGACGCGTGCGAACTGGTCTGCAGCCAGTCCCAGGTGCTGCGCGGCACCTTGCGCGTCGCCGCGCCCATGACCTTCGGCACCATGTACCTGGGGCCGGTGCTGCCGCTGTTCATGCAGCAGCACCCGGGGCTGCAGATCGACCTCGACCTCAACGACCGCCGGGTCGACCTGGTGGCCGAGGGCTACGACATGGCCTTGCGCGGCGGCGCCATGGAAGATTCGAGCCTCATCGCGCGGCCCCTCATGCCCGTCGGCCTGATCGCCTGCGCCAGCCCGGACTACCTCGCGCGCCACGGCACGCCGGCCACGCCGCAAGACCTGGCCCACCATGCCTGCCTGGTGTTCGGCCATGACCGGCATCCGGTCTGGAACTTCATCGTCGACGGCAAGCCCTTTGCGCTGCCGGTGCAAAGCCAGTTGCGCGCCAACAATGCCGAGGTCGTGCGCGACGCCGCCATCGCCGGGGCCGGCATCGGCTACCTGCCCAACTTCACCGTCCAGCCGGCCCTGGCCGACGGGCGGCTCGCGCCCGTGCTCCAGCCCTACCACCGGCCGGACTCGGCGGTCTATGCCATCTACCCGCAGCACCGCCAGGCATCGCGCCCGGTGCAGGCCTTCATCGAATTCCTGCGCGCGCATCTGGCGCGCGGCGGGTGACGCCGCCAGGGTGATGGCTCAGGCGGCGGCTCCGTCGCCAGCCACGGGCTGGGCGGCCACGTGGCGCAACGCGGACAGCATCGAGGCCACGGCCCCGCGGTCCGCGCTGTCTTCGCGCCAGTACATCGACACCGAGCCGAAGCCCTGCAGCGGCACGGGCAGCACCCGCATGGCGCCCATGGACGAGAACCGCTGCGCCGCGCGGTGCGACGCCAGGCCGATCATGTCGCTGCTGGCCAGCAGGGTCAGGTTGAGCGTGACCGAATTCGATTCGAGGTGATCGTGCGGCAGCACCTGACCGGCGGCCACCAGCGCGTTCTCTAGCGCGCCGCGGATGGGCGTGCCCTTGGGCCAGACCAGCCAGCGGTAGGCCATCAAATCGGCCCAGGCGAGCGCGGCCCGCGCGAACAGCGGGTGACGGGGCCGAGCCACCAGATGGATGGGCTCCATGTACAGCGCTTCGGCGGCGATGCGCGCGTCGTGCAGTTCGGGCGCCGACCGGCCCACCACCACATCCAGCTCCCCCATGGCCAGCTGCTGCATGAGCACGTTCATCGTGCTTTCGGCCAGGCGCACCTGGCTGCGCGGCTGCAGTTGCAGCAGTCGCAGCACGGCCATGGGCACCACGTCGCAAGCCGAGGCACCCGAGGTGCCGACCGCCACGATGCCGCTGCCACCCTCGCGCAGGGCCTGCATGTCATCGCGCGCGCTGTCCAGGTGCGCTTCGATCCGCCGGGCGTGCGCGATCAGCGCCTCGCCATGCGCGGTCGGCTTGAGGCCGCGCGCGTGCCGCTCGAACAGCGGCAGTCCGATGTCTTCCTCCAGTTCCTTGAGCCAGCGCGAAAGCGCCGGCTGCGTGGTGTTGAGCAGCTCCGAGGACTGGCTCATGTTGCCAGTCCGCGCCAAGCTCAGCAGCATCTGCAGGTGGCGCAATCGCAAGCGGTGGGTCCAGTCCATGGCGTGCTCCGAGTCCTTCCTCCAGGTATATCCACAACCATATGGATCAACCTAAAAATTGATTGTACGAAGCCGTATCGCCTTCGAATAATCCAGAAGCGCCCATTCGGTTTGCTCAGCCCAGGGTTTTCCACCCATATAAAAACCGCATAGGTGTAAACACCAAAGCGCCAGGCTGCGGCCGGGCCGCCCTCCCCAGAACGACAGAAGGAGCGAGACAACCATGACCATTTCCCTTGCCGCGGGCACGTCCGCGGCCGACCGGGCGGCCGGGCGGCCTTCGGGCCCCTGCAGTTGCGGGTGACCCTGCTGTGCGCCATCGTCGCCATGCTCGATGGCTTCGACACGCAATCGATCGCCTACGTGGCCCCGCGCATCGCCGAGGACTGGGGCCTGAAGGCCGCCGAGTTCGGCCCCATCTTCGCCGTCGGCCTGTTCGGCCTGATGGCCGGTGCCTTCGTGCTCAGCCCCGCTGCCGACCGCTACGGCCGCAAGAAGATCATCCTGCTGTCGACTTTCATCTTCGGCCTGTTCGCGCTGCTGACCGCCAGCGCCAGCAGCATAACCGAGCTGCTGGTGTTGCGCTTTCTGACCGGCGTGGGCCTGGGCGCGGCCATGCCCAACATCATTGCGCTGACCAGCGAATACGCGCCGCAGCGCCTGCGCGCCACGCTGGTGACCGTGATGTTCTGCGGCTTTCCGCTGGGCTCGACCATCGGCGGCCTGGTCTCGAGCTGGCTGATCGCGCTTTACGACTGGCACGCGGTGTTCATCGTGGGCGGCGTGCTGCCGCTGCTACTGCTGCCGCTGCTGTGGGCCCTGCTGCCGGAATCGCTGCGCTACCTGGCCGCCAGCGACGCGCCGCCCGCGCGCTACGAGCCCATCGTGCGCCGTGCCTACCCAGGCGAAGACCCGGCCACCGTCATGGCCGGCCTGCGCGGCGAGCACAAGGAAACGGCCACCGCGGGCTTCACGGTGTTCGAGCTGTTTCGCCACGGCCGACTGCCCACCACGGCGCTGCTGTGGCTGGCTTTCTTCATGAACCTGCTGGTCATGTACTTCCTCGTCAACTGGCTGCCCACGCTGCTCAAGAGCGCGGGGCTGCCGCTGGAAAAGGCGATTTTGTCGACCGCCATGCTCAACCTCGGCGGCGTGGTCGGCGCGCTGGCGCTGGGCCGCCTGATCGATCGCTTCAGCCCCTATGCCGTGCTGGGCGCGGCCTATGCCGTCTCGGCCGGTTTCATTGTGCTGATCGCGTTCAGCGGCCAGAACCTCACGGGGTTGCTGGCGGGCGCGGCGCTGTCGGGCTTTGGCGTGGTGGGCGCGCAGATTGGCTGCAACGCGCTGGCGGCCTCGCTCTACCCCACCAGCATCCGCGCCACCGGCGTGGGCTGGGCGCTGGGCGTGGGCCGCATCGGCGCCATCGTCGGACCGCTGGCCGGCGGCGCCTTCCTGGCCGCGGCGTGGCCGGCCTCGTCCATCATCCTGGTGGCGGCGGTGCCCGCGCTGCTGGCCGCCGTGGCCGTGTTCGCGCTGAGTCGCATCCGGCGCTGAGCCCACCCGGCCGGCCTGTTCAGGCCGCTTCGGCAAACAAGTCGGCGAGCAGCGCGCGCAGCCACTGGTTGGCCGGGTCGCGGTGCACGCGCGTGTGCCAGAACAGGTTGATGGCCACCTGCGGCAGCCTGGCCGGGTGCGCGCCATAGGCCAGTCCGAAGGGCTCGGCCATGCTCTGCGCCATTTTCTCGGGCACCGTGGCCACCATGGACGTGGCGCGCAGGATGTGCCCGATGGCCACGAAGTGCGGCACCGTCAGCCGCACGTTGCGCGCGACACCCATGCGCTAGAGCAGGTCGTCGACCTTGCCGTGGCCCGTGCCCTCGGACACCACCACCACGTGCTCGGCGCGCGAGAAATCGGCCAGGCTGATGCGGCGCTTGTCGAGCTTGTGGCCTTGCCGGAACAGGCACACATAAGGTTGCTTGAACAGGCGCCGCTGGAAAAAACCGGCCTTGAGCTGCGGCAGCAGGCCAATGGCCAGATCGACCTGGCCAGCCTCCATGTCGCCCTTGAGGTCGACCGCGGCGTTGCGCACGGTGCTCAGGCGCACACCGGGCGCTTCGCGCGCCAGTCGCTCCAGCAGGCGCGGCAGGAAATAGATCTCGCCGATGTCGGTCATGCCCACCTTGAATACGCGCTGGCTGGTGCGCGGGTCGAACCCGGCCTTGTGGTTGAGCGCGCCATGGATCATCGCCAGCGCATACGACACCGACTCGGCCAGCTGCTCGGCATAGGGCGTGGGCTCCATGCCGGCCGGCGTGCGCAGGAACAGCTCGTCGCCCAGCAGCTTGCGCAGCCGCGCCAGCGCATTGCTGACGGCCGGTTGTGTCAGGCCCAGGTTCTCGGCCACTTTCGACACGCGCCGCGTGACCAGCAACTGCTTGAAGACCACCAGCAGATTCAGGTCGATGTCCTCCAGTTCCATGGCCGAAGTCTCCATTGATTTGAGTGATGTGATGTATTCATCACATTCTATTGGCTGATCTTCGAATCATTGGAATGATGTGCCCCACAACACCAATGACCACGAGACAAACCCCGATGGAACTGCGCATCCAGCCGCTCGACCGCGTACTGTCCATTTCGCCCGGCGCCAACCTGCTGGAGGTGCTGCGCGAACACCAGATTCCCGTGTCCTACAGCTGCATGGCCGGGCGCTGCGGCACCTGCCGCTGCAAGGTTCTGGCGGGCGACGTGCTCGACACCGGGCGCGAGATGCGCCGCCCGCAGGACGGCGAGGAAGCCACCGTGCTGGCCTGCCAGACCGTGCTCGGCACATCCTGCACGATCGAGATCCCCGAGCCCGACGAGGTGGTGGTGCACCCGGCGCGCGTGCTCAAGGCCACGGTGGCGAGCATCGAGCCCCTCACGCACGACATTCGCCGCCTGCGCCTGACCAGCACCAGGCCGCTGGATTTCTCGCCCGGCCAGTACGCCAACCTGCAGTTCGGCCCCACGCTCGCGCGACCCTATTCGATGGCAGGCCTGCCGGGCGACGATGCGCTCGAATTCCACGTGCGCCTGGTCGCGGGCGGCCGTGTCACGGGCCACATCGCGCAGGCGCTGGCGGTGGGCGACGCCGTGCGCGTGAGCGGCCCGCTCGGATCGGCCTATCTGCGCCGCAAACACACCGGCCCCATGCTGTGCGTGGCCGGTGGCACGGGGCTGGCGCCCATTCTGGCCATCGTGCGCGGCGCACTCGAAGGCAGCATGCGCAACCCCATCCACGTCTACTGCGGCGCACGCTCGCCGCGCGACATCTACGGCATGGCCTGGCTGCAGGCCTTGCAGCGGGACCACGCCAACCTGCAGGTCCACGCGGTCGTGGCCTCGGATGCGCCCGCCGCGGGCCAGCGCACGGGGCTGGTGACCGATGCCATCGCGCAGGACTGGCCCGATCTTGGCGGCTGGCGCGCCTACCTGTGCGGCTCGCCGCCCATGGTCGAGGCCGCGTCGCTGCTGGCCCGCCAGCGCGGCATGGCCCCCGCCCACATCCACGCCGACGCGTTCTACCCCGGCGTGCTGGCCTGAGCGCCCGCCCTTTCCCTCACGAACCCACGACAAGGAGACTCGCCATGACCCATCCCCATCCGGTGTTCCCCATCCGGCCGGCCTGGGAGACGCCGGGCACGAGCCGCGTGCCCTTCCTGGCCTACACCAGCGAAGCGCTCTACCGCAAGGAGCTCGAGCGTTTTTTCTACCGCGGCCACTGGTGCTACGTGGGCCTGGAAGCGGAGGTTCCCAACCCCGGCGACTTCAAGCGCACGGCCATCGGCGAGCGCTCGGTCATCCTGGTGCGCGGCGAGGACCTGCAACTGCATGTGGTCGAGAACGTGTGTGCGCATCGCGGCATGCGCTTTTGCCGTGAACGCCACGGCAACCGCAAGGAGTTCGTCTGCCCCTACCACCAGTGGAGCTACCGGCTCGACGGCGGGCTGCAGGGCGTGCCCTTTCGCCGCGGCGTCAAGCAGGACGGCCAGGTGCGCGGCGGCATGCCGGCGGACTTCAAGCTCGAAGACCATGGCCTGACACGGCTGAAGGTGGCCACGCGCGGCGGCGTGGTGTTCGCCTCGTTCGACCCGGATGTCGAATCGTTCGAAGACTTCATGGGCCCCGAGATCCTGCATTACTTCGACCGCCTCTTCGACGGCCGCCGGCTCAAGATCCTGGGCTACAACCGCCAGCGCATTCCGGGCAACTGGAAGCTGATGCAGGAAAACATCAAGGACCCCTACCACCCGGGCCTGCTGCACACCTGGTTCGTGACCTTCGGCCTCTGGCGCGCCGACAACAAGTCTGAGTTGAAGATGGATGCGCACCACCGCCACGCCGCCATGATCTCCACGCGGGGCGAGGCCAAGAAACAATCCGATGTCTCCAACGTTTCCAGCTTCAAGGCCGGCATGCAGCTGGAGGACGCGCGTTTTCTGGACATCGTGCCCGAGCCCTGGTGGGGCGGCCCCACGGCGGTCATGACCACGCTGTTTCCCAGCGTGATCCTGCAGCAGCAGGTCAACAGCGTCTCCACGCGCCACATCCAGCCCGTGGGCCACGACGCCTTCGACTTCGTGTGGACCCACTTCGGCTTCGAGGACGACGACGAGGCCATGACGCGCCGCCGCCTGCTGCAGGCCAACCTCTTCGGCCCGGCCGGCTTCGTGTCGGCCGACGACGGCGAAGTCATCGAGTTCTCGCAAGAAGGCTTCGAGCAAAAGCCCTTCCACCGCGCGCTGGTCGAGCTGGGCGGCCGCGAAATCGGCGACACCGACCACATGGTCACGGAAACGCTGATCCGGGGCATGTACGAATACTGGCGCCGCGTGATGGAGCAGGAGGACTGAGCACCATGAGCACTGAATCGATCACCTTCGGCGACTACCTCGCCCTGCAGCAGCTCTATGCCGACTACGCCGCCGCGCTCGACGCGGCGCAATGGGAGCGCTGGCCCGACTTCTTCACCGACGACGGCGTCTACCGCCTGCAGCCACGCGAGAACCACGAACGCGGCCTGCCGCTGGCCACGCTGTCCTTCGACAGCAAGGGCATGCTCAGGGACCGCGTCTACGGCATCCGCGAGACGCTGTTCCACGACCCCTACTACCAGCGCCACGTGGTCAGCGCGCCGCGGGTGCGCCAGGCCGGCGACGGCCGCTGGGAATGCGAAGCCAACTACGCGGTGCTGCGCACCAAGCTCTCGCAGCCGTCCACCGTGTTCAACGTGGGGCACTACCTCGACGTCGTCGTGCGCACGCCCGCCGGGCTGCGCTTTGCGTCGCGGCAGTGCATCTACGACAGCGAAATGATCCCGAACTCCATCATCTACCCGATCTGAGGACACGCCATGCAGGACATCGAAACCGAATGGACCGAGGTCATCGCGCGCGACCAGTTGCCCGACGACGACGTCGTGGGCATGAACGTGAACGGCCGCGACGTGGCCCTCTATACCGTGGACGGCGAGGTCTACGCCAGCGACAACCTCTGCACCCACGGCAGCGCGCGGCTGTGCGACGGTTTCCTCGAAGGCCACGAGATCGAGTGCCCGCTGCACCAGGGCAGGTTCGACGTGCGCGACGGCCGCGCCCTGTGCGCGCCGCTGACCGAGGGCGTGCACGTCTACCCAGTCCGCGTCGCACACGGCCGGGTCTACCTCAAGCTCATGTGACCCATACCAGCACCGATATCCGTCGACCCAAAACATGATGGCGTGAATGCCGTCTTGCGCGGACCATTGCATCCTCACTCATCGATTCAGGGATGCCGCGCGTGGAAGTCCATGGGGAAGGCACCCACAGGCATATCAGGACACACATAGGAGACACAACCATGGATTCGAAGGCTCAGGCCCGCCCGCCCGCCCCGCGCGCCGAGCGCCAGGCCTACTACGACGACATTGCCCAACAGGGCCTGGCGCCGCTGTGGGAGTCGCTGCACAGCCTGGTGCCGCCGCAGCCGCGGCCCAAGGCCGTGGCGGCCTTCTGGCGCTACGCGCAACTGCGGCCACTGGTGCTGCAGGCCGGCGCGCTGATCAGCGCCGAGGAGGCCGTGCGGCGCGTGCTCATCCTCGAAAACCCCGGCCTGCCGGGGCAGGCCAGCATCACCTCGACGCTGTACGCGGGCCTGCAGCTCATCCTGCCGGGAGAAGTCGCCCCCAGCCACCGCCACACGCAGTCGGCGCTGCGCTTCATCGTCGAGGGACGCGGGGCCTACACCGCGGTCAACGGCGAGCGCACCACCATGCAGCCGGGCGACTTCATCATCACGCCGTCGTGGACCTGGCATGACCACGGCAACCCGGCCGAAGCCAAGGGCGGCGAGCCCGTGATCTGGCTCGACGGCCTCGACATTCCCCTGATCGCCCACCTGGACGCGGGCTTTGCCGAGAACGGCGGCACGGCCGAGCAGGCCATCACGCGCCCCGAGGGCAGCAGCTTCGCGCGCTTCGGCCACAACATGGCCCCGGTGCGCCACCGCGCGACCTCGGATGCGACCGCCTCGCCGCTGTTCTCCTACCCCTACGAGCGCAGCCGCGAGGCGCTGGAGCGCTTGCGCCGCGACGATGAAATCGACGACTGGGACGGCGTCAAGCTGCGCTACGTCAACCCGGCCACGGGCGGCTGGCCCATGCCGACCATGGCGACCTTCATGCAGCTGCTGCCGGCCGGCTTCCATGGCCGCACCTACCGCAGCACGGACGCCACCGTCTTCAGCGTGGTCGAAGGCCACGGCAGCGCGCACATAGGCGAGCAGACCTTCGCCTTCGGTCCGCGCGACCTCTTCGTCGCGCCCGCCTGGGCCCCGGTGCGCCTGGACGCCGCGCAGGACGCCGTGCTGTTCAGCTACTCCGACCGCCCCGTGCAAGCCGCGCTGGGCCTGCTGCGCGAAGAACGCATCTGATCCGATTTCCCGCCCGTTCCCGGGCCTGACTCCTGAAAGATCCCTCCATGGCATTCGTATTCGCCCCACCCGCCCCCGTGGCCCTGCCGGTCGCCCACAGCCCGGACCAGTTCGCCGTGCGGCGCGTCTATTGCGTCGGCCGCAACTACGCCGCGCATGCGCGCGAGATGGGCACCGACCCCGACCGTGAACTGCCCTTTTTCTTCTGCAAACCCGCCGATGCGGTCATCCCTGTGGCCGACGGCCAGACCCTGGCGCTGCCCTACCCGGCACGCACCGACGACTTCCACTACGAGGCCGAACTGGTGGTCGCCATTGGCCAGGGCGGCAGCAACATTCCGCTCGCCCGCGCCCTCGACCATGCCTGGGCCTATGCCGTTGGCCTGGACATGACGCGCCGCGACCGCCAGATGGAGTTGCGCAAGGCCGGCCGCCCGTGGGAGGTCGGCAAGTCCTTCGACGCCTCCGCCCCGATCGGTCCGCTGCACCGCGCCAGCGAGATCGGCCACCCCACGCAGGCCGGCATCTGGCTCACCGTCAACGGCCAGGACCGCCAGCGCAGCGACATCGCCCATCTGATCTGGTCGGTGGCCGAGACCATCGCTGACCTGTCGACCTACTTCCGGCTCGAGGCCGGCGACCTGATCTACACCGGCACGCCCGAGGGCGTGGGCGCCGTCGCGCGCGGCGACCGCATTGCCGTGGGCATCGACGGCCTGGGCGAACTGCACGCGCACGTGGTCTGAGCCGGAGGCCGTCTTGCAGCTCTACAGCTTCTTCAACAGCTCCACCTCCTACCGCGTGCGCATCGCGCTGGCCCTCAAGGGCCTGTCCACCGACTACCACGGCATCGACATCCGTGGCGGCGCGCAACGCGCGCCCGGCTACACCGCGCTCAACCCCTCGCGGGCCGTGCCGCTGCTGGTCGACGGCGACTTCACGCTGAGCCAGTCGCTGGCCATCATCGACTACCTCGACCAGCGCGCGCCGCTGCCGCGCCTGATCCCGCTGGAGCCCCTGGCGCGGGCGCGCGTGCTCGAACTGGCCAGGGTGATCGCCTGCGACATGCACCCGGTCAACAACCTGCGCATCCTCAAGTATCTGCAGCAGGAACTGGGGCTGTCGGCCGCGCAGAAGGACGCCTGGTACCGCCACTGGGTCAACGAAGGCTTCCAGGCAGCCGAGGTACTGCTGGCGCGGCACGGCGGCACACACGGCTGGTGCTTTGGCGAGCAGCCCACGCTGGCCGACGTCTGTCTGGTGCCGCAGGTTGCCAACGCATTGCGCATGGGCTGCGACCTGGGCGCCTACCCCCGCGTCCTGCAGGCCTGGGAACACGCCAGCAGTCATCCCGCCTTCGTGGCGGCCGAGCCGCAGCGCCAGCCCGACTTTGTGGACTGACCCCATCCCGCCGCGCGCCAGCGGCGGGCGCACAATAGGCGTTCAGCCCAGGAAATCCCCCATGAACGCCCCCATGCCCTCCCCCGTCCTCGATGCCGCGCGCGCCCTTGACCAGGTCAGCGCCCAGTGGGACCGCGATCTGGTGCGCCAGATCACCGACTACATCGCCATTCCGGCCAAGTCGCCGGGCTTTGATGCCGACTGGCAGTCGCACGGCCTGCTCGATACCGTCGTGCGCAACGCCGCCGACTGGGTCCGCCAGCAGAAGGTGCCCGGCCTGACGCTGGAGATCGTGCAGCTGCCCGGCCGCACGCCGGTGCTGTTCTTCGAGGTCCAGGCGACTCAGCCTGCGGCCACGCGCAGCCCGACCGTGCTGATGTACGGCCACCTCGACAAGCAGCCCGAGTTCACCGGCTGGCGCAACGACCTCGGCCCCTGGACGCCCAAGTATGAAGACGGCCGGCTCTACGGCCGCGGCGGCGCCGACGACGGCTACGCGGTCTACGCCAGCATCGCCGCCATCCAGGCGCTCAAGAGCCAGAACGTGCCGCACCCGCGCATCGTCGGCCTGATCGAGACCTGCGAGGAAAGCGGCTCCTACGACCTGCTGCCCTACGTCGACGCGCTGCGCGCACCGGGCAACAACCGGCTGGGCGACGTCGGCCTGGTGATCTGCCTGGACTCGGGCGCGGGCAACTACGACCAGCTCTGGCTGACCACCAGCCTGCGCGGCATGGCCAGCGGCACGCTGAAGGTCGAGGTGCTGACCGAAGGCGTGCACTCGGGCGATGCCTCGGGCCTGGTGCCCTCGTCCTTCCGGATCCTGCGCCACCTGCTCGACCGGCTCGAAGACTCGGCCACCGGCCGCCTGCTGCCCCGCGACTTCCACTGCGAAGTCCCGCCCGAACGCCTGGCGCAAGCCCGCGTGACCGCCGGCATCCTGGGCGAGGAACTCTACAAACGGTTCCCCTGGGCGCACTACGACTGCGGCGGCGCCACCGCCTTCGCCCTGCCCACCACCACCGACCCGGTCGAGGCACTGCTGCGCCGCACCTGGACGCCCACGCTGTCGGTCACCGGCGCCGACGGCCTGCCCGAACTCAAGAACGCCGGCAACGTGCTGCGGCCCTACACCGCCTTCAAACTCTCGCTGCGCCTGCCGCCGCTGGTCGACGCCGCTAGCGCCGTGCACGAGCTGAAAACCCTGCTCGAAGACAACGCGCCCTATCAGGCCCGCGTGACCTTCCACGCCGAAGGCGCGGCCACCGGCTGGAATGCGCCTGAGACCGCCGACTGGTTCCGCCAGGCCCTGGACGACGCCTCGCTCGCACACTTCGGCGCACCCTGCGGCTACATCGGCCAGGGCGGCACGATTCCGCTCATGAACCTGCTGTCGCAGGGCTTTCCCACCGCGCAGATGATGGTCTGCGGCGTGCTCGGCCCCAAGAGCAACGCGCACGGCCCCAACGAATTCCTGCACGTGCCCTACGCCAAGAAACTCACGGCGGCAGTGGCGCAGGTGATTGCGGCGGTGCCGGTCGGCCGCTGAAACCGGCGCGGCGAGCCCCCCGGGGTTCGGGCGCGCGCCCCACCAGCGGGCCTGCGGCCGCCCGCGGATCGGTACATCCATGACGCGGACACCGCCAGACCGCCGTCATCACCCCTCCATCCTGCTTCGGCGAAGCCGCCCTCAGCCAGCCTGAAGGCTCAGGCCCGCTGACGCCACGTTGGTGCGGCCCCACGCGCCATCGCGTCCCTGCACAGGTGTTCTCGCACGATTTTCGTGCCCAGCGGTGACATACGCCGGGCCGAGGGCATGGCCACACGGTACAGCCCCACGCCATCTGGTTGGCATGCTTCATGCTTGATTCATCACATTCAAGTTACTTGAATAAATTGAATGTCTTTTGAATTTCCACCTGGCAAAGGAATCTCCGTATGTACATGGACAAGCGCACGCTGGCGCAAGCGGCAGTCGGTCTGTTTCTCGGCATGGCCCTGGGCTGTGCCAGCGCGGCAGACCTCTTGGACAAGGTCAAGGCACAGAAGGTCCTCAACCTGGGCACGGAAGCTCAGTTCGCGCCGTTCGAATTCATCGAGAACGGCAAGATCGTCGGCTACAGCACCGACCTGCTCGAACTCGTCATGCACGACCTGCCCGGCGTCAAGGCCGTGCGCAAGGACGTGCCATTCCAGGCCATCCTGCCGGGGCTGGCGGCCAAGAAGTTCGATTTCATCGTGACGTCGGTCACCGTGACCAAGGAGCGCGACGACAAGTTCGCATTCACCGTGCCAATTGCCGAAGCCACGGTGGCCATCCTCAAGCGCCGCGACAACGCCGCGCTGGCCAAGCCGGACGACCTCAGCGGCAAGACCGTGGGCTCGCAGGCCGGCTCCGCGCAACTCCAGGTCGCCCGCGACTTCGACCGCAAACTCAAGGCCGAGGGCAAGCCCGGCCTGCGGGAGATCCGCGAATACACCTCGTTCGACGAGGCCTATGCGGATCTGGCGGCCGGCCGCCTCGATGCCGTGACGCAGTCGCTCTCCAACCTCGGGCCGCTGGTCAAGGCGCGTGCGGACACCTTCGCCGTGGTGCAGCCCGCCATCGGCCCCAAGACCTATTACGCCTGGGTCGGCCGCAAGGACGCGGACAGCGCGAGCCTCGTCAAGCTCTTCAGCGACGGCATCGGCAAGGCCAACGCCAGTGGACAAATGAGCCAGCTGCAGCAGAAGTGGTTCGGCTTCGCGATGCAGGTGCCGGCCGACCACCTGCCCAAGCCCGAGATGTGACACACCCGCGAGCCCCCCGCGACAAGCCGCCATGACATTCGTGCACCGCCTCTACACCTACCTGGACCCGCTGGCCTCGGGCCTGCTGGTCACGGCGGGCCTGTCGGCCACGGCCATCTTGCTGGGCTTTGCGCTGGCTTGCCTGCTGCATCTGGCGCGCACGCGCCTGGCCGCCCTGGGATCCGTGCTGGTCGGTGTGTATGTCAGCTTCTTTCGGGGCACGCCGCTGCTGGTGCAGATCCTGATGCTGTTCTACCTGCCCAGCCAGATCGGGCTCGATCTGGACCCGTGGCTGGCGGCCATCGGCGTGCTGGCGATGAATTCGGCCGCCTTCCAAAGCGAGATCCTGCGCGCCGGCTTCCAGGCGATTCCCTCCGGCCAAATCGAGGCGGCACAAGTCTTCGGCCTCGACCGCAACCAGATCTTCCGGCATATCCAGCTGCCGCAGGTGATCCGGCTGACGCTGCCGGCACTGGTCTCGGAATCGATCGACATCATCAAGGGGTCGGCGGTGATTTCGGTGATCGCCATCACGGATCTGATGCGCGTGGGCCGGCAGTTGACGGCCACGACCTACCGGCCGCTGGAGGTCTACCTGTGCGTGGCGCTGGCCTATCTGCTGCTGACCACCGCCGTCGCGTGGGCCGGGCGCCGCTGCGCCCGCCAACCCGTCCTCCCGAGGTAAACCCATGGACTGGAATCTGCTGGCACAGATCGCACCGGCCTTTGCCCGGGCCGCGGCGTTGACGCTGCTGGTCTCCGCCGGCGCGGCCCTGCTGGGCCTGCTGGGCGGCTTCGCGCTCAACGTCTGCCGCGAATTCTGGGCAGGCGTGCGCCCGCTGTATGGCGCCTTCATCGGACTCATCCGGGGCACGCCATTCCTGATCCAGCTTTTCATCCTGTACTACGGCCTGCCGCAGGTCGGCATCACCTTCACACCGATCGCGGCGACCGTGATCGGCCTGGGGGTGTATGCCAGCGCGTATTTCGCCGAGATCTTCCGCGCCAGCTGGCAGAGCATTCCCGCCGGGCAGATCGAGGCGGCACGGGTGTTCGGGCTGACGCGGCTGCAGATCCTGCGGCACATCCAGGCGCCGCAGGCCCTGCGGCTGGCACTGCCCATGGTGACCAACCAGCTCATCCTGGTGCTCAAGGAATCCTCGGTGGCCTCCATCATCACCGTGCCGGAACTGACCATGACGGCCGGCACCGTGGTCGCCGAAACCTTCTCCTATGTCGAGCCTTACCTGCTGCTCGGCCTCATCTACTGGCTCATGGCCGTGGCCTTGAGCCGCCTGGGCCGCCTGACCGAAAAGGCCTGTCATGCCACCGCCTCCGCAAGGACTTGAGATGGAAAAAGCCCCCATCCCCATGATCGCCATGCACGGCGTGGGCAAACGTTACGGCGCGCACCAGGTTCTGCACGATTTCAACCTGGAAGTCATGCCCGGCGAAGTGGTCAGCCTGATCGGACCGTCGGGCTCGGGCAAAACCACGGCGCTGCGCTGCATGAATCTGCTCGAACGTTATGAGGAAGGCGAGGTGCGCGTGCGCGGCGCCCTGCTGGGCTACGACACGGCGCCCGACGGACGCAGGACGCCGGCGAGCGAACGCAGCATCGCGGAAGTGCGGGCACCGCTGGCCATGGTGTTCCAGCAGTTCAACCTGTGGCCGCACCTGCGCGTGCTCGACAACGTCTGCCTGCCCCTGACCGTAACCCAGCGCCTGGCGCGCGACAAGGCCGAGGCCCGCGCCATGGAGGCCCTGGAGCGGGTGGGCCTGGCCGCCAAGGCACAGGCCTATCCCCAACAACTGAGCGGTGGCCAGCAGCAGCGGGTGGGCATCGCGCGCGCTGGCGGTGCGGCCCCTGGCCATGCTGCTGGACGAACCCACCTCGGCGCTGGACCCGGAACTGGTCGACGAAGTGTTGTCCGTCATCCTCTCACTGGCCGGCGATGGCATGACCATGGTCATGGTCACCCACGAGATGGGCTTTGCCGCACGCGTCTCCGATCGTGTGGTCTTCATGGAAGCCGGGCGGGTGGTCGAATCGGGCACGCCCGCGCAACTGTTCCATGCCCCGGCCTCCGAGCGGCTGCGCGCATTCCTGCGCACCTGGACGCAGCGCAATGGCACGGCGCGCGCGGGCATCGCCCCGGCACCGGAGGCGCTCGCATGAACGACCCGGACCGCACCTTGTCCACGATGCGCCATGTGGACGGCGCGCGACTCATCCGCCACCTGACCCGGCTGGCGTCGTTCGGCGGCGGCGGCGCCAGCGTGCACGATGGCGTGCGGCGCGAGTCGCTCACCGATGCCGAACTGGCCGCCAAACGGTGGCTGCTGACGCTGTTCCCGGGTCCGCGCTATGCCTGGACGCAGGACCACGCCGCGAACTTCATCCTGCGCCGGCGCGGCCTGGACGAGACCTTGCCGCCGGTGCTTACCGGCAGCCACCTCGACACCCAGCCCACGGGCGGATGGCTGGATGGCGCCTACGGCGTGGTGGCCGGCTACGAAGCCTGCATGGCACTGGACGATGCCGGCATCGACACGCCGCGCAGCATCGAGATCGTGGCCTGGACCAACGAGGAAGGCTTGCGCTTCGCACCCGGCGCGATGGGCTCCAGCGCCTTTGCCAATCCCGTCCTTCTTGAGCGCTACCGGGACGCGCAGGACGCCGACGGCGTGCGCTTCGAGGACGCGTGCCACGCCGCCCGGGCTGGGCTGCCCGCGCTGCCCCTGGCTGCGCTCGGCCGCCCCGTGCACGCCTACCTGGAGGCGCACATCGAGCAGGGTCCCGTCATGGAAGCGCGTGGAGCCTCGCTGGGCATCGTCGAGGGCATCCAGGGCGTGCGCTGGTACCGGGTGACCGTGCAGGGCCGCAGCGCCCACGCCGGCACCACGCCGGCGGCAGCCCGGCAGGACGCCTTGCTGGCCGCGGCGCGGTTGATCACCACGCTGCACGATGCCGTCCAGGCGCTCGGCGACGACCGCGTGCGTTGGACGGTCGGTCAATTCGTCGCGCGGCCAGGCTCGGTCAACACGATCGCGGAACAGGCGGACTTCACGATTGATTTGCGCCACCCGGACGCCGCCGTGCTGGCACGCATCGAATCCCTGCTGGAGGCGCTGCTCCAGCAGCCCCACGGGGCCTGCACCGCCCGCATGAGCAGGCTCATGGATCGTGCACCGACCGTGTTCCACCCGCTGGCGGTGCAGGCGATTCAGGCCGCCGTCGCGGCGACCGGCGCCCCGCACTGCCGCCTGACGTCCGGGGCCTTTCACGATGCCATGTACCTGGCCGACATCTGCCCCGCGGCCATGCTGTTCGTGCCCAGCATCGACGGCATCAGCCACCACCCGCAGGAACACACCCGGCACGAGGACCTGATCACAGGCACTCGCGCATTGACCGCGGCGTTGCTGCAACTGGCCCATTGAGCCCACATCGCCAACCGCCACCCGCCCTTGTTTTTTTCACCCTTCAGGAAACGACCCATGTCCTGCCCCCATTGCGCCAACGACACCATTCCCGACAACCGCCAGCCGGCCGGCAGCAACCCCAGCGTCACCAGCCCGATCTCGGCCGACGGCACGCCCGTGATCGGTCAGCGTTATGAAATCCCGGCCCGCCAGGGCAAGGCGGTCCGCCTGGCCCGCGGCCAGCACCTGCGCATCGTCAACACCCACGGCACGCAGGTCTGCGACATGTGGGCCTTCAATGCCGCCGACATCAGCGAGCACCTCTCGATGGAACACATGCGTGCCTGGATCGATCGCATCAACCCGCTGGCCGGCGACACACTCGTGACCAATCACCGACGCCCCATCCTGCAATTCACCAAGGACACCTCGCCCGGCGTGCACGACAGCCTGATCGCGCCGTGCGACATCCACCGCTATCGCAACCTGGGCGTCACCGGCTGCCACGACAGCTGCGCCGACAACCTGCGCCTGAGCCTGCAGGCCATCGGCCTGGTCAGCAAGGAAGTGCCGGACTCGCTGAACCTCTGGATGAACATCCCCTTCGACGCACGCGGCACCATCCAGTGGCTGCCCACCGTCAGCCGGCCCGGCGACACCGTGGAGTTCCAGGCCGAGATGGATTGCGTCGTGGTAATGTCCGCGTGCCCGCAGGACGTGGTGGCCATCAACAGCCGGGATCCGCAGCCCGTGCACTTCGAAGTCATGGCTTGAATCCACCCCCGACCGACTGCCGGCCACAGCCATCAGCCGAGGCTCCCGCGCGAGCCCCCGGCGCAAGGACGCAACGCCTGGGCATGCGCATCCGTTACGCGCGCACCTGCAAGAGCGCCACGCTCAAGGCGGTCGCCGCGACCGTCGGATGCTCCGAAAGCATGCTCTCGAAAATCGAATGCGGCCAGGCCAACCCCTCGCTGAACATGCTCCACCGCATCGCGCAAGCGCTCGACACCAACGTCGCGGAATTGACCACCGTGGTTTCCGCCGTGGACAGCCCCGTGCAGAAAGCCCAGGAAAGATTGGTGGTGAACTTCGACGGCAACGGGCGGCACCCCCGGAAGATTCGCCTGGAGCGGCTGGTGCCGCCCAAGCGCGGGCAGCTCCTGCAAGGGGACATCCACATCCTCGAGCCTCGGGCCAAGGTCACCGGCAGCATTGCCCATCTGGGTGAGGAAATGGGCTATGTGCTGCAGGGGCGCCTGCGCCTGACGCTGGGGGATGACACCTACGAGCTCGAGTGCGGTGACTCGTTCTACTTCGCCAGCGAAACGCCGCACAGCTACATGAATCCCGGCTACGAGACGACCCGGGTGCTGTGGGTCAACACCCCGGCGACCTTCTAGGGCCTGTTCACACCATTTTTGGAGTCGCGAAGCCATGACTTCCACTGACACCACCCTGCTGGAGCAGCCGCGCTTTTGCGGCATCCCAACCTTCATGCGCATGCCGCAGGCCAGCGCCCCCGATCACTTCGACATCGGCCTGGTGGGCGTGCCTTACGACGGTGCCCTCACGGTCCGCCCGGGCGCGCGCTTCGGGCCACGCGAACTGCGCAATGCCTCCTGCATGACGCGCGCCATCAACCACGCCACCGGCGTCAATCCATTCGCGCGCTGCCGTGTCGCGGACCTCGGGGACGTCCCTTTCTCCAGCCTGTTCGATGTGCCACAGGCGCACGCGCAGATCCGTCAGTTCCTGCGCCCTTTTTTTGCGGCCGGCAAGAAGCTGGTCATCGCGGGCGGCGACCACTCGATCACTTATCCGATCCTGCAGGCCATCGAACCTGCCGAGCCGCTCGGCTTGATCCACATCGACGCCCACACCGATACCTGGGACCAGTTCGCCGGCTCGAAATTCAGCCATGGCTCGCCGTTTCGCCGCGCCGTGGAGGACGGCCTGATCGATCCGAAGCGCTCGGTCCAGATCGGCATCCGCGGCGCGCAGAACACCGAGGAAGGCTGGCGCTACTCGCTCGACCAGGGCATGCGCGTCCTCTTCATCGAGGACGTGCAGACGCTCGGCATCCCGGCCGTGATCGAGCAGGCACGCCGCGTCGTCGGCGATGGCCCCACCTATCTGTCCTTCGACGTGGATGCGATCGACCCCGCCTTCGCGCCCGGAACCGGAACACCCGAGATCGGCGGCCTCAGCACACGCGAGGCCCTTCAACTGCTGCGCGGCCTGCGCGGCCTCAACCTCGTTTCGGCCGATGTGGTGGAAGTCTCCCCACCCTACGATCCGTCAGGCAACACCGCGCTGGTCGGGGCCACGCTGATGTACGAACAACTGTGCCTGCTGGCGGAGGCCCCCCGGGCGACGTCCTAGACGCGTGTCATGCACTTCCCCCCCGCGCAAGCCATGCGAAAGGTTGGGGAAAGTGCATGACACGCTTTAATCGCGCTCGGTTTGGTGCGCGGACCCCCACCGACGTGCGCCTCGCCCCCAAATGGGCATGGCAAAGCCCAGAGGGACTGCATCCTGCCCACACGCGGCTCGCTAGGGTCAATCCCAGGCACTGAAGCACCTGGCACGCCCTATGCTTTGTGAAATTTACACAGTTGTGCAAATTTCACATGCCATCGCGTCCTTCTTCTTCCGCTCAACCTTCCGCTTCGGCACGGGTGCGCAGCCCGCGTTCGGGGGCGGTGGCGCGCGGCGCCTCCCGCACCGTCGCGCCTGAGGCCATCGCGGCGGCGGCCGTGCCCGCCGCGGCCCATGCCGTGCATTCCGTCATCGACCTGTGGCTGGGCGAGCAGTTGCGCCAGCGCCGCAAGGCCCTGGGACTGCCGCTGCAGCAAGTTGCGGCGGCCTGCCAGATTTCCGTGAGCCTGCTCAGCCAGATCGAGCGCGGCCTGCGCTCGATCTCGTTGCGCACGCTGAGCGCGCTGGCCGCGCAGCTCGACCTGCCGGTCGACACACTGATCCGCAACAGCCAGCACACCGAACGCGCCCACGACGAACAAGAGGCGCACGGCCAGTTGGTGCGCGCAGGCCAGCATCCACGCATCGACCTGGGCGACAAGGGCATTCATAAAGAAAACCTCACGCCGCCCGCGGCCTCGGGCGGCGTGCAGATGTACCGCGCCGTCATCCAGCCCGGCGGCTCGACCGGCCACGAGCTGTTCTGCACGCACCCGAGCGAGCAGGTGGGCTACGTGATCGACGGCGAGCTTGAACTGGTTCTGGGCGAGCAGTTGCTCATGCTGCGCGCCGGCGACAGCTTCTGCTACGACGGCAGCACGCCGCGCCGCTGGCGCAACCCTGGCGCCACGCCCACCACGGTGCTGTGGGGCATCACGCGGCGCGCTGGCTAAGCCCCTGTTCAAAGGCCTGTTCATCCCTGCATTCAGCGCTTCGATCACCACCCGGAAAGGCAATGCCATGAAACCCGCTTCGCTTCTCAAGTCCCTGCTGGCCACGCTCGCGCTGGCCGCTGCCGTGGCCGCGCAGGCCCAGACTGTCGTCAAGGTCGGCTCGACGCCCACGGGCATTCCCTTCACCTTCCTGGACACCAAGACCAACACCATCGAAGGCATGATGGTCGACGCCATCAAGGCCGTGGGCAAGGAGGCGGGCTTCGAGGTGCAGATCGAGGCCATGCCGTTTTCCGCGCTGATCGGCTCGCTGACCTCCAAACGCATCGACATCATCTCGGCGGCGATGTTCATCACGCCCGCGCGCCAGGAGGTGATCGACTTCTCGCAACCGCTCTACAGCTACGGCGAAGGCGTGGTCACGCCCAAGACCGACACCACGGCCTACACCAGCTTCGAGGACCTCAAGGGCAAACGTATCGGCGCGCAGGTGGGCACGGCCTTTGTCGCGCCGCTGCAGAAAAGCGGTCTGTTCTCCGAAGTGCGCCTGTACGACACCGGCCAGGACATGCTGCGCGACGCCAATGCCGCCCGCATCGACGCGGCCGTGCTCGACGCGCCGATCGCGGCCTACATGATCCAGCAAGGGCTCTACCCCAACCTGCAGCTGGTGCGCAGCTACAAGCCCACCGTGGTCGGCAACCTGGGCATCGCCACGCGCAAGGGCGAGACCGAGCTGATGGCCCGCATCAACCAGGGCCTGGACAAGATCAAGGTCAACGGCACGCTCGACGCCATCTACAAGAAGTGGGGCCTGCAGTAAGTCTGCGGCTGAACCATCCCTGACCCGAAGGCCTCCATGCCCCTGTTTCTTGAACACGCGATCGAATACCTGCCCATCCTGCTGCAGGGCGCCAAGCTGACCATCGTGGTCACGCTGGGCTCGCTGGTGCTGTCCACCGTGCTGGGCCTGGTGTGGGCGCTCATGCGCATCTCGGGCGTTCCGGTGCTGATGTGGATCAGCGGCGCCGTCATCAACGTGCTGCTGTTCTACATCTACTTCGTGATGCCGGACTTTGGCCTGTCGCTGTCGGCCGTGCAGGCCGGCATCATCGGCCTGGGCATTGCCTACTCGGCCTACCAGGCCGAGAACTTTCGCGCCGGCATCGAGGCCATCGACAAGGGCCAGATCGAGGCCGCGCACGCCATGGGCATGGGCTGGTGGCTGACGATGCGCCGCGTGGTGCTGCCGCAGGCCGTCAAGATCGTGCTGCCGTCCTACGGCAACATCATGATCATGATGCTCAAGGACTCGTCGCAGGCCTCCACCATCACCGTGGCCGAGCTGGCGCTGCAGGGCAAGCTCATCGCCACCTCCACCTTCCAGAACGCAACCGTGTTCACGCTGGTCGCGCTGCTCTACCTGCTCATGTGCGTGCCGCTGATCCTGCTGGTGCGCCACCTCGAAAAAGGCCGCCGCTCATGATCGACATTCGCGCGCTGCGCAAATCCTATGGCGACCACGAAGTGCTCAAGGGCATCGACGCGCAGGTCGCCGCCGGCGAGGTGGTGTGCATCGTCGGGCCTTCGGGCTCGGGCAAGTCCACCATCCTGCGCTGCATCAACGGGCTGGAGACTTACACCGACGGCCAGATCACCGTCGGCGGCGAACGTGTCGATCCGCGTGCGCGTTCGATCCGCGCCATCCGCAGCGAAGTCGCCATGGTGTTCCAGCGCTTCAACCTGTTCCCGCACCGCACGGTGCTCGACAACGTGATCGAAGGCCCGGTCTACGTCAAAGGCGAGAACCGCGCCGAAGCCACCGCGCATGCGCGCGAGCTGCTCACACGCGTCGGCCTGGCGCACAAGGCCGACGCGCACCCGCCGCAGCTCTCGGGCGGCCAGCAGCAGCGCGTGGCCATCGCCCGCGCGCTGGCCATGCGGCCCAAAGCCATCCTGTTCGACGAGCCGACTTCGGCGCTCGACCCCGAACTGGTGGGCGATGTGCTGGGCGTCATGCGCAGCCTGGCCGAGTCGGGCATGACCATGGTCGTGGTCACACACGAGATGCAGTTCGCGCGCGAAGTGGCCGACCGCGTGCTGTTCATCGACGGTGGCGTGATCGTCGAGCAAGGCCCTGCGCGCGAGGTGCTGAGCCAGCCGCGCAACCCGCGCACGCAGGACTTTTTGCGGCGCGTGCTGCATCCGATGTAATCCAGGAGCCGTCATGTCCGCTACGTTCGCCCCGGCCACGGCCCAGCCGTCCGGCTACTTCCCGCTCGGCCCTTCGCTGTGGGCCGCCACCGCCGTCGCCGCGCCGCCCACCGAGCCGCTGGCACAGGACACACGCGCCGACGTGGTCATCGTGGGCGCCGGCTACTGCGGCCTGAGCGCCGCGCTGCACCTGGCCGAGCGCGGCGTGCGTGTGGTGGTGCTGGAGGCGCAGGAGATCGGCTTCGGCGGCTCGGGCCGCAACGGTGGGCAGGTCATCCCCGGCCTCAAATACGACCCGAGCGAGCTGCGCACGATGTTCGGCCCTGAGCGCGGCCAGCGCCTGATCGACTTCGCCAGCGGCACCGCCGACGCCGTGTTCGATCTGATCGCACGCCACGGCCTGGACGTGCCGCACGTGCGCCAGGGCTGGATTCAGGGCGCGCACATTCCGTCGGCCCTGGCGCTGGCCGAGCGGCGTGTGCGCGACTGGCAGGGCCAGGGCGTGGCCGCGCGCCTGCTCGACCGCGAACAGGTGCGCCACCTGCTGGGCACCGACAACTACCTGGGCGGCTGGGAAGACCCGCGCGGCGGCGGCGTTCAGCCCCTGAGCTATGTGCGCGAACTCGCACGCGTGGCCATCGCCGCGGGCGCGGCCGTGCACACGCACAGCCCCGTCGTGCAACTGAGCCGCGAGCAGGCCACCAGCAGCCTCTGGCGCGCCCGCACGGCCAGCGGCGCCACGGTGACCGCCGAACGCGTGCTGTTGTGCACCAACGGCTACAGCGACGACCTGTGGCCCCGCCTGCGCAAGACCGTCATCGACGCGAATTCCTTCCAGGTCGCCACCGAGCCGCTGCCCGAAACCCTACGCCGCAGCATCCTGCCGGCCGGCCACGTCAGTTCCGACGCGCGCAACCTGCTGCTGTACTACCGGCTCGACCACACGGGCCGCTTGCTCATGGGCGGGCGCGGCACCTTCGCCGAACCGACCCGCACGCAGGACTGGGCCCACCTCGAAAACGCCATCGGCAAGCTGTTCCCGCAGGCCGCGCACGTGCCCATCAACTACCGCTGGTGCGGCCACGTCGCCGTCACGCAGGACTACCTGCCACACCTGCACGAGCCCGCGCCGGGCCTGCTCATCGACATCGGCTGCCAGGGGCGCGGCGTCGGTCTGCAGACCCGCATGGGGCAGGCGCTGGCTGCCTACGTGACGGACGGCGATGCGAATGCGCTGCCTGTGGCGCCCAGCGCTATCAAGCCGTTTCCGCTGTACGAGCTGCGGCGTTTGTATGTGGGGGCCGTCATTGCCTGGTATCGCTTGCGCGATGGAGGGGTTTGAACGGGCTGGCCGTTCGGGCTTGTGTTTGTTTTTTGGGCCGTGCCGGTGTCTGAGGTTTTTTTGTTATTGAGGCCGTGCCGGTTCTCGGCTTTTTCTGTGCTGGCGCACGCCCTAGGCCGGGATGTACGCCCGGCAGCGCACTTCCTTTTCTTGTCTTGCCAAGAAAAGGAAGCAAAAGAAGGCGCGCCGAAAGTCGCAGCCTGGGCCTGCGGCCCAGGTTCCCTGCGCTCCTCGCGGCGGATGGGGTCACGCGCAAACTCGCTTCGCTCAAACAAGCGCGTGCCCTGATCCATCCGCCACTGCGGTGCTCGGCTGCGCCACACGGCTCTGGGGACGGGACTTCGCTGCGCTCGTCCCTGCAAGCAGACGGAAGAGAAGGAAAGAGAAAAGCAAAAAAGGAAATTCGTGACGAGCGCAGCGACGTCACGTCCCCCTGGGTCCCATCTGGCGGGCTGAGCAGCGCAGGTGGGGACGGATCAGGGCACGCGCTTGTTTGAGCGAAGCGAGTTTGCGCATGACCCCGGCCCCACCGAGCAGCGCAAGGCACCTGGCGCAGCCAGGCCCGCCAGTTGGGTCGCCTTCTTTTGCCTACTTTTCTTGGCGAAGCAAGAAAAGTAGGTGCGCTGCCGGGCGCACATCCCGGCCTATGGCGTGCGCCAGCACAAACAACACAAGAACTGGCACAGCCACAACAAAAGCCGATCCAAGATCAAGACACCAGGCTACAGCGAGCGGCGCCAGCACCAACAAAGCCAAGAACCGGTATGGCCTAAAAACACGGTGCCCGAGATCAAGCGCCCCGCCAGCACGGCGCCAAAAATCACCGCGCGTGATGCAACAAATTAGCCAACTCCACCGCCGACTTCACATTCATCTTCTCAAACACCCGCGCCCGGTGCACCTCGACCGTCCGCACACTGATGTCGAGCTGATCGGCGACCTGTTTGTTCGACAGCCCCTGCACGACCAGCTCCATCACGCCACGTTCGCGCTCGGTGAGTTCACGCTCGATGAGCTGGCGCACGTCGCGCGTCTGGCGCAGTTGCGCCAGGGCCTGCTGGCTGCGGCTCAGGGCCTGTTCGACGCGGTCGACCAGGGCGTTGTCGGAGAAAGGTTTCTCGCAGAAATCAAAAGCGCCGCGCTTGACCGCGTCGACCGCCATGGACACGTCGGCGTGGCCGCTCAGGAAGATCACGGGCATGACCTGCAGCAACTGGCGGTCGAGCAGGCGCTGGAACAGCTCCAGCCCGCTCATGCCGGGCGGCATGCGCACGTCCAGCAGCAAACAGCACGGCACGGCGGGCGCGAAGTCGCGGCCTTCCGAGTCGAGCGCGGCCAGGAAGGCTTCGGCGCTGGGGTAGGTCTCGGCCAGTTGGTGGCGGGTGTGCAGCAGCCAGCCGAGCGCATCGCGCACGCTGGCGTCGTCGTCGATCACGTGGACGGCGGCAATCCGGGAAAAACTCATCGGGCTCTCAGGTCGAAGATCAGGTCGAGATGCCGGCGGCCGGCAGGGCGACGGTCTCCACGGCCGGCTGCAGGGGCAGGGTGAAACGAAAGATCGTACCGCACGGCGTGTTGGGCTCGAAGCCCAGTTGCCCGCCGTGCTGCTCGACCACGGTGCGGCACAGGCTCAGGCCCAGGCCCAGGCCTTCGCGCTTGGTCGAGAAGAAGTGGTTGAACAGTTGCTCGGACAGTTCGGGCGCGATCCCGCTGCCCCAGTCGGCCACGGAAAAACGCAGCAGCCCGGGTGTGTCGTCCTGCTCGGCGCGGATGACCAGGCGCCGCTGGCTGGGCGGTGTCAGGTCCATGGCCTGCATGCCGTTGCGCGCCAGGTTGAGCAGCACCTGCTCGACCATGATGCGGTCGCAGCGCACGGCGGGCAGGCTGGGCGGCATCTGCCAGAGCAGCTCGACCCCGAGCTTGCGCGCCTGCAGGTTGAGCAGCGGCTCCAGCGCCTGCTGCAGCTGCTGGGGGCGCACGGGCTCGTAGGCGCGGTGGCGGCGCTGCACGAAGTCGCGCACGCTGGTGACGACCTTGCCGGCGCGCTCGGCCTGCGCCACGATCTGCTGGATCGCCATGCGCAGCGCACGGGCCTGCTGCGAGGCCTGTTGGGGCGCCTGGGCCGGGACGTCGGCCGCGGCGTCGCGCCCGAGCAGGTTGAGCGAGCCGGTGGCGTAGCTGGCAATGGCGGCCAGCGGCTGGTTGATCTCGTGGCTGATGAGCGAGGCCATCTCGCCCACCGTGGCCAGGCGCGCCGTGGCCTGCAGCCGCTCCTGGCTGGCGCGCGAGATCTCTTCCATGCGGCGCTGTTCGCTGATGTCGATGACCGCGCTCATCCAGCCCACGCGCTGCCCGCTGGCGTCGAGCAGCGGGGCCTCGTAGATCAGCACCGGAAAACGCGTGCCGTCGCGGCGCATGAAGACCGATTCGTAGCCGATGCGCGGGGGCAGGCGGTCGGCCCCGCGCAGCAGCGCCTGGCGCTGCATGTAGAGGTCGACGTTCTCGGGCGGCCAGTAGGGCGCGGGCATGTCCGAGCCCAGCAGCTCGGTGTCGCGAAAGCCGACCATCTCGCAGAACGCCGGGTTGACGTAGTTGATGCGGCCCGAGAGGTCGCGCGCACGCAGGCCGGTGATCAGCGAGTTCTCCATCGCGTTGCGAAAGGCCAGTGCGTCGGCCACGGTGGCCAGCGCGATCGCCAGAAAGGTCACCATGCCGGTGAGCACGTTGGGAAACAGGCTGGGCGCGCTGTGCCAGTACACCAGCCGCAGCGTCAGGCTGGCACCGGGCAGCTCGATCACCTGCTGCGAGATGAAGGGCCGGCTGTTGCGTCGCAGCACGTTGTTGATGACGGCCAGGCGCGCGCCGTCCATGTCGGTGAACGAGACCTCGTAGGCGCGCTGCACGGGCTTGGCGACCAGCTCGGACAGCAGGTCCCGCAGCGAATAGGTGGCCACCTGGTAGCCCACGATCGCGGCGTGGTTGCGGATGACCTGGCAGACGTCGACCAGCTCCTGCCCCTGGCCGGCCGAGCCGCCCGTCACGAAATAGCTCGTCGAATACAGGGCCTGGCCGTTCTGCGCGGCCAGCGTGCAGGTCAGCTGCACCTGCGCCGGGCGCTCCTGCGAGACGCCGGGCAGCGGCTCGTAGGGCGAGACCGCCTGCGCCTGCTGGCGAAAGTCGGCGTCGAGCCAGCGCAGCTCCCTCAGCTCGCGCCGCTCGAACAGCAGCGTGCCGGCCTGGAAGGCCCAGGTGCTGGCGTCCGCCGGCTGGATCTGCAGCGCCTGCAGGCTCTGCAGGTTGCGCGCCAGCCCCTGGCGGATGTCGAGCGCGGCAACGGCGGCGTGGCGCTCGACGTCTTCCTGCGCCTGCGCGGTCTCGTAGACGCTGGCCAGCCAGATCAGCGTGGCCAGCACCGCCGTGACCAGCGCCAGCAGCGCCGGCAGCAGCCAGCGGCGCGAGTCGCGCGGCGCGCGCGGGCCGCTCACCCAGTCCCGCGCGTGCGCCAGTGTCTGCGGCAGCCCGCGGCGCCAGGCCACCCGCAGCGTGCGCGCCAGACTGTTCATGGCCGCCCCGGCGCCTGGGGCGGCAAGACCTGCGGGCTTGGCGCGGCGGCGCTCACGACATCACCCGGTGCGTGAGTGCGGGCAGTTGGCTGCGCACTTCGGCCAGCCGCGCGGCGTCGAGCGTGGCCAGCACGACGGCTTCGCCTTGCGCGTGCTGGGCCAGGATGTCGCCCCAGGGGTCGATCACCATGCTCTGGCCCCAGGTCTGGCGGCCGTTGCTGTGCTGGCCGCCTTGCGCAGCGGCGATCACGTAGGCCTGGTTCTCGATGGCGCGCGCACGCAGCAGCACCTCCCAGTGGGCGGCGCCCGTGGTGAAGGTGAAGGCGCTGGGCACGACCCAGATGTCGGCCTGGGCGTGGCGGTACAGCTCGGGAAACCGCAGGTCGTAGCAGATGCTCAGGCCCACCCGCCAGTCGCGCCCGGCGCGGTCGGTCACGGTCAGCACCTGCGGCTGGCGGCCGGCGCGCAGCACGCGGCTTTCGTCGTAGCTTTCGCTGCCGCGCGCAAAACGAAAGAGGTGGATCTTGTCGTAGCGGCCAATCGGCTGGCCCTGCGGATCGAAGGCCAGCGTGGTGTTGAAGACGCGCTGCGCGTCGTCCCCCGTGGCCACGGGCAGTGTGCCGCCGATCAGCCACACGCCGCTTGCGCGCGCCATGTCGGCCAGGGCGACCTGGATCGGTCCCTCGCCCAGCGTCTCCTGCACGGCCAGCTTGTCGGTGTCGCGCTGGCCGAGCAGGCAGAAGTATTCGGGCAGCACCACCAGCTCGGCCCCCTGGCGCGCGGCCTGGTCGACCAGGCGCCGCGCGGCGGCCAGGTTGTCGGACACGTCGTGGCTGCTGACCATCTGGAGGGCGGCGCATTTCATGGCGGGCGGTGCACGGGGCAGGTGAAAAATGGAAGGGCCGCGGCCCCGGCGCGCGGCCGGGCGCGGCGGCCTTCAGCGCGCGCCCGGGGTGGCGGGCTGCACGGGCGATTCTGACACCGCGCCAGCGCCGCTGGCCGGTGAGGACGTGGGCGCGGGTGTCGACGGCACCGCCTGGATGTCCGGGTCGGCCCAGGTGCCGCTGAGGTGGAAGGTGCGCGTGACCGACTCCAGCAGCGGCCGCTTGAGCACCCACTGCGCCAGAAAAGTCCCCAGGCCGATGGCCGGGTTGATGGCCGTGGCGATCAGCGCCATCGTGCCGGTGTTGAGTTCGGGCACGACCACGACCTTGATGTCCTGCGTTTCGCGCACCAGGTCGGCCTGGCCATCCATCAGCACGGCCGCGCTCACGCCCTTCATCTGCAGGTTGTTGGTGGTCGCCACGCCGCGCTGGATGCGGGCTTCGCCCCGGATGAAGTCGAAGGCGAAGCCCTCCGAGAAGGCATCGCGAAAGTCCAGCGTCAGCCGGCGCGGCAGCGCCTGCAGGCTGAGCACGCCCAGCAGCCGCGCCGGGCCGGGGTCGGCCTTGAGGAACTGGCCGTCGCGCATGTCGATGTCCAGCGTGCCCGTCAGGCTGGGGTAGTCCAGCGCCAGCGGCGAGCCGGTCCACGCAATGCTGCCCTTGAGGTCGCCCTGCCCGCGCCGAAAGAGGTTGGCAAAGCCCAGGCGGTCGAGCAGCGCGCCGGCATTGCTGGTCTGCAGCGTGAAGTCCAGCCGGGTCTGGCGCTGGCGCCCGGCAGGGGCCGCGCCATCGGCGATGAGCCACTGGCCGCTGGCCTTGAGCGCGCCCTCGGGCACGGTCAGGCTGAGCGCATCGAGCTGCCACTCGTGCACCTCGCCCGCCCTCGCCAGCGCGTCGCCGCCCTGCCCGCCCGCGGCCGGCTGGCGCCCGCGGTTGGTGGCCAGCACACTCAGTTGCCCGAGGTCCTTGCCGGCCAGGTTGAGCTGTTCGATCTCGATGTCGAGCGCGGGCAGCGTCTCGGGCTGGTGGTCGAGCAGGTCGTTGACCGCCGCGCTGGTGTTGCCGGCGCCGACATGGCCCGCCGCCGCGCGGGTGTCGAGCGCCACGCGCTTGAAGCGCGCGAACAGCGTCCCGGGCCGCTCGCCCGCGCCCTGGCTGTAGGCCAGCCGGCCGTCCAGTTCGTCGGCCGACACGGTGGCCGACCAGGTGCGGTCCTGGCGCTCGCCGTCGAGGTGCAGGTTGTTGAGCGAGCGCCCCTGGTAGCGCAGTTGCCGCGCCTGCACCGACAGGCGCGTGGGCAGGAAACTGGCCAGCGCCGAGTCGCGGTCGCCCTGGGCGCCGTCGCCCGCGGGCGGGTCGGCCGCGTTGGCGCGCAGCGCGTCGGCCGCGACATCGGCGGCCGAGGGCGCTGCGCTGGCCTGCTGCGGCCCGCCGCCCGCCAGCACCTGCTGCCAGGCGCCGACGTCCAGCGTGTCCAGCCGCACGCCCAGGTCCACGCCCGCAGCCGGCAGCACGGCGTCGGGCGCGCCCTGCTCGTCGATGCGGATGGAGCCGCGCCGGATGCGCGGATAGCCGCTGGCCAGATCGCGCACGAAGTCGGCCTTGACCCGCTCGCCCAGGCGCAGGCGAACGCGGTCTTCCTGAGGGCCCGTGAGCGCGCTTTCGAAATGCAGCGGCAATGGCGCCTGCGCCGTTTTGCCGAAGGGCGCGGGCAGCTGCATGGCCAGCCCCACCAGGTCGCTGTCGATCTGCCCCTGCAGGCGCCCGCCCACGGAACCCAGCCGCACGCGGTAGCCGGCCTGGCCCGCCATGGCGTGGCCAAGCGGCGCCAGCCAGGGCATGTCCGGCGACTGGCTCAGGCCCTCGGCGGTCAGCGTGCCCTGGCCATCGAACTGCGAGGTGAAGTCGCCCGACGCGCTGTCGTGCTGGCCGCTGCCGCGAAACTGCAGATCGCCGCCGAAGACGTGCGCGCGCGCCTGGCTGAGCTGAAAACCTTTTTCCGAAAAATCCACACGGGCCTGCGCCTGCTCCAGGCGCGGCGTGCCCGGCAGGAACTGGATCGCGGCGCCGCGCAGCTGGACCTGGCCCTGGACCTGGGTGTGCTGCGCGTCCATGAGCGGAATGCGCAGCGACAGCTGTGTGCTGGTGTCGCCGCTGCCCTGGGCTTCGGCGAAGGCGTTGCCGGTCAGGCCGTCCAGCGGCGAGCGGCGCACGAACTCCAGCGCCTGCGCCAGCGGCCCGCTGACCTGGCCGCCGGTCTCCAGCACCGGCGCGTCGTGGCCCAGTTCGGCAATGCGCGCCCAGGCGCGTGCCACACGCAGCTGGCGCAGGCCGTCGACGCTGCCCTGGGCCTGCCGCACCTCCATGGAACGGTGGTCGAACACCAGTTGCGCGTCGAGCTGCGAAAACGCCGGCCAATGGCCGGGCGGATCGGTCTGCGCCGCCACGGACGGCGGCACGTAGTCGAAGTCCACGTCCTTGAGGTCGGCCACGATGGAGAACACGCCGGCCTTGGCCGTCTCGGGCGGGAAGTGGTCGAGCGCGCTGTCGACCTTGAAGACCGTGCGTGTGGCCTGACCCGCCCGCACCGCGTCGCGCACGTAGTGGCGCGTGAGCTCGGGAATCTCCAGCGGCAGGTAGCGGTGCACCCGCGTGCCGTTGGCGCGCGTGAGCTCGCCGTCCAGCCACAGGTGGCCCGGCAGGCCGTCGGCCGCGCCTGGCGTGGTCTGCCAGCGGCCATTGGCCCAGCCGGCCGCATCGGCATTGGCAAAGGCCAGCCGCGTGACCTCGACCGTGTGCTGCTCGCCGCGCCGGTGCCAGGCCAGTTGCGCCTGCAGGTCGTCCATGGCGATGGCGGGCTCTTCGAACACGCCGGGAAACACCAGTTCGCCCTGCCGGATGGCCAGCTCGGCGCTGCCACCGTCCTGGTTCAGATCGAACGCGACCCGCGCGCCGCTGACACCCGGGCGGCCGGGGTGCGGTGCCGCGCCCGGGCGCGAGGGCGGCTCGGCGGCGCCCGCGGCCAGGCTCAGTTGATCGATCTCGCCACGCGCTTGCCAGGTGCTGCGCTCCCACCAGGGCGGCGCCTCGGCGGCCGGGCCCGCGTCGGCGGCCAGCGGTACGCCCGCGCCCGTCGTGGCGGGCCGCCCGCTCCACTGGGCCTGGATGTGGCGCACCACGCCGCTGGGCGCATAGCCGGCCAGCCAGTCGCGGGTCGGCGTGTCCAGCGGCAGGCGCTGCGCGATCAGCGCCAGCGTGCCCAGGTCCAGCGCATCGCCCGTCAGGCTGGCCTGGGCCGGCGCCAGCGTGCCCGCGGCCTGCCAGCTCAGCCGTGCGTTGCCGCCCGGCCAGCGCAGTCCGCCCGGCAGGCTGAACTGCAGATCCTGCGTCTGCAGGGCAAAGCCGCGCGGCAGGTCCTGCCAGGTCAGGCGCCCGCTCAGGTCGGCCAGCGCCAGCGGTGCCGCGCCGGGTTCGGTCGCGCCGCCGGGCATCTGCCGGCGCGCCACCACGTCGCGCATGGCCAGGTCCACCGTGGTCTCGCGCGGTGCCCCGCCCTCGATGCGGGCCCAGCCGCGCAGCCGGCCCACGCCGGCATCCAGCCGCATGGCGCTGGGCCAGTCGGCCGCATAGGGCGCCAGTTGCGCCAGGTCCACGCGCGAGAAGTCGGCGTACAGCTGGCCGTCCCAGTCCTGCCAGCGCCCGCGGTGCAGCGTGATGAGCGGCTGGCGCATCTGGCCGGCGATGTGCGCGCGCTCGCCCCAGCCCTCGGGCGGGTCGGCGTCCAGGCGGAAATCGTGGCGCAGCCCGTGGTTGCGCACGACCAGTTGCACGTTGCCCAGCGCCAGCGGCGCCAGCGGGGCCGCGCCCGCGGTTTTTTCATCGCGCCAGACCAGGGTGCCGCCCTGCACGACGACCTGGCGCTGGCCGAAGAACCAGTCGGCGGCGCGGGTCTCGCCCGTGTCCTGGCTGGCCAGCACGATGCCCGCGACTTCGATGCGGCCGTCGGCGCGGCGGATCACCTCCAGCCGGGGCTGCTCGATCACCAGTTGCTCGAAGCCCAGCCGCCACAGTGAACGTGGCGAGAGCGTGGCCAGCACCCGTCCCAGTCTCAGGGTTTCCTCGCCCTGGGCATCGTGCACGCTGACGTCGCGCACCTCGATGGTGGGCAGGTGCCGCCAGCTGTCGGCCTGGGCGCGCAGGCTGCCGATGTGCAGCTCGACACCGAGCTGCCGGCTGGCCTGCTGTTCCAGCCACGGGCGCAGTTGCTCCAGACGCGGCACAATCAGCCCATGCAACGCCCCCCAGGTCAGCGCAAACGCCAGCCAGGCCGCCACCATGCCCCACCAGAGCACGCGGGCGGCCAGGGCAACGCCGCGCAGGCGCCTGGAGGGCTGTTGGGAACTTGCGGTCATGAAGATCGGGAGATTATGAGGGCGCCGCTTCGCAGTGAAGCGGGTAGCGCGCGGCCGTGAAACCATAGCGCAGCGCGACAACACCAAAAGGCTCAGATATCGAAGAGCCTGTGAAGTTTTGTAAGAAATTTCGAATGAGCACAGACAGCACCCTGGACCGATCCCCGCCACCGCCCGCGCCGCTGACCTCGACCGACGCCGACGCTGGCGCGGCAGCGCATTCCCGGCTGGTGCAGCGGCTGCGCCGCCGCTACACGAACGAACTGCCACTGCTGCCGGCCGGCGCGCCCGTGCGCCCGACCATGCAGGCCGCCTACGACACCTTGCGTGCCCGGGGCTATGACTGCGCCAGCGCGCTGCGCGTGATGCGCCAGCTCGTCATCGAACGCCTGGCGGTACTCGACTGCGAGCAGCAGGCACCGCTGGCCGTGGTCACGCAGGCCATGACCGAGCTGGCCGAGGTGGCGCTGGAGATCGCCCACGGCCACGTCATGCAGGAGCTGTCCGCACGCCACGGCGCGCCGCTCGGGCCCGAGGGCCAGGCCGCGCAGCTGTGGGTGGTGGGCATGGGCAAGCTCGGCGCGCGCGAGCTCAACGTCTCCAGCGACATCGACCTGATCTACATCTACGACCACGGCGGCGACACCGCCGGGGACACACGCGGCGGCCAGCGCATCAGCAACCACGAGTTCTTCGGCAAGGCGGTCAAGGCGATCTACGCGCTGATCGGCGACGTGACCGAGCACGGCTTTGTCTTCCGGGTCGACCTGGCGTTGCGCCCGCACGGCAATTCGGGGCCGCCGGCGATCTCGCTGGACGCGCTGGAGGACTACTTCCTCATCCTCGGGCGCGAGTGGGAACGTTTTGCCTGGCTCAAGAGCCGCGTGGTGGCGCCGCACAGCAGCAAGGCCGACGGCTCGGTGCTGGCGCTGCGCGGCGTGGTGCTGCCCTTCGTGTTCCGCCGCTACCTCGACTACCGCGTGTTCGACGCGCTGCGCGACCTGCACCGCCAGATCCGCGAGCAGGCCGTGCGCCGCTGCGCGGGCCATCCCGAGCGCGCCAACGACGTCAAGCTCTCGCGCGGGGGCATCCGCGAGATCGAATTCACCGTGCAGCTGCTGCAGGTGGTGCGCGGCGGCCAGTTCCCCGAGCTGCGCACACGCTCCACGCTCGACGCCCTGCCCCGCCTGGCCCACGCCGGCCTGATGCCGGCCGAAAGCGCCACCATGCTGGCCCAGGCCTATGTCTTCCTGCGCCAGGTCGAGCACCGCATCCAGTACCTCGACGACCAGCAGACCCACACCCTGCCCACGGCCGACGAGGACCTGGCCTGGATCGCGCGCACGCTGGGCTTTGCCGACGCCTGCGCGCTGCTCGAACGTTTCTACGAATACCGCGAGCAGGTTGCCGGCGAGTTCGACAAACTGCTCGGCGGCCCCAAGGCGGCCGGCGGCTGCAACAGCGGCCAGTGCAACAAGAAAGGCAAGCCCGAGCCGCCCACGCTGGACGACATGCTGCCGCAACTGCCCGAGCGTTTTCGCACCCAGCTCGAAGCCTGGCGCCGCGACGGCCGCATCCAGTCGCTGCGCGACGACGTCCGCCTGCGCCGCCTGATCCAGCGCACCGCGCACTGGCTGCAGCAAGGCACCGTCAGCGAAGACGCGGCGCTGCGTTTTGGCCACTGGCTGGAGACGCTGCTGCGCCGCGACAGCTACCTGGCACTGCTGCTGGAACGCCCCACCGTGCACGAGCGCCTGCTGCGTGTGCTGGGCGCGGCGCAGTGGCCCGCGCGCTACCTGATGCAGCACCCGGGCGTGATCGACGAGCTGGCCAGCACCTCGCTCTACGAAGAACGTTTCGGCCGCGCCGCCTTCGACCAGGAGCTTGAACGCCGCCGCGCCGCGCTGGCCTCGACCGGCGAGGACGACGAGGAAAACCTGCTCAACCTGCTGCGCCGCGCGCACCACGCCGAGACCTTCCGCACGCTGGCGCGCGACGTCGAAGGCAAGCTCACCGTCGAGCAGGTCTCCGACGACCTCAGCGCCCTGGCCGAAGCCATCCTCGACGTCACGCTGCGCTGGTCCTGGCGCTTTCTGCGCAAACGCCACCGCGACGCGCCGCAGTTCGCGGTGATTGCCTACGGCAAGCTCGGCGGCAAGGAACTGGGCTATGGCAGCGACCTGGACATCGTCTTCGTCTATGACGACGACCACGACGACGCGCCCGAGGTCTACGCCAACTTCGTGCGCAAGCTCATCACCTGGCTGACCATCAAGACCGGCGAGGGCGACCTCTTCGAGATCGACACCGCGCTGCGCCCCAACGGCAATTCAGGCCTGCTGGCCACCCGTTTCGAGGCCTACGCCAACTACCAGCAGCAGCGCGGCAGCAACACCGCATGGACCTGGGAGCACCAGGCCATCACACGCGCCCGCATGATCCTGGACGACCCGACCACGCTGCGCGCGCGTTTCGACGCCGTGCGCGAGGCCGTCATCACCGCCCCGCGCGACCGCGCCGCGCTGCGCGCCGAGATCATCGCCATGCGCGAGCGTGTGCGCGCAGCCTATGCCGTGCGCGCCGGCCGCTTCGACCTCAAGTACAGCCCGGGCGGCATGGTCGATGCCGAATTCGTCGTGCAATTCCTGGTACTGGCCGACGCCGCACAGCACCCCGAGCTGGTGCCCAACGTCGGCAACATCGCCCTGCTCCAGCGCGCCGAAGCCGCGGGCCTCTTGCCCGCCCAGGTCGGCCAGCAAGCGGCGGCCGCCTACCGCACCCTGCGCCGGCTGCAACACAAGGCCCGGCTGGACGAAGCGCCCACGCAGGTCGAACCCGAAACCGTCAGCACCGAGCGCGACGCCATCCTGGCGCTGTGGCACGCGGTGTTTGGCGACGCCGGCAAAACGGGCGAGGCGGCCGCAGCGGGTCCGGGCTGAAGCCGGGGCCTGCCTCCGCTCCTGCCCCCCGGATTGGACAAAGTCCAATCCTCCTCCTTGACCTCGCTGCGGCAGGCCCCGGCTTCAGCCCGGACCCGCACACCACAAGACTTCCTGACAGCGCACACAGGCCTTATCGGCCAGCAATCCAGATTTGATTCGCCCCTGTTGCAAGTGACAGCGTGGGCGGGCTCTGCCCGACCGGGGCTGTCGCCCCCCAGTGGGGGGAGGCGCCGCAGGCGCTTCGGGGGGCGTCTTATTTCCTGCAGCTCTGGAACATGTCGAGCTGGCGCTGATAGGTCGGCGACTGCACGTCCATCAGCCCCAGCACCGTGTGGTACATGTTGTCGTGCGTGACGCGCGTATCCAGCGTGCCATTGACGCACTGCGGGTCGATCCGTGTGCGCGCCGCCAGCGTGCCCGGCCAGTTGATGACGGCGATGTGTTTTTGCGCATCCGGCGCAATCGCGTACGGCAGGCCGTGCAGGTAGATGCCCATCTCGCCCAGCGACTCGCCGTGGTCGCTCAGGTACAGCAGCCCCACTTCGTTGGCCACGGCATGCTGCTTCAGCCAGCCGATGGTCTGCGCCAGCATGCGGTCGTTGTAGCGGATCGAGTTATCGTAGACGTTGATCAGCGCCTCTTGGGTGCAGTTGGCCAGCGCATTGGTCGTGCATTCGGGCAGGAAGACCTTGGTGTTGCTCTCGGTCGACGAGCGGCGGTAGTAGGCCGGGCCGTGGCTGCCCATCTGGTGCAGCACGACCACCACGCCGCGCTGGCGCCGCTCGGGTGGCAGTTTCGCAACGCGCTCGTCCAGGCCCCCCAGCAGCATCTCGTCCAGGCATTCGCCGTCGGAACACAAGCGCTGCCCGTCGGCCGTGTCCGCGCGATCGGCCGTGGAGTCGTTCGGCACGCGTTCGCACACGCCCTTGCAGCCAGCCTGGTTGTCCACCCAGAGCACGCCCAGGCCGGCGGCCTGCAGCACGTCGAGCAGGTTGTCATAGTCCACCGCACGGTGTTCAAACGCGTCCTTGCCCAGGTGCGAGAACATGCAGGGCACCGACGCCTGCGTGTTGGTGCCGCACGACCACGCGTTGTGCCAGCTCTGCACGCCCAGCTTGGTCAGCTCGGGGTTGGTGTCGCGCGCGTAGCCGTTGAGCGCATAGTGGTCGCCGCGCCCGGTCTCCCCCACCACCAGCACGAACAGCGGCGGCTTGGCCGAGGCCGCCCCCGCCTGCGTGTACGACGCCCCCAGCGCCGCCCCCGCCGCGATGCTGGCAAACGGGCGCGGATGCGAGAACAGCGGCTTGACCTTGACGTTGATCACGCCCAGCACGGCGTTGACCGGGTTGAGCACAAACCGCAGCGTCATGTTGTTGCGCACCACGGGCGCGAGCTCGCGGTAGGCCGGCAGCACCACGGCGGCCATCAGCGCCAGGCAGGCCAGCATCAGGCCCAGCGTGCGTGCCAGGTTGCGCCAGAAGCCGTCGCGCACCACCGGCACCTGCGCCAGCCACAGGCAAGGCAGGCCGGCCACCAGCAGCACCTGCAGCAGCAGCCGGGGGTTGAACAGCGCACGGCTTTCGCTGGCGTTGGTCTGGAACACGTTGAGCACCATGCTGGTGTCGATCACCGTGCCGTAACTGAGCATGAAGTACTGCACCACCGCCGCCAGCACCAGCAGCAGCATCCACAGCGGCTTCATGCCGCGCGGCCAGGCCACGAACGCCAGCAGCAGCGTGCAGCCGGCCAGGGCCAGCGGCGCAAACATGAGCACCAGCCAGGCCACCGAGCCGCTGTAGCCGTCCAGGCGAGGCAGCATCGTCCACAGCGGCCAGTTGGCCGTCAGCACCAGCCAGACCGCCAGCACCAGGGCCACGGTCTGCGCATGGCGCGGCTGGCGCCATTGCCGCCGCAGCGCGTCGATCGGGGAAAACGCCCGGCCACCGGCCGTGGGGGAGGTTGAGGTCTGGACGCCAGTCCCAGCGGCCTGCTGGGCAACGGCGGAGTTTTTCATCATGGGGCACGACCATAGAATTCAGCCGTGAAACCGCTCTGAATGGCATAGTCAGCTGGCGTTCAGGTTGCGGGGTTGACGGGCCCCCGGGCCCTCCGTTCCCACTTTGAAGAAAGTCCGACCATGCGTATCTTGCTGGTGGAAGACGATGCCGCTCTCGCCCAGGCCGTGGTGGCCTACCTGCGCGGCCTGCCCTATGTGATCGACGTGGTGCCCGGCGTGGCCCAGGCACGGGCGCACGTGGCGGCCGCCAGCTATGCGGCGGTGCTGCTGGACCTGCACCTGGAAGACGGCGACGGGCTGAGCCTGCTGCCCACGCTGCGTGCGCTGGCCGACCCGCCCATCACCATCGTGCTGACCGCGCGCGACCAGGTCAGCGACCGCATTCGCGGGCTGGACGCCGGCGCCGACGACTACCTCACCAAACCCTACGACCCCGAGGAACTGCTGGCGCGGCTGCGCGCCATCGAGCGCCGGCGCGGGGCCAACCGCAGCGCGGTGCTCAAGCTCGGCCCGCTGGAGATCGACCTGGCTCGCAACCTGGTGCGCAAACGCGGCATGCCCATCGTGCTCACACCCAAGGAATGGGCGCTGCTGCACGCCATGGCGGCCCGCCCTGACTGGCTGCATTCGCGCGAGTCGCTGCAGGACGCGCTCTACGGCTTCGACCAGGAGACCGACAGCAACACGCTGGAGGTCTTCATCAGCCGGCTGCGCCGCAAGCTCGGGCGCGAGCACATCCAGACCCAGCGCGGGCTGGGCTACCGCCTGGCCTCGGGCGAGGGTGAATGACCAGGCCGACCGCGCCCATCACCGACAAGCCGCCCGCGCGGCTGGCCGACCGGCTGGCGCGCACGCTGCTGCTGGCGCTGGCGTCGGTGTGGCTGCTGTGCATCGCGGGCGTGGCGTGGTTCATCTACGCCCAGGTCAACGCCAACTTCGACCGTGAACTGGTCGAAAGCGCGCATCGCCTGATCGATGTGGCCGTGAGCCAGTACGACGACGCCGTGACGGACCACCAGTACCCGGTTCACGGCCCGATGACCGCGACCGATCCGCTGATCAACACCGAGCCGCTGGTCTACCAGCTCATCGACGGCCAGGGGCACGTGCTGCTGCGCTCGGCCGCGGCGCCCGTGCAGCCCTTCGGCATCCCGATCGTCGACGGTTTCTACGACCACGGCGCCTGGCGCATCTACGTGGCCGAACACCCTTACCGCGAGCTCTACCTGCAGCTGGCCGATCCGCAGGAAGAGCGCACCGACGTGCTGGTCGGCACGCTGTTTGCGCTGGTCGCCGCGATGGTGCTGGTGCTGCTGGGGCTGACCCTGCTGATGCGCGGCATTGCGCGGCGCGAGCTGGCGGTGCTGCAGCACCTGCAGACGCAGATCGGGCAGCGCGGCGACGACGACCTGCGCCCGATCGACGTGAGCGGCATGCCGCAGGAGCCGCGCGCCGTGGGCGAGGGCGTCAACCGCCTGCTCGAACGCCTCAAGGGCGCGCTGGACGTCGAACGTGCGCTGGCCGCCAACGCCGCGCACGAATTGCGCACGCCGCTGGCCGTGGCCATGCTGCGGCTGCAGGCCGCGCTCGATGGCAACCTGGCGCGCGAGGATGTGCAAGCCGCGCTCAGCGGCCTCAAGACCCTGGCGCACCGCACTGAAAAACTGCTGCAGCTCTCGCGCGCCAAATCGGCGGCGGCGCTGGGGCAGGAGCCGGTCGACCTGAGCACGCTGGCCGCCACCGTGGCGGGCGAATTCTGGAGCAGCGCCGACGCGCAGCGCCGCCTGGACCTGCTGCTGCCCGACAACCATGGCGGCGGCGGCCAGGTCTGCGCGCTGGGCGATGCCGACACCCTGGCGATCGCGCTGCGCAACCTGGTGGAAAACGCGCTGCGCTACAGCGCCGGCGCGGCCGTGCAGATCGAGGTGATGGCGCCGGCCACGCTGGTCGTGCGCGACTTCGGCCCCGGCGTGGACGCCGCGCAGATGCAGACGCTGGAGCGGCGCCACGTGCGCCACACGCAGGACCGCATGGGCTACGGGCTGGGCATGTCGATCACCACCTCGATCGTGGCGCGCCAGCAGGGCACGCTGCGGCTGGCTTCACCGCCGCAAGGCCACCCGCGCGGCTTCGAGGCGCGCATCGAGCTGCCGCCCGTGTGACTCAGATGCGCACCGACTGCGGATCGCGCGCAGCGCAGGCCGCACCGGTGAAGACCACGTCGGTCGACGAGTTCAGCGCGGTCTCGACCGAGTCCTGCAGCACGCTGATGATGAAGCCAATCGCCACCACCTGCATGGCCACGTCGCCCGTGATGCCGAACAGGCTGCAGGCCACCGGGATCAGCAGCAGCGAGCCGCCGGCCACGCCGCTGACGCCGCAGGCCGCGATCGAGGCCACGATGCTCAGCAGGATGGCGCTGGGCAGGTCGATGGCGATGCCCAGCGTGTGCGCCGCGACCATCGTCACGACGGTGATCGTCACGGCCGCGCCGGCCATGTTGACCGTCGCGCCCAGCGGGATCGAGATCGCGTAGGTCTCGCGGTGCAGGCCCAGCCGGTCGCACAAGGCCATGTTGATCGGGATGTTGACCGCCGAGCTGCGCGTGAAGAAGGCCGGCACGCCGCTTTCGCGCAGGCTCGCGAACACCAGCGGATAGGGGTTGCGGCGCATCATCAGCCAGGCGATGAGCGGGTTGAGCACCAGCGCCACGAAGGCCATGCAGCCCAGCAGCACGGCCAGCAGGTGCGCGTAGCGCCACAGCGTGCCCAGGCCCGCTTCGGCCAGCGTACTGGCCACCAGACCAAAGATGCCGATGGGCGCCAGCCCGATCACCAGCCGCGCCAGGCCCGACACCGCGTCGGCCACGTCCTGCAGCAGAGCGCGTGTGGGCGCGCCGGCGTGGCGCAGCGTGAAGCCCAGCCCGATCGCCCAGGCCAGGATGCCGATGTAGTTGGCACTCATCAGCGCGTGCACCGGGTTGTCGACCGCGCTCAGCAGCAGGTTGCCCAGCACCTCGCCCACGCCGTCGGGCGAGGCCTTGGGGGCTGCATCCGCGGCCAGCGCCAGCGTCGACGGAAACACGGTGCTGGCCAGCACCGCGATCACGGCCGCGCCCAGCGTGCCCAGCGCGTACAGCAGCAGGATGGGGCGCATGTGGGTTTCCTGCCCATGCTGGTGGCTGGCGACCGAGGCGATCACCAGCACAAAGACCAGCAGCGGCGCCACGCCCTTGAGCGCGGTCACGAACAGTTGGCCCAGGATCGCCACGGACGGGGCCGCGCCGGGCGCCAGGCCGGCCAGCGCGATGCCCAGCACCAGCCCTATGGCGATGCGCGCGACCAGGCTGGTGCGGCGCAGGCGGGCCCACAGGCCCGGAGTCGAAACGGAGGTAGTTGCAGTCATTGGATTCAAAAAGCTGTCCGGGCTTGTCCCGGTTCGAATTGGAGCGCGCATTCTAAGAACCCCACCCGCTGATGCACCGCGATGGGGCGGCTGTGCGCACGCGCAACACTTGTGGACAACCCGCTGCGCAAAACCCGCCGACACCACTAAGATGGTCGGTTTTTTGGGAGAGAACCATGAGTCTGCTCGACACCGTTTTGAGCGACGGCGTAGCGGCCGTGGGAAGGAGCGCCACGGCTGAAAGCGGTTTGCTGCCGGTCTTGATCGACCTGCTGTCCGCCCATGGCGGCATCGGCGGCCTGAGCGGCCTGGCCGAGAAGTTCGCGCGTGCGGACCTGTCGCCCATCATCCAGTCGTGGATCGCCAACCAGTCGGCCAAGCTGCCGATCACCGGCGCGCAACTGCAGCAGGTGCTGGGCAGCGAGCTGGTGCAGACCCTGGCCGCCCGCATGGGCACCGACACCGCCCACCTGCTGCCGCAGCTCAGCCAGTTCCTGCCGGTGGCGGTGGACCGGCTCACGCCCGAAGGCCGCATCACCGAAGCCGGCGCCAGCGGCGCCAGCGAACTGCTGGGCCTGTTCGGCAACTTCCTCAAGACCTGAACCCCTTGCCCGCACGCGCCGCAAGGAAACATCCGTCACGGTTTTGACCTTGCCCGGGGGGAAGGTTCATGATGCGGCGCTGGTCTCCACCCGCCGTCTCATCCGACCATGCAGTCCCCGCCTTCTTCCCCCGCCCTGAACACGCCGCCCAGCGGCATGGGCCGCGACCTGTGGCTGCTCACGCTGGCCCAGGGGCTGTTCATGACCAACAACATCACCTTCCTGGCCATCAACGGCCTGGTGGGGCTGAGCCTGGCGCCCTGGGGCTGGATGGCCACGCTGCCCGTGATGGGTTATGTGCTGGGCGGCGCGCTCTCGACCGGGCTGGTGGCGCGTTCGCAGCGGCGCTGGGGCCGGCGCGGCGCCTTCCAGAGCGGCCTGGCCGTGGCCTTTGCCGCCTGCCTGCTGTGCGCGCTGGCGGTGTCGCTGCACGACTTCTGGCTGCTGGTGGCCGCGACCGTGGTGGCTGGCTACTACAGCGCCAACGCGGGCCTCTATCGTTTTGCCGCGGCCGAGCTGGCGGCCCCCGCCTTCAAGGAAAAAGCCGTCTCGCTGGTGCTGGCCGGCGGCCTGCTGGGTGCCATCGCCGGCCCCAACCTGGCCGTGGCCACGCGGGAGCTGGGTAGCCGCCCTTTCCTGGCCGCCTACCTGGCGCTGGCCGCGCTGGCGCTGCTGTCGCTGGCGGTCGTCAGCGCCATCCGTTTTCCGGCGCCGCCCGCGGCCGCCACGCACGGCACGGGCCGGCCGCTGGCCGTCATCGTGCGCCAGCCCGTCTTCATCGTCGCGGCCATCGGCAGCGCCCTGGGCTTTGGCGTGATGAACCTGCTGATGGCCGCCACACCGATTGCCATGCAGGTGTGCGGCTTTGCCTTTGATCGCACCGCCTTCGTGCTGGAGTGGCACGTCATCGGCATGTTCGCGCCGGGCTTTTTCACCGGCCACCTGATCCGGCGTTTCGGCGTGCGCACCATCATGGGCGTGGGCCTGGCGCTCAACCTGCTGTGCGTGGCCGTCGCGCTGGCGGGCCTGGAATTCGAGCACTTCCTGATCGCCCTGTTCGCGCTGGGCGTGGGCTGGAACTTCCTGTTCACCGGCGGCACCACGCTGGCGCTGCAGGCTTACCGGCCCGAGGAAAAGGACAAGGCGCAGGGTGCGCTCAACTTCTGCGTGTTCGCCGTGACGGCGCTGTCGGCCTTTGGCGCCGGCGCGATGATGATGAACACGCAGGGCTGGTTCTGGCTCAACGTGGGCGCGCTGGTGCCGATGCTGGCGATCGGCGTGGCCTTGGTGGTGATGCATACCGGCGATAAAAAACCGCGGCCAGCGTAAGCTGCCGCGGTTTTTTTGATCAGATCGATCCGTCTGTCTTACTGACGCGCAGCTTCGCCCGTGTAGATCTCGACGCGGCGGTTCTGTGCGCGGCCGGCGGCGGTGTCGTTGCTGGCCACCGGTTGGCGCGAGCCCACGCCGTCGACGGCGATGCGGTTGATCGACACGCCGCGCGCGACCAGGTAGTCACGTGTGCTGGTGGCGCGTTCGAGCGACAGCGGGTTGTTGATCGCGTCGCTGCCCGACGAGTCGGTGTGGCCGATGATGCGCACCGTGGTGTTGGGGTTGGTGCGCAGGCCTTCGGCGAAGCGGTCCAGGATGGGCGCGAAGTTGGACTTGATGTTGGCGCGGTTGACGTCGAACGAGACGTCGCTCGGGATGTCGAGCTTGAGCTGGTTGTCGGCCGTCTGGCTCACGGTGACGCCCGTGCCCTGCGTGGCCTGCTCCATCTGGCGCTTCTGGTTCTCCATGTGGCTGGACCACACGTAGCCGCCGACGCCGCCGATGCCCGCGCCGATGGCCGCGCCCCGGCCGCCGCCGATCAGGCCGCCCACGGCGGCCCCTGCCACCGCGCCGATGCCGGTGCCCGTGGCCTTGGCGCGCTGCGATTCATCCATGTTGGCGCAGCCTGTGAGGATGAAGGCGGCTGCGGCCGTGGCCAGTACGATTTTGCGCATGGTGGTCTCCTTGCAATGAAGGGCGAGGTTTGCTGACTTGACTGTTGGCGAAGCCACCGGCCCGCCAGCGGCGCCAGCCTGGCGCCCGGCGAGCCGGTGGCTCGTCAGGCGCATTCTGCGATCAAGCGCCAGCACGCTTGTGTAGGACGGCAGGACTATCAATAAGGGAGTGGGACGCATCCTTGAAGACGCCCGCCAGCGGATGGGCGTCGGCCGCTGTGGCCCGGAAGTCCAGCGTGGCTTCGATCTGGTCGAGGTGCTCGTGCATCAGGCGCTGGGCCATGCCGGCGTCGCGCAGCCGGATCGCGTCGAGCAGCGCGCGGTGTGCCTGGCAATGGCAGCCCGGTGCGTGGCAATGGCAGCCCGGTGCGTGGGCGGCAGGCGCGACTTCGGCGGGTGCGGCGGCGTCGCCCACGCTCGCCAGCGGTCCCCAGGCCATCAGCACGAGCGAGGTGCGCGAGACCATTTCCTGCAGGATGCGGCCCAGCGTCTCGTGCCCCGCGTGGCGCGCGAGCACCAGGTGGAAATCGCCCGAGCAGCGGATCGCGCGGTGGCGGTCGCCCGCGCGGCGCGCGGCTTCCTCGCCGTCGATGCAGGCGGCCAGTTCGGCCACGCGCGCGGGCGTCTGGCGCTGCACGAACAGCGCCAGCAGACGCGGCTCGATCAGGCGGCGGGTCTCGAACACCTCGCGCGCTTCGCGTTCGCCGGGCAGGGCCACACGCGCGCCGCGGTTGGGCGTGAGCGTGACGATGCGCTCGCCCGCCAGCCGCGCCAGCACGGGCCGGATGCGTGTGCGCGACACGCCGAAGACCTGCGCCAGATGGTCTTCGGCCAGCTTGGTGTTGGGTGCCAGGCGCTGGTCCATGATGGCGCTGACCAGCCGCTGGTAGATGGCCTGGTCGGTTGGCGTGGTGCCGCGCTCCAGGCCCGGCTCGGGAGCCACGGCCGGGCGGCCAGCGGCGTCGCCGCCCTCGGCCGCGGCGAGGGCGCCGGGGTTCAGCCCGTCCGCCATCGTCATCCAGCGCCGCCTTTGCGCAGGCGGGTGCGGCGCCGGCGCAGCGCGAACAGCAGCAGCAAGGTGGCCGCCATGACGCCGAAGGACACGGCCGTGGTCACCGTGCCCAGCGCATAGATGGCTGGCGTGGTGACCGTGCTGGTCAGGCCCTGCAGCTCCAGCGGCAGCGTGTTGACGTCGCCAATGGCCTGCGAGGTGCGCGCGATCTCGTCCCACGACAGCGTGAAGCCGAACATGCCCACACCCACCACCGACGGCGCGATCAAGGGCAGCACCACGTGCCGCAGGCCTTGCCACGGCGTGGCGCCGAGGTCGCGCGCGGCCTCTTCATAGGCCGGGTTGAAGCGGTTGAAAACGGCAAACATGATGAGCAGCCCGAAGGGCAACGTCCAGGTCAGGTGCGCGCCCAGGGCCGAGGTGTAGAGGCCCAGCGCGGTGCCGTAGTTGTCGGCCGCGTCCTGGAAACCCAACGCCTGCAGCAAGCCCTTGATGGCGCCGTCGATCAGCCGGAATTCAAGCGCGATGCCCAGCGACACGATGATGGACGGCATGATCAGGCTGGCCACCACCACAAAGAACAGCGTGTTGCCGCCGCGCAGTTGTTTGCGAAAGGCCAGGCCCGCCAGCAGCGACAGCAGCACGGTCAGCACCATGACGGCCGCGCCCAGCGTGAACGAGCGGGCCAGTGCCGCGCCGATGTCGACCACGCCCAGGCCTTCGGCGAGCTGGCGGTACCAGTGCAGCGAAAAGCCGCGCAGCGGAAAGGTCAGGCCCCCGTCGGGCCCCTGAAAACTCAGCACGACGATCACGATCATCGGCCCGTACATGAACAGCACGAACAGCGCAAAGACCACGGCCAGCGGCCAGAAACCGCGCGCACGGCGCTCGGCAAAAACGGGCAGTCGGGCCTTCATCACAGCTCCTTGCGGATGTCGACCGCCCGCGTGAGCGCGCCGATGATCAGCAGCACCACGGCCAGCAGGATGACCGCGTTGGCGGCCGCCAGCGGGAACTGCAGGTAAGAGGTCTGCACCTGGATCACCTTGCCGACCGAGGCGATCTGCTGGCCGCCCATGACGCCGATGGTCACGAAATCCCCCATGACGATGGTGATCACAAAGATCGACCCGATGATGATGCCGGTGCGCGACAGCGGCACGATCACGTTCCACAGCGTCTGCCAGCCCGAGGCGCCGCTGTCGGCGGCCGCTTCCAGCAGGCTGCGGTCGATGCGCATCATGCTGTTGAAGATGGGCACGATCATGAACATGGTGTAGAGGTGCACAAAGGCCAGCACCACCGAGAAGTCCGAGAACAGCAGCCACTCGACCGGCTCGTCCACCACACCCAGCCCCAGCAGGCCCTGGTTGACCAGGCCATTGCGCCCGAGCAGCGGCACCCACGAGATCATGCGGATCACGTTGGACGTCCAGAACGGAATGGTGCACAGCACGAACAGCACCGTCTGCATGCCGGCGCTGCGCACGTGAAAGGCCAGGAAATAGGCGATGGCAAAACCCAGCGCCAGCGTGATGGCCCACACCAGAAAACTGAACTTGAGCGTGGAGGCGTAGGTGCGCAGCGTCACGCACGGGTCGGACAGCTTGCCACAGTCCTCGAAGACGGCGGCGTAATTGTCCAGCGTGAAGCCGGGCACGAGCTGGTACTGGTCGTAGTTCCAGAAACTCACCATCAGCACCAGCGCCAGCGGCACGAGGAAAAACACGGCAAACACCGCCGTCAGCGGTAGCGCTTGCCACCACGCCGACACCGACCGCGAAAGAGAAAGATGACTCATGGGACTCATGTGCAGCAGGCGCTTCGGGGGGCGTCTAATCCGCTACAAATTGGTTCCACTTCTGGACCATGTAGGTGTTCTCGTCCATCACCGAATTCCAGCAGGCGATGCCGCCCATGCGCTGTTCGTAGCTGCCGCCGTCGCGCACGGAACCGGCCTTGGCGATGACCGCGCCCTGCGGGCTCTTGATGTCCTGCGTGGCGGGCTTGCCTTCCATCCAGTAGGCCCATTCGTAGGGCGCCATCTGCGCCTTGGCGGTGTCCAGCACAGCGCTGTAATAACCCTGGCGGTTGAGGTAGGCGCCGGCCCAGCCGTCGAGGAACCAGTTGATGAATTCATAGGCCGCGTCGAGCTTGCGGCCCGACAGCGTGGCCGGCAGGCCAAAACCCGAGGCCCAGGCGCGGTAACCCTCCTTGAGCGGCTGGAACACACAGTCGATGCCCTTGCTGCGCACGGCCGTGACGGCCGGGCTCCACATCGACTGGATCACAACCTCGCCCGAGGCCATGAGGTTGACCGACTCGTTGAAGTCCTTCCACAGCGCGCGGAACTGGCCGGCGCGTTTGGCCTCGATCAGGGTCTTGATCGTGAGGTCGATCTCGGCCTTGGTCATGTTGCCCTTGTCGGCGTATTTGTGAATGCCCTGGGCCTCGACCACCATGGCCGCGTCCATGATGCCGATCGACGGAATGTTGAGGATCGCCGTCTTGCCCTTGAACTCGGGGTTGAGCAGCTCGGCCCAGCTGCCGATGGGACGCTTGATGAGGTCCGGGCGGATGCCCAGCGTGTCGGCGTTGTAGGTGGTGGGGATCAGCGTCATCCACTCGGTCGGCGCCGTGGCGAAGACCTTGCTGCGCTCGCCCTGCAGGTAGATCACCTTCTTGGGTGCCGTGCCCTGGTCACCCACGGACTTGCCGGCCACGGTGCCGTCCAGGAACAGCGAGGTGATCTTGCCCGCGTTCTTCACCCGCTTGGCGTCGATGCCCTTGAGGTTGCCGGTGGGCACGATGTTGCGCAGCGAAAAATACTCGGTGTCGAGCAGGTCGAAACTGTTGGGCTGGGTGACGGCACGTTTGGTCACCTCGTCGGTCGAGACGGCCACGTACTGCAGCTTGATGCCGGTGTCGGCCTCGAATTTCTCGGCAATGGCCTTGTCCTGGTTCACCGCCGTGCCCAGGTAGCGCAGCACGACCTTCTCCTGCGCATGGACGGCCGGGAACAGGCCTGCGGCCAGGATGCCGGCCGTACCCTTGAGCAGCGAGCGGCGCGGCGGGGCCAGGCGGTCGTCATCGCGTTCCTGCGGGTCGGCGGACGAGGCAGTGGGCACGGCGGGAGTTTGGGGGGACATGTCTATCGCTCCTTGTCGAAGAAAAAGCGGCATTCAAAACACCTGAATCCGTCAGGCCGGGATCGATCCAAAACCACCCGCCGGCTGTTCATGGCCTTGGGGCAAGCTTTGAAAAAGCTGTGGACAACTCATGGATAAGGCGCTGATGCCGCCGTGGCGAGCGCATGGGCCCGGTGGGCAGACCAGCTCACGGCGACCTGCTCACCCAGTTCGAACGGGTGTTCCAGAAAAGTGGATTCATCCATGACTACATTCATGTAAGTGCTCTTGTAAACAGAGTTACCCACAGCCTGCAGACCCAGCAGAACGTACGCTCCCTGGTATTCGACGTCGGTCACCTGCGCCGCCAGGGCTGTGGATAAATCGAAACCGCCGTGCTTATCCACAGCACCCGGGGTTGCTGCCTCGAACCCGGGCGGCAACGGCGTCACCCGCAGGTGGTCGTTGCGCACGGCCACGCAGGGCGCGGCCGACTTGTCCACAGGATGGAGCACGTTGTGGCCGCCCATGAAGCGCGCCACGAACTCGCTGGCCGGGCGGTTGTAGATCTCGCGCGGCGCGCCGACCTGCTCGATCACGCCGTGGTTCATCACCACCATGGTGTCGGCCAGCGCCATGGCTTCTTCCTGGCTGTGCGTCACGTGGATGAAGGTCAGGCTCAATTCCTTCTGCCAGCGGCGCAATTCGGCCCGCATCTGCACGCGCAGGAACGGATCGAGCGCCGAGAGGGGCTCGTCGAGCAGCAAAACCTGGGGTTCGGTGATGAGTGCGCGCGCCAGCGCCACCCGCTGCTGCTGGCCGCCCGAAAGCTCGCCAGGCCTGCGCTGCGCCAGGTGGCCCATGGCCACGCAGTCGAGCAGATCCTGGGCGCGCGCCAGGCGCGTGGACTTGTCCACACCCTTCATCTTCAGACTGAAGGCGACGTTGTCGAGCGCGCTCAGGTGCGGGAAGAGGGCAAAGCTCTGAAACATCATCGCCGTGCCCCGTTTGGAGGCCGGCAGGTCGGTGATGTTGCGGTTACCCAGCAGGATGTCGCCGCTGGACACCGATTCGTGGCCCGCCATCATGCGCAGCGTGGTGCTTTTACCGCAGCCGGACGGCCCCAGCAGACAACAGTAACCCCCGCGGCGGATGCGCAGGTCGATGTTGTCCACAGCCACGTTGCCCGAGGCGTAGCGTTTGCTGAGCCCGATCAGCTCGATCGCGTAAGTCATGGCCCACGCCATGCAGGAGCCGTGCCAATTTTGTATGCACTTTTTGCGTGCAATCACCCGCCGGAGTTGTATCCGAGCTGTCTAAGCAAGCCAAGCGGACGAATGTGTCGTCCTTTTTTATGACGGAGCCGTTTTTTGGGGGCCCTGGCACGGCACTGGGCTTGTGCGAGGCGAGCCAGGGCGGTGCAAATCGGGTGACGGCGGGGCGGGGGCGCGGTTGTTCTGTCTTTCCTTCTGTTCTTCTTAAAAAGAATAGTAGTAGTAGATAAGGGCTGTGGATAACTGCCTGTTTTCAAAATTCGTCTTCAAAATCATCGATTTATCCACATTTTTCCTTGTGCAGAGGCAGGCGGGCAGCGGCGGCGCGAGAAGGGACAAGTCGGCAAGATATCCCAAGGTTTGTGGAAAACATGAACTTCTTCTTTGAGTTTTCCACAGAATTGTGAATAACTGAATTTTTAAGGATAAGTTTTTGGGTTTTCTCCAGGATTTATCGGCGTGTTTAGCTAGAAATTAATGACCGACTCTCCAGGCAGTTCGAAAATATCGGCGCAAAGCCGCCGTGTCTGACGGCGGGCCATCCGTCGGACGATCGTCAGGGCAGATCCAGCTCGCGCCATTGACCGGGCTGCAGTCCGTCGAGCTGCCACGGTCCGATGGCCACCCGGACCAGGCGCAGCGTGGGCAGTCCAACCGCGGCCGTCATGCGCCGGACCTGCCGGTTGCGTCCTTCACGCAAGGCGATGCGCAGCCAACTGGTCGGAATCGACTGCCGCACACGGATGGGCGGCTGCCGGTCCCATAAAAGCGGCGCCTCGATGGCGGCCGCATCGACCGCCTGGGCCGGGCCGTCCTTGAGCTGCACGCCGCGCTTCAACTTGTCCACAGCTTCTTCAGACACTTGTCCTTCGACCTGCACCCAATACACCTTGGTCATCTTGTGCCGGGGGTCGGCCACGCGGGCCTGCAGCCGGCCGTCGTTGGTCAGCAGCAGCAGGAGCCGGGGCGGCTGCGCTGGGCGATTCACTGGTGCCCGCGTGGGGCGCGATGGGGAAGGGTGTGGATAAGTTCGAGGTCCAGGCATGGCTCGATTGTCCATGGCGGCGGGCCGTGACGGGGGCCTGAATCCACGCGGCATGCCTTGGCGGGCGCGGCCGCGCGGGGCGTGCACCAACTCCAGGCATTTTTTGTGGATAGTTTTGTGGAGAAAGATGGCGAGGCGGGCGTTTTTATCCGAACACATCCCTTTTTGCACGCGTTTAGCACCAAAAAACATAGCAAACGCCAGTGCAGTGCACAAAACTCAGGCGAAACCCGTATCCCTGATGCTCATCAGAAAAAAGTGCTCATATTTTCTTTAAGCATATGTTTTGACTTATTTTTTCGCCGGATTCCTTGGGTTCTCCATCCCTTGCCATCGTGTTTATCCACAGTTTTTCCAGAATGCCCTGGAAAAAAGGCCATGGCGATGCACCATTTGTAAAAAATCTCGAAAAAGACGGGCTGTCATCCACATTCTGTGGATAGATGCATCGGGGTTATCCCGGAAGGCCGTTCGCCCGTGCCTTGGCTGCGGGTTCACACGCGATTCCCGTCGCCCCATCGTCGACGTCGGCAGGCTTCAGCCCGGCCTGAGGCACTCTGGCGGGACAACCACGGCCGTCAAGGGCGGAGCGCCCGTTTATCCACAGAAGACGCGCTGCCTTGTGAATAAGTCGGCCTGATCCGGCCACGCCACGCCGCAACGCGACAGGAGCGACCTCCTCGTTCAGGCGGCGTGGGGTTTGGTGGGTTTGTCCTGGGGGTCGGCTGCCAGGTCCGGCGCTTCGGTCGTCGCCGGCGCACCGGCATCGGCCGGCGATGCCGCGTCCTGCCCGGAGGGCAAGACGGCATCCTCGGTGACCGCCGCCTCTGCCGTGGCGGGCTGGGCGTCGGCGAGCGTCGACTCGTCGGCCGCATCCGGCTTATCCACAGGCTTGTGCACGGCTTTTTCCACAGGTTGGTAGCTGGCCATGGGGTGGCCCAGGCGAACCGCGCCTTCCGGCGCCCACTGGGGATTGAAGTTCATGCCGAAGCCGTCGGGGCGCGGCATGAGCAGCACCACGGTCGAGCCGAGCATGAAGCGGCCCATTTCGTCGCCCTTGCGCAGCACGATGGGCGCGCCGTGGGTCTCGTAAGTCCAGCGCCGGATCTTGCGGCTGCGCAGCGGGTTGACCGTGCCGTGCCACACCGTGGCCATGCTGCCGACGATGGTGGCACCCACCAGCACCAGCGCCATCGGGCCGAAGGCTGTGGAAAACTCGCAGATCACCCGTTCGTTGCGCGCAAACAGGCCGGGCACGCCGCGCGCGGTGAGCGGATTCACCGAAAACAGCGCGCCTGGCACGTAGGTCATCGATTCGAGCTTGCCGTCACAGGGCATGTGCACGCGGTGGTAGTCGCGCGGGCTGAGGTAGATCGTCGAAAACCAGCCGTTTTCATAACGCATGGCCGATTCGCGGTTGCCGCCCAGCAGGGTTTCGATGGTGTAGTCGTGGCCCTTGGCCTGGAAGATGCGGTCACGGTCGATGGCGCCGAACTGGCTGATCGCGCCGTCGACCGGGCAGATGAAGTCCGAATCGGCCATGTCGCGCGAGCCGGCCTTGAGCTCGCGCGTGAAAAACTCGTTGAAGGTCTTGTAGTCGCGCACGTCCGCGAAGGCGGCTTCGGACATATCCACACCGTAGCGCTGGATGAACCAGCGGATGGTTGCCGTGGTGAGCGCGCCCGCCTCTTGCCGGGCAAAAAAGCCGGCAATTGCTGTGAGGGTCTTCTTGGGAAGCAGGTATTGAGGCAGGACAGCGAGGCGTGGGGACACGAATTGGACTTTTTCGGCAAAAAAGAAAGCGATTTTAGCGAGACCGTCATCTCGCGCACCACGGGTTCGCTGTGAACAACCCTGAATTTTCGAGTGGTGGCGCGACCTTTGTTTGCAGTGGAGTGTGCCGGGCAGGCAAAAGTGCCCGGCCATCGGGGCGCAACGCGCCAGCGAGACCGTGCCTGGCCCGGGCGAGAGGTGTCTGACTTGTCCCTTAAAGGCTTTATTAAAGATTAGTAGTAGTAGTAGTAGTAGTAGTAGTAGTAGTAGTAGTAGTAGTAGTAGTAGTAGTAGTAGTAAGGGCGGCCCGCTTCTGTGGATAAGTCATTTTTTGCCAGCCTGGACAAGCAGTTGGCCCCCGTTGAAAGCTGTGGCCGCCCGTGTTTTGCGCTGTCGTGCGAAATGGAACAAGATGGAAGTTATCCAGAAATCCGTGGATAACTTCGCTTTCTTCAGTGATCTTGCCCCCGTTTCACGGACACCCCTATAAGCGATTAACTATCGCAATAGGAGGTGGACGATGACCAAGAGCAAGGCAGGCAGAAAGGGGCAGGAGTTCAGCCTGGAGTTCAGGCAGCAGGCACTGTTGCGAGCGGCCACAGAAGGGGTAACCACGGTGGCTCGTGATCTGGGGTTGCAGCCTGCCCAGCTGTACAGTTGGCGCGCCCAGGCGCGGCGGCACGACCAGGACGATCAGGCACAACGCTTGGAGTTGGCCGAACATGCACGGCTCAAACGTGAAGTGGCGCGGCTGGAGGAGGAGAACGCTTTC
>WNDQ01000024.1 GCA_009912175.1 Paracidovorax wautersii | reverse complement strand
TGCCTGCTGCCTGAACTCCAGGCTGAACTCCTGCCCCTTTCTGCCTGCCTTGCTCTTGGTCATCGTCCACCTCCTATTGCGATAGTTAATCGCTTATAGGGGTGTCCGTGAAACGGGGGCAAGATCACATCGGCAAGAACGGGCAGCTTCATACGCTCGGCACTGGTGACGGCAAAGGTCTTGACCTTGTGCCCCTCGATCTGCGGAACCGCGTTGGTGGCCTGCTCGCACATCAAATCAACCTGGCCGCCCAGCAGATCGCTCATGGCAGGCGCCGTGCCCTTGTAGGGGACCAAAACCATCTTGGTCTTCAGTGCGCTTTGCAGCATCAAGGCGCAGAGGTGGGACGCCGACCCCACGCCCGCATTGGCAAGGTTGACCTTGCCATCGTTGTCCACGATCCATTGCCGCAGCGCTGCAAAGTTGTTGGCGGCCAGGTTCTGGCGGCCGATGAGCGTCGAGGGCGCCTCGTTGATCAACCCCAGGAACTCGAAGTCATCGGGGGTCTTGTAGGGAAGTTTCTTGTAGAGCGCGGGCGCCGTTGCCAGGCCGATGTGATGAACCAGCAGCGTGTAGCCGTCCGGCTGTGCTCGGGCGACGCGCGCCGCCCCGATGGTTCCCCCGGCACCGGCGGCGTTCTCGACGACAACGGTCTGCCCCAGGGGTTTTCGCAATGCCTCGGCAAGATCCCGTGCGATCTTGTCGCTGGGCCCACCCGCCGAGAACGGCACGATCAGCGTCACCGCACGATCGGGGAATTCGGCCAAGGCCGGGAAGGAAAAGAGGGATGCGGCTGCCAGCAGAGTGGCCGCCTTTTTTGCGGGAAATTTCATGGGTTTGTCTCCAAGATCAATCTTTCCGAAACCCGCCACCGTTTGTCTTTGTCTGGTGTTGGTGGCGGGGTGCATCAGCGCTGCGGCTCAGGGCGCAGACAGCCGTTGCATGTGCGCGTACAGATCGGCCTTGCCTTCAAAGCCAATGCCAGGCAGATCGGGCAGCGTGACGTGCCCCTCGATGACCTTGACGCCATCCGGGAAGCCACCGAAGGGCTGGAACAGGTCCGGATAGGACTCGTTGCCACCCAGCCCCAGGCCTGCGGCGATGTTCAACGACATCTGGTGGCCGCCGTGCGGGATGCAGCGGCTGGCAGACCAGCCGTGCTCCTTGAGCATGTCCAGCGTGCGCAGGTACTCCACCAGGCCGTAGCTCAAGGCGCAGTCGAATTGCAGCCAGTCGCGGTCGGCACGCATGCCGCCGTAGCGGATGAGGTTGCGCGCATCCTGCATCGAGAACAGGTCTTCGCCCGTTGCCATGGGGTTCTTGTAGTAGTTGCGCAGCGTGGCCTGCAGCTCGAAGTCCAGCGGATCGCCCGGTTCTTCGTATCAGAACAGGTCGTATTGCGAGAGCGCCTTGGCGTATTGGATGGCGGTGTCCAGATCGAAGCGGCCATTGGCGTCCACGCACAGCTTTTGGCCGTCTTGAAGCACACTCAAAATCGAATCGATGCGACGCAGGTCTTCGTCCAGCGATGCACCGCCGATCTTCTTTTTGACGACGGTGTAGCCTCGGTCGATGTAGCTGCGCATTTCGTCCTTGAGCTTGCCGTGATCCTGCCCCGGGTAGTAATAGCCGCCCGCCGCGTAGACGAAGATCTTGCGATTGGGCTGGCCGTCGCCATAACGGTCGGCCAGCAGTTGGAACAGGGGTTTGCCTTCGATCTTGGCAACGGCATCCCAAACGGCCATGTCGATGGTTCCGATCGCCACCGAACGCTCGCCGTGCCCTCCGGGCTTTTCGTTCTTGAACATCGTGTCCCAGATCTTGTGGGGGTCGAGGTTCTTGCCGCTGTCGTCCACCAGCGACTCGGGCGAGGCTTCCAGAATGCGGGGGATGAAGCGCTCGCGCATCAACTTGCCTTGGCCGTAGCGGCCGTTGGAGTTGAAGCCGTAGCCGACGACAGGCTTGCCGTCGCGGATCACGTCAGTCACGACGGCCACCAGACTCAGCGTCATCTTGCTGAAGTCGATATAGGCGTTGCGGATGGGCGAACTGATCGGAAGGGTGATCTCGCGCACGTCAACGATTTTCATGCTGGGCTCCTTGGTGTAAGTAGGCAGGAGCGCAATGATCTTCGTGACAGCGCTGGATGACCAATGCTGTTTTTCTTCTGGTTGGTGCTTTCAAAGCACCACGCATTCGCTGACCGTGACGGGGCCGGACCGTACCCCTCAGGACGCGCTGAAACCCCCGTCGGCGGCCAGCACGTGCCCCACGATATACGCGGCGGCATCCGAGGCCAGCCAGACCACGGCCTCGGCCACTTCCTCGGGCTTGCCCATGCGCCGCAGCGGCAAGGCTGCGGCCACGGCCGACATGTCGGCGATGCCCGAGGCCAGCATCATGTCGGTCACCACGCGCCCCGGCGCCACCGCGTTGATGCGGATGCCGCGCGGCGCGCATTCCATGGCCGCCGAGCGCATCAGCGAGATCACGGCCGTCTTGGACGCCGAATACAGCGCCAGCCCCGGGTTGGGATTGCGCAGCCCGCTGACCGAGGCATTGAGCACGATGCGCCCGCCGCCCTGCCGCTCCATGGCGGGCACCTGGTATTTGAGGCACAGAAAGACCGAGCGCACGTTGGCGTCGAACACGGTGTCGAACACGCCGCTGTCCTGCGTTTCGACGGGCGCGCGCCGCTCCTGATAGCCGGCGTTGTTGAAGGCCACATCCAGACGGCCAAAACGCGCCAGCGTCGTCTCGACCAGTCGGGCCACCTGGTCTTCCTGCGTGACGTCGGTCTGCACGAACAGCGATGGCACGCCCAGCGCGCGGCATTCGTCGGCCACGGCCTGCCCCTCGGCCTCGCGCCGCCCCGCCACCACGACGGCCGCCGCGCCTTCGCGCGCCATCAGAATGGCGGTGGCACGCCCGATGCCGCTGCCGCCGCCCGTGACCAGGCCCACGCGCCCGGCCATGCGGCCGTGCCCTTGCAGTTCGTCGCCTTGCGATGGGCGTGTCGATGTCAGTGTCGCCATGTGCCTGCCCCGATGCTGGGTCTCCGGTTTGGATATAGTTGCATGGTACAACTTAATGATCCAGGAAACAACGATGTTCGATTGCGATCCCGTGCTGGTCGACGAAGTCCGCGCCGCCTCGCGCCAGATGGTGCGTGAGCTCGGCTTCATGCAGGCCACGCTGGCGGCCACCGATTACCCACCCTCGGCGGTCCACGCCATCCTGGAGATCGGGGCGCGCCAGTCCATGACCGCCGTGCAGCTTGGCGAGTTGCTGTTCCTGGAGAAATCCAGCGTCAGCCGCCTGGTGCAAAAGCTGGTCGAGGCCGGCGAGCTGGCCAAGACCGCCAGCGCCGACGACGGCCGGCTCCAGTTGCTAGGGCTGACCGCCCAGGGCCAGCGCACGCTGGCGGCCATCCACGCGTTTGGCCGCATGCAGGTCAACACCGCCCTGAACCAGTTGCCCGAGGCCGACCAGCAGGTCGTGCGCCAGGGCATGGCCACCTACGCGCGGGCGCTTGAAGCACACCGGCTCGGCCAGCCGCTAGCGCCGGCCGCAGCGATCGAGATCCAGCCCGGCTACCAGAGCGGCGTGGTCGGCCGCGTGACGGAAATGCACGCGCGTTTTTACGCACGCAGCGTGGGTTTCGGGCAGTTTTTTGAAAGCCTGGTCGCCACGGGTCTGGCGGAGTTCGCCGCGCGCCTGGCCGCGCCCGGCAACGGCCTGTGGACGGCCACGCACGCGGGCCGCATCGTGGGCTCGGTCGCCATCGACGGCGGCGAGCCGGCCGGCCCCGAGGCCCACCTACGCTGGTTCATCGTCGACGACGGCCTGCGCGGCGCGGGCGTGGGCCGCAGGCTGCTGGCCGAAGCTGTCGCGTTCTGCGACCAGCGCGGATACGAAACGACCTACCTGTGGACCTTCCAGGGACTGGACGCCGCGCGCCGGCTCTACGGGCAGGCCGGCTTCGTTCTGGACGAGGAACGCGCCGGCCAGCAATGGGGCCGCGAGGTCGTCGAGCAGCGTTTTGTGCGCCAGCGCCCGGCAGTTGCGGCCTGACGAAGCCGTCACCCGCCCGGCGTCATCGGCGGCCCGGTCATACCCAGCACGGCCACCACCGCGACCACGGCGACGAGCAGCAAGGTCTCGCCATACAGGCGCCACCGCACGTGCCGCTCGAACACCTGGTGTGCAGGGCCGCGTGCACCGGGCGACAGCGCCTGGCGGCGGTTGCGCCAGGCCAGGGCCAGCATGGCGGCAAACAGCGCGAGCTTGAGCAGCAGCCAGCCGGCGTAGGCCGACTGCGTCCAGGCCGCCCACGTCCATCCCACCAGTTCATGCGTGCGCACCAGGCCGGTCAGCGCCAGCACCGCCACGATGGACAGGCCCGGTCGCAGGAAGCGCATCAGGGCTGCCAGCCACCGGTTCGAGCGCGCCAGTGCCAACACGCAGAAGCCGGCCAGTGCCCCTGCCCAGGCTGCGGCCGCGCCCAAATGGACGACATCCACACCCAATTGCAGCCAGCCGTGCCAGCCCTCGCCCGCGCCGGCGTGGCCGTTCCATGGCAGCGTGGCCAGCGACGTCATGCCCAGCGCGGCCAGCCACCCCAAACGCCGCGCGCCAACCGGCTGCCGCCGCCAGGCCCAGGCCAGCCCGGCCAGCGTCAGCAACAACGCGCTGCGCAGCAGCCAGGCGTGGCCCAACGGCGTTTGCCCCACGACCCAGCCCAGGGTATCGGCGTCCAGTTCGTGCACACCAACACCCGCCATGCGCGCGGTGATCTGCAGCAACTGCACGGCGGCCAGGGCCAGCGCCACCAGCGCGGCGCCAGCCCAGGCGCAGGCCAGCGTCGGCAGGGGCCGCGCAAGGCCGGCGCACACATGCCGCTGCAGCCAGCCGGCAAACCACGGCAGGCCCGCCAGCAGCATCAGCGCCAGGAACAGCAGCCAGCGAACGGCGACGGCCGCGGCCGTGAGGTCGTGGATCATTCAGTGGCGGTCATGGTGGTGCGAGTGGCGGTGCTGGCGCGGGTTCCAGGTCACTTCACCGTGAATTCGAACTGGCCCTTGATCGGGTGCGTGTCCGCGCTCACCACACGCCAGAGCACACGGTAGCGGCCGGCCGGCAGCGGCTGCGCGGGCGTGGCGATCACGCCGCGCTTGTCGTCGGCAAAGGCCAGCGCCACGCCGTCCACGTCCTGCGGCTGGCCCTTGCCGTCGGTGCCCAAAAATTGCAGCGTGACTTTGGCAAAACGCTCGACCAGCGCCTCGTTGAAGCGCAGCTCGATGCGCGCAGGCGCGGCCACGGCCGCGTTGGCGGCCGGCACGGACTGCTGCAAATGGGCATGGGCCCAGGCGGCGGGCGCGGCCAGCACGGCCAGTGCGCAGGACAAAGCCAGCGCGCAGTGGCGCGCGGCGCGGAAAGCGGTCATCTTGGACATGCGGGATTCCCTGGGTGAAAAACGCGAAGACGCGGCACAGCCCTCCCATATGCGAAGACCGGCCCGCCCGATGCGGGCGGGCTCGCGCGTCAAAAAGCGGCATCGTAACCGCGCAGCTCACCGCCTTGCTGCAAGCCGATGCCGCCAGCGCATGTCGACATGCGGCAAGCACCGGCCACCCGCCGCCTCGCCTACAATGCGGCCCTGTCAGGAGAGCGCGACTGTCCCCCACCACGGGACGGCCGCCGCCGAAGGCGCAGGCCACGCCCCCGAAGGGATGGACCGAACGCTCAGGTACCGAGGACTGGCAACCGTTCGGGCAACCGGACGTCTCCCCCTGGAGAGAGATCGCTGGCGCCACGCCGGCCATCCACCGAAGGAGCAAGCGCCCCGCGCCTGCTGGTGATCGCACCGGCGCGCCGAGCGTGAATCTCTCAGGTAAAGCGGACAGGGGGGCACAACGACCACCGGCATGGCATGGGCCTTGCCTGGTGTTTTTTGGCCCCCGCCGGAGCGTTTTCCATGTCCGCCTCGACTTCCCCTTCCGCCGACCTGCTCAAGACCCCGCTGCACGACCTGCATGTCGAGCTGGGCGCCCGCCTGGTGCCCTTTGCCGGCTACAGCATGCCGGTGCAATACCCCGCCGGGCTGATGGCCGAGCACCGCCACACACGCACGGCGGCCGGCCTGTTCGACGTCTCCCACATGGGCCAGTTGCGGCTGCTCGGCCCCGACGCCGCCGCCGCCTTCGAGACGCTCGTGCCCGCCGACGTGATCGGCCTGGCCGTGGGCAAACAGCGCTACGGCCTGCTGCTGACCGACGCGGGCGGCATCATCGACGACCTGATGTTTATCCGGCGCGCCGAGGACGAGCTGTTCGTGATCGTCAACGGCGCCTGCAAGGCGGGCGACATCGCCCATATCCAAGCGCGCATCGGCGGCCGCTGCCAGGTCCAGCCCCTGCCCGACCGCGCGCTGCTCGCGCTGCAAGGCCCGCAGGCCGCCACGGTGCTCGCGCGGCTGTCGCCCCAGGCGGCCACGCTCGTGTTCATGACGGGCGGCGACTTTGCCCTGGACGGCATCGACGCCTTCGTCACCCGCAGCGGCTACACCGGCGAGGACGGCTTCGAGATCTCGGTGCCCGCCGCCCAGGCGGACGCCCTGGCGCGCCGCCTGCTCGCCGAGCCCGAGGTGCAGCCCATCGGCCTGGGGGCGCGCAACTCGCTGCGGCTCGAAGCCGGCCTGTGCCTGTATGGCAACGACATCGACACCACCACCACCACGCCCATCGAAGCCGCGCTGACCTGGTCCATCCAGAAAGTGCGCCGCACGGGCGGTGAGCGCGCCGGCGGTTTTGCCGGTGCCGACACGGTCCTGGCCCAGCTCGACGGCACCCGCCCCGTGGCGCGCCGCCGCGTCGGCCTGGTCGCGCTCGACCGCGTGCCGGTGCGCGAGCACACCGAACTGCGCGACCTGCAAGGCCAGCCCGCGGGCGAAGTCACCAGCGGCCTGCTCGGCCCCACCGTCGACCAGCCCATCGCGCTGGCGTACGTGCGCGCCGACCTGGCCGCGCCCGGCACCGAGCTGCACGCCATCGTGCGCGGCAAGCCGGTTCGCATGCAGGTGGCGCCAACCCCCTTCGTGCCCGCGCGATACTACCGGGGCTGAATTTTTTGAACCGAACCCGAATGGAGCACCCATGAGCATCAAGTACACCCAAGAACACGAGTGGATCCAGGCCGATGACCTGCAGGCCGCCGTTGTCGGCATCACGGTCCATGCGCAGGAAGCGCTGGGCGACGTGGTCTTCGTGGACCTGCCGGAAGTCGGCAAGACCTTCGCCCAGGGCGACGTCGCCGGCGTGGTCGAGTCGGTCAAGGCCGCCGCCGACCTCTTCATGCCCGTGACCGGCGAGATCGTCGAGGTCAACGAGGAGCTGCGCAACGACCCGTCCCTGGCCAACAGCGACCCGCTGGGCGACGGCTGGTTCTTCAAGGTGCGCGTGGCCGATGCCAGCCAGCTCGATGCATTGCTCGACGAGGCCGCCTACACCCAGTTCGCCCAGAACTCGTAAAGCGCCCCGGCCGGCCCGCCAGGGCCGGTGGAGCCCTTCGCACGGCGCGTGCCACGCGTGTGCCGTGCCAAGCGCTCCCCCGCTTGACCACCACTTCCCGCCTTCCATCCGCCTCGCCCTCGCCATGCCGAACACGCCAGCCCTGCCCTCCCTGGACGCACTCGAAAACACCTCGGAATTCGTCGCCCGCCACATCGGCATCGACGCCGACGACGAGCGGCACATGCTGCAGGTCGTGGGCGCCGACTCGCGCCAGGCGCTGATCGAGGGGATCGTGCCGGCCAGCATCCAGCGCGCCCAGCCCATGGACCTGCCGCCAGCCGTGACCGAAGCCGCCGCGCTGGCCGAACTCAAGGCCATCGCCGCCCGGAACCAGGTGTTCAAGAGCTTCATCGGCCAGGGCTACTACGGCACGCACACGCCTGGCGTGATCCAGCGCAACATTCTTGAAAACCCCGCCTGGTACACCGCCTACACGCCCTACCAGGCCGAGATCAGCCAGGGCCGCATGGAAGCGCTGGTCAACTTCCAGACGCTGGTGTGCGACCTGACGGCCATGCCGATCGCCAACGCCTCCATGCTCGATGAGGCCACTGCCGCGGCCGAGGCCATGACGCTGGCCAAACGCTCGGTCAAGGCGCGCGGCAACGTCTTCGTGGTGACGGGCGACGCGCACCCGCAGACCATCGAGGTGATCCAGACCCGCGCCAAGCCGCTGGGCATCGAAGTCAAGCTCGCCCGGTCCCGGCAGGAGTGGGATGCGCTGCTGGCCGGCGACGACTACTTCGCCGTGCTGGAGCAATACCCCTCGACCGACGGCCGCCTGGGCGAGGAAGGCGACGACGTCAAGACCGTGCACGCCAAGAACGCCGCCTACATCGTGGCCACCGACCTGCTGGCGCTGACGCTGCTGGTGCCGCCCGGCGAGTGGGGTCGGGGCGATGCGAATGGCGCGGCCGACATCGTCGTCGGCTCCACGCAGCGCCTGGGCCTGCCCATGGGCGCGGGCGGCCCGCACGCCGGTTTCCTGGCCTGCCGCGACGAGTACAAACGCTCCATGCCGGGCCGCCTGGTCGGCGTGAGCGTCGACACGCAGGGCCAGCCGGCCTACCGCCTGGCGCTGCAGACGCGCGAGCAGCACATCCGCCGCGAAAAAGCCACCTCCAACATCTGCACCGCGCAGGTGCTGCCGGCCGTCATCGCCAGCATGTACGCGGTCTACCACGGCCCCGAAGGGCTCACGCGCATCGCCACGCGCATCGCGCGCTACACCGCCATCCTGGCCGCCGGCCTGCGCGAGCTGGGCCATGACCAGTTCCAGCACAACGACGCCTTCGACACGCTGAGCCTGCCGCTGGGCGCCGCGCGTGCCGATGCCGTCGCCCGGCGCGCGCGCAGCCTGGGCGCCAATGTGCGTGTCATCGATGGCCGCGAGGTGTGCGTCTCGCTCGACGAAACCACCACGCGCGACGACGTCGCGCTGCTGTGGAACAGCTTCGCGCAGGACGGCCAGTCCCTGCCCGACTTCGAGGCGCTGGCCGCGCGGACCGGCACGCTGATTCCCGACGCGCTGCGGCGCACCAGCGCCTTCCTCACGCACCCGGTGTTCAACACGCACCACTCCGAGACCGCCATGCTGCGCTACATCCGCCAGCTCTCGGACAAGGACCTCGCGCTCGACCGCAGCATGATCCCGCTGGGCAGCTGCACCATGAAGCTCAACGCGACCAGCGAGATGATCCCCATCACCTGGCCCGAGTTCGCGCACATCCACCCCTACGCACCCGCCGAGCAGCAGGCCGGCTACGCCGCGCTCGACGCCCAGTTGCGCGCCTGGCTGTGCCAGGCCACGGGCTACGCCGGCATCAGCCTGCAGCCCAACGCCGGCAGCCAGGGCGAGTACGCGGGCCTGCTGGCCATCCAGGCCTGGCACGCCTCGCGCGGCCACGCGCAGCGCACGATCTGCCTGATCCCTGAATCCGCGCACGGCACCAACCCGGCCAGCGCGCAGATGGTCGGCATGCAGGTGGTGGTGGTCAAGTGCGACAGCCGCGGCAACGTGGACCTGGCCGACCTGCGCGCCAAGTGCGAGCAACACGCCGAACGCCTGGCCGCCATCATGGTCACCTACCCCAGCACGCACGGCGTGTTCGAGACCGGCATCACCGAGCTCTGCCGCATCGTGCATGACCATGGCGGGCGCGTGTACGTGGACGGCGCCAACATGAACGCGCTGGTCGGCGTGGCCGCGCCCGGCCAGTTCGGCGGCGACGTCAGCCACCTGAACCTGCACAAGACCTTCTGCATTCCGCACGGCGGCGGCGGCCCGGGCGTGGGCCCCGTGTGTGTGGTTGAAGACCTCGTGCCCTTCCTGCCCGGGCACGCGACAGCCACGGGCGAGACCGCGCCCGTCGGCGCGGTCTCTGCGGCGCCGCTGGGCAACGCCAGCGTGCTGCCGATCTCGTGGATGTACGTGCGCATGATGGGCGCCGAGGGCCTCAAAGCCGCCACCGAAACCGCCATCCTCAGCGCCAACTACATCAGCGCCCGCCTGCGCGACCACTACCCGACGCTGTACGCGTCCGACAACGGCCACGTCGCGCACGAATGCATCCTCGACCTGCGCCCGCTGAAAGACGCCACCGGCGTGAGCGCCGAGGACGTCGCCAAACGCCTGATCGACTACGGCTTTCACGCGCCCACGCTGAGCTTTCCGGTGCCCGGCACGCTGATGGTCGAGCCCACCGAAAGCGAAAGCCACTTCGAGCTCGACCGCTTCATCGCCGCCATGATCGCCATCCGCGAGGAAATCCGGCGCATCGAAAACGGCGAATGGACACGTGAAGGCAACCCGCTGAAGAACGCGCCGCACACCGCGCTGCAGGTCACGGCCAGCGACTGGCCGCATGCCTACAGCCGCGAAACCGCCGCCTACCCCGTGGCCGCGCTGCGCCAGGCCAAGTACTGGTCGCCCGTCGCACGCGTGGACAACGTGTGGGGCGACCGCAACCTGTTCTGCAGCTGCGTGCCCGTGAGCGACTACGCCTGATCTGCAGCGCCCGATGCCTTCAGCCTTGCCGCGCCCGCCCACAGCGAACTGGTGATCAAAAAAAGCCGCTTCATCGGCTGCGTGCAGTCGGTGGAGGGCCGCGCGCAGGCGCAGGCCATCGTGGCCGGCCTGCGGACCGAACACCCGGGCGCCGCGCACGTGTGCTGGGCCTTGCTGGCCGGCGGGCAGTCGGCGGCGGTGGACGACGGCGAGCCCGGCGGCACCGCCGGGCGGCCCATGCTCGACGTGCTGCGCCACCATGATCTGGAAGGCGTGCTGGCCACCGTGGTGCGTTACTTCGGCGGCGTCAAACTGGGCGCGGGCGGCCTGGTTCGCGCCTACACCGACAGCGTCGCGCAGGCGCTGGCGGTGGCGCAAAAAACACCGCTGCAGCGCCTGGCAATCCTGTCCTGCCAGGTGCCGTATGCCCTGGAAGGCCTGCTGCGGCGCGAGCTGGAAGCCGCTGGCGCCCAGTTGCAAGAGGCGGGGCACGGCAGCGTGGTCACCCTGCGTTTTTTGCTGCCGCAGGCGGACGTGCCCGCGCTCGTGGCGCGGCTCAACGAGCGTGGCCAGGGACACCTGGCCTGGCTCGACACGCCCGGGGCCTGATCACGCCCGCATGAAACCGTCGAAGAACGCGGCCAGGGCCTGGTGCGCGTCCAGCGGCAGCACGTGCGCGACGTACTGGTCGGGGCGCACGACGACCAGCGCACCACGCGCGCGGTCGATGCCGCGCAGCGCAAAGATGTCGGGGCCGTTCTTGAGGTCCGGGCAGAAGACTTTTTCGTAGTCGCGCAAGCCATGCCGTCCCTTCTGGGGCAGCAGCAGCGCGGGCAGCGACTCGATCGCGAGGGCCGCGTGGCCCTGCTGGAAGATGGCCCGCAGGTCGAACACCGCGTCGATGTCCTGCCCGGCGTGCGTGTATTTGCGCACGGGTGAATCGGGCGCATCGGCCAGGAAGGCGCACAGCGCGCCGATGCCGCCCGGCCCGGTGCCCAAATCGCCCGCCCCGGCAAAGGCATAGAGCCGCCAGCGGCCGTCGGCCTTGCCGACGTGGCCCAGGTGCAGCGGCCGCGCGTCGGCCACACGCACCACGGGCGCGGAATGCAGGCGTGTGCCGATGACAAAACCGCTGGCCAGGTGCTGGTGCGTGGCCTCGCCGCAGAGGATGGACGGCCGGTACTGCGTGCCCACGCCCGCGGTGAAACGGCCGTGCTGCTCGAAGTAGCGCTGGAAGGCCTTGGGGTCCACCCCGCTGGACGCGCCGCCCTCGCCCTGGCTGGGCCGGTCGCTGAACATCTGGGCCCATTCGCGGTCGAAGTCGATCAACTCCTGCGCAACGGCCTGGCGCTCGGCCGAGTAGGTGTGCAGCAGCGCCGGCTGGCACTGGCCGCGCAGCACCGCGGCCAGCTTCCAGCCCAGGTTGAAGGTGTCCTGCATCGAGACGTTCATGCCCTGCCCCGCCTTGGGGCTGTGTGTGTGGCAGGCGTCGCCCGCGATGAAGACGCGCGGCGGCGAGCCCGGCGTAGACGTGGACGCGTCGTCATACCGGTCGCACAGGCGCTGACCGATTTCGTAGACCGACCACCAGGGCACCTCTTTGACCGTCAGCGTGTAGGGGTGCAGGATGCGTTGCGCGGCCGCGATCAACTGATCGACGGTGATGTGGCGGCTGGCCACACGTTCGTCCTCGCCCAGCTTGTCCATCTCCACGTACAGGCGCGCCAGGTAGCCGCCCTCGCGCGGGATGATCCGCAGGTTGCCCTGGGTGGACTGGATCGCCACCTTGTGGCGCACGTCGGGAAAGTCGGTGACGGCCAGCACGTCCATCACGCCCCAGGCGTGGTTGGTCGAGTCGCCCTTGAGCTGCCGGCCGATGGACTGTCGCACGCTGCTGCGCGCGCCGTCGCAGCCAACCACGTAGCGGGCACGCACGGTCTCGACCTGGCCGGCGTGCGCGCCGTCCACACGCTGCAGCCGCACGGTCACCGGGTGGTCGGCGGCATCGGGATCGACACGCAGGTCGAGCACACGCCGGCCATAGTGCGGCGCCAGCCGGCGCGGCGAGCGGCGCATGGTGTCGAGGTAGAAGTCATGCACCCGCGCCTGGTTCAGCACCACGTGCGGGAACTCCGACAGGCCGTCTTCCGTGTCCTGCACACGGCCGTGGCGCGCGATGCGCCCGGGCTGCCGCTCGTCGGGTTTCCAGAAGGTCACCTCGTTGATCCAGCAGGCCTCCTTGAGCACCCGGTCGCTGAAGTCGAAGGCCTCGAACATTTCCATCGTCCGGCAGGCGATACCATCGGCCTGCCCCAGCTGCAGCGGTCCTTCCTTCTGGTCGACGATGCAGGTGTGGATGTCGGCAAAGGCGGCCAGTTGCGCCGCCAGCGTCAGGCCCGCCGGGCCACAGCCCACGATGAGCACGTCGACAGCCGACGGCAGCGCCTCGGTCGCGGGGTGTGCGCCGGCGTCGGCGGGCGCCAGGAAAGGGTCGCCAGGTTGGAAACCGTCCAGATGGAATTGCATGAGAGGCCTTTGTCCGTTCAATCCAAAAATAAAATAGCGATGATTTTCAAAGTACACATATCGTCAGCATGCTTATTATTTTGCGATGAGAAAATCACATCCCACAACCAGGGTTAACCATGACGAACGCACGCTCTTCGGCCTCTCGGGGCCAGCCGCATCCCGTGGCGCTTGAAAGCCAGGCCGGCCACAACATCCGGCGCCTGCAGCAGATCGCCGTGGCGATCTTCATGCAGGAAACCGAGGCCTCGGCCGTCACCCCCGTGCAGTTCGCCGTGCTCAACACGCTGGAGGCGCAGCCCGGCATCGACCAGCGCACCCTGGCGCGCGCGGTGAGCTTCGACACCTCCACCATCGGCGGTGTCGTCGACCGGCTGGAGGCGCGCGGCCTGCTCACCCGCAGCTTCTCGGCCCAGGACCGGCGCGTGCGGCTGCTCAACCTCACGCCCGAGGGCGCAACCCTGCTGCAGGCCGTGACGCCCCCCATGCTGCAGGCGCAGGTGCGCATGCTGGAACCGCTGGCGCCCGCCGAGCGCGAGGCCTTCACACGGATGATGCGGACCGTGATCGACCACCACGAATCGCTCAGCGGCACGAAGGAGCCTGGCGACTGAGCGCATGGTCTGAGCGCCCGCCCCCCGGAAACCGGGCCGGATTCGAAATTAATGACCGATTGGTCGTTTGAAGTAAAATCTCAAACGACCAATCGGTCATTTAAATTTTCCACCGAGCCCTTCCATGAACTTCACCAAGACTTCCCTGCTGATCCTGACCGCCGCCACACTGCTCCTGGCCGGTTGCGCCGCGACCCAACCACAGCCCTATGCGGGCGTGCAATCGTCCCCCCAGTTGCGTGCCAACACCGGCGATGACGCGGACAAGATTCCCTATGCCTACGCCCCGCCGGTGCGCTGGGCCAACTACAAGGCGGTCTGGATCGAGCCGGTGGCGGTGTATGCGGGCGCCGACAACCAGTTCGACGGCCTGTCCGACGCCGAAAAAACCGAACTGGCCCGCGACATGCAATCCGCCTTCGAGAAATCGCTGCGCGCGCGTTTCCAGATCGTCAATGCGCCCACGCCGGGCGCGCTGCGGCTGCGCCTGACGCTCACGGGCGCCAAGACCAACACCGCGGTGGTCTCGACCGTCACCCGCTTCGATCTGGCGGGCGGCCCCATCAACATCGTTCAGGGCATCCGGGGCAAGGAAGGTGTCTTCATCGGCTCGGTCAATTACTCGGCCGAGGTGTTCGACGCCACGGACAACCGCCTGCTCAAGGCCTTCATCGCCAAGCAATACCCCAATGCGATGAACGTCGGCGCCACGGTCGGCCGGCTCGCGGCCGCCAAGACGGGGATCGACAAGGGTGCCGAGGACATGCTCAAACAACTCCAATGACCGCCGTGGCGGCCGCCGGCTTTGGAACGTATGGAACGTATAACGTTCTTAGCGCTGACCGCTCAGCAGCCGCAGCAGCATGTCGCGGTGGGCGTCGCGAATGGCGGCCACCTCTTGTTCGGCCACGGCGGGCTCGAACACCATCTTGAACACCGCCGCCTGCAGCACGGGCGACATCATCAAGGCCTGGTTGCCGGTCAGCACGTCGGGCGTGACCAGTCCCTTGCCGATGTGGGCTCGGGTCAGCGCGTCCTGCTGCGCGCGCGCGGGCAGCAGCGTCTGGCGATACCACTTGTTCATGAGCTCGGGCACACGATGGCCCTCCGCGATCATCAGCCGCAGCACGGCGATGGTCTGCTCGCCCAGGCCCCGGTCGTAGTGTTGTTCGATGAACTGGTCGACCACTTGCTTGACATCCCGCACGCCATCGGGCGGTTGCCAGTTGCCCAGGCCCGGGTCGAGGACCGTCGTGATCAGCGTCTCGAAGATCTCGTCCTTGCTGGTGAAGTGCACGTAGAAATTGGCCTTGGACATGCCGGCGCGCTCGGCGATCTTGGCGATGCTGGCGCCGCCAAAGCCGTGCTGGCTGAACTCGGTCAGCGCCGCCTCCAGGATTTGCCGCCGGCGGGTTTCGGGCGCCAATCGTGTGCGTTTTTTGACCACCGCGCCACCCTTGGAGGGGCGGCTGCGTGTGTCGTCGGATTCCTTGCTCATGACCGATCGAGTATGGCATGGATCACCGGACACGCAGCGCTGACAACAGCTCGTGTCCGCATCACATGCGCGCCAGTTTTTGCGCCATCGCCTGCAGCTCGTCCACCGCCAGTTGCACGAACCGGCGGGCCATGTCGGAGTCGTCGCCCGCCCGTTGGCGCTCGCCCGCCACGATGACCAGCCGGCTCTTGTGGCGCGAGCCGGCCAGCCGGCGCAGCACTACGCCCGCCCCCACACCGATCGGCATCGTCGCGCACGAAGCCGGCACGATGGCCACACCCAGCCCGCAGGCCACCAGGGTCAGCACGCCCACGAACTGGCCGGCCTCGTGCCGGATGTCGGGGGTGAAGCCCGCCTCCACGCACAGCGCGGCGGTCTGGTCGAAGTAGTCCGATTCGGTGTGGCGCGAGAAGCTCACGAAGACCTCGTGCGCGGCCTGGCGCAGCGGCAGCGGCCCGGTGTCCGCGGCCAATGGGTGGCCGGGCGGCAGGGCCAGGCAATAGGGGTCGTCGATGCCGGCCACGATGTCGGTGCCCGGCAGGTCGTCGCCGGGGCGCAGAAAACCCAGGTCGAGTTCGTCGTTGCGCAAGGCGCGCAGCTGGCGCGAGGACGGTGCCAGCTCGCGCGTCTCGATACGCACCGGCAAGGCGGCGGCCTGCACGCGGCGCAGCAGGCCGGGCAGCAGCGTGTGTGTGCTCGACGGCATCAGCCCGATGCGCCAGGTGCGGCGCTGGCCAGCTTCCAGCTCGCGGGCGCGCACGGCCGCTTGCTGGCTGCGCGCCAGGATGGCCCGCGCGTCGTCCAGGAAGGAACGCCCGGCCGGCGTGAGCCGCACGCCGCGCGGCACGCGCAGCAGCAGGCTGGCGCCCACCTCGTCCTCCAGTTGCCGGATCTGCGCCGACAGCGGCGGCTGCGCCATGAACAGTTTTTCGGCCGCGCGGCTGATGCTGCCCAGCTCGGCCACGGCCTTGAACTGCTGGACGTCGCGCCGCCGCCGGCGCCGGCCGACCACGAGGTGCTGATCCGCGTGGCCGCCGTCGGCGTGTGCGGCACCGACCTGCACATCGACAAATGGACGCCCAGCTACCACTTCATGGCTGCCAGCCTGCCGGTGACGCTGGGCCACGAATTCAGCGGCCGCATCGAACGTGTGGGCGCCGGCGTGCGCGACCTGGCGGTCGGCCAACTGGTGGCCGTGCGCCCCTCGACCACCTGCGGCCAATGCGCGGCCTGCGCCCGCGCCGACTTCGACGCCTGCACCACGCGGCGCGGCATCGGCGTGGGCCGTGACGGCGCCTTTGCCCAGCAGGTGATCGCCCCCGCGCGCAACTGCCTGCCCATTCCGGCCGGCGTGGCGCCGGACGTGGCTTCGCTGGCCGAGCCGCTGACCGTCAGCCACGAGGCCGTGCGCGTGGGCGGCGTGCGTGCCGGCGACCGCGTGCTGGTGCTGGGCCCCGGCAACATCGGCCAGGGCATCGCCCTCTTCGCCCGCGACGCTGGCGCGCGCCAGGTGGTCGTCGCCGGCCATGGTGACGCGCCGCGCCTGGACGTGCTGCGGCGCATGGGTTTCACCGACGTCGTCGATTTCGCCGAAGGCGGCATGGCGGCCGGCCTTACACCCTACCTGGCCGACGGTCCCTTCGACGTGGTGATCGAGGCCACGGGCGCGGCCGGCGTCATCGCGCCCGCGCTGCAGGCGCTCAAAGTACGCGGCGTGCTGGTCATCACCGGCATCCACGCACAGCCCGTGCCCATCGACCTGGCCGCGCTGGTGCGCCGGCACCAGGAAATTCGCGCCTCTTACCGCGCGCCGGAAGCGAGCTGGCCGCGGGTGATCGACTTCATGACACGCCATGCCGACACGTTGGCGCTGATGGTCACGCACCGCCTGCCGCTGGCGCGGGCGCTCGAAGGCTTTGCGCTGGCGCGCGACAAGGTCGCCACCAAGGTGGTCGTCGAACCCCAGACCGAGGCCGCCGCGCCATGACGAGCAGAGTCGCCTCCGGCCAGGCTGGCGCCTTTCTGGCTCTGTGGAACAGCATCGACAGCCCCGCGCGCCAGGCCGAATACGAGACCTGGCACAGCTTCGAACACGTGCCCGAACGTGTGGGCCTGCCCGGCTTCATCGCGGCCCACCGTTACCGCGCGCTGGCGCCGCAAGGCCCGCACAAGCCGGCGTATTTCACGTGGTACGAACTGGCCTCGCGCCAGGCGCTGGCCAGCCCCGCCTACCGCGACGTGGTCGACCATCCCACGCCCTGGTCGGCCCGCATGCGCGGCGCGCTGCGCGACTTTCACCGCCTGCCCTGCGACGCGCAGGGTTGCCACGGCGCACCGACCGGGCGCTATGTGATGGCGCTGCACCTGCACGCGCCGCTGGGCGCGGCCGCATCCGTTGCGCCGGCCCTGGCGGCCGCGCTTAAAGAGGCCGTGGACCAGGGCAACTTGCTGCGCGTGCAATGGGGCCAGGGCCATGCGGGCGACGACTTTCCGCTGGCCAACACGGGGCAGGCCGGCACACCCAACACGCCATCGGCCGAGTGGGTCGCGCTGCTGCATCACCTGGACGCGCCCGCGCTCGAAGCGGCTTGCGCCGCGCTGCTCGCCAAGCTGCCGCCCACGCTGCAAATCGCCCGCGCATCGGTCGTGCACGAACTGCTGACCAGCGTGCGCCAGGCCGACCTGCCCTCACCGCCCAACGGCTCGCCGCACGGCCGGCAGCCGCCGCGCACCGACTGGATGGCCCGCTTCGCGGACCAGCCCTGATGGTGCGAAGACAATCGCCGCTTTCCCTTCACGCTTGACCAGAACGCAACCAGGAGACATCACCATGCAAGCCACGCGCCTTTCCCCGACCGCTTCCAACCCGGCGCGCGCGTCCCTTTCCCGCCGCCGGCTCGTCGCCGGTGCGCTCGGCCTGGCCAGCCTGGCCGCCGGCGTGCCCGCACTGGCCCAGGACCCGGCCACGTGGCCCAGCCGGCCGATCCGCCTCATCGTCGGCTACCCGGCCGGCTCCTCGCCCGACATGCAGGCCCGCTTGCTGGCCGAACCGCTCGGCCGCGCCCTGGGCCAGCCCGTCGTCGTCGAAAACAAACCCGGCGCGGGCGGCAACATCGGCGCCGACCAGGTTGCCAAAGCCACCGACCAGCACACCGTGGGCGTGATCGGCAACGGTCCGCTGACCAGCTCCAAATTCCTCTACAGCCGCCTGCCCTACGACCCGCTCAAGGACCTGGCGCCGATTGCGCTGATCGGCACCTCGCCGCTGGTCTGGGTGGTGCCCGCCGCGGCCATGCCCGGCGACTCGCGCCAGTACGTGGCGCACGCACAGGCCGCGGGCGACAAACTGGCCTATGGCTCGATCGGCGCCGGCTCGGGCGGCCATCTGGGCATGGAACTGCTCAAGCCCGTGCTGCGCATCAAGCCGCTGCACGTGCCCTACGCGGGCGGTCCGGCCATCGTCAACGACATCCTGGGCGGCCAGGTCGACATGACGCTGCTGCCCACCTCTACCGTCATGCCGCTGATCCGCTCGGGCAAGCTCAAGGCCGTGGCCGTCACCTCGGCCAAACGCACCTCGCTCGCGCCCGACGTGCCCGCCATGCCCGAGGTCGGCGCCCAGGGCGTGAACATCGAAGTCTGGAACGCCATCATGGCCCCCGCCAACCTGCCCGCGCCCTACCAGGCCAAGCTCAGCCAGGCGCTCGACACCATCTTGCGCGGCGCCGACATCCGCGACAAGCTGTTCCAGCAAGGCTGGGCCGTCGAGGACAGCACACCCGCATCGCTGGCGCGCCGCATCCAGGCCGACAGCAAGCTTTACGGCGACCTGATTGCGCGCGAGGGCATCAAGCTCGATTGATCCCCGGGACATACCCGGATTTCATCGCCAGGACGGCGGGGCGCGACAAGGCGCCCCGCCGTTTTTTCTGAGCAATCCCTCCCAGGAGAAAACACAAAAGCGCGCATTTAATTTGTCCATAGACAAATATCAACGCTATTTGACAAAGATATACGCCGGCAGAAAACTGCATCCCCCTCTTCAATGACGTTGGATGCAGCCATGACACCACTGACCGCCTACCGCCGCTACGCCGACGCGCAGCAGCAGTTTTCGCCCGACCGGCTCTGGGATTTGTTCGAGGGCGACCGCGAGGCCTTCAACATCGCCCACGAATGCGTGGACCGCCATGCCGGTACCGGGCGCGACGCGCTGATCGTGGTGCGCGCCGGCGGTGGCGAGGAGGTCATCGGCTACCGCCAGTTGTCGGCCGATTCCGCGCGCCTGGCGCATTGGCTGCAGGCGCAGGACGTGCAGCCCGGTGACCGCGTTGCCATCATGCTGGAGCCGTCGCTCTCCTTCTACACGGCGATGTTCGGCGTCATCAAGCGCGGCGCCATCGCGGTGCCGCTGTTCACGCTGTTCGGCCCCGACGGTATTGCGCTGCGCGTGCAGGATTGCCAGCCCGCGCTGCTCATCACCAACACCGACAAAGAGGCCGCCGCGCGCGCCACCGGCCAGGCCCGCGTGCAGGTGTTCGACGAGGCCTTCGCGCAGACGCTGCAGGCTTACCCGGACCACTACCAGTCGTCGTCAAGAGCCGATGACCTGGCGGTGTTCCAGTACACCTCGGGCACCACGCGCGAGCTGCCCGAGGCCGTCAAGCACAGCCACAAAGCGCTGGTGACGCTGATGGTGGCCGCGCTCTACGGCACCGGCATCCGCCCGGGCGACCGTTACTTCTGCCCCTCATCGCCGGCCTGGGGCCACGGCCTGTGGCATGGCACGCTGGCACCGCTCGCGCTGGGCCTGACGGTGGGCGCCTACAGCGGGCGCTTCCAGGCCGAGCGGCTGCTGCAGGCGCTGGCCGAGCACCGCTTCACCAACCTCTCGGCCGCCGCCACGCACTACCGCATGATGAAGAACTGCGGCCAGGCGGGCGCGCATCGTTACGCGCTGGAAAAACTGTCGTTCACCGGCGAGCCCATCGACGACGACACGGCCGACTTCGTGCGCGACACCTTCGGGCTGGACGTGTGCAGCATGTACGGCACCACCGAGATCGGCGTGGTGCTGGCCAGCTACCCCGGCGCGCCGGACTTCCCCGTCAAACGCGGCTCGCTGGGCAAGGCCGTGCCGGGCACGCAGGTGCAGGTGCACGACGCCAGCGGCCAGCCCTGCCCGCCGGGCGTGACGGGCCAGCTCATGGTGCTGCGGCGCGGCCAGTGGATCCCCACCAAGGACCTGGGCCGCACCGACGCGGACGGCTACTTCTATCACGGCGACCGCGCCGACGACGTGATCATCTCGGCCGGCTGGACCATGAGCGCCGTCGAGATCGAGAACGCCATCCTCACCCACCCCGACGTGCTCGAAGCCGCCGTGATCGGCGTGCCCGATGCGCTGCGCGGCCAGGTCGTCAAGGCCTTTGTGGTCAGCCGCCGGCCCGATTCGCAGGCCGCCGCGCTCACCACGGAAATCCAGGAGCAGGTCAAGACCAAGCTCAGCCAGCACGAATACCCCCGCCACGTCGCCGTGGTGGCTGAGCTGCCCAAGACACCGGCCGGCAAGGTGCACCGCAAGGTGCTGCGCGAACGCGAACTCGCCGCCGCCCTGGCACGCGAAGACGCCGCCACGGCCAGCGCGGCCTGACCTGCGCTTCTTCTTTCCCCGCCCTTCCTTTTTCCTTCCCGTTCCCTTCCTTCCCCTTCAGGAGTCGTCACCATGGACATGAAAGTGCAGCGCAGCTTCCCCAAGATCACCGACCGCGGCCTGGACGAGCTGCGCCAGCGCATCGGCGTGAAGATCGGCCAGACCGCCGAGCCCTGGTGCCACGAGGCCACGCGCGACAACATCCGACACTACGCGCACGGCATCGGCGACGACAACCCGCTGTGGTGCGACCCGGACTACGCGGCCCAGTCGCCCTACGGCGGCATCGTGGCGCTGCCCAGCTTTCTGTTTGCCACCAGCCGCATCGTCTCGGGCTACGTCGGCGGCCTGCCGGGCGTGCATGCGATGTGGTCGGGCTCGGACTGGACCTGGCATCAGCCCGTGCGGCGCAACGACGAGATCCACACCGAGGCCCACCTCAAGGACCTGGTCGAGCACCAGACCCGCTTTGCCGGCCGCGCCATCCAGCAGATCTACCACGTCGACTTCTTCAACCAGACGGGCGACAAGGTGGCCGAGGCCGACAGCTGGTGTTTTCGCACCGAGCGCGACCACGCACGCGAGCAAGGCACCAAGTACCAGCAGGCGCGCGAGCGCGGCCCGCGCCGCTACAGCGACGAGGAACTGGGCGAGGCCTACCAGCTCTACCGCGGCGAGGAAGTGCGCGGTGCCGTGCCGCGCTACTGGGAAGACGTGCAGGAGGGCGAAGCGCTGCCCGTGATGTTCAAGGGCCCGATGACGGTGACCGGCTTCATCGCCTACGCGCAGGGCTGGGGCGGGCTCTACATCCGCGCCAACAAGCTGGCGTGGCAGCTGATCGACGCGCATCCGGGCGTGGGCATCAAGAACCGCTTCGGCATCCCGGACGTGCCCGAGCGTGTGCACTGGGAGGAAGACTTCGCGCTCGAAGTCGGCGCCCCCGGCGCCTACGACTACGGGCCGGAGCGCACCTCGTGGCTCACGCACCACCTCACCAACTGGATGGGCGACGCGGGCTTTCTGCACAAGGCCAGCTGCAAGATCCGCCGCCACAACCCCGAGGGCGACATGCTCTTCATCAAGGGCAAGGTGGTGCGCAAGTTCGTGCAGGACGGCAAACACCTGGTCGAGATCGAGCAGACCGCGCACAACCAGGACGATGAACTGTCGGTGGTCGGCAGCGGCATCGTCGTGCTGCCCAGCCGCGCGGGCTGAGCCATGGCCAGCGCACGCCAGGGTGCCCTGCAGGGCCTGAAGGTGGTGGACCTGACGCGGGTCCTTGCCGGGCCGCTGTGCACGCAGATGCTGGCCGACCATGGGGCCGACGTCGTCAAGGTCGAGCCGCCCGCGGGCGACGAGACCCGCAAGCTCGCCCCGCCGCTCACGCCCAGCCGGCAGTCCGCCTACTTTGCCGCGCTCAACCGCGGCAAGCAGTCCATCAGCCTGGACCTGTCCAAGCGCGACGGCCAGGACGTGCTGCACGCCCTGCTGCGCGACGCCGACGTGCTGGTCGAGAACTTCGTGCCCGGCACGCTGGAGCGCTGGGGCCTGGGCTACGAGCAGGCGCTGGCCGCACGCTACCCGCGGCTGGTGATGTGCAGCATCAGCGGTTTCGGCGCCGACGGCCCGCTGGGCGGCCTGCCCGGCTACGACGCCGTGCTGCAGGCGGCCTGCGGGCTCATGAGCATCAACGGCAGCGCGGACAGCGGGCCGACCAAGCTCGGCATCCCGGTGGTCGACCACCTCACGGGTTATGCCGCGCTGTCGGGCATCCTGATGGCGCTGCGCGCACGCGACCGCGACGGCCGGGGCCAGCGGGTCGAGGCCACGCTCTACGACACTGCCATCAGCCTGCTGGTGCCGCACGCGGCCAACTGGCTGAGCTCGGGCGAATGCCCCGCGCCGCTGGGCAGCGCCCACCCCAACATCGCGCCCTACGACAAGTTCTGCGCGGCCGACGGCGAGGTCTTCATCGGCGTGGTCAACGACGGCCAGTTCCGGCGCCTGTGCCAGGCCATCGGCCGTCCGGACCTGGTGGCCGACCCGCGCTTTGCCGACAACGCACAGCGTGTGCGCCACCGCGACGCCCTGACCGCACGCATCGAAGCAGCCCTTGGCGGGCAGCGCGCCGCCCCGCTGGCCGACACGCTGATGCAGGCGGGCGTACCCGCCGCCGTGGTCAACGACGTGGCCGCCGCCCTGAACCACCCGCACACCGCGCACCGGCAGTTGCTGGTGCGCAAGGGCCGCTACACCGGCCTGCGCGCGCCCATGCGGCTGCTGGGCACGCCCGCCTGCCCTGGCCGGGAGCCGCCCGAGCTCGACCAGGACCGTGCGGCCGTCCTTGCGCGCGTGCGGCCCAGTTCGGCGGACGATGCCGGGCCGGCCATCGACCGGCAGGAGGTGCCGATGAAATAGCGCCACGCGCATTCCCACCGCCCTCCCATCGCCATCGCAGCCATCGCCGCCACCGCGACGGCTGGCCCCCCGCACGCGCCCCGGCCCTCCTGCAGTCATCATGGCGCCAAAGCCGGCCGTTGAAGTGACAACAAAGACTAGGAGACAAGCATGAAAACAGCACTCGCGCTGGGACTCGCGGCCCTCCTGGGCCTGGCCGGCACGCCCGCGCCCGCCACGGAAAGCTACCCGTCCAAACCCATCAAGATCATCGTCGCCTACCCCGCCGGGCAAGGCACCGACGTGGCCACGCGCTACCTGGCCGAACAGCTCGCCAAGGACCTGGGCCAGCCCGTCATCGTCGACAACCGTCCCGGCGCGGGCGGCAACCTGGGCACCGAGCTGACCGCGCGCGCCGCGCCCGACGGCTACACGCTCACCATGGGCACCAACGCCACGCACGTTCTCAACGAATACCTCTACAGCCGGATTCCCTTCGACCCCGCCAGCGACTTCGAACCCGTCGCCATGGTGGCGACCTTCCCCATGGTGCTGGCGGTCGAAAGCCAGGCCACGCTGGTGTCCGTGGCGCAACTGCTCGACACCGTCAAGCGCGAGCCGCGCGGCGCCGACATCGCCATGCCCAGCACCAGCGCCCGGCTGGTAGTCGAGCTGCTCAAGGAGCGCGCCGCCGTGCCGCTGTACGGCGTGCCGTACAAAGGCTCGGCGAACGCCATCACCGACCTGCTGGGCAAGCAGCTCCCGGCCATCGTCGACACGCCGATTGCCTTGCGTGCGCACATCGCCTCGGGCCGGCTGCGCGCGCTGGCGGTCACCTCGCGCCAGCCCAGCGCGCTGGTGCCGGGCGTGCCCACCGTGGCCGGCCAGGGCTTTCCCGATTTCGAGGTCATCGCCTGGAACGCGCTGTACGCGCCCAAGGGCACGCCGCCTGAAGTCGTGCGCACGCTCAACACCGCCGTGAACAAGATCCTGCAGCGGCCCGAGACCCGGCAGCGGCTGCTCGAATTCGGCTTCGAGCCGGCCGGTGGCACGCCCGACGCACTGCGCAGCTTCACCCAGGCCGAGCGCCAGAAATGGCAAGGCCTGATCGCCACGGCCGGCCTGAAGATGGATTGACGGCCGTGGCCGAGCACGACCTGCGCGCCCAGGGCTGGCAGCCGCGCCAGACGCCCGGCTTCATGGCCACCGCGGGCCCGCTGTGGACGCGCCGTGAAGGCGACGGCTGGGCCTATGGCGTATGGGTCCAGGCGCCGCACCTCAACCCCGCCGGCTTGATGCATGGCGGCGCGCTGCTGACACTCGTGGACCACGCGCTGAGCACCGTGGCCTGGCAGGCCAGCGAGCGCACGCCATGCCTGACGCTGCAGCTGGACACACACTTCATGGCGGCGGTGTTGCCGGACACCTTCGTCGAGGTCCGCGCCCAGCTCAGCCATCGCACGCGCGGCCTGCTGTTTCTGCGGGGACGCGCTTCGGTCGGCGAGCAGACCGTGCTGCAGGCACAGGCCGTTCTGAAAATCGCCGGGCCATCACGCCCCGACGTCTGAGCCAGGAGCCATCCGCCATGGACACCGCGCACGCCATCCCCGCCTGGCTGCCGTTCGGCCTGCATGTTTCAGGTAAGCTGCCCGCGTCACCGCCGCGCAGCCGCCACCAGAAACCCACACCCATGCCCGCTGAACCCGGCCCCAAGGCCAAGGAACAACGCGTCCGCCCCGTCCCCGCCGTCAGCCGCTCCATCGCCATCCTGCGACTGCTGGGCGAGGCCCGGCAGGGGCTGGGCGTCAAGGCCATCGCCGACCAGCTGGCGCTGGTGCCCAGCACCTGCCTGCACATCCTGCGCGTGCTGGTGCACGAAGACCTGGTGCAGGTCGATCCCGCCACCAAACGCTACACCCTGGCCGCCGGCATGATCAGCCTGGCGCGCAGCGTGATCGAGGGCGGCAGCTTCGCCAGCCGCGCCCAGCCGGGCCTGGACCGGCTGGCCGAGCGGCATGGCGTGACGGCGATGGGCGTGGAGGTCACGCGGCATCGCAGCATCGTCGTCGTCGCGCTGTCGCGCTCCAGCCAGCCGTTTCGACTGCACACCGACGTCGGCAGCCAGTTCTCGAGCCTGGCCAGCGCCACCGGCCGGCTGATCGCGGCACACGGCCGCCACACCGCCGCCCAGCTCAAGAAGCTCTACGCGGCCATCACCTGGGATGCCGCGCCTTCGTTCGCGACGTGGAAAAGCGAGGTGGAACTGGCCCAGCGGCTGGGCTGGGCGCTGGACCGCGACTGTTTTGTGCGCGGGCTCACCGTGGTGGCGCTGCCGGTGTTCGACGCCAGCGGGCAGCTCTCGCACACGGTGGCTGCGGTGGGCTTGAGCAGCCTGCTCGACGCCCCCGCCATCCAGCGGCTGGTGGACGACATGCACAAAGAAGTCGAGCTGCTCAGCGGCCACCGCTGACCAGCGGCACTCAGCCCTGCCGCACCAGCGTCTGCTGCCACAGCGCCGACTGCGGCGCCGCCACGGCCGGGAACAGCGTGCGGCGCACGTGCTCGGGCTCCAGCCCGAAGCACTGGCCGGCGGCGGTGGCGATCAGGCCATCGAGGCTGCTGGTGGCGCGCAGATCGCGCCCCTCGTACAAATCGGCCGACGCCAGCCCGGGCCAGTCGCCCAGCACGCGCCCGCCCTGTACGGCGCCGCCCAGCAGCCAGGCCACGCTGCCCGTGCCGTGGTCGGTGCCGCCCGTGCCGTTGGCGGCGGCCGTGCGGCCGAATTCCGTGGCGACCAGCACGGTGGTGCGGCGCCAGGCGTCGGGGCCCAGCCCGTCGCGCAAGGCGCCGATCAATTGATCTAGGTTGCGCAGTTGCGTGCTCATGCGGCCCAACTGGCCGGTGTGCGTGTCCCAGCCGCCGGTCTCGATCATGGCGATGCGCGGACCGTCGGTGCGCACCAGAAAGCTGGCGGCCAGCCTGGGCCGGCTGGCCGCGTCCTGGCGCGGCGTGCCCGCGCCGGCCATGGCCTGCGTGTCCATGGCGCGGCTCCACAGCGCATGCAGTTGCGCGTCGTCGGCATACAGCTGCTCGACCCGCGCAAGCAGATCGTCGGGCGGCTGACGCAGGCCGGAAGGCGCGTAGCTGGTGGCCGCGACCGGCCCGCGCAAGGCCAGCGGCAGCGTGGGCGCGAGCGCCAGGGCTTCGGGCTGCGGGCGCGGCAGCAACCCGGCCAGGCGGTTGAGCCAGCCGTCCTTGCTGCGGTAGGGCTCGGCCCCGCCCGTCTCCAGCACATTCTGGCCGTCGAAGTGCGAGCGGTCGCGGTAGGGCGAGGCCACCGCATGCACGAACAGCGCCTGCCCGTTGGCGTAAAGCTGGGCGGTTTCCGTCAGCGCCGGGTGCAGCGCAAACGTGCCGTCCAGCCGCAGCGCCTCGGCCGCATCGATGGCCAGGGCGCCGCGCAGGCGCGCATAGGCCGGATCGGCATAAGGAACGACGGTGTTGAGGCCGTCGGCGGCGCCGCGCTGGATGATGAAGACAAAACGCTGCTCCGTGCCCGCGCGGGCCAGGGCCAGGCGGGGCGCGACGGCCCAGGCGGCCAGGCCGGCGGCGGCGCCCAGCACATGGCGGCGGGTGGCGAGGATGGGGGTCATGGCGTTCACCTCCGCAGGAAATCGGGTGCGACCAGCAGCAGGGCCAGCGCCGTGGCCGGGCTTTCGGCGCGGGCAATGGCCTGGGCGGTGGCCGGCTGCAGCGCGCCACCGGGCAGCAGTTGCGGCGCCAGCACACGCGCGTCGAGCGACCGGTCGGCCCGCGCGGCCAGGCGCTGGGCCCAGTCGATGCGGCGCACCAGCGCGTCGGGCGCAGCCCAGCTCGCGCCGATGTCATCCCAGCCGGCGGGCGAACCCGGCCGCCACACGGGCTGGCCGAGCTGCGCCAGCAGCGCATCGGCCTGCAGTTTGTCGGGCCACGCGCGCCAGCCCAGGCCACGCGCGCTCGACACCGCCCACTCCCACGGCGTCTTGAATTTGGCCGGCTGCGGCGCCCAGGCTTCAGGTGCGTCGATCAGCACGCGGTAGACGGTGGGCAGGTCGCCCCGGCTGCGCAGCCAGGCGCCAGTCAAGCGCTCGACCAGCGCGGGCGGCGGATCGTCGGCGACGAAGTGGCGGGCCAGCTTGAAGCTCAGGTGTGTGGCGGTGGCCGGCGTGGTCGCCAGGTCGTGCAGGATGTCGGCGCCCTGGCGCTCGCCGCTGTCGGCATAGCTTCGGCCCAGCACGGTGCGGGTGCCGGGCTCGTGCTGCGCGGGGCGGAAGGCGCTGCCGTTGGGCAGCACCCGGTCCCGCTGGCCCGCGTTGGTGCCCGCCAGGCCCCAGCCGGTCAGGGCCCGCGCGAATTCGGTCACGTCGGCCTGCGTGTAGCCGCTGCGCACGCCCAGGGTGTGCAGCTCCATGATCTCGCGCGCCAGGTTCTCGTTGAGGCCGCGCGGGCGGGCCGCCTTCTTCTGCGAAGGGCTGTTCGGGCCGACCGAGGTGCTCCGGTCCAGGTACTGCAGCATGGCCGGGTGATGCTCGGCGGCCACCAGCAAATCCTCGAAACGGCCCATCACATGCGGGCGGATCGCCTCGTCCTCGAAGGCACCGGCCAGGGCCTGCACCTCGGGTTTTTCGACCGACAGCGCGAAGTGGTTGGACCAGAAGAACACCAGCCGTTCCGCCAGGGGCGCGGGCGTGGCCAGCGCCGCGTTGGCGCGCGCCTGCACGGCCGCCTGGTAGGTTTCGCGCGCCTGCCGGTTGGCGGCGGTGCGCGCATCCTGCTTGCCGGGCGGATCGACCGCGTCGCGGATGGCCTGCTACGCCTGCTGGGTCTGCAGCAGGACCTGCGCCGTATCAGGCAGGCCCGTGGCGGCAGGCGGCGGCGGCGCCTTCAGTTGCGCGTGCAGCCAGCCCGGCGGATCGCCCGGCGGCGCCTCGCCAGGCCGCGCGCCCAGCCCAAACCGGTTGAGCGCAATCGCCTGCGCGCGATCAGCACCATCGTCGGATGCAGCAGCCATGCCTGGGACTCCTGTTGTCGTGATGACGCGAGGGTCGTCCAAGCGCCGTTCTGGTCCATGGGCCTATGGACCTCGGGCGGCGTGGAAAAGTTTCCGGGCGGGAAATCGGTCAATCGGCCTGGATGCCCGACTGGCGGATGATTGGCCCCCACTTGGCGATCTCGGCCTCCAGGTGGGTTTTCAGGCCCTCGGGCGTGACCTTGTCCATGGGCGGCACCTCGGAGCTGAGTTCGACCAGACGCTGCGTCACCATCGGGTCCTGCAGCGCCACGCGCAAGGCCTCGTTCAGTTTTTGCAGCGCCTGGGACGGCGTTCCCTTGGGTGCGTAAAGACCATGCCAGACCTTGACCTCGAAGCCCTTGAGCCCCTGCTCGTCCAGCGTCGGCACACTGGGCAGCAACGCCAGCCGTCTGGGCGTGGTCACGCCGAACACCTTCACGCGGCCATCCTTGATGAACGACACGGTCTGCGTGGTCTGGTCGCACAGCAGATCGACCTGGCCGCCCAGCAGATCATTCATGGCCGGGCCCGTGCCTTTGTAGGGGATGGTGGTCAGGTCCATGCCGATCTGCGTCGTGAACAACAGGCCGCACAGGTGCGAGACCGCGCCCAGGCCCGCGTTCGCCAGCGACACCTTGTCCTTGTTCTGCTTCAGATAGGCGAGCAACTCCTGCAGGTTGTTCGCCGGCAAGTCCTTGCGCCCCAGCAGGGTCATGGGCACGTCGACGACCTGGCCGATGTACTCGAAATCCTGGAGGGGATCGAAGTGCAGCTTCTTGTACAGCGCCGGCGCGGTGGCCATGCCCATGTGGTGCAGGAACACCGTGTAGCCATTGGCGGGCGCACGCGCCACCTTGGCCGCGGCAATCGTGCCACCGGCCCCGACCGCGTTTTCCACGATCACACTCTGCCCCAGCGACTTGCTCATCGGGACGGCCAGCATGCGGGCCACCACGTCCGTGGGCCCGCCCGCGGCAAACGGCACGACCATGGTGATCGGTCGCTCCGGCCAGGTCTGGGCCTGGGCTGGCAGGGCCAGCACCCAGCCAGCCGCCACCGCGCAGGACAGCGCGGCCAGGCGGCGCGTCAGCCTCCCGGCCCGCGCTACACGCGTGGGGGCGAGACTGGGCGTTGTGGAATGCACTTGGATCGTCATCATCATTTGTCTCCTAAGGTGGAAAAAAAGGGCTGCTTCATGGCGGCAGCCTCAAGAAACGCGTCAGCGCACGGCGCCGGTGGCAGCGGCCGCGCGCTGCAGGGTCTGGCTCGCCAGGGCGATCACCGTGGCATCGACCATGCGACCGTCGAGCACGCACACGCCGTCCTGGGCCGCCTCGGCTGCGGCCAGCACGCGGCGTGCCCAATCGACGACCTGGGCGTCGGGCGCGTAGGCGGCATGCACCCCGGCGATCTGCGCCGGGTGGATGCACAGCTTGCCGCCGAAGCCAAAGCGGCGGGCACGTGCGGTATCGGCCGCCAGCCGGGCGGCGTCGCCCGTGGCGGTGGTCACGCCGTCCACGGGCGCGGCCAGCCCGGCCCGGCGCGATGCCAGCACCAGCGCCCATCGCAGCGGCGCGAGTTCGGCCTCATCGGGGTCGCAGGCCATGCCCAGATCGGCCTGCAGGTCGATGTGGCCGAAGGCCAGGCGCAGCACCTGCGGCGCAGCGGCGATGGCGTCGAGCCGCGCGGCGCCCTCGGCGCTCTCGATCAGCGCGATGAGGGGCACTTGCGGACAGCCGGCAGCCAGCGCCGCGATGGCTTCGGGGCTTTCGGCCTTGGGCAGGACCAGTCCGCCCAGCCCTGCAGGGCCCGCGCCATGGCCGGACAGCGTCTGCACCAGGGCCACGTCGTCCGCGTGCCACGGCGTTGCCACACCGTTGATGCGGATCGCCACACGCGCCCGGTCGGCCGGCGCCACGCCGCGCCAGGCCTGTCCGAGCGCGGCGCGCGCGGCATCGCGCCGCACGGGCGCCACGGCGTCCTCCAGGTCGACGATGACGGCGTCCGCGCCGCTGGCCAGGGCCTTGGGGAGACGCTCGGGCCGGTCGGCCGGTACAAACAGCAGGCTGCGGGCAGTGGCCAGAGGATGCGTCATGCCGCGTCCTCCAGCAGCCGGCCCACCACGGGCCAGTCTGCCACCTGCCACAGACGGTCCACGGCCCGCCGCATGGCCAGGTCAGGCACGCCGCCAACGTGGGCGGCCAGACGCAGCGCCTTGGCCGTGATCTCGTCGCGGCCCAGCGTGTTGCCGGGGTCGCCCTTGGGTTCATCGACACGGCCATGCAGCACACGGCCGTCGGTGGTGGTGACGGTGACCTTGCCGATCCAGCGGCGCGGGTAGGCGCCGTCCACTTCGGCGTCGAGCACCATGGCCACCTTGTCGCGCAGAGCCTGCGTGGGCTCGCTCAGAAAATGCGCATCGAACTCAGCCAGGCCCGCGTGGCCGTACTGCGCCACCAGGGCCAGCACGGTGCCCATGGAAAACTTGCTCTGGTGCACCGTCGCGGGCCGCTCCACCGGGCCCAGCACGTCCAGGGCGCCCTGGTGCACGTGGGCCACCACGCGGGCCAGCGCCTGCGGGCGCAGGTCGTGCGCACGCATCACCTGCAGCAGGGCATCGGCGGCCGGGTGGGTGTGGCGGCAGCTCGCGTGGTACTTGAACGAGGTCTCGACCGTCGCCCAACGCACACCGAGCGCGTCGGTCAGGCGCGCCGGGTCGGCATCGCTGGACATGCCGGCCGCCATGCCCTGCGGGCCTTCGAGGATCCGGGCCGCGCCCGTGAAACCGTCAGCGGCCAGGTAAGCAGCCATGAGCCCGGCACCGGCCGCGTGCGCGGTGTGCAGTTGTTTGCTGTCGGCCGCCGTGCGCAAGAACTCCCACAGCCCCGCCGACTGCGTGCCCGCCGAGCCGAAAGCATGCCCCATGCGCTGCGCGTCGAGGCCCAGCAGATGCCCCACCGCCGCGGCCGCCGCCAGCGTGCCGGCCGTGCCCGTGGTGTGGAACACCTTGTAGTGCGAGCGTCCCAGAAACTCACCGACGCGGATGCCGACCTCGTAGCCTGCCACGCAGGCCGTCAGCAGGTCGCGCCCGCTCTTGCCCAGCGCCTGGGCCACGGCCAGCGCGGGCGGAAAGACCACGGTGGCCGGGTGGAACACCGAGCCGTTGTGCACGTCGTCCTGCTCGGCCACGTGCGAGGCAGCCGCATTGGCCATGGCCGCGGCGTAGGGACTGGCGGTGGCGCCGGTGGCGATGAGCTCGCTCGGGCCGCAGGCCGGGCCCATGGCCCGCGCGAACCGGGCAATGCTGGCCACCGGCCGCGCGGCATGGCCGGCAACGGCTGAGCCGAACCAGTCCACGAGCAGGTCTTCGGCCTTGCGCGCCACGGGCGCGGGTATGTCGTCAGCACGCAGGCCGGCGGCAAAGGCGGCCAGTTGGGCGCTGGGGGAGTCGAGGGGATCGTGCTTCACAGAACCCCCTCTGCATGCCATCGGGCGATGGCGTCGTCGCCATGGCCCAGCTCGCGCAGGATGGCGTCGGTGTGCTGGCCCACGCGTGGCACCGGGTCCATGCGGTAGTCGAAGCTGCTGTGGCGCCCGGGCGGCAGCAGCGCCGGAATGTCGCCGGCGGGCGATCCGACCTGGCGCCAGCGCCCGCGCGCCTTCAGTTGCGGATGCGCCCAGAAGCCGGCCATGTCGTTCATGCGCGCATTGGCGATCTGGGCCTGGTCCAGCCGCTCCAGCACCTGGGCGGTGGTGAGCCGCGCAAAGACACTCAGGATGAGGGCTTGCAGCACCTCGCGATGCTGGTTGCGGCGAGCATTGGTGTCGAAGCGCGGATCCGTGGCCAGGGTTTCGTCCTGCAGCACCCCGGCGCAGAAGGCCTTCCATTCGCGCTCGTTCTGCAGGCCCAGCATCACCGTGCCGCCATCGCCGGCCGCGAACGGCCCGTAGGGATAGATGCTGGCGTGCGCGGCACCCGCACGCGGCGGTGGCGGCGCGCCTTCGTAGGCGTAGTACATCGGGTAACCCATCCACTCGCCCAGCGACTCCAGCATGGAGACGTCGATGTGCCCGCCCTGCCCCGTTCGGCCGCGCTGGATCAGGGCGGCCAGGATGCTGCTGTAGGCATACATGCCAGCGGCGATGTCAGCCACCGAGTTGCCGGACTTGGCGGGCGCATCGGCGCTGCCGGTGACCGACAGGAAACCCGCCTCGCTCTGGATCAGCAGGTCATAGGCCTTTCTGTCGCGGCAGGGACCGTCCTGGCCGTAGCCCGAGATGTCGCAGACGATCAGCCGCGGGTGCTGCGCGCGCAAGGATGCGTAGTCCAGGCCCATGCGCGCGGCAGCAGTTCCTTGAGCACCGCGAGCGCCTCGGGCTGCTTCAGATCGAGCGTGAGACTTTCCTTGGACCGGTTGGTCCAGACGAAGTGCGAAGCCAGGCCCTTGACGCGCTCGTCGTAGCCGCGCGCGAAGTCGCCCTGGCCCGGCCGCTCGACCTTGATGACGCGGGCGCCAAGGTCGGCGAGCTGCCGTGTGCAGAAAGGCGCGGCAATGGCATGTTCGAGCGAGACGACGGTGACGCCGCTCAGGGGCAGTGGTGGTTGGCTCATGGGAGGATGGACAGGTGTGTCGACGGTGGATGTAGCGCGCGGGGCGTTCAGAACGAGCGCGGCAGTTCCAGGATGTGTTCGGCGACGTAGCTCAGGATCAGGTTGGTCGAGATCGGCGCGACCTGGTACAGGCGGGTTTCGCGGAACTTGCGCTCGATGTCGTATTCGTTGGCAAAGCCAAAGCCGCCGTGAAACTGCAGGCAGGCGTTGGCCGCTTCCCAACTGGCCTTGGCCGCCAGGTACTTGGCCATGTTGGCCTGGGCGCCGCAGGGCTGGTGCGCGTCGAACAGCGCGCAGGCCTTGAAGCGCATGAGGTTGGCAGCCTCGACTTCGATGAAGGCTTCGGCAATGGGGAACTGCACGCCCTGGTTCTGCCCGATCGGGCGGCCGAACACCTCGCGCTCGCGCACGTACTTCGTCACGCGATCGATGAACCAATAGCCGTCGCCGATGCACTCGGCCGCGATCAGCGTGCGCTCGGCGTTCAGGCCGTCGAGGATGTACTTGAAGCCCTGGCCCTCCTGCCCGATCAGGTTCTCGGCCGGAATCTCCAGGTTCTCGAAGAACAGCTCGTTGGTCTCGTGGTTGACCATGTTGGGGATGGGGCGCACGGCCATGCCGCTTTTTTCGGCCGCACGCAGATCCACCATGAAGATGGACATGCCCTCGCTCTTTTTTTGGACCTCGGCCAGCGGTGTGGTGCGTGCCAGAAGAATCATCCAGTCCGAGTGCTGCACGCGGCTGATCCAGACCTTCTGGCCGTTGATGACGTAGCGGTCGCCCTTGCGCACGGCCGTGGTCTTGATCCTGGTGGTGTCGGTGCCCGTGGTCGGCTCGGTCACGCCCATGGACTGCAGGCGCCATTCGCCGCTGGCGATGCGGGGCAGGTAATGCTGCTTCTGCGCCTCGGAGCCGTGGCGCAGCAGCGTGTTCATGTTGTACATCTGACCGTGGCAGGCACCGGAATTGCCACCGCTGCGGTTGATCTCTTCCATGATGACGCTGGCCTCGGCCAGGCCCAGGCCCGAGCCGCCGTACTCCTGCGGGATCAGCGCGGCCATCCAGCCCGCCTGGGTCAGCGCGCCGACGAAGTCCTCGGGGTAGGCGCGCTGCGCGTCGATCTTGCGGTGGTACTCGTCGGGAAATTGGGCACACAGCGCCTGCACGGCGTCGCGGATGTCCTGATAGGGATCGGTGGGAGCGTGATGGGGCATGGCTGTTCAGGGCAAGGGGAAGATCAGGCAAGCGTGGCGGTGCTCTGCATCGTCAGCCAGCCTTCGTGGTCGCTGGCCCACAGGCGCACGCCGCGGCCGTCGGCGGCAGGTTCGCCATGCAGGCGAAACGGATGCAGATCGAAGGTGGGCCGCACGGCCTTGAATTCGAAGCGGGCAACGGCGGCATCCGGCATCTGGCGGCGCAGCAGGTCCAGCAGCAAGGTGGCGATCAGCGGGCCGTGCACGACGAGGCCGGGGTAGCCCTCCACCTCGGTCACGTACGGGCGGTCGTAGTGGATGCGGTGGCCGTTGAAGGTGAGCGCCGAGTAGCGAAACAGCAGCACGTCGTCGGGGACCACCTCGCGCTGCCAAGCCGCGTCCTGGCCGGCCGGCGTGGGCGGCGGCACCGGGTCGCCGGGCCGGGGCGCCGCGCGGTAGACGATGTCGTGCGCCTCGGTCAACGCCACGCCGCGCTCGTTGCTGTAGCGGTGCTCCACTTGCACGAACAGCAGATCGCCCGTGCGCCCCGCCTTGTGCGTGACCGAGGCGATGCGCGAGCGGCGCTGCACCGTCTCGCCCACCCGCAGCGGATTGGCCAATTCCCAGTGGAAACGTCCGCCCGCCCACATGCGGCGCGGCAGCGGCACCGGCGGCAGAAAACCGCCACGCCGCGCGTGGCCGTCCGGCCCGATCTCGCTCTGGCGTGCGTGCGGCAGGAAGTAGGCCCAATGCCACAGCGGCGGCAGCGCAGTGCCGGGCGCCGGCTCGTCGTCGTCCCGGTCCAGCGTGGCCGCCAGGCCTCGCACGGGGGCCGGAGCGATCACGTCGGTCTGTGTTTCGGTGCGGCCCAGCCAGCTTTGCAGGTGGGCCAGTTGCGCGGCATCGATGGCGCGCGTGCCCAATAGGTCTGGGGATGTCATGCCGCCATGTTCCCCTGGCGGCGGCGTGAGCACTATCGCTATTTTCAAGACCAAGCCTTCAGATTTTCCGAAGGCTTATCATTTCCTCATGCAATTTGACCTGACCGACCTGCGCCTGTTCGTGCTGGCTGCCGACGAAGGCAGCCTGACCCGCGCCGCCGAGCGCCAGCACCTGTCGCTGGCGGCGGCCAGCGCACGCATCAAGGCGCTGGAAGCCTAGGCGGGACTGCCGCTGCTCTACCGCGAGGCACGCGGCGTTCGTCTGGCACCGCCGGGCGAAGCCTTTGCGCACCACGCGCGCGGCGTGCTGCGGCAGGTCGACCAGTTGCGCGGCGATCTGCAGGAATATGGCGGTGGCCTGCGCGGCCACCTGCACGTGTTCGCCAACACCACGGCCGTGACCGATTTTCTGCCCGAGATCCTGTCGTCGTACCTCGCCGCGAACCCGCGCGTGAACGTCGACCTTCAGGAAAAACCGAATGCTGAAATCGCCCGCGGCGTGCTGGACGGGCGGGCCGACATCGGCATCGTGGCCGGCCAGGTGGACACGCTGGGGCTGCAGTGCATCCACTTCAGCACCGACCACCTGGTCCTGGCGACGGCGCAAGACCACCGCTTCGCGCGCCGCCGCGCCATTGCCTTTGCCGACACGCTGGGCGAGGACCACGTGGGCATGCACCACGGCAGCACGCTGCAGACCTTTCTGGCCCAGGTCACCGAACGGCTGGGCAAGCCGCTCAAGCTGCGCATCCAGCTCTCAAGCTTCGACGCCATGTGCCGCATGGTCGGCGCGGGTGTGGGCGTGGGGATCGTCCCCGAGAGCGCCGCCCGCCGCAACCGCACCAGCATGCGGCTGGCGCTGGTCGAGCTAGCCGACACGTGGCGCGTGCGTGAGCGCTACATCCTCGTGCGCGACCAGTCCCGGCTGCCCGCCTACGCGCTCGATCTCATCGAGACGCTGCGCCGGCACTATCAGAAGAACAACGCGTAAGACCGGCCGGGACGCGCTCAGCCGCCCTGCCGCGCGATGTCGGGCGTGTCCACCCGCACGTCGCCGCACTGGGCGCGGTGGCGCAGCACGTGGTCCATCACCACCAGCGCCAGCAGCGCTTCGGCGATGGGCGTGGCGCGGATGCCCACGCAGGGGTCGTGGCGGCCGAAGGTTTCGACCGTGGTGGGCTGGCCGGCCAGGTCGATCGAGGGGCGCGGCGAGCGGATCGAGCTGGTCGGCTTGATGGCGATGGTGACCTCGATGTCCTGCCCGGTCGAGATGCCGCCCAGGATGCCACCGGCGTTGTTGCTCTCGAAACCCTCGGGCGTGAGCGCGTCGCCGTGCTCGGTGCCGCGCTGCACGACGGATTCGAAGCCGGCGCCGATCTCGACCGCCTTGACGGCGTTCAAACCCATCATGACGTGGGCGATGTCGGCGTCCAGCTTGTCGTACAGCGGCTCGCCCAGGCCCACGGGAACGCGGGTGGCCTGCACGCGCAGCTTGGCGCCGCAGGAGTCGCCCGCGCGGCGCAATTCGTCCATGTAGGCTTCGAGCGTGGCCATGTCGGCCACGGGCGCGAAGAAGGGGTTGGTGGGCACGTGGTCCCAGGACTCGAAGGGGATGGCGATCTCGCCCAGTTGCGTCATGCAGGCGCGGAATTCGGTGCCGAAACGTTCACGCAGCCACTTGCGCGCGACCGCGCCGGCGGCCACCGTGGGCGCGGTCAGGCGTGCCGACGAACGGCCGCCGCCGCGCGGGTCGCGCACGCCGTACTTGTGCCAGTAGGCGTAGTCGGCATGGCCCGGGCGGAAGGTCTGCAGGATGTTGCCGTAGTCCTTGCTGCGCTGGTCGGTGTTGCGGATGAGCAGCGCGATCGGCGTGCCGGTGGTGCGGCCTTCGTACACGCCCGACAGGATCTCGACCTGGTCGGCCTCGGCGCGCTGCGTGACGTGGCGGCTGGTGCCGGGGCGGCGGCGGTCCAGCTCGGGCTGGATGTCGGCCTCGGACAAGGCCATGCCCGGCGGGCAGCCGTCGATCACGCAGCCGATGGCCGGGCCGTGGGATTCACCGAAGTTGGTGACAGCGAAAAGGTGTCCAAGGGTATTGCCGCTCATAGAAGCCGGATTATCCGCGATGGCTACGCACCCCTCGCGGCAGCCCCATTAATGAGAGTTGTGTTTCATTTATGTGTCACAGAGGTTTCATTGCGCAACACCAAGATGCAGGGCAGCCAGGGCCTCCGCCCTTTTTGTCGCCGGGCCGTCCCAAGGCAAAAACATCCCCACGGGGGATCGGGGCATCGCGCAGCGATGGACCGAGGGGCCCTTGTTTGTCGCCGGGCCGCCCCAAGACAAAAGCATCCCCACGGGGGATCGGAGCATCGCGTAGCGATGGACCGAGGGGCCCTTTTTCTTCCTCAGCCGCATGGAAAGCCGCTTCCAATGAAACGCCGAACCCTTCAAACCGCCTTGCTCGTTCCGATGACGGGCCTGTGCATCGCCCTGGCCGCCTGCGGCAGCGACGGCACGTCCAGCGCCGGTGGCACGACCACCCCGCCCGTGGCCACGGCCAAGAAGAACGTGATCTTTTTGCTGGGCGACGGCATGGGCATCACCACCCTGACGGCCTCGCGCATCTACAAGGTGGGCGAGGCCGGCGAGTTGGCCATCGACCGGCTGCCCGAGACCGCCTTCGTCCACACCTATTCGCTCGACGGCCAGGTGACGGACAGCGCGCCCTCGATGGCCGCCTACATGACCGGCGTGAAGATGCGCAACGAGGTCATCTCGATGTCGCCCGAGACCCGCGCCACCGACGCCAACGGCAAGGCCTACGTGGCCAGCGAAGACACCACCTGCCCGACCAGCGGCAATGGCGAGCCGGCCGAGACGCTGCTCGAGCAGATGAAGGCCGCCGGCTACGGCACGGGCGTCGTGACCACCACGCGCGTCACGCACGCCACGCCCGCCACCACCTACGCCCACGTCTGCCACCGCGACGCCTACAACACCATCGCCGCGGCACTGGTGCCCGGCGGCGCAGGCTACAACAGCCGACTGGGCGACGGCATCGACGTGATCCTGGGCGGCGGCCTGCGCAACTTCCTGCCCAAGGGCGAGGGCAGCCGCCGCAACGACAGCCGCGACCTCACGGCTGAACTCAAGCAGGCCGGCTACCGCCTGGCCACCAGCCGCGGCGAATTCGACCAGTTGCCCGCCGACGGCAGCAAGATCGCCGGCCTGTTCACCCCGGGCGAGATGAGCTACGACCTCGACCGCGACCCGGCCAAGGAGCCCAGCATTGCCGAGATGACGGCCAAGGCCATCGACGCGCTGGCGGCCCGGCAAAAAGGCTTTTTCCTGATGGTCGAGGGCGGGCGCATCGACCACGCGCTGCACGCCACCAACGCACGCCGCGCGCTGCAGGACACCGTGGCCTTCGACAACGCCGTGCAGACCGCCATCGACAAGATGCAGGCGATCGACCCGGGGCTGAAGAACACGCTCATCGTCGTCACCGCCGACCACGACCACACGTTGCAGATGAACGGCTACGCCCAGATCACCGGCAAGACCGAGCCCGGCAAGCCCGGCGTGCTGGGCCTGGTCAAGAACTACGTGGATGGCCGCCCCTCCACCGACGTGGACGGCAACCCCTACACCGTGCTGGGTTTCGGCAACGGCCCCAACCGCCCGTCCACGCGCAGCGCCATCGACGAGGCCACGCTCGAAAACGCCGACTACCTGCAGGAAGCGGTCGTTCCGATGGCCTCCGAGACGCATGGCGGCGGCGACGTCTTCCTGGGCGCGCAAGGCCTGGGCGCCGAGAACTTCAAGGGCACGCTCACCAACACCGACGTGTTCGGCCTGATCAAGAACGCCATCGGGCTGTGACCCCGCATCCCCGGCACCCCAAGGAATCCCGACCATGAAATCCATCCTCCGCAACTCCCCGCTGGCCCTGGCGCTCGTCTGCGCCCTGGCCGGCCTGGCCACGCCCGCCCTGGCGCAGAACAGCGCCAAGAACGTCATCTTTTTCCTGGGCGACGGCATGGGCCCCGTCACCGTCACGGCCGCGCGTATCTACAAGGGCGAAAAGCAGATCGCCGCGGGCGCCAAGCTGGCCTCGCCCGAACGCGCCAGCCTGACACTGCAAAGCCTGGAATACGCCGCGCGCGTCAAGACCTTCTCCAAGGATGGCCAGACCACCGACAGCGCGCCCTCGATGTCGGCCTACATGACCGGCGTGAAGATGAACAACGAGGTCATCTCGATGTCGGCCGACACCGTGGCCTACGTGCCCGGCGGATCGACCCAGTACGTCGACAGCAACGAGAACTCGACCTGCGCCAGCGGCAACGGCCAGCCCGCGGCCACCCTGCTGGAGTTGGCCAAGGCACAGGGCCGCTCGGTCGGCGCGGTCTCGACCACCCGCGTGGGCCACGCCACGCCCGCGGCCACCTATGCCCACATCTGCAACCGCAACGGCTACAACACCATCGCCGAGCAGTCGGTGCCCGGCCACGCCAACTACAACACGGCCCTGGGCGACGGCGTGGACGTGCTCATGGGCGGCGGCCAGCGCAACTACCCGCCCAAGTCGGTCAACGCCAGCAGCAAGCGCACCGACGACGCCAACCTGGTCCAGGCCATGCAGGCCAAGGGCTACACCTACGTCAGCACCGGCAGCCAGCTCGCCGCGCTCGACGCCACGCAAAGCGGCAAGCTGCTGGGCCTGTTCTCGCAAAGCGAGATGGCCTACGAACTCGACCGCGTGCAGCAGAACCTGAACCAGCCCAGCCTGGCGCAGATGACCACCAAGGCGCTGGACGTGCTCAGCCGCAACGACAAGGGCTTTTTCCTGATGGTCGAGGGCGGCCGCATCGACCACGCGCTGCACGGCACCAACGCCAAGCGCGCGCTGGAAGACACTCTGGCGATGGACACCGCCGTCGAGGCCGCGCTGGCCTACATGCAGAAAAAAGACCCGAGCCTGGCCAGCACCCTGGTCGTGGTGACCGCCGACCACGACCACGCCATCGCCTTCAACGGCTACACCGCCATCGGCAACCCCATCCTGGGCAAGGCCGTCGACTACCAGAGCGGCCAGTTGGCCAAGGCCGCCGACGGCAAGCCCTACACCACGCTGGTGTTCGGCAATGGCGGCCGCCCGGGCGCCAGCGCCGGCAGCCAGGTCAACGGCGAGGATGGCAACAAGCCGTGGATCGCGCCGGCCCGCAGCGCACAGCGCGACGACCTGACCCACGTCGACACCACCGACGACAACTTCCTGCAGGAAGTCGGCGTCAACCTGGGCACGCCCGGCTCGGAAACCCACGGCGGCGGCGACGTCATGCTGTATGCCGGCGGCGCGGGCGCCAAGCTGTTCAAGGGCACCCTGGACAACACCCGCGTGTTCACCAAGGTCAAGGAAGCGGCCGGCCTGTGAAAACCCTGCCGTCAACCCCCATGCCCCGGATCCACACGCTGATCATGCCCTGCGCCCTGGCCGCCGGCCTGGCGCTGGGCGCGCTGCCCCCGGCCCTTGCCCAAACGCAGGCGCCCGCCAACGCCGCGGCCGCGGCGGCCGACGCGCCCGCGGTCGACCTGCGCGTGACACACTACACCCGCAGCATCGGCCAGGACGGCGTGCAGCGCGAAACCACCTACAGCAACCACGTCTACCGACGCTCATGCCAGGTCTGGATCGAGCGCGAACTGCCCCCCGCCATCGTGGCCAGCCTGGCCCACGGGCACGAACACGCCCACGGCCCGCACGCCGGCCACGCACACGACGAGGCCCAGGGTGCGCCGCTGCTGCTGCAGCGCAACGCGCAAGGCCAGGTGTCGGTAAAAGTGGTGCTGGCCGAGGCGCGGCGCGTGATCGAGGTCGACCTGGCGCATTACGGCAACGTGGGCTACGGCGGCTCGTGGGACGGCGCGTACTGGATCGTCACGCCGGTGGCGCTGCGCGCCATGACACCCGAAGGCCCGCTGCGCGCGGGCGTGCAGCGCTACACACGCACGCAAGGGGAACAGACAACGCGGGTGGATTGGGATGTCGCCGGCCAATACCCGCGCCGCATCGAGCAGGTGGATGCCCACGGCACCTCGCTCTACCGGCTCACGGCCACCCGGCTGCCCGGCGGCCGTCAGCCCTGGACGGCCATCGCGGACTACAGCCGCGGGGACTACTCGGACCTGCTGGACTGATCCAGCAGGGCTTGTGCGACCTCAGTCCGCCTTCTCGGTGGCGGCGTGGTCCTCGGGCCAGTCGCGGATGTAGGCCTTGAGCATCTGGTTCTCGAAGTTCTGGCTGTCGACCACGGTCTTGGCCACGTCGTAGAAGCTGATCACGCCCATCAGCATGCGTTTGTTCATGACCGGCATGTAGCGCGCATGGCGCTCCAGCATCATGCGACGCACCTCGTCCAGTTCCGTTTCCAGCGCGCAGGTCAGGGGCGCGTCGTCCATGTGCGTGCGCACCAGCGAGACCAGCGGCTGGCCGGCGGCGGCCGTCACGGCCTGGATGACCTCGCGGAAGGTCAGCATGCCCACCAGGTCGCCGTGCTCCATGACGACCAGCGAGCCGATGTCCTTCTCGGCCATCACCGTCAGGGCTTCGATGAGCGGCTCGTCGGGGGTCGCGGTGTAGAGCGTGTTGCCTTTGACACGCAGGATGTCGCTGACTTTCATGGGGTCTCTCCTGGGACGGGAATCGGGATGGGCAAACAAGTCGGCATGCAGTCTGGCCGCAGGCGGGGCGCCGATGATACCGGCTGCGCGGCAGGGCGGGCCCGTCCGCCCCGGCGGGCACCGCAGATTCATATTCAAGCACAAAAAGCTTCGTTGCGATGCAGGACTCGCCCCCTCTAGCATCCAGCGCTTTTACGTGCCCGTCCGCTTGCCGCACGCCCGCCCAGGCGCGCTCGACCGCAGCGGCGGCCCCGACACTTTTTCTGTTTGTTGCAACGGAGCCTTCCATGTCCCAGTCCCTTCTTGTCCAGCCCGGCCGCCGCCGCGTCGGCAGGCGGCCCGGCCGTCGTCAGCAGCGTGGGCGAGAAGGTCACCTTCAAATACCCCAACAATCCCTCGTTCGACCTCATCTACCTGGCCGAGGAACTGGGCTACTTCGAAGGCACCAACACCCGGCCCAACTACATCGGCAAGGTGGCCGCGCCGCAGATCATCCCGCTGGTGGGCACGGGCGAGATCGACTTCGGCTCGCGCATGGTGCCGCTGGTGATCTCGGCCGTGGCCGCGGGCAGCGACATCAAGGTCGTGGCCGCGGGCGGCAAGACGCTGCAGGAAGCGCCGCACATGAAGTACTTCGTGCGCAAGGACTCTGGCATCCGCACGCCCAAGGACATCGAGGGCAAGACCATCGGCATCAACAGCTTCGGCGCCTGCGCCGAGTTCGTCACCAAGACCTGGCTGCGCCAGCACAACGTGGACGTGCGCACGATCAACTTCGTCGTCATCCCGGACGAACAGGCCGAGCAGACGCTGGTCACGCGCAACACCGATCTGGCCATCATCCACGCACCCTTCTCGGGCCGCGCCGACCACGCGCCCGAACTGGTGCGGCTGTGGAGCGACTACGACCTTGACGGCGGCCTGGGCGGCATGGCGCCCTACAGCGCGCATGGCAAGTTCATCCGCCAGAACCCGCAGGCCGTGCGCGACGTGGTGACCGCCATCGCCAAGGCCGCCAACTGGGTCAACGCCCATCCGGAAGAGGCGCGCCAGCTCATCTCCAAACGCATCAACCTGCAGCTCGACTACGTGGACCGCTACGCCTACATCGAGGACCTGGTCATCACCGAGCCGCCGATCCAGTACTACATCGACGTGCTCGAAACCGAAGGCAAGCTGGCCAAGGGCAAGGTGGCCGTCAAGGACATCTACACCAACGAGTTCAACCCCTACGCCAAGGCGGCATCGACCTGAGGCGCGTGTCATGAGCCACACCCCCAACCCCGCCGGCGGCACCCACAAGATCGTCGCGCGCGGCGTGCGCAAGGACTACGACGTGCGCGGCGAGGACGGCGCCGACGACAACTTGACCGTGCTGCACGACTTCGACCTCGACGTGCGCGATGGTGAATTCATCACCATCCTCGGCCCCTCGGGCTGCGGCAAGTCCACCTTCCTGAGCATCCTGGCCGGCCTGACCGAGCGCAGCGCGGGCAGCATCGCCGTCAACGGCCTGCCGCTCGAAGGCATCAACCCGAACCAGGGCGTGGTGTTCCAGGGCTACGCCCTCTTTCCCTGGCGCACGGTGATCGAGAACATCGCCGTCGGCCTGGAAATTCGCGGCGTGTCCAAGGCCGAGCGCCTGCGCACGGCGCAGGAATACCTGGAGCTGGTGGGCCTGTCGGGCTTCGCGCAACGCTATCCGCACGAGCTGTCGGGCGGCATGAAGCAGCGCGTGGCCATTGCACGTTCATTGGCCTACAAGCCCGACGTGCTGCTCATGGACGAACCCTTCGCCGCGCTCGACGCGCAAACACGCGAGATCCTGCAGGGCGAGCTGCTGCGCATCTGGGAACAGCACCGCAAGACCATCGTGTTCATCACGCACAGCCTGGACGAGGCCATCTACCTCTCCGACCGCGTGGCCGTGATGACCAAGCGCCCCGGCACGATCAAGGAGATCATCGACATCGACCTGCCGCGCCCGCGCCAGGCTGAAGTGCGCAACACCGCCGCCTTCGTCGAGCTGCGCCAGCGCGCCTGGGGCGTGCTCAAGGACGAGGTCCAGTTCATCAACCCCGGCACCGTCCCCCGCCCCCTGGGCGCCACCGCCGACCCGCGCGAGCGGCCCGACGACACCACCATCGCCGCCAGCCCACGCAGCCGCTCGGCAGGAGTTGCCACATGAGCGCCAGCCTGCCCTCTTCCGCGACCCAGCCCATTACCACCGCCGCGCACAAAACCAAGCGCCGTCGCAGCGCCATCCGGCTGGGCGACCGCTCGCTGGGCCTGCTCGGCATCGTGGGCTTTCTGCTGCTGTGGGAGCTGCTGCCGGCCGCCGGCCTGGTCAGCAGCGCTTATCTCAGCCCGCCCACGCAGGTGGCCGAGGCCATCTGGCAACTGGCTGGCAACGGCGACCTGCTCAAGCACGTGGCGGCCAGCCTGCAGCGTTCGCTGTGGGGACTGGCGCTGGCCATCACGCTGGGCGTGACGCTGGGCCTGCTCATGGGCTGGTTCCAGCGGCTGGAGGTCGTCATCGACCCCATCCTGCAGTTGTTCCGCCAGACCTCGGCGCTGGCGCTATTCCCGGTCTTCATCCTGTTCTTCGGCATTGGCGAACTGTCCAAGGTGGCGATCATCTTCTGGGCCTCGTTCTGGCCCGTGCTGCTGTCGACCATCAGCGGCGTCAAGCAGGTCGACCAACTGCTGATCAACTCGGCGCGTTCCATGGGCGCCTCGCAACGTTTCGTGTTCACCAAGGTGGTGCTGCCCGCGGCCTCGCCCTCGATCTTCACGGGTATCCGCCTGGCCGGCGCCTACTGCGTGACGGCGCTGGTGGCCGCCGAGATGATCGGCGCGCATTCGGGCCTGGGTTTCCTCACGCTCAATTCGCAGGAGGTGTTCCAGATCCCGACCATGTACGCGGGCATCCTGCTGCTGGCCAGCGTGGGCCTGGCGCTCAACTACGTGCTTGCGCTGCTGGAAAAGCGCCTGACACGCTGGCGCAAGGGGCTGACGCTCAATGGCTGAGCCCCTGCCCTGGCCGCGCCACGCCCAACCGGTTGTGGCGAGCGCCTCCGTGACGCCGGCCTCCGCCCGCCCGGCCGGCCAGGCACGCTGGGACCGCCGGCTGGCGGCCGTGCTGGGCGTGCTCGGCCTGGGCTCGGCCGTGGCGCTCAGTTCGCTGCTGCTGCCCTGGGTGCCCGACCTGCCGTCGCACCTGCCGCCGCCCGTGCAACGCTGGCTGGGCGCCGTGGTGCCCGAGCCCGACTGGGACGCCGCGTCCACCGGCCCCTGGCTGCAGCGCCCCCCAACGCCCCCACGCCGCCCGAGCCCGATGGTTTCGACGAATCGCTCGCGCGCTTCCTGGCCCAACGCCTGGGCGTGTGGCTGGAACTGGTCCCGGCGCCCCATCAAACGGCATTGCGCGGCCTGCCGCCGCAGCCCGCAGCGCCTGCGGCCGACCTGGTGATTGCAGGCAGCGCAACCGACGATGCCACCCCACCGTCTGACAACGGTGCGCAGCAGCCCGTGGCCAGCACCTACACCGCCGGCCCCGGCCGGCTGGCCGTGCTGCGCGGCAGCGCCATCGCGCAGGCGAAGGACTTGCGCCAGGCCTCGGTCTGCGTGCAGCAAGGCAGCCCGTACGCCCACACCGTGGCGCAGCAATGGGGCGCCGTGCCCCACACCTATCCATCGGGCATTCACGCCGTCTCGGGTTTCATGGCGGGCGAATGCCAGGCCCTGGTCGAGGACGAGGCCGTGGTGACGCGCCTGATGGCCCGCGAGGAATGGCGCTTCTACCGTGTGCTGGGCGATGCCGTGGCACCCGATACAGGCCATGCCCAGGTGCTGCTGGCACAAGGCGATGCCGACTCGGCCCAATTGCTGGATCGACTGGTGCGCCACTGGAAGATCAACGGTGCCCTGCTCGACGCACGCGAGCGCCGTGTGGGCGACATCGCGTTCGAGGTAACGCAACTAGGCGATGGGTTGATCTGCCACTCGTGACATGAGCCTGCGTCTGGCGACACCGACTGGGCGACTGCGAACACGGCGGGTGCGGGCCGAGGGTGTCCGCCTCCGCTCCTGTCCCCCGCCAATAGCCTGACGGCTATCGGCTCCTCCTTGACCTCGCTGCGGCGGACACCCTCGACCCACACCCGCCTTGGTAGTCGTTCACACCTCCGCCACACGCCAGGCGTCAAGGTCCACGTCCTTGCGGATCAGTTTTTCCTCGAGCAGGAACCGCTTGACCTCGTCCAGCGACGCCAGACCCTCGCGCGGATACGGCTCGGCCGGGAACTGCGCGATGGGGTGCGAGACCTTGACGGCCTCCAGCGGGAAACGCGAGACCTCGGCATGGAAGGCGTAATAACGCTCAGGGTCAGCCGTGATCTCGCGCAGCGCGGCGGCCCGTGCGCGCTGCCAGGCGGCAGGCAGGCCGGGGGTCGCGTCGAGCAGTTTCTGCCCCGCCACGATGACCGACGTGCCACGCAGATGCGGGCGTCGCGCGGCCTCGTCGATCACAGGGAACCCTTGCGAGGCCAGCAGCGGCCCCGTGTCGATGGGCGCCGCAAAGGCCGCGATCGAACCTTTGTCGAGCGCCGGTCCGGCATCGCGCGGCAGCATGTAGACCACCTTGGCGCGACCCAGAATGCCCTCTTCCTTGAGCGCGCCCAGCACATAGCGGTGCATGTAGGAGCCCAGCGGCACGGCCACCACCTGGCCGTCGAGATCGCGCACGCGCGCCACACCGCCCCGCGGCGTGAGCAGCCAGGCGTTCAGGCCGATTTCGTCAAAGCCGATGAGCCGGCCCGCCAGGCCACGCGAATAAGCCACCACGGTGGGGGTGTCGCCGTAGATGCCCGCGTCGATGGCGCCGGAGATGAAGGCCTCATTCAGGTCCGGCCCGTTGGGAAACACGTGCAGGCTCACGTCGGCAAAACCCAGCGGCTGCAACTCACGCAGCAGCAGCCCGGTCTTGAGTGCCCAGCCCGTGGCTTTGGTCAGGTAGGGCGACGGGCCGATGTAGCCCAGGCGCAAGGTCTTGCCGGCCGCGCCGTTCGTCTGTGCCCAGGCCGGCAGGCCCAGGCTGGCCGCCGCAAAAGCACCGGTGGCGCGCTGCAGCCAGCGGCGGCGCGAGGACACACCAGGCGCGAAAGTCGATAAGGCTGGTCTCATGTCAATGCGCCCGTTTCAAAAGCTCGAAGCTCGCGTCCTGTTCCGCCGTGCTCAGCCGTCCCTTGCCCCAGCCGATGGCCGCGCGGTAGCTGCCCATGAGCGGCGCCACACCGGGGCTTTGCTCGGACAGCGTGACCGGCCCGTCGGCCACGGGCGCGACGTAGAGCGCGTCTTCAGGGCAGTACAGCTCGCACATGAAGCAGGTCTGGCAGTCGTCCTGGCGCGCGATGCGCGGGATGCCGCCGGGCACCGCCTCGAACACGTTGATGGGGCAGGCGTGCACGCAGATGTTGCAGCCGGTGCAGCGCGTGGCGCTGACGATCTCGATCATGCGGCCTCCTGGTAACCGTTGTGCGCCCGTTCGGCCACGGCCTGCGGCCGGGTCCAGACCTCGTCCAGCCCGCCGCTGAGCAGGCGGTGGCGCTGGGCCGGGTCGATGGCGGTGTGGTCGGCGCGGCGCGCCATGCCGCGGGTCTCGGGCCGGGCCAGTGCGCTGCGGTACATCCAGCGGGCCGTCGCCAGCATGGCGATCGCTTCGCGCGTGCGCACGCGCTCGGCGGCGTCGCCGGGTGCGCTGCTGGCGCGGGCGCGCTGCCACCAGGCATCGAGCCGTGTCAGCGAATCGCGCAGCAGATCGGCCTGGCGCGTCCAGTTGCGTTCGGTGGGAAAGACCTCGGCCTGCACGGCCGCGATCAGCGCGGCGCTGTCGATGGCGCCGGTCTGCCCCGCCGTGCCGTCCTGCAGCCGCGCGCCGGCCCGGCCGGCCGACTGCCGTGGCCGGTGCGCGAAGGCCCGCGTACCGCGCGCGAAGTCGGCCGCGCCGGCGCCGGCCCAGAAACCCGACGACAGCGCCCAGGCCGCGTTGTGACTGCCGCCGCCCGTGAAGCCGCCGCAGATCAGCTCGCGCGTGGCGGCGTCGCCGGCCGCGTACAGGCCGGGCACGGTGGTGGCGCAACTCGCATCCACCACCTGCAGGCCGCCGGTGCCGCGCACCGTGCCTTCCAGCCGCAGCGTGACGGGGAAATGCTGTGTGAAGGGGTCGATCCGCTGGCGGTCGAAGGAGACGAAAAAGTTGGGCTGGGCGCGCCGCATCCAGGCCTGGATCTGCGGGTCGGCGTGGTCCAGGCAGGCGTAGACAGGCTCGGTCTGCAGCGTCTTGGCGATGATGCCGCGCCCGCGCGACGAGCCCGCGCCCTCGATGACCTGGCCGTGGCCGTCATAGAAGGTGGCCCAGTTGTAGAACAGCGATTTGGTGACCGACGAGAAGGCCGGCCCCAGCCCGTAGGCGTTGGAGAACTCCATGCCCGACAGCGCCGCGCCGGTCTCGGCCGCCATCAGGTAGCCGTCGCCCGTGAGCACGTTGCAGCCCAATGCGCGGCTGAGGAAGGCGCAGCCGCCCGTGGCCAGCACCACGGCGCCGGCATGCACGCTCCAGCTCTCGCCCGTCTGGCGGTTGACGCCGGCCGCGCCCGCGACCGTGCCCTGCGCGTCGACCAGCAGCTCCAGCGCCGGGCTGTGGTCCCAGATGCGCGCGCCGGCCGCCTTGGCCTGCTTGCGCATCAGCCGCATGTACTCGGGCCCCTGCAGCGACGTGGCCACGAACTGGCCGCGTTCGTCGCGCGGAAAGGGATAGCCCCATTCGGCCAGTTGCGCGACCTGCGCCCAGGTCTGTGCGAGCACGCGGTCCATCCAGTCGTGCTCGGCCAGGTGCCCGCCCATGTCCCAGCGACTGGCCTTGGCCTTCTCGCGCGCATCGCCCTCGGGCGGCACGTGCCACACACCCGTGCCCGACGGCGCCGTCGCACCCGAAGTGCCGCAATAACCCTTGTCGGCCAGGATGACGCGGGCGCCGCGCGCGGCCGCGCTGATCGCGGCCCAGGTGCCTGCGGGGCCGCCGCCAATGATCAGCACGTCGGCCAGGGCATGGCGACGCCCGTCAGCGGCGGTAATACCGGCCAGGCCGGCCGCGGCTTCATCGTGTGTGGGCATGGTGGAATGTCCTCGGTGTCCTTGAAACAACGGACCGCGCGCCGGCAATCGGCCCGCGGCGAACAACCGCCCAATCTAGGCGCGTGCCCGGCCGCGACCAACAAAGGATTGCGCCTATTCATATAGAGGCACCGCAGCAACCCGGCGCCGCGCCACGACACGCGCCCCTCGGCTTTCCGACAACCGGCCATAATCCCTTGATTTTTATTGGGTTCTCACGAACACCCAGAAGCCAGAACCGACCTGCCGACGACGGCCTGGGCACTCGTCCTATTCTTGTTTTTCGCACTTCAAAGCCCGCCCATAGAACGCCCAGGCATAAAAATAGGACAATTGCATCGTTCCCCCGGCTTGAGAACTGGCACACACTTCGCGCCTTCGGCTGTACCGGTCCGCGGACCGATACAGCCCCAGCCCCGCATGCCGGGGCTTTGCCTTTTTGTTGATCCATGAGCTCCTCCACCTCCTCCTCGACCGCGCTGATCCAGCTCGATGCGGTCAGCAAGACCTTCGCCCTGCCCGACGGCCGCACGTTTGACGCCGTCAAGTCGGTGTCGCTCGACATCGAGGCCGGCCACGTCTTCGGCCTGATCGGCAAGAGCGGCGCGGGCAAGTCCACGCTGCTGCGCCTGATCAACCTGCTCGAACGCCCCGACGCCGGCCACGTGCGTGTGGACGGCCGCGACCTCACCGCCCTGTCCAAGCGCGAACTGCGCGAGACACGCCAGGGCATCGGCATGATCTTCCAGCAGTTCAACCTGCTGCAGAACGCCACCGTGTTCGACAACGTCGCCTTCCCGCTCAAGCTGCACGGCAACCGCGGCCAGGCCGAGATCGTCAAGCGCGTGAACGAATGCCTGGCCATCGTGGGCCTGACCGACAAGATCCACAGCTACCCGGCCCAGCTCTCGGGCGGCCAGAAGCAGCGGGTGGCCATCGCGCGCGCGCTGGCCTCGCGCCCCAAGGTGCTGCTGTGCGACGAGCCGACGTCGGCGCTGGACACCGAGACCACACGCTCGGTGCTGCAGACGCTGCGCGAGATCAACGACAAGCTGGGCGTGACCATCGTCATCGTCACGCACGAGCTGTCGGTCGTGCACGCACTGTGCGACCGCGTGGCCATCGTCGAGGACGGCCGCATCGCCGAGCAGTTCGACGTGGCCGACTTCGAGACCCCGCGCGTGAGCGCCCTGGGCCAGGAACTGGCGCAGGAGCAGGTGCGCGAAGACGTGCTGAAAGAGCACGCGGCGCGCATCGAGGCCGCCGCCTCCGCCGCACGCAAGGCCGCCTGAACGCGCCCGCCGCCTGTCCTTTTTTCCGCCGACAACGACCTGATTTCCCCGACTGCCTGCCATGTCCGAAAACCTACTCGCCATCCTGCCCGAGCTGTGGAGCGCCACCGGCCAGACCTTTCTGATGCTGGCCATCGGCCTGAGCGCGGCCATCGTGCTCGGCGGCCCGCTGGGCGTGCTGCTGTTCCTGCTCAGCCCCGGCCAGTCGCTGGCGCACCGCTCGTCCTACCTGGTGCTGGGCTGGATCGTCAACACCGTGCGCTCCTTCCCCTTCATCATCCTGCTGGTGGCGCTGGTGCCCTTCACACGCATCGTGGCCGGCACCTCCATCGGCCCGCTGGCCGCGGCGGTGCCGCTGTCGGTGGCCGCCATCCCCTACTTCGCCCGCCTGGTCGAGCAAAGCATCCGCGAAGTGCCGCGCGGCGTGATCGAGGCCGCGCACGCCATGGGCGCCTCTGAATTGCAGATCGTCTGGCGCGTGCTGGTGCTCGAAGCGCGTTCGGGCCTGATCCTGGCGCTGACCGTGCTGGCCGTGAGCTTTCTGTCGTACTCGGCAATTGCCGGCGTGGTGGGCGGCGGCGGCATTGGCGACCTGGCCATCCGCTACGGCTACTACCGCTTCCAGACCGACGTCATGCTGCTGACCGTGGCCCTGCTCATCGTGCTGGTGCAGTTCATCCAGTTCGGCGGCAGCGCGCTGGCGCACCGGCTTGACAAACGCTGACTTGATAAACGCTGACCACGCCCCATCTTTCTGCGCATCACAAAAACCCGCCGTACCGAGGAGTTCACCATGTCCATCATCCGCCGCCAGCTCGTGCTGGCCGTCACCGCCGCCGCCTTCGGCCTGGCCGCCGCCACCGTGCAAGCCGCCGACCCGGCCAAGACCAGCCTGACGCTGGGCGCGACCGCCGGCTACAACTACGACGTGCTCAAGAAGGCCGTCGCGCCCCAGCTCGAAAAGCAGGGCTACAAGGTCAAGCTGGTCGAATTCAACGACTACGTGCAGCCCAACATGGCCCTGGCGCAAGGCTCGCTCGACGCCAACCTGTTCCAGCACATCACCTACCTCAACCGCTTCAAGACCGACCAGAAGCTCGACCTGATCGACCTGGTGCAAAGCACGACCGCGCCCATGGGCATCTACTCGGAAAGCCGCAAGAGCCTGGCCGACCTCAAGGACGGCGACCGCGTCTCGCTGCCCAACGACCCCAGCAACCTCGCACGTGCGCTGCAACTGCTGGTCCAGCAGAACCTGGTCACCGTCAAGCCCGACGTCGATGCGCTGCGCGTGAGCGAGCGCGACGTGGTCGGCAACCCCAAGAACCTCAAGTTCCAGCCCATCGAAGCCGCGCAACTGCCGCGCACCCTGGGCGACGTGGCCATCGCCATCGTGCCCGGCAACTTCGCCACCGCCTCCGGCCTGAAGTTCACCAGCGCCCTGGCCCTGGAAAAGCCGCCCGTGCAGTACCAGCAAGTCGTGGCCGTGCGCAAGGGCGACGAAACCAAGCCCTGGGCCCAGGACCTGGCCGCCGCCTTCAAGTCGCCTTTCTTCAAGCAGGTGCTCGACCAGGACTTCCCGGGCTACACGCGCCCGGCCGGTCTCTGACCCGCGACGTCCTTCGTAAAGGGCGCGGCGACCCAGGGATGGGCGCCGCGCCCTTTTTACTGGACACTGGCCGCTGCATCCACTCTCAACGGAAAGCAGCCATGGCCGCATCACGAACGTCTTCGGTCTTCCAAAGCCCCGACGCCACCATCGCCCGTCGCTGGAACGACTGGCTCGCGGTCAGCCCGGGTGGGCGTCGGCGCAAGCTCGACACGCTTGACGCGGGCGCCAAGCCTTTCTCGTGCGGTGACAAGGCGCTGGACAAGGCGGCGGTCGACACGCTGGCCATCGAGCTCGACACCCTGCAGAACCTGTTCTATGCCGACCGGCGCTACAAGCTGCTGGTGGTGCTGCAGTGGCCGGACGCGGCCGGCAAGGACGGCACGCTGCGCGGCGTCTTCGGCCGCATGAGCCCGCTCGGGCTGCGCGCGGTGAGCTGGAAAGCGCCGACCACGACCGAGCTGTCGCACGACCACCTCTGGCGCATCCACCAGCAGGTGCCCGGCGCGGGCGAGGTCGCCATCTTCAACCGCAGCCATTACGAAGACGTGCTGGTGCCCGTGGTCAACGGCGCCATCAAGCCCCGCCAGCAGCGCCAGCGCTTCGCGCAGATCAACGACTTCGAACGCCTGCTCAGCGAAACCGGCACTGTCATCGTCAAGTTCCTGCTGCACATCAGCCCCGACGAACAGCGCGAGCGGCTGCAGGCGCGCCTGGACGACCCGGCCAAGCACTGGAAGTTCGACCAGGCCGACATCACCGCGCGCCGCCAGTGGCGCGACTACCGCCGCGCTTACGACGACCTGCTGGCCGCCACCCACACGCCCTGGGCGCCGTGGACCATCGTGCCGGCCAATTCCAAGACCCACCGCAACCTGATGATCGCCACGCTGCTGCGCGAGGTGCTGCGCAAGCTCGACCTGCGTTACCCGCCGGGCGATCCGGCACTGGCGGGTTTGAAGATCGAGTGACACCCGGCACACGCCGTTGGCCGGAAGGCCAAACCAACCGCCTAATTCGTTGCGTGGTATCTGTTTTTTGTCGTTGCCGTCAGCTTTGCTGAGCACCAAGATCGCGGACTTTCCGCGTCAGGCAAACATCCGTCCCGCCTTGACGCCAGGCTTGAGCAACGACGCCATGACCGCCCACACAGACAACTCTGCCCAATCGAGCCACGCGGCTTTCACCACGGGCTTGCCGCCGACACAACAGGCCATTCCCATCTACCGGACCACGCCTTCGGATTTGCCCAGCGTGCTGGCGCAGTTGCCCGCACCCCAGGCGCTTTGGGCACGCACCACCGGTTTCGACGCCAGCCCGGCCACGACGCTGTTGCTGCCCGGCGCCGACCACGACCTGGGCGGCGTGCTGCTGGGCGTGGACCCGGCGCAGCCGCTGTGGCAACTGGCGGGCCTGCCGGCCGTGCTGCCGTCCGGCATCTACAGGCTGGCATCACCCGCCCCGGCCGAGCACGCCGCGCTGCTGCATCTGGGCTGGGCGCTGGGTGCATTGCCCACCCACAAGAGCACCGAAAACCAGGCGGGCCACGGCGCCCGGCTGCTGCTCAGCCCCGATGAACAGGATGCGGTCGCGCCGCTGGTCGATGCCGTGCGTCACGTGCGCCGCCTGGTCAACCTGCCGGCCAATCACCTGGGGCCGGCGCAACTGGCCTCGGAAGTCCGGCAACTGGCCGAGCGCCACGGCGCGCACTACCGCGAATGGGTGGGCGAAGCCCTGCCCGCCGCCGGTTTTGCGCTGGTGCACGCCGTCGGCCAGGCGGCGTCGCAAGCGCCGCGCGTGACAGAGCTGACGTGGGGCGAGGATCACCTGCCACTCGTGGTGATCGTCGGCAAGGGCGTGTGTTTCGACAGTGGCGGGCTGGACCTCAAACCCGCCGCCGGCATGCGCTGGATGAAAAAGGACATGGGCGGCGCGGCCCATGGCATCGCCCTGGCCGAGCTGGTCATGCGGGCCCGGCTGGCAGTGCGGATCCAGCTGGTGATCCCCGCCGTCGAAAACGCCGTGGGCGCGGGCGCCCTGCGGCCGGGCGACATCATCACGGCCGGCAACGGCACCGAGGTGGAGATCGAGAACACCGACGCCGAGGGCCGGCTCATCCTGGCCGATGCGCTGCATCACGCCATCCAGAACGCCGCCACGCCGCCCGCGCTGGTGATCGACCTGGCCACGCTGACCGGCGCGGCCCGCATGGCGCTGGGGCCGGACCTGCCCGCCCTGTTCAGCAACCATGACGACTGGGCCAACGCGCTGCTGCGCGTGGCGCAGCAGCACGCCGACCCGCTGTGGCGCCTGCCGCTGTGGGCGCCCTACCGCCGCATGCTCAAGTCCGACCATGCCGACACCTTGAACGCCGCCAGCCGCCCCATGGGCGGCGCCATCACGGCGGCACTGTTCCTGGAAAACTTCGTGCCGGCGCAGCTTCCCTGGCTGCACCTGGACCTGTTTGCCTGGAACCTGGACGCGCGCCCCGGCCGTCCCCCAGGGGGCGAAGCCCAGGGCTTGCGCGCCTTGTTCGCGCTGCTGTCCGAACGTTTTCCTGCGGCCTGAGCGGGCGCCGCGGGCGCCATTTTTCTTCGCATTTGTTAAGGCGAAATTCGGCGTTCGCCAACGGCAAGCCTGCCAACACAATCGCGCGGCAATCGCGGCGACGTCTGCCGTTCGCCTTCCTTTTTTGTCCCCCAGAATCTTCGCCCCCTCACCCATGACCACTGGCCACACTCTGCCGCGATCTTTTTCCTTTCGCACCCTCACCCTGCTGACGGTCCTGACCGCCGCGTTGTGGATGGGTTCGGCGGCGCAGGCCGAAACCCTGCGCTGGGCACGTTCGACGGATGCGTCCACGCTCGACCCGCATGCGCTGAACAACGGCCCCAACCACAACCTGCTGCACCAGATCTACGAGCCGCTGATCATCCGCACCGCCGACGGCAAATTGCAGCCCACGCTGGCGACCTCGTGGAAGCTGACCAGCGACCCCACCGTGTGGGAATTCAAGCTGCGCCAGGGCGTGAAGTTCCATGACGGCGCCGCCTTCACGGCTGACGACGTGGTGTTCTCGCTGCAGCGCGCCCGCTCGCCCAACTCCGACATGCGGTCGCTGCTGGTGTCGATCACCGACGTCGTCAAGGTCGACCCCTCCACCATTCAGATCAAGACCAGCGGCCCGAACCCGCTGCTGCCCGACAGCCTGATCAACATCCAGATCCTCAACGCCGCGTGGGCCAAGGCCCACAACGCCGAGCAACCGCCGAACGCGACGGCCAAGGAAGAAGGCTATGCCACGCGCCACGTGAACGGCACCGGCCCCTACGTGCTGGTCTCGCGCGAGCAGGACAGCCGCACCGTGCTCAAGCTTTTCCCGCAGTACTGGGGACGCGGCCAGTTCCCGCTGGAGATCGACGAACTGGTGTACCTGCCCATCAAGTCACCGGCCACGCGTGTCTCGGCGCGGCTGTCGGGCGAGGTCGACTTCGTGCAGGACCTGCCCATCCAGGACATCGCGCGGCTCAAGGAAGACCCCCGGTTCCGCGTGAACCAGGCATCGGAAAACCGCACCATCTTCCTGGGCCTCAATGTGGGCACCGAGCCGCTCAAGTACGCCGACGTCAAGGACAAGAACCCGCTGGCCGACCTGCGCGTGCGCCAGGCCTTCCAGCTGGCCATCGACCGCAACGCCATCCAGCGCGCCGTCATGCGCGGCCTGTCGGTGCCCACCAACATCATCTCGCCGCCCTTCGTCCACGGCTATGAAAAAGAGTTCGCGGTTGTCGGCAAGACCGATGTGGAACAGGCCAAGAAGCTGCTGGCCGACGCGGGCTACCCCAACGGCTTCGGCATCACCCTGCACTGCACCAATGACCGCTACCTCAACGACGAAGCGATCTGCCAGGCCGTCGCCGGTTTCCTGGGCCGCATCGGCGTGAAGACCACGGTCGCGTCCCGGCCGCTGGCGATCCAGACCGCCGCCATCAACGGCCAGGACACCGACTTCTACCTGTACGGCTGGGGCGTTCCCACCTACGACTCGGCCTACATCTTCGACTACCTGGTGCACACCCGCGGCAAGAACGCGCGCGGCTCCACCAACGCCACCCGCTACAGCAACGCCGAGGTGGATCAGCAGATCGTCTCGCTGGCGTCCGAGGGCGACACCGTCAAGCGTGATGCCACCATCAAGTCGATCTGGACCACGGTGCAGAAAGAGCTGATCTACCTGCCGCTGCACGACCAGATCCAGACCTATGCCATGGTGCGCAAGTTCGACATTCCGGTGAACCCGTCGAACACGCCCTACTTCAAGCTGTTCAAGCTCGCGCGCGACGCCGACAGCCCCGTGGCCGCCGCCAAGTAAGCCGCATGACGCTGCTGCTCCTGCGCCGGCTGGGCCAGTCCATCCTGGTCCTGCTGGCCGTCTCCTTCGTGTCCTTCCTCGTGTTCCGGCACATTGGCGACCCGACCATCAGCCTGCTCGGCGAAGACGCCACGGTGGCCGACCGCGAGGCGGTGGTCGCCGAGCTCGGTTTCGACCGGCCCGTGGTGGTGCAGTACCTGCATTACCTGGGCAACGTGGTGCAGGGGGAGTTCGGCATCTCGTACCGGCTCAAGCGCCCCGTGGTCGAGGTGATTGCCGAGCGCCTGCCCGCCACGCTGGAGCTGGCCCTGGCAGCCGGCCTGCTGGCCGTCATCGGCGGCGTGATCCTGGGGGTTTCCACCGCCATCCACCGCGACCGCTGGCCCAGCCGGGCGCTGATGGCGTTCTCGCTCGTCGGCGTTTCGCTGCCGACCTTCCTGATCGGCATCGGCCTGATCTACGTGTTCTCGGTCGAACTGCATTGGCTGCCCTCGTTCGGGCGCGGGCAGACGGTGAACGTGGGCGGCTGGACCACCGGGCTGCTGACCGCGTCGGGCTGGTCGTCGCTGGTGCTGCCGGCCTGCACCCTGGCCGTGTTCAAACTCACGCTGATCATGCGGCTGGTGCGCGCCGAAATGCTGGAGGCGCTGCGCACCGACTACGTGCGTTTTTCGCGGGCACGCGGGATTCCCGAACGGCGCATCCATTACCGGCACGCCTTGCGCAACACGCTGATCCCGGTGGTCACCATCACCGGGCTGCAGCTCGGCTCGCTCATCGCGTTTGCCATCGTCACCGAAACCGTGTTCCAGTGGCCCGGCGTGGGCCTGCTGTTCATCTCGTCGATCCAGGCGGTGGACGTGCCCGTGATCACGGCTTACCTGCTGCTGATCGCCGTGCTGTACGTGCTGATCAACTTCGCCGTCGATCTGGCCTACCTGCTGGTCGACCCCCGCCTGCGCCGCGCGTGAATCGCCGCCCGCGAGCGCCGCCAGCCGCCGCCGCTGGCGCCAGTCGGAATCGCCCGTCCTGCGTGGACTGGCCTCATCCCTTGGGGTGCAAGCCGCTTTGCTCGTACTCGCCGTGCTGGTCACCCTGGCGGCGCTGGCCCCGTGGCTGGCCTTGCAGAACCCCTTCGATCCGGCCGGCCTGGAACTGCTCGACGCCTTCACCCGGCCGGGCGACACCGGCCTGTCGGGCGCCGTGTACCCGCTGGGCAGCGACGACCAGGGGCGCGACGTGTACTCGGCCATTCTTTACGGGCTGCGCATGTCACTGCTGGTGGGCGTCGCATCGGTGGAGAGGTGGCGGCGGAAATTCGGACAGGCCGATAAGTGGAACGGTCGGGGCCTGAGCTGGTTGATCTTGCCCCTGATTTACGGACACCTATCTAAGCGACATTGGCCAGCTCGTACTGCTCTGGGCTGAGGTAGCCCAGGGTCGAGTGCAGCCGGATCCGATTGTAGTCAACCTCAATGTAGTCAAACACATGAGCCTTGGCCTGCTCCCGTGTGGCGAGGTGTTCACCATGGATGGCCTCGACCTTCAGACTGTGGTTCCAACTCTCCATTGCTGCGTTGTCGTAGCAGTTGCCTCTGGCACTCATGCTGGCGATCAAAGCGTATTGCTCCAACAGGGCGCGGTGCTCGCGCGAGCAGTATTGGCTACCACGGTCAGTATGCACGATCACTCCCCGAGGCCGATTGCGAGCAAACAGCGCCATGCGCAGCGCGTCGCAAACCAGCGTAGC
>WNDQ01000023.1 GCA_009912175.1 Paracidovorax wautersii | reverse complement strand
GCGCGAGCACCGCGCCCTGTTGGAGCAATACGCTTTGATCGCCAGCATGAGTGCCAGAGGCAACTGCTACGACAACGCAGCAATGGAGAGTTGGAACCACAGTCTGAAGGTCGAGGCCATCCATGGTGAACACCTCGCCACACGGGAGCAGGCCAAGGCTCATGTGTTTGACTACATTGAGGTTGACTACAATCGGATCCGGCTGCACTCGACCCTGGGCTACCTCAGCCCAGAGCAGTACGAGCTGGCCAATGTCGCTTAGATAGGTGTCCGTAAATCAGGGGCAAGATCAACCTGCAGGTGCCGCTGACCGACAAGGTCGAAGCCTGGAGCGACGACGCGTTCTGGGCCGAACTGCGCCTGCGGCTCGATGCCGAGGCGCGCGAGCGCTTGGTCACCGGTGCCTCGCTGGAAAAAAGCATCGCGCCGTTGCGCAGCTTCGTGACCGAGCCCTTGCGCTTCGGGCGCCTGTTCCTGGCGGGCGATGCCGGCCACATCGTGCCGCCCACGGGCGCCAAGGGGCTCAACCTGGCGGCCTCGGACGTCAAGTACCTGTCGTCGGCCTTCATCGAGTTCTACCGCGAGCGCAGCCCCGCGGGCATAGCCCACTATTCACAGCGCTGCCTGGCGCGCATCTGGAAGGCCGAGCGTTTTTCGTGGTGGTTCACCAGCCTGATGCACCGTTTTCCGCAGGAGGGCGAGTTCGGCCAGAAGATCCAGGAGGACGAGCTCGACTACCTGGTCGGCTCGACCGCGGCGGCAACCGCGCTGGCCGAGAACTACGTGGGCCTGCCACTGGGCTGACGAAGCGGGTGCGGCGTGGCCGGGGCAACGGTGTTATACCTGCCGTCACGCTCATCATCCTGACCCGCCCCGACATGCTCACGACCGACGACCTGCGACTGATCCGTGCCCTGGCCGTGGCACCCTCGATGGCCGCGGCTGCCCGGCTGCTGGACCTGACGCCGCCCGCGGTGACGATCCGCCTGCAGCGCATGGAGCAGACGCTGAAGGTCCGCCTGGCTGTGCGCCAGTCCCGCGGCATCACGCTGACCGAGGAAGGGCAGCGGCTGCACGCGCAGGCCGTCGAGATCCTGGCGCGCATCGAGAACATCGGCGCGGGCCTGCTCGACCCCGGCGGGCGGCTCACGGGCAGCTTGCGTATCGTCGCGCCCTTCGGCTTTGGCCGGGCCTACATCGCGCCGCTCATCAAGCCGCTGCACAGTGCGCATCCCGACTTGGAAATCCGCCTGCAGCTGTCGGAAAGCCCAGTGTCGGACGCGGCCGGTGCCGATGTCGTCATCCACATCGGCCAGCTCAAGTCGTCGTCGTGGGTCGGCCACCTGATCGCGCCCAACGACCGGGTGCTGTGTGCCAGCCCGCAGTACATGCGCCGTATCCACGATCTGCAGCACCCGTCCGACCTGCCGCGCTACGACTGCCTGTGCCTGCGCGAGAACGACGAGGACGTCGTCCGCTGGCGCTTCACGCCCGCGGCCGGTGGCGGCAAGGGCGTGGCCATCCGGGTGGCCGGTGTGCTGTCGTCCAACGACGGCACGGTCATCACGGACTGGGCCCTGGCGGGGCTGGGCATTGTCGAGCGCTCGGAATGGGATGTGGCGGGCCTGCTGGCCGCCGGACGCCTGGTGCGGGTGCTGCCCGATTGGAGCCTGCCCACGGCTCCCGTGATGGCCTTGCTGCCGTCGCGCACCGGCGTATCGCCGCGCCAGAAGCTGTTTCTGGACGCCGCCAAGCAGGCGCTGGGCCTGGCGCCGTGGCGCACGCTGCCCAAGGCCCGCAAAGGCCCGCGTTAAATTTCATTGAAGGCGGGATTGACGCGGGGTTTCCCCCGCGGCCCGCCGGACGTCCTACATTGGGCCTCGCCGCCGGTGCCGACCGGCCTTTCGAATCCCCAAAGGACCGTCTCATGAGCAGCATCTCGACCCTCGACACGCCCTGCGCGCTGATCGACGTGACCCGCATGGCGGGCAACATCAGCCGCATGCAATCGCAGCTGGACCGCCTGGGCGTGCGTTTTCGGCCCCACGTCAAGACCGCCAAGTGCCAGGAAGTGGCCCAGGCCCAGATCGAGGCGGGCGCGCAGGGGGTGACGGTTTCGACACTCAAGGAGGCCGAGGAATTCTTCGACAGTGGCATCACCGACATCGTGTATGCCGTGGGCATCGTCGCGACCAAGCTGCCGCAGGTGCTGGCGCTGCGCCGCCGGGGTTGCGACCTGAAGATCATTGCCGACAGCGTGCCGGCCGCGCAGGCCGTCGTTGCCTTCGGCCAGCAGCATGGCGAGCGTTTTGAGGTGTGGATCGAAGTGGACGTGGACGACCACCGCTCCGGCATCAAGCCCGACGACGACCTGCTCATCGCCGTGGGCCGCACGCTGGTGGATGGCGGCATGCAGCTGGGCGGCGTGCTCGCCCATGCCGGATCGAGCTACGAATGCAACACCCGCGCGGCCCTGGTGGCCATGGCCGAGCAGGAGCGCAGCCGCAGCGTCCATGCGGCCAAGCGCCTGCGCGCGGCGGGCCTGCCGTGCCCGGTGGTCAGCATCGGCTCGACGCCCACGGCGCTGTCGGCCGAGCAGCTCGAAGGCGTCACGGAGGTGCGCGCCGGTGTCTACGTCTTCTTCGACCTCGTGATGCACAACGTGGGCGTGTGCACGCTCGATGAGATCGCCCTGTCGGTGTTGACCACCGTCATCGGGCACCAGGAGGACAAGGGCTGGGCCATCGTCGATGCGGGCTGGATGGCCCTGAGCCGCGACCGCGGCACGCAGCGCCAGCCGCAGGACTTTGGCTATGGGCAGGTCTGCACGGCCGATGGCGAGGTGCTGGCGGGCTATGTCGTCAGCGGCGCCAACCAGGAGCACGGCATCATCGCGGCCACGGCCGGCGTCGACAAAACCATCGCCCAGCGTCTGCCCATCGGCACGCGGCTGCGCATCCTGCCCAACCACGCCTGCGCCACGGGCGCCCAGCATCCGGTCTACCAGGCGATCGATGCGGACGGCAACGCGTCGGCCTGGCCCCGTTTCTACGGCTGGTAAGCCGCCCTGAAAGCCGCGCACACCATGCACCCCAACGCCCGACTTCTTCTGCTGGACGGCCCCACCGTCCAGGCCGCGCTCGACCCCGACGCTGTCCTGGCGGCGGTCCAGGAAGCGTTCATCCTGCACAGCCAGTCGGCGGGCCGGGTCTTTCCGCTGATCCGCGAAAAACTCCACACCGGGGGCGTCTTCGGCATCAAGGCGGGCGACGTCGCCGCGCAGGACCTGTTGGGTTTCAAGGCCGCGGGCTTCTGGCCCGGCAACCGGCCCGCCGGTGGCGAGCCGCACCAGGCGACCGTGCTGCTGATCGACCCGCATACCGGCCGGCCGCTGTGCGTGCTGGATGGCAATGCGATCACCACCGAGCGCACGGGCGCCGCAGGCGCGCTGGGCCTGCAGCGGCTGGCCCGCGCGGACAGCGCCCGGCTCTGTGTCTTTGGCACGGACGTGCAGGCGCGTGTGCAGGTCGCTTATGCGCTGCGTGTGCTGCCCCACCTCCAGCAGGTGAGCTACGTCAGCCGCGACGGACAGCCCGACGCCGCGTTCGAGTCGCTTTTCAGCGCCCAATGCCGGATCGGCCTGGCACGCGACCGCAACGAAGCGGTCGCGGCCAGCGATGTCGTGATCACCGCCACGCCGGGCGGCGGGCCGCTGTTCGATGCGGACGCTGTGCAAGCGGGCACGCACCTGAACTGTGTGGGCGCCGACACCGCCGGCAAACGCGAACTGCCGCCCGGCGTGCTGGAACGCGCGCAGGCTCTCGTCGTCGACGATGCGGCTCAGTCCCGCACCATCGGCGAAGGCCAATGGGCGCCCCCATTTGCCGGTCCTTGAACTGGGCGCGCTCCTGAGCGGCCAGATGCGGCTGGGTCGCCGCGCCGACGACATCACCGTGTTCGACATGACGGGCATCGCGCTGCAGGACCTGACCGTGGCGCGGTCTTTGTACCAGCGGGCGCTGCGCGACGGGCTTGGTGTGTCGCTGGCGTGGCCCTGGTAGCTTCAGAACCTGCTCAGGCGCGCGGCGCGCGCCGGTACTGGATGGCTTCGGCCACCTGCACGGGCTCGATGCGCGGACTGCCGGCCAGGTCAGCAATGGTGCGCGCGACCTTGATGGCGCGGTGCAGGCCGCGCCCGGACCAGCCCAGGCGGCTGGCCGTCTTGTGCAGCAGCTCCAGCGCGGCGGGCGCCAGGTGCGCATGGGCGTCGATGGCCGGCCCGGCCAGTTGCTGGTTGGCATGGCCCTGGCGTGCGATGGCACGTTCGCGCGCCTGCACCACACGCTCGCGCACCGCGTCGCTGGGTTCGCCGGGCGCAGCGGCCAGCAGTTCGGCGTGCGCCACGGCGCGCACCTCCACGTGCAGATCGATGCGGTCGAGCAGCGGCAGCGCGGCTGGCCGTCGAGTTCGGTGCCCAGGTAGCCGCAAGGGCAGGGGTTCATCGCGGCGATCAACTGGAAACGGGCCGGAAAGTCGGCCCGCCGCGCGGCGCGCACGATGCTGATGTGGCCGTTTTCCAGCGGCTCGCGCAGGGCTTCGAGCGCCGAGCGCGGAAACTCGGGCAGTTCGTCGAGGAACAGCACGCCGTTGTGGGCAAGTGAGACCTCGCCCGGGCGCGGCGGACTGCCGCCGCCGACCATGGCCACGGCACTGGCCGTGTGGTGCGGGCCGGCGGTGGGGCGCTGCGCCCAGCGCTGCGGCGAGAAGCGGCCGGCCAGGCTGGCCACGGCCGCGCTTTCCAGCGCCTCGTCGGTCGTCATGGGCGGCAGTACGCCGGCAAAACGCTGGGCCAGCAGCGACTTGCCCGAACCGGGCGGGCCGACCAGCAGCAGGCCGTGGCCGCCGGCAGCGGCGATCTCCAGCGCGCGCCGCGCGGCGATCTGGCCTTTGACGTCACGCAGATCGGGCGCATGGCGCGCCGCGGGCGGTGGCGGCTGGTGCGCGATGCGCTGCCAGCCTGTGCCGTCGCTGTCGGATGGGGTCGTTGGTGGCCGGTCGGGTGCATCGCCGGTGCTTGCCTGGGGCGTTTGTGCCTCGCGCGGCTCGGGCAGAAACTGCTGCACCACGTCCAGCAGATGGCGCGCGCCGTGGATGCGCGCCTGCGGCACCAGCGCGGCTTCGTGCGCGCTGTCCATGGGCAGCACCAGTCCGCCCACAGCCTCGTCGTCGTGCGCCTGGCCAGCCTGGCGCTGGGCCAGCGCCATCACCAGGGCGCCGCGGATGGCACGCAACTCGCCCGTCAGCGACAACTCGCCAGCAAACTCGAAGGCGGCCAGCCGGCCGGCGTCGAGCTGTCCGCTGGCTGCCAGAATGCCCAGCGCCAACGGCAGGTCGAAGCGCCCCGAGTCCTTGGGCAGATCGGCCGGCGCCAGGTTGACCGTCATGCGTTTGTTGCTCGGAAAGTCAAAGCCGCAGCTCTGCAGCGCGGCGCGCACGCGTTCGCGTGCCTCCTTGACCTCGGTATCGGCCAGGCCGACCAGCGTGAAGCTGGGCAGCCCGTTGGCCAGATGAACCTCCACCGTCACCGGCGTGGCCTTCAGCCCGTCCAGTGCCCGGCTCCTGATCACAGCCACTTGCATGGCGCCTCCCTGTCTTTTCTTTTTTGGAACGGGGCATCTTAGAGCGTGTCATGCCCTTTCTGGTCCCAACGCGGGCGTGGAAAAAGTGCATCACACGCGCTAGCGCACAGAATTGAGCCCCACATGCACCTTCAGAAAAGATCATGAACAGGTTCTTCGTTCTGGCGCTGGCTGCCCTTGCCGCTGGCCTGCCGGCGCATGCGCAGGTCAGTGTGCCGGGCCCATCGGGCGCCCTGGTCTATGCCGACGGCGGCAACGGCCGGTACCAGTCGCTGACCTTCAGGCGCGCGGACGGCCGGGTGCTTTCCGCCTTTGATGATGGTTTGGAATTTGCCTACGACCCCCGGCATGATGCCGACAAGCTCTCGCCGGACCGGCGGTACACGTTCGTGAGTTTTTCTGCACAGGGCGAGGACGGCACGGCCGCGTCGTCCGAGTATCTCTGCGCTTTCGTGCGCATGGACGACGGCTGTGTCGTGCACGTGGCGCAGGGCAGTGTGTGCGGCGGTCAATGGCAGCCACCCCACCGTTGGACGCACGCGGATGGCCGTAGGGCGGAGCCGGTCACCGACCACCCGCCCAAGATGGCCGAGATCGTTGCGGCTTACGCATCGGGGCACAAGGACGGCAGCCAGGTGTCGCAGCCGCGTGTGCTGGCGTATCTGGCCGAAGGCACGTCGTTCGACAACCTGCTGGCCTGCGATCCACCGGGGGCGGACAACCGGAACAGCTATTCGAAGATGCTGGCCCTGCTGAAGGCCGATCGCGACACGCAGAACGCGGCTCGGCTGCGAGCCGCCTTGAAGGCGGGCCCCCGCCCTGCCGCGACCCACGCGGTACCGGATTCCCCCTCTGCCACGCGGAAAGAGGTTCTCGATTTCCTGGGAAGTCCGCGGCCCTGATTCACCGGGTGCAGCCGCTGTGCGCGTTGACTTTGCTCCTGGGGGCCGGTGTGCACGGATATCGACCAGGCACTAAAAGCGTGCACCCTAGGGAAATCCCGGAAATTTGCACCAAGTAGGTGATTGCATTGGTTTTTGTGGTGCATGAGCTTCGATGGAGCTGCCTTTGACCCAAGGCGGTGCGTGTTGAAAAGTTCCGCCGACCCGCCAAAAAACGAGGCGATGCCGAAATCGCCCTGGGCGGGCGGCCTTTCGTCTGGCACGGTTCCTGCTGAACGGTGGTGCATCGCATCTCACCCACCACCAAAACCTGGAGCAGGAGTTCTTCATGAAAAAAATCGCACTGGCCGTGGCGTCTGTCGCCGTGTTGGCGGGCTTGCCTGCCGTGGCCTCCGCGCAACTGACTGGCAACGTGGCCCTGACCACCAACTACAAGTTCCGTGGCCAGGATCAGGACATGCTCAAGTCCGACCCCAACAAGACCTTCAAGCCGGCGATCCAGGGTGGTCTGGACTATGCGTTCTCCAACGGCTTTTATGTCGGCAACTGGAACAGCTCGGTCAACTGGCTGGACAACAACAGCATCGAATCGGACCTGTACGGCGGCTACAAGGGCGACCTGGGCCACGGCCTGACCTATGACGTCGGCGTGCTGGGCTACTTCTATCCCGGCGCGGGCTCGGCCAACACCGGCGAAATCTATGGCGCCCTGACCTGGAGCGCCTTCACGCTGAAGTACTCGCACACCGTCAGCAAGAAGTACTTCGGTCTGGAAGACGGCCGCAACACCGGCTACCTGAACCTGGCGGTCGCCCAGGAAATCGCGCCCAAGCTCACGCTCAAGGCCTCCATCGGTTACACCCGCCTGTCCGACGACGCCAAGGAGAAGTCCGGCCTGCCGCGCTACTTCGACTACGGCGTGGGCTTGAGCTACGACCTGGGCGAAGGTTTTGCCGTGGCCGGCGGCATCTATGGCGCCAACAAGCGCTCGGAGTACGGCGTGGCCAACAAGAACCGGTTCATCGCCACCGTCAGCAAGTCGCTGTAAGGCGCCTGGGGCCGGCGCTTGCGCGCGGCCCTGTGCGAACCCATCGCTATCTAGAGAAGAGGTCCATCATGAAACTCATTGCTGCTGTGATCAAGCCGTTCAAGCTTGACGAAGTGCGCGAAGCGCTGTCGGCCATCGGTGTGCAGGGCATCACCGTCACCGAGGTCAAGGGCTTCGGCCGCCAGAAGGGCCACACCGAGCTCTACCGTGGCGCCGAATACGTCGTCGATTTCCTGCCCAAGGTGAAGATCGAGGCGGCGGTCTCGGACGACGTGGTCGACCGCGTGATCGAGGCCATCGAGAGCGCCGCGCGCACCGGCAAGATCGGCGACGGCAAGATCTTTGTTTACGAGCTGGAGCAGGTGGTCCGCATCCGCACTGGCGAAACCGGCAAGGAGGCACTGTAATCCGCCGCAGGTGGGTTGCAGATCCTGAACAACGACGAAAGAAGAGTTCTGAACATGAAGAAATTGCTTGCTTTGTCCCTGCTGGGCATGGGACTGCTGGGCGCGAGTGGCTTGGCGCTGGCGCAGGCCGCGGCTCCCGCCGCCCCGGCGCTGGATTCCGGTGACACCTCGTGGATGCTGACGTCCACGCTGCTGGTCATCCTGATGAGCATCCCGGGCCTGGCGCTGTTCTACGGCGGCCTGGGCCGCTCCAAGAACATGCTGTCCATCCTGATGCAGGTGTTCGTGGTGTTCTCCCTGGTCTCCGTGCTGTGGGCCATCTATGGCTATTCGGTCGCCTTCGTGGGCGAGGGCACGTTCTTCGGCGGTTTCGGCGCGCTGTTCCTGGCGGGTATCACGCCCGACACGATCTCCTCGGTGCTCAAGACCATCCCTGAATTCGTGTTCGTCGGCTTCCAGGGCGCGTTCGCGGCCATCGCCACAGCGCTGATCGTGGGCTCCTTTGCCGAGCGCATCAAGTTCTCGGCCGTGCTGATTTTCTCGGTGCTGTGGTTCACCTTCAGCTACCTGCCGATTGCCCACATGGTCTGGGGCGGTGGTCTGCTGGCCGCCGACGGCGCGCTGGACTTTGCCGGCGGCACCGTGATTCACATCAACGCGGGTGTGGCCGGCCTGGTCGGTGCCTATTTGATCGGCAAGCGCCTGGGCTACGGCAAGGAAGCCCTGACGCCGCACAGCCTGACGCTGACCATGGTCGGTGCCTCGCTGCTGTGGGTGGGCTGGTACGGCTTCAACGCCGGTTCCGCCGGTGCCGCCAACGGCAGCGCAGGCCTGGCCTTCGTCAACACCACCCTGGCCACGGCGGCTGCCGTGCTGAGCTGGATCGCCGCTGAAGCACTGCTCAAAGGCAAGGCCTCGATGCTGGGTGCCGCCTCCGGCGCCATTGCCGGCCTGGTGGCCATCACCCCAGCCGCGGGTTTCGTGGGCCCGATGGGCTCCATCGTGATCGGTCTGGCCGGCGGCCTGGCGGGTCTGTGGGGCGTGACGGCGCTCAAGCGCCTGCTCGGTGCCGACGACGCGTTCGACGTGTTCGGCGTGCACGGTGTCTGCGGCATCGTCGGCGCCATCCTGACCGGTGTGTTCGCGGCCCAGGGCCTGGGCGGCACGGGCGGCGCCACGCCCGACACCTTCGCCATCGGTCCCCAGGTCTGGATCCAGATCAAGGGCGTGCTGCTGACCATCGTGTGGTCGGCCGTGGTCTCCTTCATCGCCTTCAAGATCGCTGATCTGACGGTGGGCCTGCGTGTCTCGCAGGAAGCCGAGCGCGAAGGCCTGGACATCACCTCGCACGGCGAAACCGCCTACACGCGTTAAACCCATCCGCGCCGCATCGGCTTCGAGCCGATCGGCGGGGCCCATCGCAGACGTGCCGAGCGGGCATGAATCCTGCAGAAAGATGGGCGATAGTCTCCTTTGGATGTTCGGCCCGCTTCGGCGGGCCTTTTTTTGTCTGAAAACAGGGCGTGGCTCACAGGGCTGGGGTGAGGCATGGCCCATGACGCACGTTTTCCGTGCCGGTATCGGTGTTCAGGCCGATCCTGGTGCGCTGATGAACCGGACACCGGGATTCCCTGGGGATGGCGACGGCCAATGCCTGGCGAGGGCTGTGCAAGAATGGGCCGCAAGACCTCTGTGTGAAGAGGCCTGTGCAGGCAAGGAGACCACCATGAACGTCACGCCCTCGACTTCGTTGTCCCTCGAAACCGGTGCCCTGCGTTGTGACCTGCGGCCGGACCTGGGCGGTGCCATCGCGGGGCTGTGGCTGCAGGGCATTCCGGTGCTGCGTTCCACGCCAGCCGCAGAGCTGACCGATGTGCGCCAGGCCGGCTGCTTTCCCCTGGTGCCGTTTTCAAACCGGGTGGGCCACGCCCGCCTGCAATGGCTGGGACAGACCTACCTGCTGCAGCCCGACACGCATGGGCCGCACGCGATTCATGGGATGGGCCGCCTGCGGCCCTGGCAAGTGACCGAACAGCAGCCCACGCGTGTGGTGATGACGTACCGGCACACGCCAGATGCCGCCTGGCCCTTTGCGTTCGAGGCCACGCAGACCATCGCGCTGGAGTCGCCGCAGGCCGAGCGCGGTGGCATCGTGCATGCGCCCGATGCGCGCGTGACCATCACGCTGGCCTTGCGCAACCTCTCGGAGCAGGTGGCGCCGGTCGGCCTGGGACTGCATCCCTACTTCGTCAAGCGCACGCGCAGCCGCATCGCCTTCGAGGCCACGGCCCGATGGGAAATGGGCGACGACATGCTGCCCACGCACAGCCATGCCGCGCACGGCATCGACGCCAACTGCGCGTTTCTGGACGTCGACAACTGCTTCGAAGGCTGGCCCGGCGTGGTCGACCTGCGTGACGAACTGCTGCGGGTGCGCACCCGCTCGTCGGTGTCGCGGCTGGTGGTCTACACGCGCGAAGCGCTGCCCTTCATCGCGCTGGAGCCGGTGAGCCACGTCAACAACGCCTTTGCCCTGCACACCGCCGCGCGCACCGCACAGAGCCTGGGCATCCGCGCGCTGGAGTCCGGGCAGTCCTACAGCACGACGACGACTTGGGAGATCGACAGGTTCTTCAGACGCCCCCCGAAGCGCCTGCGGCGCCTCCTCCACTGGGGGGCGACAGCACCGACCGGGCAAAGCCCGGCCACGCTGTCACTTGACGGGGCGTTGGGGTCGTGGCCTCAAGCTCATGTTGTTTTTTTTGGGGTCTCTGAAAAGGTCCGGGTCTGATGGAAACCAGTCTGGGTTCCAATAGCGCGATGCCTATCGCGTCTTTTTCTTCCGCCGCCGGCGATCGTTCGCCCTTCGTGACCTTCGAATCGGCGCAGGCCGTCCGCCAGGTGCCGGCTTCGCGCTGGACGGTGGCCAGCGCCGGGCGTAATCAACTGGGCGAGTCCATCTACTGGAGCGGCGACGAGCAGCGCCTGTACTGGCTGGACATTCCGGGCCGCCAGCTCTTGCGTGCGCCGCTGGCGGCGCCGGACGACGCGAATCGTTGTGTCCTGGCCGCGTCCGAGGCCTGGGATCTGCCGCAGGAAGCCGGCTGCGTCGCGCCGGTGCGGGGTGGCGGCTGGGTGCTGGCCATGCGTGACGGGGTCTACCTGGCGCGCGAATGGGGCGGCGCGCTGGCGTGCCTGGTGCGTTTCAACCACGACCCGGCGACCATGCGTTTCAACGACGGCAAGTGCGACGACCAGGGCCGCCTGTGGGCCGGCACGCTGTTCGAGCCCAAGACCTCGCGCCGCGCCGAGCTCTACAGCATCGACGGCCGCGAGGGCTCGCCACTGATCGAGCTCAAGGCCCTCAACGCCATCACCGCCAACGGCCTGGCGTGGTCGCCCGACTTTGGCCGCATGTACTGGGCCGACACGCCGCAGCACGCGGTGTTCGCCTGGGACAGCGACACGCGCACCAACACACTGCGCCATCACCGCGTCTTTGCGCATTTCCCTGAAAAACCAGCCGGCTGGCAGCCCGGCGCCGACGGCTACCTGGGCCGGCCCGACGGCGCGACGGTCGATGCCCAGGGCTATTACTACGTCGCCATGTTCGAGGGCGCGCGTGTGCTGCGCCTGGCGCCCGACGGGCGGCTCGACACCGTTTTCCACCTGCCGGTCCAGTGCCCGACCATGCCCTGCCTGGGCGGCCCCGACGGCCGCACGCTGTTCGTGACCACGGCCAGCAAGGGCCGGCCCGCGCAGGAGCTGAGCGAACAGCCCGCGGGCCAGGTGCTGGCGCTGCGTGTGGACGTGCCCGGCCTGCCGGTGCAGGCTTTTGCGCGACCCTGAGCGCCGCAGCCGGATGACCACAATGTCCCACTCAATTGGTCATTCATCCGCGAGCCCCCGGGCTGGCCATGAAATCATGGACAGCAGGCCGCCAGGGGCGTTGGCCCGGCCGGATCCTGGCGCAGCTTCTTCGATGCGTTGACACCCATGACTGCTCCCACGTCTTCCTCCCCCGCGCTGGCGCGCCTGATCGACCGTGTGCGCCATGCGCAGCGCCAGGGCGAGCGCCTGGTCATCCAGGGCGGGGGCAGCAAACGTTTCTACGGCAGCGCGCCGCCGCAGGCGTCGGGGCTCGACACGCGCGAGCTCAGCGGCATCGTGAGCTACGAGCCCTCCGAGCTGGTCGTCACCGCCCGCGCCGGCACGCCGCTGGCCGAGCTGGAGGCCGCGCTGGCCGCGCAGGGCCAGTACCTGCCGTTCGAGCCGCCGCATTTTGCGGGCGACGGCCCAGGCCGGGCCACGGTCGGTGGCATGGTCGCGGCCGGCTTGAGCGGACCGGGCCGGGCCAGTGCCGGGGCCGTGCGCGACTACATGCTGGGCGTGGCCGTGGTCGACGGGCGCGGCCAGTGGCTGCAGTTCGGCGGGCAGGTCATGAAGAACGTGGCGGGTTACGACGTCTCGCGCCTGATGGCCGGCTCGCTCGGCGCGCTGGGGGTGATCGCCGAGGTCTCGCTCAAGGTGCTGCCCCGTCCCGTGGCGCAGGCCACGCTGGCTTTTGCGCTGCCCCAGCAGGCCGCGCTCGACGCGCTCAACCGCTGGGGCGGCCAGCCCTTGCCGCTGCAGGCCAGCGTCTGGCACGGCGGCCGTTTGCTGCTGCGGCTGGCCGGTGCCCGCGCGGCGGTCGAGGCCGCGACCGCGCTGCTGGCGCGGCAATACCCGGCCGAGGTGGTCGGCGCGGACGACGCGCAGACCGCGTGGCAAGACTGGCGCGAGCAGCGCGTGCAGGCCCTGCAGGCGCAGCCGGGCGAGGCCCTGTGGCGCCTGTCGGTGCCGCAGACGGCGCCGGCCGTGGCCTGGCCGATGGCGCAGGGCGAGCCCGCCATCGAATGGCACGGCGCGCAGCGCTGGGTGCACGCGCCCGTCGATGCGGCCGAGGCCTTGCGAAGCCAGGCGGCGGCGCTCGGTGGCCACGCCACGCTGTTTCGCGCGGCAGCGGCGCCAGCCACCGCGTCGGTGCCGGTTTTTCATCCCCAGCCGGCCGCGCTGGCGCGCATCCAGGCGCGGCTGCGGCAGGCCTTCGATCCTGACGGCGTTTTCGCGGGCGGGCACCTGGGCCTGGCGGACGTGGACGAGAGGGCTGCGGTGTGAGGGAACTGCTGTTGCTGTCGGGCCAGCACCGCACGCCGCGCCTGAACGGCGTGCTGGGCAGCCTGCTGGCCTTCAACGCGGGCGCGGTGAACGCGGGCGGTTTCCTGGTGGTGGCGATGTACACCTCGCACATGTCGGGCTTCGTGGCCATGCTGGCCGACAACCTGGTGCTCGGGCAGATGACGCTGGTGCTGGCCGCCTTCGGCGCGCTGCTGTTCTTCGTGAGCGGCGCGGCCACCACGGCGCTGCTGGTCAACGCGGCGCGCCGCCATCAGCTGCGCAGCGAATACGCGCTGCCGCTGGCCATCGAGGCCGTGCTCATGCTGTTGTTCGGCCTGCTGGGCGGCTTTCTGCTGCACCACCGCACGCCTTTTGCCTTGCCGGTCATCGTGCCGCTGCTGGCCTTCATCATGGGGCTGCAGAACGCGCTCATGAGCAAGGCCTCGTCGTCGTTGATCCGCACCACGCACATGACGGGCGTGATCACCGACCTGGGCATCGAGTTCGGCAAGATGCTCTACTGGAACCGGGCCGAGGTGCCGGGCCGCCATGTGGCCGCCAACCGCGGCCGCCTGCAACTGCTGGGCGCGATTCTGGGCATGTTCTTCCTGGGCGGCTTGTATGGCGCGGTGGGCTTCCAATACGTGGGCTTTGTCTGCATCGTGCCGCTGGCCGTGATTCTGCTGCTGCTGTCGCTGCCGCCGCTGCTGGGCGACATCCGCCGCTATGGCGTGTGGCAACTGCTGATGGCCGCGCGGCCGCGCCGGGCTCAGCCGCTGGACCTCATTCCCAAAGAGGGCGCACCGAACGCCCCGACAACCCCCGAGACAAAACCCCCCGATGCAAACCCACCTTTCCCCTGAGTTCCAGGACACGGACGCGGGCCGCGAGGCCGAGGCGATTTTGCGCAAGTGCGTGCACTGCGGCTTTTGCACCGCCACCTGCCCGACCTACCAGCTGCTGGGCGACGAGCTCGACGGGCCGCGCGGGCGCATCTACCAGATCAAGCAGGTGCTCGAAGGCCAGGCACCCACACGCCAGACGCAGCTGCACCTCGACCGCTGCCTGACCTGCCGCAACTGCGAGACCACCTGCCCCAGCGGCGTGCAGTACGGCCACCTGGTGGACATCGGCCGCGAGATCGTGGACGCGCGTGTGCGGCGGCCCGCGGGCGAGCGCGCGGTGCGCTGGCTGCTGCGCGAGGGCCTGACCTCGCCGTTGTTCGCGCCAGCGCTGCGGCTGGGCCAGCGGGTGCGCGGCCTGCTGCCCGCCACGTTGTGCGCCAAGGTGCCTGAACCTCGCGCGGCGCGCCCCTGGCCCCAGGGCCGCCATGCGCGCCGCGTGCTGCTGCTGGCCGGTTGCGTGCAGCCGGCGATGGCGCCCGGCATCAACGCCGCCACGGCGCGTGTGCTCGACGCGGCCGGCATCCAGACGCTGGTGGCGCCGCAGGCCGGCTGCTGCGGGGCCATCCGTTTCCATCTCAACGAACAGGCGGCGGCGCTCGATCAGATGCGCCGCAACATCGACGCCTGGTGGCCGCAGGTCGAGTCGGGCGAGGTCGAGGCCCTGGTCATGAACGCCTCGGGCTGCGGCGCGCTGGTGCGTGAGTACGGCCACCTGCTGCGCGGCGACGCCGCCTATGCCGACAAGGCCGCGCGCATCAGCGCCCTCACGCGCGACGTCAGCGAGCTGCTGCCCGACATCGCCCCCGCGCTGCGCGGCCGTGTAAACGGACAGGGCCTGCGGCTGGCTTTCCATCCGCCGTGCACGCTGCAGCACGGCCAGCAGTTGCGCGGCGGCGTCGAGCGGCATCTGTCGGACCTGGGGTTCGACGTGCAGCTTGCGCGCAGCGAATCGCACCTGTGCTGCGGCTCGGCCGGCACCTATTCCGTGCTGCAGCCGGCGTTGGCCACGCAGCTGCGTGATCGCAAGCTCGGGCACCTGACGGCGCTGGAGCCGCACGCCATCATCTCGGCCAACGTCGGCTGCATCGTGCATCTGCAAAGCGGCACCGAGCGGCCGGTGCGGCACTGGATCGAGGTGCTCGACGATGCCTTGCCGGCCTGAAACGCGCGGCCATCCACCGGGAATCCACGCTGTGCGCAGGGCCTGGAAGCGGGCGCGTTGTTCATGCACAATGCCCGCATGGCCGCTTCAATCGGATCCCGTGCATGACTTTTGAGCTGACCGTGCTGGGCTGGACCCTGGTGCTGGCACTCGTGCAGGTCATGCTGCCCGCCAGCTGGCGCAATCGCGAGACCGGCATGGCCTACAACACCGGCCCGCGCGACGAGGCGGGCCCGCCCGTCGGCAAGGTCACCGGCCGGCTGCGCCGGGCACAGGCCAATCTGTTCGAAACCCTGCCGCTGTTTGCCATCGCCATCCTGATCGCCCACGTGGCCGACCGCAATGGCGCGCTCACGCATTGGGGCGCCGCGCTCTACCTGGCCGCGCGCATCGTCTACGTGCCGCTGTACGCCTGGGGCGTGTGCTACCTGCGCTCGGCGGCTTTCTGTGTGTCGTTCGCGGGCTTGGTGATGGTCCTGGTGGCCATCCTGCGCTGACGAGGCACGACCCGGGATCAACGCCGACGCCTTGATGGACAAACTGCGCATCGACAAGTGGCTGTGGGCCGCGCGTTTCTTCAAGACGCGGCGCCTGGCCGTGGACGCACTCGACCATGGCCGCGTGCGTGTCAACGGCCAGCCCGCCAAGCCCTCGCGCGAGGTCAAGCCCGGCGACGAGGTGAGCCTGGTCCAGCCCGGCGGCGTGCTGCGCAGCGTCAAGGTTTTGGGTGCGAGCAACCAGCGCGGCCCGGCGCCCGTGGCGCAGCAGCTCTACACCGAAACGCCCGAGAGCGTGGCCGCACGCGAGGAAGCCGCGCGGCAGCGCCACCTGGCGCCCGAGCCCGCCCTGGGCCATGCCGAAGGACGCCCGACCAGGCGGGATCGCCGGCAGATCGAGCGTCTGCAGGACGACGACGGCGCCCGCGACGCCTGGGGCGACCGCTGGTCCGCCGAGTGGCGGTAGGCTCCCCCCCGAAGCGCCTGCGGCGCCTCCCCCCCCAGGGGGCGACAGCCCTGGACGGGCAAAGCCCGTCCACGCTGTCACTTGAAAAGGGAACGACCGGCTGAGGGAACACAGACGATGTGCCGTGTGCCGCAGAAGACCCAGTTCAAGACGCCTCTGCGCGCCCGACGGTTGCGACATCCACGCCCAGTTGTTCGCACAGGGCCAGCACGGTGGCCTGCAGCGATTCGACCTGGGCTTCGAGGGTGGTCACGCGTTGCTGCAGGGCGTCGTTCGGTGTGGAAGGGTCCGAGGCCGACAGGGCGGTCTCGGTGTCCACGGGGCCGCACAGCAGGTGGGCCCAGCGCTGTTCGCGGGCGCCGGGCGCGCGGGGCAGGCGAATGACCAGCGGGCCGCCTTTTTCGGCGCTGCGTTCGGCCAGTTCGTCCAGGAAGGCCTCGACCGAGGAAATGTCGGCAAAGCGGTACCAGCGTTCGGCGTTGAGCCGCAGTTCGCCCGCCGTCTGCGGGCCGCGCAGCATCAGCAGGCCCAGCAGCACGGCCGACTGCTCGGGCACGCCCACGCCGCGCTGGAAGTTGTGTTCGTAGCGTGTGGTGCGCCCGCCGCTGGTTTCGATCACCAAGTCGATCTGGCGCAGCGCCGTCAGGGCTTCCTGGGCATCGGTCTCGCCCAGGTTCATGAGCGGCGCGCGGCTGCTTTTCTGGTTGCAGCCGGCCAGCAGGCTGTTGAGCGTGAGCGGGTAGCTGTCGGGCACGGTGCGGGCCTTTTCCATCAGGGTGGCCAGGACACGAGCTTCAGAGGCGGTCAGGGGGCGCAGGGCGGGCATGGCAGCGGGTCGGTCTGGGGCACGAGGCCGGTTGAAGAAAAGGCGCGGGGCCGGCGGCGAAGGGCGAGGCGGGCAAGGCTGGGATAATCCTGCCTCCCCGAAAAGCGCGGGCCTTGCCGCCTGCGCCGACGTTCTCTCCTGAGCATGCCATGAAAAACATCGTCATCCTGATCTCCGGCGCCGGCAGCAACATGGCTGCCATCGTGACCTGCGCCGAGCAGGAGGACTGGGCGCGCCGCCATGGCGCGCGCGTGGCCGCCGTCATCAGCAACCGCGCCGACGCGGCCGGGCTGGCCTGGGCGCAGGCGCGCGGCATTGCCACCGCCGTGGTCGACCACAAGGCCTACGCCAGCCGCGAGGCCTTCGACGCCGCGCTGGCCCAGGTGGTCGATGCCCACGCGCCGGCGCTGGTCGTGCTGGCGGGCTTCATGCGCATCCTCACGCCGGGCTTCGTGCAGCGCTACGCGGGGCGCATGGTCAACATCCACCCCTCGCTGCTGCCGGCCTTTCCGGGGCTGGACACGCACCAGCGCGCCATCGATGCGGGCTGCACGCTGGCAGGCGCGACCGTGCACGAGGTCACGCCTGAACTGGACCACGGCCCCATCCTGGCGCAGGCCGCCGTGCCCGTGCTGCCGGGCGACACCCGGCAAACCCTGGCGGCACGCGTGCTCAGCCAGGAACATCTGATCTACCCGCGCGCGGTGCGCGAAAAAATCCAGGCCCTGGCCGCCGCTGAACCACAATAGTTACCCATATGCATCCCAAAGCCCTCATTGACGCCTGCGGCGAGCTGGTCGAGCTCGTCCTCAAATTCGATCACCCGGCCGACGCCGTGGTGTCCCGCTACTTCCGCGACCACCGCTCGCTCGGCCCGCGCGAACGCGCCACGCTGGCCGAAACCGCGTTCAACGTGCTGCGCCGCAAGACGCTGTTCGAGGCGCTGGTGCAGGGCGCCCCCAAGGGCTCGGGCTCGAAGTGGCGGCGCCTGGCCATCCTGGCTTTCCATGGCCCGCGCGACTTTCTCAAGAGCGCGCTGACCGAAGCGGAAAAGACCTGGATCGACGCCTGCGACAAGGTCAACGTCAAGATCGATCCGACCTTGATGGACCTGCACCGCCACAACCTGCCCGACTGGCTGATCCAGCCCCTGAAGTCGCAGCTGGGCAACGATGCGTTCTGGACCTATGTCGACGTGGTCAACACGCCGGCGCCGCTGGACCTGCGGGTCAACACCTTCCAGGCCAAGCGCGCCGAGGTGCAGAAGGAACTGGCCAAGGCCGGCATTGCCAGCCAGGCCACGCCTTATTCGCCCTGGGGCCTGCGGGTCGATGGCAAGCCGGCGCTCACCAAGCTCGACGTCTTTGCGCGCGGCGCCATCGAAGTGCAGGACGAGGGCTCGCAGCTGCTGGCGCTGCTGCTCGACGCCAAGCGCGGCGAGATGGTGGCCGACTTCTGCGCGGGCGCGGGCGGCAAGACGCTGGCCATTGGCGCGGGCATGCGCAGTACCGGCCGGCTCTACGCCTTCGACACCTCGGCGCACCGGCTCGACGCGCTCAAGCCGCGCCTGGCGCGCAGCGGCCTTTCGAACGTGCATCCGGTGGGCATCGCGCACGAGCGCGACGAGCGCATCAAACGCCTGGCCGGCAAGATGGACCGCGTGCTGGTCGATGCGCCGTGCTCGGGCCTGGGCACGCTGCGCCGCAACCCCGACCTGAAGTGGCGCCAGTCGCCCCAGGCGGTCGAGGAACTGACGGCCAAGCAGACGGCCATCCTGGCCAGCGCGGCCCGGCTGGTCAAAGCCGGCGGCCGCCTGGTCTACGCCACCTGCAGCGTGCTGCCGGCCGAAAACGAAGCCATCGCCGAAGCCTTCGCGGCCCAGCACCCCGACTTCGAGCCGCTCAACGCCACCGAGCTGCTGACCCAGCTCAAGGTCGAGAACGCCGCCAGCCTGTGCGCGGGCGAGCAGGGCGAGTATTTGCGCCTGTGGCCGCAGCGCCATGGCACCGACGGTTTCTTCGCGGCTGTTTGGCAGAGAAAGGCTTGATGCAGATCGTTGGTTTTGTCTGGATTTGATAGCGGATGGCTGCCAGAAGCTGATGCATGCCTGCATCATCCAGGTGGAACCGGATGGGCGGCGGGGACTCCATTCCCTAGAATGATGGGCCCGGCGTTCGGCGCCGTCCCGATTGAGTGTGCAAGGTGAGGCCCCGGCGAACGGGCCGTGTGAGGACCTAGTCTGTGATCTCCTGGATCAATACCCCCGCTGTCTACTCCGTGCTGGAGTGGCTCTCCAACGGCCTGCTGAATTTCAGCTGGTGGGAGATCGTGCTCTACGTGCTTCTGACCACGCACCTGACCATCGCCTCGGTCACCATCTACCTGCACCGCTCGCAGGCGCACCGCTCGCTCGACCTGCATCCGGCGGCGGCGCATTTCTTCCGCTTCTGGCTGTGGATCGGCACCGGCATGGTGACCAAGGAATGGGTCGCCATCCACCGCAAGCACCACGCCAAGTGCGAGACCGAGGACGACCCGCACAGCCCGCAGACACGCGGCATCGACGAGGTCTTCTGGCGTGGCGCCGAGCTGTACCGCGCCGAAAGCCGCAATGCCGAAACGATGAAGAAGTTCGGCCACGGCACGCCCAACGACTGGCTCGAACACAAGCTCTACGGCCGCTACAGCTGGCTGGGCGTGACGTTCATGCTGCTGCTCGACGTCGCGCTGTTCGGCGCCATCGGCCTGACGATCTGGGCCGTGCAGATGGTCTGGATCCCGTTCTGGGCGGCCGGTGTCATCAACGGCCTGGGCCACTACGTGGGCTATCGCAACTTCGAGGCGACCGACGCCAGCACCAACCTCGTGCCCTGGGGCATCGTGATCGGCGGCGAGGAACTGCACAACAACCACCACACCTACCCGACCTCCGCCAAGTTCTCGGTCAAGCCCTACGAGTTCGACATCGCCTGGGGCTACATCGTGGCGATGCAGAAGGTCGGCTTGGCCAAGGTGCGCAAGATGCCGCCCAAGCTGCGCCTGGGCCAGGTCCAGCCCGTGGCCGACGAAAAAACGCTGGAGGCCGTCATCGCCCACCGCTACGAGGTAATGGCCCACTACGCCGCGCAGATGCGCAGCGCCTGCAAAGCCGAGATTGCCGTGCTCAAGGCCCGGGGCGCCGACATCGCCCTGCTCAAGATCGCGCGCCGCTGGCTGCACCGCGACGACGACAAGGTGCCGGCCGCCGTGCGCCCCAGCCTGCTCAAGGCGCGTGCCGAGCACCCCATCCTCGACCAGATGCACGCCATGCGCGAAGAACTGCGCACCTTGTGGCAGAGCACCACCCGCAGCCGCGAGCAGCTCGCCGCCGACCTGCAGGCCTGGTGCCACCGCGCCGAGCAAAGCGGCATTGCCGCGCTGCGCGAGATCTCGCAGCGCCTGCGCGCCGCGCAGGTCTAGTTGGGTTCAGTCAGGCCTCGGCCTGAACGGCCGGGCGCAGCCAGGCCCGCAGCCGACGCAGCCCTTGCCGGAGCCAACCCGGGGCGGCCGCCGGTGCCACCACCAGCAGGTGGGCGGTGCCCGGTGCGCGCGCGCTGATCTGCAGCCACACCGACTGGCCGTCATGGCCGCCGTGGAAAGCCTGGCCTGGCGCCAGGCTCTGGCGTGCGGCGTGCAAGACCTGGCCCCACAGCAGCGGCCCCTGGCGCAGCACGGCGCTGCCTTCGAGGCACAGCAGGGCATGGCCAGGCGGCAGGCACAGCAGTGTGGTCTGGCCCGGTGCGACGGCCAGGGGCGTGGTGCGGGCACCGGGTGCCAGGCGAGGCGAGGGGGTGGAAGGCGTGGTCATGCGGGAGCTCCGACGGGGTTGTCCATGGGCTCCAGCGTAAAAAAACCAGCGGCCGGGCGGCAGACACAGTGCGGCTGTGGTGCAAGCAGAACAGATTGCATTGGGTAGTGGCTGTTCTGCATAACAGCGCGCCGAACTGTATCTGTCCGGTGCCGGCGCGCTGCGGCATGATGAGTGCACCGTTTTGGATGGCCGGCCGCCGCCGTAGGGATTGGGGTCATCGCTCAGCGATGGGCCGAGGCCATTGTTCACGCCGCTTCATTTTTCCACCGGACTCTCGCCATGCTCCGTCCCGACGATACCCAGGGCCTGCCGCTGTACCGGCAGTTGGCGCGCCTGTACGAACAGGCCGTGGCCAGCGGCAGCCTCCAGCCCGGCATGCAGATGCCGTCGGTGCGCGAACTGCGCCAGCGCCACGGCATCAGCCTGTCGACCGCGCTGCAGGTGCTGCGCCACCTGGAAGACAAGGGCGTGGTCGAGGCGCGTGCGCGCGTCGGCTACTTCGTGCGTGTGCCGGTCGAGTCGGCCATGGCCACGCTGCCCGCCGCGCGCGAGCCCGAGCTGCTGGAGCCGCTGCAGGTGCTCCCCGATGCCTTCACCGGCATCAACGCGCGCATCTCGCTCATCCTGGAAAAAGCCCGGCGCGCGGCGCCGTTGGCGGTCGACCTGGGCAGCGCCATGCCCGCGCCCAGCCTGTTCGACGCCCGTGCGCTCAACCGGCTGGCCAGCGCGCTGCTGCGCGAGCAGCCCGACATCCTGGTGCAAGGGCCCTCGGCGCCGACCACCCACCCCGAGTTCCAGCACGCCATGGCGCACCACGCGTTGCGCTTCGACGTCAGCCTGGCGCCGGGCGACATCAGCGCCACGCACGGCAATTCCGAGGGCGTCAACCTGGCGCTCGACGCCGTGGCCCAGCCGGGCGATGTGATTGCGGTCGAGTCGCCGACCTTCTTCGGCATCCTGCAGGCCATCGAAGCCCAGGGCCTGCGCGCGCTGGAGATCCCATGCAGCCCGCAGACCGGCATTTCATTGGAGGCGCTGGAGCTGGCCTTGCGCAACGAGCCGCGCCTGAAGGCCGTGGTGGTCGTGCCCCACCTGCAGATGCCGCTGGGCTGCAGCATGCCCGATGCGCACAAGGAGCGCCTGGTGCGGCTGTGCGCGCAGCACGGCGTGGCGGTCATCGAAGACGACATCTACCGCGAGTTCGCCGAAGTGCCCCACGTTCTGCGCCCCGCCAAGGCCTGGGACGCGCCGGGTGCCGATGGCTGCGTGATCTACTGCGCCTCGCTCAGCAAGAGTTTTGCGCCCGGCCTGCGCCAGGGCTGGATGAGCGCGGGGCGCTGGCACGCGCGTGTTCAGATGCTCAAGTTCGCGCGCACGCGCAACATGCAGAGCTGGTCGCAACTGCTGGCCGCGCGCAGCGTCGACGCGCCGGCCTACGAACGCCATCTGCGCCGCATGCGCACGCAGTTGCGTGTGCAGCGCGAGCAGGCGGCCCAGGCCATCGCGCAGTTCTTTCCGGTCGGCACGCGGCTGAGCCTGCCGCGCGGCGGCCTGAGCCTGTGGCTGGAGCTGCCGGTCGGCATTTCGACCATGCGGCTGTACGACCAGGCGCTGGCCCAGGGCATCCGCATCGCGCCCGGGCCGATGTTCTCCAACACCGACCGCTACGAGCACTTCCTGCGCGTGAGCTGCGGCCTGCCGTTCACACCCGCCGTCGAGCAGGCCTACCGCACGCTGGGCGAGCTGATGCGGCAGCAACTGGGGCGCTGACGGCCCATCACAGCCCTTTCAGGTCGAGCACAAGAAAAACAAAAAACCGCCGGGCGACGTGCGCCGGGCGGTTTTTTGGGGGAGGTGGGCCGAATTACTTCAGCTTCACTTCCTTGTAATCCACGTGCTTGCGAGCCTTGGGATCGAACTTGGAGATCAACAGCTTTTCAGGAGTGGTCTTCTTGTTCTTGGTGGTCGTGTAGAAGTGACCGGTGCCGGCAGTGGATTCCAGCTTGATCTTTTCGCGTCCGCCTTTAGCAGCCATGATGGTTCTCCTTAAGCTTCACCACGTGCGCGCAGGTCGGCGAGCACAGCGTCGATACCGTTCTTGTCGATCAGGCGCAGAGCAGCGCTCGACACGCGCAGGCGCACCCAGCGGTTTTCGCTTTCGACCCAGAAACGGCGGTATTGCAGGTTCGGCAGGAACCGGCGCTTGGTTTTGTTGTTGGCGTGGGAAACGTTGTTCCCAACCATGGGCTTCTTGCCAGTGACTTCACATACGCGTGCCATGGGGCACTCCCCGATACGTTGGTTACCAGCGCCGCACGAAGGCGGCGGCGCACAACGCCGGCCGGACCGTTCCGCGCCAGCCGCCCCCCGGTGGGAAGCAGCCGCGCGGGCCATCCTTGTTCTTGCCGGCGCACCTCGCTGCGGGAAAAGCAGGCGTTTTTAATCAAAAAGCCCACCGCTTCCCCAGCGGTTCGTTCCATTCACCACGCCCAGCCCCGTCAAAAACACAAGGCCAGGAAGCAGCAAAGCCCGCCATTATAACGAGCGGGCCTTGCGGTGACCAGGGCCTGGGACCAAGGCGTTGCGTGGGAGCCAAGTATGGGCCCGAAATCGCTCCGTTTTTAGAAGCAGATCAGGCCCGGATCCTGGCCGTCAGGCGTCTTGCTGTTCCAGGAAACGCTGGGCGTCGAGCGCGGCCATGCAGCCGGTGCCGGCGCTGGTGATGGCCTGGCGGTAGACGTGGTCCTGCACGTCGCCGGCGGCGAACACGCCCGGCACGCTGGTCTGCGTGGCAAAGCCCTGCAGGCCGCCGCGCGTGATGATGTAGCCGTCCTTCATCTCCAGCTGGCCCTGGAAGATGTCGGTGTTAGGGTGGTGGCCGATGGCGATGAAGCAGCCCTTGAGCGCCAGGTCCTCGGTGGCGTCGCTGGTGGTGCTCTTCAGGCGCACGCCGGTCACGCCGGTGTTGTCGCCCAGCACCTGGTCGAGCGTGTAGTGCAGCTTGAGCTCGATCTTGCCTTCCTTGACCTTCTCGGCGACCTTGTCGATCAGGATGGGCTCGGCCTTGAACTTGTCGCGGCGGTGGATCAGGTAGACCTTCTTGGCGATGTTGGAGAGGTACAGCGCCTCTTCCACGGCCGTGTTGCCGCCGCCGACCACACAGACGGTCTCGTCGCGGTAGAAGAAGCCGTCGCAGGTGGCGCAGGCCGAGACGCCGCGGCCCATGAAGGCCTGCTCGGAATCCAGGCCCAGGTACTTGGCCGAGGCGCCGGTGGCCAGGATCAGGCTGTCGCAGGTGTAGGTGCCGCTGTCGCCGGTGAGCGTGAAGGGGCGCTGGCTGAAGTCGACGCTGTGGATGTGGTCGAAGATGATCTGCGTCTTGAAACGCTCGGCGTGTTCAAGAAAACGCTGCATCAGCTCGGGGCCCTGCACGCCCATGACGTCGGCGGGCCAGTTGTCGACCTCGGTGGTGGTCATGAGCTGGCCGCCCTGGGCCATGCCGGTGACGAGCACGGGCTGCAGGTTGGCGCGCGCCGCGTAGATGGCGGCCGTGTAGCCCGCGGGGCCGGAGCCGAGGATCAGGACTTTGGCGTGTTGGGTCGGGGTGCTCATGGTGACGGTTGCTCTTTCTTTCTCGCAGACAGGAGGGGCCGGTCGGCAGGACCGCATTAGACAGCCAGATGAGGGTGCGCGGCGCACCCGGCAAGGCCAAGAATGGCGATCGCGCCGATAGGCGCAGACCATGGCGCTTGCAGCGCTCTGGGGTTGGCCGCTATTGTAGAAATTCGCCAGGCCGGCCGGCGCGGGCAGTCCCGAAGCCCGCGCCGGATACGAGGTGTTGCGTTTTATCGGTGCGCATCAATGGCTTGCGCAACATTCCTCGACAAATGAATGGAGTAAGCTCGGTCACCTGCTATGACTTATTCGCTCAATACCCTCAATTCGGATGCCGCGCACCATGCCACGCGCGGGCTGGCGCGTTATGCGCAGGAGCTGGGGCTGCTGTTCGGCGCGATCGCCCTGGTGTTCTGGGGGCTGACGCTGGCCAGCTACAACCTGACCGATCCGGCCTGGACCACCTCGGGCAATGGCTCGCCCACCCGCAACTGGGGCGGCGGCCTGGGCGCCATCCTGGCCGACGGCAGCTATGCGCTGCTGGGCCTGTCGGTGTGGCTGTGCTGGGCTGCCGGCGTGCGCAGCTGGCTGGCGTCGCTGGCGCGCTGGATGCGCGGCGGCGTGCCTGAAGAAGGCGCGCCCAGCCCGCGGCTGCGCCGCACGCTGTTCTGGAGCGGCCTGGTGATCCTGATGGTGGCCAGCACCGCGCTCGAGTGGTCGCGCCTGTACAGCGCCGAGGGTGTGCTGCCGGGCAACGCGGGCGGCGCGCTGGGCTACCTGGCCGGGCCTTTTGTGCAGAAATGGCTGGGCTTCAATGGCGCCGGGCTGCTGTGCATCGCGCTCATGGTGCTGGGTCTGGCGATGGTGTTCCGTTTCTCGTGGGGCCGTGTGGCCGAGCGCATCGGCGGCGCCATCGAGGGCGTGTTCACGCGGGTCAAGCAAAAGCGCGAGGTCAAGGCCGACGTGGCCGAAGGCCGGCGCGCCGCGCGCCAGCGCGAGGCCACGCTCGAGGAAGAACGTTTCGAGATCCAGCAGCAGCACCCCGAGCCGGTCTTCATCGAGTCCGCGCCGGCGGCGCTGCCGCGCAGCGAACGTGTGGCCAAGGAGCGCCAGAAGCCGCTGTTCCGCGAGATCGTCGACAGCAACCTGCCGCAGGTCGACCTGCTCGACGCCGCGCTCTCGCGCCAGGACACCGTTTCGCCCGAGACGCTGGAGATGACCAGCCGCCTGATCGAGAAAAAGCTCAAGGACTTTGGCGTCGAGGTGCGTGTGGTCGCCGCCGCGCCCGGCCCGGTCATCACGCGCTACGAGATCGAGCCGGCCACGGGTGTGAAGGGCTCGCAGGTCGTCAACCTCGCGCGGGACCTGGCGCGGTCGCTGTCGCTGGTCTCCATCCGCGTGATCGAGACCATTCCGGGCAAGAACTACATGGCGCTCGAATTGCCCAACGCCAAGCGCCAGACCATCAAGCTCAGCGAGATCCTGGGCTCGCAGGTCTACAACGAGGCGCGCTCGCTGCTCACCATGGGCCTGGGCAAGGACATCGTGGGCAACCCCGTGGTGGCCGACCTGGCCAAGATGCCACACGTGCTGGTGGCCGGCACCACCGGCTCGGGCAAGTCGGTGGGCATCAACGCCATGATCCTGTCGCTGCTCTACAAGGCCGACGCCAAGGATGTGCGCCTGCTCATGATCGACCCCAAGATGCTGGAAATGTCGGTCTACGAAGGCATCCCGCACCTGCTCGCGCCCGTGGTGACCGACATGAAGCAGGCCGCCAACGGCCTGAACTGGTGCGTGGCCGAGATGGAGCGCCGTTACAAGTTCATGAGCAAGGTGGGCGTGCGCAACCTCGCGGGCTTCAACACCAAGATCGACGAGGCCAAGGCGCGCGGCGAGTTCATCTACAACCCCTTCAGCCTCACGCCCGAAGAGCCCGAGCCGCTCGAGCGCCTGCCGCACATCGTGGTCGTCATCGACGAGCTGGCCGACCTGATGATGGTGGTTGGCAAGAAGATCGAAGAGCTGATCGCGCGCCTGGCGCAGAAGGCGCGCGCCGCCGGCATCCACCTGATCCTGGCCACGCAGCGGCCCAGCGTGGACGTGATCACCGGCCTGATCAAGGCCAACATCCCGACCCGCATCGCCTTCCAGGTCAGCAGCAAGATCGACAGCCGCACCATCCTCGACCAGATGGGCGCCGAGGCCCTGCTGGGCATGGGCGACATGCTCTACATGGCCAGCGGCACGGGCTTTCCGGTGCGGGTGCACGGCGCCTTCGTCTCCGACGACGAGGTGCACCGCGTCGTCACCTACCTCAAGGAGCAGGGCGGCGAGCCCAACTACATCGAGGGCGTGCTTGAAGGCGGCACCGTCGATGGCGAGGACGGCGAAGGCGGCGCGGGCGAGGGCGGCGGCGAGGCCGATCCGCTCTACGACCAGGCCGTGGAAGTGGTGCTCAAGAACCGCAAGGCCAGCATCTCGCTGGTGCAGCGCCACCTCAAGATCGGCTACAACCGCGCCGCGCGCCTGGTCGAGGACATGGAGCGCGCCGGCCTGGTCAGCGCCATGAGCGGCAGCGGCCAGCGCGAGATCCTGGCGCCGATGCGCAACAACGAGTGAACGCCAGGCGCGGCCCATCGCGTCCGCGTCCTACAGGGCCGACGGCCCGCCACGGGAACCGCGGCGGGGCCGGGCCGGTCCATGACAACATGCCTTGCCTGCTCCGCAGTGGGAGCGGGAACGCACGCCGAGGAGCCTCATGACATTCAAACATTTGACCCGCAGCATCGTGGCCGGCGCCTTCGCCGGCCTGTCGCTGGCCAGCTTCGCCACCTCGGCCCAGGCCGACGGCCTGCAAAGCCTGGCGAGCTTTCTGGCGTCCGCGCAGGGCGGCAAGGCGTCCTTCACGCAGGTCGTGACCTCGCCGCCCAAGGACGGCCAGACCGCGCGCCAGCGCACCTCCAGCGGCACGTTCGAATTCCTGCGGCCCGACCGCTTCAAGTTCGACTACACCAAGCCCTTCGAACAAAAGATCGTCGCCGATGGGCAGACGCTGTGGCTCTACGACGTGGACCTCAACCAGGTCACGGCGCGCCCGCTGGCCAGTGTGCTCAGCGGCACGCCCGCGGCGGTGATCGCCTCGGCGCGCAACCTCGACGGCCTGCGCCAGAACTTCAACCTGCAGGCCATTGCCGCGCCGGCCGACGCGCCCGCCGGCACCGAATGGGCCGAGGCCAAGCCCAAGGGCAACGACGGCCAGATCCAGAGCATCAAGGTGGGCTTTGCCGCGGGCGGCCAACTGGCCGCGCTCGACATCCTCGACAGCTTCGGCCAGCGTTCGGTGATCAGCTTCACCGACCTGCAGACCGGCGCGCTGCCGCCGGCCGGCAACTTCAAGTTCACGCCGCCCGCGGGGGCGGATGTCGTGCGGCCCTGAGGCCGCAGCCGTTCAACGCGAAGAACGAACCACAGGCGCCGCCTGCAGCCGGTCGGCCAGCGCCGCCAGCACGAGCGTGCTCACCACGGGCAGCACCCAGCCCAGGCCCAGCGCCGCGCCGGGCAGCGCCTGCGACCAGGCCGGCACCCAGGCGGTGAAGCCGGCATTGGCCAGGCCGTCGATCAGGCCGAAGACCGCGGCCACCAGCATGGCCGGCACGAACACGCGGCGCGGCGAGCGCCACACGCCGGACAGCAGGCTCAGCGCCACCAGCGTGATGGCCAGCGGGTACAGGCCCACCAGCACCGGCACCGACACGGCGATGAGCTGGGCCAGGCCCTGGTTGGCCACGGCCATGCTGAACAGGCTCACCACGACGACGACCGTGCGGTAGGACACCGGCAGCAGGCGGCTGAAGTATTCGCCGCAAGCCGTCACCAAGCCCACGCCCGTGGTCAGGCAAGCCAGCGAGATGACGACGGCCAGCAGCACGCTGCCAGGCCAGCCGAAGGTGTGCTGCACGTAGCGTGTGAGGATGAGCACGCCGTTCTGCGCGTCGGGTGCGAGGTTGCCGCTGGTCGCGCCCAGGTAGATCAGCGAGATGTAGACCAGCCCCAGCCCCACGGCCGCGATCACGCCGGCGATGATGGCGTAGCGCGTCTGCAGCGAGGTGCTGGTGACGCGCCGGTCGCGGATGGCGTTGACGATCACGATGCCGAACACCAGCGCGCCCAGCGCGTCCATGGTCTGGTAGCCCTGCAGAAAGCCCTGCGACAGCGGGGCGGCCTGGTAGGCGCCGGTGCTGGCGCCGAGCTCGCCGGCCGGCAGCCAGACGGCGGCGCCGCCCAGAATCAGCAGCGCCACGATCAGCGCGGGCGTGATGAGCTTGCCGACGTTGTCGATGAGCTTGCCGGGGAACAGCGCGATCAGCATCGTCAGCCCGAAATAGACCACGGTGTAGGTGAAGAGCGCGCCCGCGCCGTGGCCGACGAAGGGGGCAAAGCCCATCTCGAATGACACCGTGGCCGTGCGCGGCGTGGCAAACAGCGGCCCGATGGCCAGGTAGACCGCCACGCCCAGCAGCGTGCCGGCGACGCGGCCGATGGGCGCAGTCAGCGCGTCCATGCCGCCGCCCACGCGCGCCAGTGCCACCACCGTCAGCAGCGGCAGGCCCACGCCCGTGAGCAGAAAGCCCAGCGTCGACGCCCATAGGTGGTCGCCCGAGGCCTGCCCGACGATGGGCGGAAAGATGATGTTGCCCGCGCCCAGGAAGAGGGCGAAGGTCATGAAGCCCAGGGCGATGAGGTCCTGCGTCTTGAGGGTTTGCATGGGAGAAACAGCCTTTGGATGAAAGACGGGCCGCGCATCGCAACAGGTGTCGTTGTGAGAGACCTGCGATGCCGCGCCCGTGGCGCGCGCCGGGTTCGTGCCTGGCGCTTGGTTTTGAAAAAAGCGCGATTTTAGAGGGGCGGGCCAGGCCAAGACCTTGTGTACCGGCAGGGCATACCCTGCACCGTCATACTCGCCGCTGGGCGCGGACGCGGACCTTCCTGTAGGCCAAGACCGCGACCCGGCACTGCGCACGACAAGGCTGGCGGCGCGAATTTAGACTTTGGGCCGGTTCTCTTTTCACGTCAGGTTTTTCGCATGGACAAGAAACAGATCGTCATCGTGGGCGGCGGTGTGGCCGGGCTGGAGATCGCGACCGCCCTGGGGCGCCGCTACCGCGGAAAACGTGGGCCCCGGCGGTCCGACGGCCCTTATGAAGTCACCCTGATCGACCGCGATTCCGCGCACGTGTGGAAGCCCATGCTGCACACCATGGCCGCGGGCACGCGCGACCTTGCCCAGCAGCAGATGACCTACATCGCGCAGGCGCGCGACGCGGGTTTCCATTACCAGCCGGCCGAGATGTACGGCATCGACCGCGCCAGCCGCCAGGTGCTGCTCGCGCCCCTGCTGGCGCGCGACGGCCGCGAGCTGGTGCCCGCGCGCGGCCAGCCTTATGACGCGCTGATCCTGGCCGTGGGCAGCACGGCCCACGACTTCGGCACGCCCGGCGCGCGCGAGTTCTGCTACATGATCGATTCGCGCCTGGCCGCCGAGGGCTTCAACCAGGAACTGCGCATCCGCATGCTCCAGAGCCTGGTCAAGAACGAGGACCTGCGCATCGCCATCGTCGGTGCGGGCGCCACCGGCGTGGAACTGGCGGCCGAGCTGGTGCAACTGGCCGAGGCCGCCGTGGCCTACGGCGCGCAGGGGCTGGACGAGCGTTTCAAGATCACGCTGATCGAAAGCGGTCCCCGCATCCTGGCGGCCTTTCCCGAACGCATCGCGCGGCTGGCGACCGAGCGGCTGCAGACGCTGGGCGTGGACGTGCGTGTGGCCACGCGTGTCAAGGAGGTCACCGAGGAAGGGTTCGTCACCAGCGACGACGAGCTCATTCCCGCCTCGCTGCGGGTCTGGGCCGCGGGCGTGAAGGCGCCCGATTTCCTGGCGCAACTGGACGGGCTGGAAGCCACACGCAACAACCAGCTCGTGGTCGACGGCAATCTGCGTGTGTCGGGCGACGCGGCCATCTTTGCGCTGGGCGACTGCGCCAGCTACACGCCGCCAGGCGCCGAGCGCTCGCTGGCGCCCACGGCGCAGGTCGCGCACCAGCAGGCGCAGTACCTGATCCGGCACTTCGAGGAACTGGTCGACGGCAAGACCGTGCCGCCTTACCGCTACAGCGACATGGGCGCGCTGGTCTCGCTGGGCCACTTCGACGCCTATGGCTCGCTGGGCAAGTTCGGCTTCTTCAAGGGCGGCTTCATCAAGGGGCGTGTGGCCCAGCTCAGCCATGCGCTGCTCTACCGCTCGCACCAGTCGCGCCTGTACGGCTTCTGGCGCGGCGGGCTGATCTGGCTGGTCGACCTGATCAACAAACGCGTGCGGCCGTCGATCCGGCTGGATTGACGCGGGGCCTGGCCTGAGCGGCTAAGCTAGCGGCCATGGTTCGTTCTTCTGCGCCGCAGTCCTCTTTCCCACGATCCCGTCCACCCCAGGCCAGGCGCCGCGCCGCGCCTGCCTTCGCGCGGATTGCTCCCAGCCTCATCGCGCACCGCACGCCGACGTGCGGGGAGGGCACGCCCCATGGCTGACCTGTTCGCGCAAGAACCCGCCGCACCGCTGGCCGAGGCGCTGCGCCCCAAGACGCTGGACGAGGTGATCGGCCAATCGCACCTGCTGGGCGAGGGCAAGCCGCTGCGGCTGGCTTTTTTGTCGGGCAAGCCGCATTCCATGATCTTCTGGGGGCCGCCCGGCGTGGGCAAGACCACTCTGGCGCGCCTGACGGCCACCGCCTTCAAGTGCGAGTTCATCGCCCTGTCGGCGGTCTTCTCGGGCGTGAAGGACATCCGTGCGGCCATGGAGCAGGCGCAGCAGAACCTGGCCATGGGCAAGCACACGATCCTGTTCGTCGACGAGATCCACCGTTTCAACAAGTCCCAGCAGGACGCGCTGCTGCCCTATGCGGAAAGCGGCCTGGTGACCTTCATCGGCGCCACCACCGAGAACCCGTCCTTTGAAGTGAACTCGGCCCTGCTGTCGCGGGCGCAGGTCTATGTGCTGAAGTCGCTGACGGACGACGAGTTGAAACAACTGCTCCAGCGCGCGCAGGAAAAAGCGCTGGGCGACCTGACGTTCGACGACCTGGCCCGCGACACCATCATTGGTTATGCGGACGGCGACGCCCGGCGGTTTTTGAACCTGCTGGAGCAGTGTCAGACCGCAGCGGGCGCCAGCGGCATCAGCCACATCGACGCCGACTTCGTGCAGAACGCGCTGACCTTGAATGCCCGGCGTTTCGACAAGGGCGGCGACAACTTCTACGACCAGATCTCGGCCCTGCACAAGTCGGTGCGCGGCTCGCACCCGGACGCGGCGCTCTACTGGCTGACCCGCATGCTGGACGGCGGCGCGGACGCGCGTTATCTGGCGCGGCGCATTGTCCGCATGGCCTGGGAAGACATCGGCCTGGCCGACCCCCGCGCGATGCAGATCGCCAACGACGCGGCCCTGACCTATGAACGGCTGGGCAGCCCGGAGGGCGAGCTGGCGCTGGGCCAGGCCGTCATCTACCTGGCCGTCGCCGCCAAGAGCAACGCGGGCTACAACGCCTACAACCAGGCCCGCGCGTTCGTGAAGCAGGACAAGAGCCGCGAGGTGCCCGTGCACCTGCGCAACGCGCCCACCAAGCTCATGAAGGAGCTGGGCTACGGCCACGAATACCGCTACGCGCACGACGAGCCCAACGCCTACGCGGCGGGCGAGACCTACCTGCCGGACGGCATCGACGCGCCGGGCTGGTACCGGCCCGTGCCACGCGGGCTGGAGATCAAGATCGGCGAGAAGCTGGCGCTGTTGAAGAAGTGGGACGACGAGGCGCTGCGCAAGGACTGATGCGCCCGTTGCGGCGTCTTTCGGTGAGCGGCTGTCGAGAAAGGGGCCTTCGATTCATCGCTTTGCGATGACCCGATCCCCCGCGGGGATCTTTTTGTCTTGGGACGGCCCGTCGGCAAAAGAAGAGCAGGCCCGGCCGCCGCTCGACGCGACCCGCACAAATGCCCTGACCGCGCAATGCGCACATTTCCGGGGCGTTCTTTCCCCAGGACGTGGGGAAACACCTGAGATTTGCACGCCAATGGGCCGCAAATGCTTGTGTATCTTCGTTGCGGTGCGTGGGGGCGGCCCCCGTGTTCACTGTTGTGGTGCGTGAATACGATGGGTCAGGGAGTGCGAAAGCTGGCGAACTTCTTGCATACTGCCCCGGCTAAACCGGTTCAAGGTCTGACAAAGACCGGCCAGCCCATCAACGATTTCCCGCTGGCCCGACAGCGCGACGAGGAGCGATTCGATATGGACATCTTGCTGCAACAGGTCATCAACGGCCTGGTTCTGGGCAGCATGTACGCCTTGGTGGCATTGGGCTACACCATGGCGTACGGCATCATCAACCTGATCAATTTTGCGCACGGCGAGGTGCTCATGGTGGGTGCGCTCACCGCCTGGAGCGTGATCATCGGCATGCAGGACGCGTTTCCCGCGCTGCCGGGCTGGACCATCCTGATCCTGGCCCTGGTGGTGGCCTGCCTGGTGTGTGCGGTGCTCAACTTCACGATTGAAAAACTCGCCTACCGGCCGCTGCGCAATTCGCCGCGCCTGGCGCCGCTGATCACGGCCATCGGCATGTCCATCCTGCTGCAGGCGCTGGCCATGATCATCTGGAAGCCGAACTACAAGGCCTTCCCCTCGCTGCTGCCGGTCGAGCCTTATTTCATTGGCGGCGCGGTGATCACCGTCACGCAGATCCTGATCCTGTCGACCACGGCCGTCACGCTGACGGTGCTGATCTGGCTGGTCAACCGCACCAACCTGGGCCGGGCCATGCGCGCCACGGCCGAGAACCCGCGCGTGGCCGCGCTCATGGGTGTGCGGCCCGACACGGTGATCTCGGCGACCTTCATCATCGGTGCCGTGCTGGCCGCCATCGCGGGCGTGATATGGGCTGCCAACTACGGCACGGTGCAGCACACCATGGGTTTCCTGCCGGGTCTCAAGGCTTTCACGGCGGCGGTCTTCGGCGGCATCGGCAACCTGGCCGGGGCCGTGGTGGGCGGCATGCTGCTGGGCCTGATCGAGGCGATCGGCTCAGGTTATCTCGGCGCGCTGACCGGCGGTTTCCTGGGCAGCCAGTACAGCGACATCTTCGCTTTCATCGTGCTCATCGTCATCCTGACGCTGCGGCCGTCCGGCCTGCTGGGCGAGCGCGTGGCCGACCGGGCATGAGACAGGGAGTTCCACATTCATGACTGACAAAAAGAAATTCGGCCTGTACGTGCTGGGCATCGTGGCCGTGCTGGTGCTGCCGCTGATCCTGCAGAACTTCGGCAACGCGTGGGTGCGCATCGCCGACACCGCGCTGCTCTACATCATGCTGGCACTGGGCCTGAACATCGTGGTCGGCTATGCCGGCCTGCTGGACCTGGGCTTTGTCGCGTTCTACGCGGCCGGCGCCTATCTGTTCGGCTTGATGGCTTCGCCCCACCTGGCGCAGACCTTCGAGTGGTTCGCGGCGGCGTTTCCCAATGGCCTGCACACCTCGCTGTGGGTGGTGATCCCGTTGTCCCTGGCGGTCGCGGGGCTGCTGGGCGTGCTGCTGGGCGCGCCCACGCTCAAGCTGCGCGGCGACTACCTGGCCATCGTGACGCTGGGCTTTGGCGAGATCGTGCGGATCTTCCTCAACAACCTGGACCACCCCGTCAACATCACCAACGGTCCCAAGGGGCTCAACCAGATCGACTCGATCCAGATCCTGGGTTTCAACCTGGACCGGCCCTTCGACCTGTTCGGCTACACCATCCCGTCGGTGACGCTGTACTACTACCTGTTCCTGTTCTTCGTGGTGATGACCATCATCATCTGCCACCGGCTGCAGGGCTCGCGCGTCGGCCGCGCCTGGATGGCCATCCGCGAGGACGAGATCGCCGCCAAGGCCATGGGCATCAACACCCGCAACATGAAGCTGCTGGCCTTCGGCCTGGGCGCCATGTTCGGCGGCGTGTCGGGCAGCATGTTCGGGGCCTTCCAGGGCTTCGTCTCGCCCGAGTCGTTCTCGCTGATGGAGTCGGTCATGATCGTCGCCATGGTGGTGCTGGGCGGCCTGGGCCACATTCCGGGCGTCATCCTGGGCGCGGTGCTGCTGTCTGCGCTGCCCGAGGTCCTGCGCTACGTGGCCGGTCCGCTGCAGGCCATGACCGATGGACGGCTGGACGCCGCCATCCTGCGCCAGCTGTTGATCGGGTTGGCCATGATCAGCGTGATGCTGCTGCGCCCGCGTGGCCTGTGGCCCGCGCCTGAGCACGGCAAGACCTTGCCCAAGAAGGTCACGCCCAAGGGCCTGCAGCCCGTGGCCACCTCCGTCACCCAGCCGGGAGCCACGCAATGAGCAGCGCGATCGTCCTCAACGTCAAGGGAATTTCCAAACGGTTCGGCGGCCTGCAGGCGCTGAGCGATGTGGGCCTGCTGATCCGGCCGGGCCAGGTCTACGGCCTGATCGGCCCCAACGGCGCGGGCAAGACCACCTTCTTCAACGTGATCACGGGCCTGTACGAGCCCGACGCGGGCAGCTTCGAGCTGGCGGGCGAGCCCTATGAGCCAACCGCCGTGCACGAGGTCGCGCGTGCCGGCATCGCCCGCACCTTCCAGAACATCCGGCTGTTCGCCGACATGACGGCGCTCGAAAACGTCATGGTCGGCCGCCACGTGCGCACGCGCAGCGGGGTGATCGGGGCAATCTTCCGCACGCCGCATTTCAAGGCGGAGGAAGCCGCCATTGCCAAGCGTGCGCAGGAGCTGCTCGACTACGTGGGCATCGGCAAGTTCGCCGATTACAAGGCACGCACGCTGAGCTACGGCGACCAGCGCCGGCTGGAGATCGCGCGTGCGCTGGCCACCGATCCCAAGCTGATCGCGCTGGACGAGCCGGCCGCCGGCATGAACGCGACCGAGAAGGTCATGCTGCGCGAGCTGATCGACCGCATCCGCCGCGACAACCGCACCATCCTGCTCATCGAGCACGACGTCAAGCTCGTCATGGGCCTGTGCGACCGCGTGACGGTGCTGGACTACGGCAAGGTGATTGCCGAGGGCACGCCTGCCGAAGTGCAGAAGAACGAGAAAGTCATCGAGGCCTACCTGGGCGCCGGTGGCCATTGAGCGCCGTGCGCATCCGCGAGAGAAAGTGAACAAGACAATGGCAAGCAGTTTGCTCCAAGTGACAGGCCTGCAGGTGGCCTACGGCGGCATCCAGGCCGTCAAGGGCGTGGATTTCGAGGTGCGCGAAGGCGAGCTGGTCAGCCTCATCGGCTCCAACGGCGCGGGCAAGACCACGACCATGAAGGCCATCACCGGCTCGCTGGCGATCCAGAGCGGCGACATCCAGTACCTGGGCCAGAGCATCAAGGGCAAGGGCGCGTGGGATCTGGTCAAGGACGGGCTGGTCATGGTGCCCGAAGGGCGCGGCGTGTTCGCGCGCATGAACATCACCGAGAACCTGCTCATGGGCGCCTACCTGCGCCGCGACAAGGACGGCATCGCCGCCGACATCGAGCGCATGTTCGTCACCTTCCCGCGCCTGCGCGAGCGCAAGGATCAGCTCGCCGGCACCATGTCGGGCGGCGAGCAGCAGATGCTGGCCATGGGCCGCGCGCTCATGAGCCAGCCCAAGGTGCTGCTGCTCGACGAGCCCTCGATGGGCCTGAGCCCGATCATGGTCGAGAAGATCTTCGAGGTGGTCAAGGCCGTGTCGTCGCAGGGCATGACCGTGCTGCTGGTCGAGCAGAACGCCAAGCTGGCGCTGCAGATCGCCGACCGCGGCTACGTGATGGAGTCTGGGCTCGTCACCATGACCGGCACGGGCCAGTCGCTGCTGCACGACCCCAAGGTGCGCGCCGCCTATCTCGGCGAGTGACCGCCCGGCGCCACCGCCCGAAGGGCGGTCGGGGCGCTCACTAGCATCTGCCCTTGCACCGCCCGGTGCCCCTGACGAGAAAAAAACACCGTCCAGGGCCAGATAGGGCATGCCGACGACCCCGGCATGCCGCAGGGAGGGGAGTCTTGAGGTCGCTGTTCCAACGCGCATCCACGCCCGTGCTGGGCGTGGATGTCAGCCCGTCCGCCATCAAGGTCGTCGAGCTTGCACGCCTGCGAGGGGGTGCCTTCGTGCTTCGGCACTGCGCCATCGAGCCGCTGGCGCGCGGCTGGGTCGCAGCCGATGGCGTGTTCGATGCCTTCGAAGCCATTGCGGCCGCCTTGCGCCGCGCCGTCCTGCGCAGCGGCAGCCGCGCGCGCCAGGCGGTGCTGGCCTTGCCGTCGTCAGGCGTGCTGACCCGCCGCATCGTCCTGCCGGCCTCGCTGCACGGGCCGGCGCTGGCGGCGCGGGTCGAGGCCGAGGCCAGCCAGTCCATGCCGTTTCCCGTTGAGGACGTCAGCCTGGACTTCTACCCGGCCGATGCGCCGGATCTGGCCGCGGACAGCCAGGCGATCTGGGTGGCCGCCTGCCGGCGCGACCGCGTGCAGGACTGCGCCGGCCTGGCCGAGGCCGCCTCGCTCGAAGCCACGGTGGTCGATGTCGACAGCCATGCCGCGCGCCGTGCGGCCTGGCGGCTGGCCCAGGCCACGGGCGTGGCGGCGGCCAGCCATTGGGCCCTGGTTGAAATCGGCGCCCGGCGCACCACGCTGCACGTGCTGCAGGGCGACGAGGTGCTGCACGAGCGCGACCATGCCTTCGGCGGCGAATCGCTCACGCAGCGGCTGGCCGGGCACTACGGTTTCACGCCCGAGGAGGCCGAGCGCCAGAAACGTGAGGCGGGCCTGCCCGATGACGTGGGCCGAACGGTGCTGCCGCCCTACCACCAGGCGCTCGCGCATGACATCGCGCGGGGCCTGCGGGAATGGCTGACCGCCGTGCCGGCATCGCCGATCCGCCAGATTCTGTTGGCTGGCGGCGGTGCCGCGCCGGTGGGCCTGGCGCAGACGCTGGCGGCGTTGACGGCGTGCGACTGCCGGCGCGCCGATCCCTTCGCCGGCATGACGCTGGGGCCGGGCGTTGACGCCGAGGCCCTGCACGCGCAAGCGCCGTCCTACCTGACCGCCTGCGGGCTGGCGCTGCGAGGGCTGGGCGCCTGATGCGCTTCAATCTGCTGCCGCACCGCGAACAGGCCCGCCGCCAGCGCGCGGCCGCCCTGCGGGCCGCGATGGTGTTGGCGTTGCTGCTGGGCGCTGGCGGCGCCCTCGGTTCGTGGGGTCTGGTGCAGTGGCAGACGGCGCGGCAACAGGCCCGCAACGCCGCGCTCCAGGCCGAGGCTGCGGCGCTGGACACGGCGATCGCCCAGGTCGCGGCGCTGCGGCGCGAGCTCGCCGTGCAGCGCGAGCGCCTGGCATCGCTGCAGGCCCTGAGTGACGAACGCAACCGGCCCGTGCACCTGCTGAACGAGCTGGCGCAGCGGCTGCCCGACGGGGTCTACCTCACCCGGTTACGGCAGCAGGGCCGTCAGGTGGCACTGGCGGGCGCCGCGCAGTCCAACGCGCACCTGGCTGAACTGCTGCGCAGCCTGGGCCAGGGCAGCCAGTGGCTGCTGGCGCCGCAACTCGGCGAAAGCGCGGTCACGGTCATCGAGCGCGCCGACGGCCGCCGAGCCCCGGCGGCCGTGTTCACGCTGACGCTGCAGATGCGTGAAGCGGCGGGGGAAACGGCGGTCGTGTCCGAGGCGAGGGGCACATCCCCATGACCTCTTTGGATCGGGGCCGTCGCCAGCGGCAGAGGGGCGCCTTTGTTTCGCAGTTTCGCCAACTCGACCTGGCGGATCTGCCGGCCTGGCCGCCATGGCCGCGGGCACTGCTGTGCACGGCATTTGGCCTGCTGGCCGCGCTGGTCGTGGGCGGCCTGTGCCTGCCCGGTGCGCTGGCCGAGCGCGAGGCCACGCACCTGCAGGCAATGCGCTGGCGTGCCGATGTGGCCCGCAAGCAGGCGCAGGCCGGTGAGTTGGGCCGCTTGACGCTGGCGCGCCGGCAGATCGACCAGGCCGTGGCCGAGTTGCAGGCGCTGCTACCCACGCCGCAGGAAACCGAGGCCCTGCTGTCGATGCTGCATGGCGCGGCGCAGCGCCATGGGCTGAGTGCCGAGCTGTTCCGGCCGGGCGAGGCCGCCGCCAGCGAAGACGCTGCGGGCGAGCAGACCATCGCCTTGCGGCTGGTCGGGCCCTATCACGGCCTGGGCGGTTTTCTGGCCGACGTCGCGCGGCTGCCCCCACTGGTGGTGCTGCGGGATCTGGCCATCGTGCCCGGCCGCGACGGCGCGCTGGTGCTCGATGCCACGACCCGCACCTACCGCTCGCCACCGGCAGTGGACCGGGCCGGGGAGGGGCGGCGTTGAGCCGGGCGGCTGTGTGGCTGATGGCCCTGCTGGCAACGCTGGCCGGCTGCGGCCCGCCGCCGGACGTGGCCGTGGCGGTGCTGCCAGCGCAAGCCGCGCACGGGCCAGCGGCGCTGGTCGGCCATCCGGTATTCGTGCCGCCGGCTTACACGGAAGGCGCGCGGCTCGATCCCTTCGACGCCCGCCGGCTGTTGCCGCAGGCCGTGGACGGCCACGCCGAGGCCGCCCGGCGCGAGCGTGAACCGCTGGAGGCCTACCCGCTGGCCGCGATCACCCTGGTCGGCAGCCTGAGCCTGCCAGGCGGGCGGCGCGTGGCGCTGCTGCGCGCCGACGGGCAACTGCACACGGCAGGCCTGGGCACGCGCATCGGGCCGGACGACGGGCGCGTGACCCGTGTGGGCGATGCCGACATCGAACTGGTCGAGCGCGTGCAGCAGGGCGACGGTACGTGGCGGGAGCGCGCCTCGGCGCTGCCTCTGGGTGGGGCGTGGCAGCCATGAAGCACCGGAACGGGCGGCGATGGGCATGTGCCGGCTTGGCGGGATGGCTGCTGGGGTGTTGCTGCGCCATGGCCGAGGTGCCGGGCGTGGCGGGTCGCGCCGGGACGGCCGGCATGCCCAGCGTGTCCGCGGCAGCCGCAGGCACCCCGCTGCGCGGTATCGGTTTTCAATCGACGGGGCAGGGCACGGGCCGCATCGTGGTGGAACTGCCCGACGAGGCGATGGCGTTCGAGCTGCGGCGCCAGGGGCAGACGCTGGTGCTCGAATTCCCTGGTGCGTCCTTGCCCGAGGGCCTGAGCCGCGACATGAACGTTGCGCGCGCGGCCACGCCGGTCCAGTCCATCCGCAGCAGCGTGGGGGACGGCCGTGTCCGCACGGTGGTCGAGGCCGTGGGTGCCTGGGGCTACACCGCGCGGCAGCAGGGCCGCGAACTGGTGGTCGAGATCCGGCCAACCTCGCCTGCCGCGCCCGCCGTGGCCACGCCCGGGCCACGGGCGGCTGAGCCCGTGGGCAGCGGTGAGCGGCTGTCGCTCAACTTCCAGAACATCGACGTGCGGGCGCTGCTGCCGGTGCTGGCCGATTTCACGGGCCTGAACATCGTGCCCTCCGACTCGGTGGCGGGCGAGTTGACGCTGCGCCTGAAGAACGTGCCGTGGGAGCAGGCGCTGGAGGTCATCCTGCAGGCGCGCCACCTGGGCATGCGCCGCAGCGGCTCGGTGCTCTGGATCGCCCCGCAGGACGAGCTGCTGGCGCGCGAGCGCGCCGACCTGCAGGCCCAGGCCGCGCTGCGCGAACTTGAACCGCTGGCCACACGCGCGTATCAACTGCATTACAGCCGTGCCGCCGACATCGCCGAGCAACTGGCCGGCCGAACGGGCGCGGGAACGGGGGCGGGCGGCACCCGCCTGCTCACGGCGCGCGGCAGCGCCGTGGCCGAGCCGCGCACCAACCAGCTGTTCGTCTCCGACGTGCCGTCCAAGCTCGCCGAGATCGAAGGCCTGCTGCAGCGGCTGGACAAGGCCATGCGTCAGGTGCTGATCGAGGCGCGCATCGTGGTCGCCGAAGACACCTTCAGCCGGACCCTGGGCGTGCGGCTGGGCGGCGGCAGCCGTGTGGGCGGGCATGCGGCGCTGGGCTCGGGCTACACCGCCGGCAGCGCGGGCGCCAATCCCGGCGACTTCGTCAACCTGCCCGCCGTCAGCGCCGCGGGCAGCACGGCCGCCAGCTTCGGGCTGTCGCTGTTCAATGCCTCGGCCACGCGCTTTCTCAACCTGGAGCTGCAGGCCCTGGAAGAAGAAGGGCGCGGCATGGTGGTGTCCAGCCCGCGCGTGATGACGGCCGACCAGGTCAAGGCGCTGATCGAGCAGGGCACCGAGGTGCCCTACCAGGAAGCAACCTCCAGCGGCGCGACCTCGGTGTCGTTTCGCAAGGCCAACCTCAAGCTGGAGGTGACGCCGCAGATCACGCCCGGCGGCGCCGTCATCCTGGAGCTGGACGTGAGCAAGGACACGCTCGGCCAGGAAACGGCGAACGGCTTTGCCATCAACACCAAGCATGTGCGCACACAGGCGCTGGTCGAGGACGGCGGCACCATCGTGATCGGCGGCATCTTCGAGCTCAGCGAGAACGAGACGGTGCGCAAGGTGCCGCTGCTGGGCGATCTGCCCGGGCTGGGCGCGCTGTTTCGCAGCCGCTCGCGCTCGACGGCCAAGACCGAGCTGCTGATCTTCATCACGCCGCGTGTGCTGGAAGGTGGGGCGGCCTTGCGCTGAGCGGGGGTGTTCGCCGTGGGGCTGGCGTGCGCTTCACAGTATGATGCCCGTTTTTTCGTCAGGCTCAAGGCCGCGCGCGGCCTGGAAATGCGCAACCAGTGAACCAGGGCATTCCTTCTCCGATCCAGCCAGCCAGTTCTGTGGCGCGGCCGGGCTGCATCGCCCTGATCGGCTTGCCAGGCTCGGGCAAGACCGTGCTGGGGCGCCAGCTTGCACGCCGGCTGCGGCTGGCGTTTGCTGACGCCGATCATGAGATCGAGGCGCGCATCGGCTGCGCCATTCGCGAGTTTTTCGAGCGCGAGGGCGAGGACGCCTTCCGCGACGTCGAGCAAACGGTGATTGCTGACCTCACCCAAAACTTCCAGGGCGTGCTGGCCACCGGTGGCGGCGCCGTGCTGCGCGAAGCCAACCGCGCCGCGCTGGCGGGCCGCACCTATACCGTCTACCTGCGCACCCACCCCGAGGAGCTTTACCGCCGCCTGCGCCACGACACCTCGCGGCCGCTGCTGCAGACCAGCAACCCGCTGGAGCGGCTGCACGAGCTCAGCCGCACGCGCGACGGCTTCTACCTCCAGACGGCGCGTTCGGTGATCGACACCGGCCGGCATTCGGCGCCGCGCCTGCTCAACATGATGGTGATGCAGCTCGAGCTGGACGGCGCCATCGCCCCGCAACAGAGCACCATCGGATAATCGGGGCTGGCGCCGCCCGCGCACCCTCTGAACCCACCCTTGACGCCCACCATGTCCGCCCTTGCTTCCGACCGTGCCGATGCCCCTTCGTCCGCCGCCCATCCCGTGCCCGGGCAGGCCGCTGCGCGCCAGGGCGTGAGGATCGACCTGGGCGAGCGCAGCTACGACATCGCCATCGGCAGCGGCCTGCTGGGCGATGCCGCGACCTACGACGCGGTGCCGCGCTCGGCCACGGCGCTGATCGTCAGCAACGTCACCGTCGCGCCGCTGTACGCCGAGCGGCTGCGGCAGGCGATTGCCGGCCGCCACCCGCAGGTGCTGGCCATCGAGCTGCCCGACGGCGAGGCGCACAAGAACTGGACCACGCTCAACAGCATCTTCGATGCGCTGCTGGTCAAGGGCGCCGACCGCAAGACCGTGCTGTACGCGCTGGGCGGCGGCGTGGTGGGCGACATGACGGGTTTTGCCGCGGCCAGCTACATGCGCGGCGTGCCCTTCGTGCAGGTGCCGACCACGCTGCTGGCGCAGGTCGATTCGTCGGTCGGCGGCAAGACCGGCATCAACCACCCGCTGGGCAAGAACATGCTGGGCGCCTTCTACCAGCCGCAACTGGTGGTGTGCGACCTCGACGTGCTGCAGACGCTGCCCCCGCGCGAGTTGAGCGCGGGCCTGGCCGAAGTCATCAAATACGGCCCGATCGCCGACATGGCCTTCTTCGACTGGATCGAGGCCAACATCGACGCCCTGGTCGCGCGCGACGCCGCCGCCCTGGGCCACGCGGTACGCCGCAGCTGCGAGATCAAGGCCGACGTGGTCGGCCAGGACGAGCGCGAAGGCGGCCTGCGCGCCATCCTCAACTTCGGGCACACCTTCGGCCACGCCATCGAGGCCGGCCTGGGCTACGGCGCCTGGCTGCACGGCGAGGCGGTCGGCTGCGGCATGGTCATGGCGGCCGAGCTGTCGCAGCGGCTGGGGTTGATCGATGCGGCCTTCACGGCGCGTCTGCGTCGCCTGATCGAGCGCGCCGGGCTGCCCGTCGTCGCCCCCAAGCTGGGCGCACAGCGTTTCCTGGAACTGATGCGGCTGGACAAGAAGGCCGAGGCCGGCGCCATCAAGTTCGTCGTCATCGAGCAGCCCGGACGCGCAGCCGTGCGCACCGCGCCCGACGCGCTGGTCGTCGAGGTGCTGCAAGCCTGCGGCGCCGCTTGAAAGCCGGGGCCGCACGATGACCGATTCCGTATCGACCGCCGCGGCCAGCCTGCTCCTGAGGCCGAGGCACGACTTTGCCCTGCCGCCCGGCGCACTCGCGCCCTGGGCGTGCGACCCGGCGCAAAGCCGCGGCCGCCGCCATGCCGAACCCGACGCGCCCACACGCTCGCCCTTCCAGCGCGACCGCGACCGCATCGTGCATTCAAGCGCGTTCCGCCGGCTGGTCTACAAGACGCAGGTTTTTCTCAACCACGAGGGCGACCTGTTCCGCACCCGGCTCACGCATTCGCTCGAAGTGGCGCAACTGGGCCGTTCGATCGCGCGCACGCTGGGCCTGAGCGAAGACCTGGTCGAGGCCGTCGCGCTGGCGCACGACCTGGGCCACACGCCCTTCGGCCACGCCGGCCAGGATGCGCTCGACGACTGCATGGCGCCATACGGCGGCTTCGAGCACAACCTGCAGAGCCTGCGTGTGGTCGACCGGCTGGAAGAACGTTACCCCGCTTACGACGGCCTGAACCTGAGCTTCGAGACGCGCGAGGGCATCCTCAAACACTGCTCGCGCGCCAACGCCGAACGCATCGAAGGCCTGGAGCCGCACGGTGTGGCGCGGCGTTTCCTGGACCGCACCTCGCCCAGCCTGGAAGCACAACTGACCAACCTAGCCGACGAGATCGCCTACAACGCGCACGACATCGACGACGGCGTGCGCTCGGGCCTGCTCACGCTCGAACAGCTGGAAGACGTCGAGCTGTTCGAGATCCACCGGCGTGCGTCGCTGGCCGAGTTTCCGCAGCTGCGCGGCAAGCGCCTGCTGTACGAGTCGATCCGCCGCATGCTCAGCGCGCTGGTCTACGACGTGCTCGACGCCACCCACGAGCGGCTCCAGAACGCCCGCCCGGCCAGCGTGCAGGACGTGCGCGCGCTGCCGCCGCTGGTGGCGTTCAGCACGCCGGTGCGCGCGCAGTGCGTGGCGCTCAAGCAGTTTCTGATGCGCAATCTCTACCGCCATGCGCGCGTGGTCGACACCATGGACCGCGCCAAGCTGGCCATGCGCGAGCTGTTCGAGATCTACCTGGCCGATCCGGGGCAGATGTCCAAGGACTACGCCACGCGCGATGAACTGGGCGTCGTGGCGCCGCCAGCCGGCGAGGGCAAGCCGCGCGTGGTGGCCGACTACATCGCGGGCATGACCGACCGCTACGCGCTGCGCGAACATGCGCGGCTGACGGGGCGGCAGGTGATGGTGGAGTGACGTCGCGCCAGGCTGGCAACACTCGCGAAGGACGGGCACCTGCCCCTGCCGGTCCATCCGGTGTCCGCACGGTTGCAGGCGTGTGTTGATCTCTTCAGGCCGCTTCGGCCTGCACTTGCGCCGACGCAGGCAGCCCGAACAGGTGGTCGAAGCCCAGGTTGAACACGAAGGTGTAGACCAGGAAAAACACGATCAGTCCCAGGTCCAGCACAAAGGCGTGCCACAGCGACACGTCCAGCCACCAGGCGAACAGGGGCACCAGCATGACCACCAGGCCGGCTTCGAAGCCGATGGCATGCGCGATCCGGCGCGCCAGGCCGCGGCCGCGCTTGGCCTGGCGTGACTCCCAGGCCTCGAACAGCGTGTTGTAGACCAGGTTCCAGACCAGCGCGATGGCCGACGAGGCCACCGCCGCCACACTGGCGTGGCCGGCGCTGTGGCTGGACAGCAGCGCCAGGCCGGTGGTGGTGATCACGACGGCGATCAGCTCGTAGAACGAGACGTAGACGATTTTTCTTTTCAAGCCTTGCATCTGGACCTCTGGACGGGCAGCCGTTCCGCTCTTTTGGCGGGAAGGGCATGCCCTGGATTTCGAAGGAATGCCTGGACTTTATGTTCGTTTCTCTGATATATAAAGTCAGAAGATTTCAATTTATCTGATAGATCATGGCTTTTTCCAGCGACAGCGTTCAGCTTTTCCTGGCCGTGCTCGACCACGGCTCGTTTTCCGCGGCCGCGCGGGCGCTGGGCCGTGTGCCCTCGGCCGTGAGCATGGGCATTGCCCAGTTGGAGGCGGAGCTGGACTTGGTGCTGTTCGACCGCCGCGGGCGCGAGCCGCGGCCGACCGATGCGGCGCGCACGCTCGAACCCCAGGCGCGCCAGTTGGCCAGCCAGTTGCGGCAACTGCAGGCCCACGCGCTGGCGCTGCACCAGGGGCTGGAGCGCCGCCTGGCGATCGCCATCGCGCCCGAGCTGATGTCGGCGCCCTGGAGTGCGCCGCTGGCCGTGCTGGCGCGCGAGTTTCCGGCGCTGGACGTGGAAGTGCTGTCGGCGCCGCAGGCCGATGCGCTGCGCATGCTGCACGAAGGCTGCGTGCACCTGGCGCTGGTGTTCGAGCGCGAGCGCCTGGACGAGCGCGAGGCTTTTCAGGAAGTCAGCAGCGACCTGGTGGTCGCCGTGCTGGCGCCCAGCCATCCGCTGGTGCAGCAGGGCGCGCGCCGGCTGCGGCTGGAGGACCTGATCGACGCGCGTCAGATCGTCGTGGCCAGCCGCGACGGGCGCCACAGCGATCCGCGTTTCGTCGTCTCGCGCCAGACCTGGCGCACCGACAGCCAGCTCGCCACGCTCAGCCTGGTGCAGGCCGGCCTGGGCTGGGCCTACCTGCCGCGCTCGCTGGTGCAGCCGCTGGTGGCCGCTGGCGCGCTGGTGGAGATCGTGTTCGACAACATCAGCAACCAGCTGCGCCTGTGGGTCGACGTGGTGTGGTCGCGCGAGCGGCCGCTGGGCCTGGGCGCGCAACGCTACATCGAACTCATGCGCGAAGCCCGCACCTGACGCGCGCGCCGGGCGCCGTCGCTCTATCATTGCGCGGCTATGACGACACACGACGCCTCTGTTTCTTCTCCCGCTTCATCGTCCGCGCGCGCCGCGGCGGACGACGTGGCGGCCTCGGGCCTGAGCGGACGCGGCGCGCTGGTGCTGTTTTCCGGGGGGCAGGATTCGGCCACCTGTCTGGCGCTGGCGCTGACGCGCTACGCACGGGTCGAGACCATCGCCTTCGACTACGGCCAGCGCCACGACGTGGAGCTGCGCACGCGCATCGCCTTCCTGCAGCACCTGCGCGTGCGTTTCCCGCACTGGGCGTCGCGCCTGGGCGAAGACCACGTGCTCGATGCGCAGGTGCTGGGCCAGATCAGCCAGACCTCGCTCACGCGCGATATCGAGATCGAGATGGCCGACAGCGGCCTGCCCAACACCTTTGTGCCCGGCCGCAACCTGCTGTTTCTGACGCTGGCAGCGGCGCTGGCCTACCGGCGCGGGCTGGACGTGATCGTGACGGGCGTGTGCGAAACCGACTTCTCGGGCTACCCCGACTGCCGCGATGACACCATGAAGGCCATGCAGCTGGCGCTGTCGCTGGGCATGGATCGCCGGCTGCTGGTCGACACGCCGCTGATGTGGATCGACAAGGCGCAGACCTGGCACCTGGCCGAGCGCGCGGGCGGCACGGCGCTGATCGACCTCATCATCGAGGACACCCACACCTGCTACCGCGGCGACCGCAGCCACCGCCACCCGTGGGGCTACGGCTGTGGCACCTGCCCGGCCTGCTACCTGCGCGCCAAGGGCTACGAGCGCTACCTCGAAGAGATCAACGGGGACGACGAGCCGGCCTGACCGGCGCGCCGGCGATCAGGCGCTGGCGCCCGACTTGCGCACCACCTCGGCCCAGCGCGGAATCTCGCGCGCCATCAGGTCGGCCAGTTGCGCGGGCGTGCTGCCCACCAGTTCCATGCCCATCTCGCCCAGCCGGGTCCGGACGTCGGGCAACTGGACGATGGCGGCAATCTCCTGCGACAGGCGGTCCACGATGGCCGGCGGCGTGCCCTTGGGGGCGTAGACGGCCTGCCAGGACGACATCTCGAAGTCGGCGATGCCGGCTTCCTTCATGGTCGGCAATTCGGGCGCGGCCGCCACACGCTTGCCCGTGGTCACGGCCAGCAGCTTGAGCTTGCCGCCCTGGGCCAGCGGGCGCGCGGCGGTGAGCTGGTCGAACATGAAGGGCACCAGGCCGGCCGAGACATCCATCATGGCTGGCGGCGTGCCCTTGTAGGGCACGTGGGTGAGCGGCACGCCGATCACGCCCGCGAACAACTCGCCCGCCAGGTGGGTCGAGGTGCCGGCGCCGGAGGAGGCGAACAGCCGTTTGCTCGGGTCCTTGCGCAGCAGCGCCACCAGGTCCTGCACCGAATTCACGCCCAGGTTGGGGTCGACCATCAGCACGTTGGGCAGGAAGGCCGACAGCGACACGGGCTCGAAATCCTTGACCGGGTCGTAGGCCAGGTTCTTGTAGAGGCTGGCGTTGATGGCGTGCGTGCTGATGGTGCCGCCGAACAGCGTGTAGCCGTCGGCCTTGGCCTTGGCCACGAAGCTCGCGCCCACCGCGCCGGCGGCGCCGGGCTTGTTGTCGACCACCACGGGCTGGCCCAGGCGCTGGCCGAGTTTTTCGGCCAGCACGCGGCCGATCACGTCGGTCGAGCCGCCCGGCGTGAAGGGCACGACGTAGTTGATGGGGCGAGCGGGCCAGTTGCCGTCCGACGCGTGCGCCAGGGACAGGCCCAGCGGCGAAGTGGTGGTGCCCCAGGCGCCCAGGGCGGCCATCAGCGTGCGGCGGGTGACTTTCACGGTGTTTCCTGACTATGTTGTATGACGTAGGAATTGTTGAAGCCGCGCTCTTGGGATGGATTCGGGACTTTCCCTCGTTTTGATGCCTAATCTTGTGAAAACACTTGTTGGTTGATGAGCTCCAGCGATAGCATGAGATACGACAACATATGAGATGAGGCAATTCGCTTGTCATCCAGCCTTGCGAGATCCCGAGTGAAAGTCCAACACATCCGCGTCACCCCGATCGCCTTCAAGGATGCGCCGCTGCTCAATGCCAGCGGCATCCACGAGCCCTACGCACTGCGCTCCATCATCGAGATCGAGAGCGACACCGGCCACATCGGCCTGGGCGAAAGTTATGGCGACGCGCCAGTCCTGAGCGTGCTGCAGGCCATGGCCGAAACCCTGGTCGGGCTCGACCCCTTCGATCTGAACGGCCTGCGCGCACGCGTCAAGGCCACGGTGGCGCGCCTGCCGCGCGCACAGGCGGGCGCTGAACTGGCACCGGGTTCGCACCCGAGCAAGCAGGTGGCCAACGCCTACTCGGCGTTCGAGGTGGCTTTCCTGGATCTGCAGGCGCGTTTTCTGGGCATGCCGCTGGTCAACCTGCTCGGCGGCGCGGTGCGGCAGGAAGTGCCCTTCAGCGCCTATCTGGTCTTCAAGTACGCCCAGCACATCGACTCGCCCTATCCGCCGGACCGCTGGGGCGAGGCCCTGAGCGCCGAGCAGATCGTGGCGCAGGCGCGCCGCATAATCGACGAGAACGGCTTCAAGAGCATCAAGCTCAAGGCCGGTGCGCTGGAGCCCGAGCACGAGGTCGCCTGCATCCGGGCGCTCAAGCAAGCCTTCCCCGACGCGCCGCTGCGCATCGACCCCAACGGCAACTGGTCGCTGGAGACCGCCGTGCGCATGGCCGGCCTGCTCGACGGCTGCCTGGAGTATTACGAAGACCCCACGCCCGGCCTGGACGGCATGGCCGAGCTGCACCGGCGCACCGGCCTGCCGCTGGCCACCAACATGGTGGTGACCGACTTCGACGAATTCCGCCGCAGCGTGGCGCAGAACAGCGTGCAGATCGTGCTGTCGGACCACCACTACTGGGGCGGCCTGCGCGACACGCAGGCGCTGGCGCGGCTGTGCGACACCTTTGGCGTGGGCATTTCCATGCACAGCAACTCGCACCTGGGCATCAGCCTGATGGCCATGACGCACGTGGCGGCCTCGGTCACCAACCTGGGCTATGCCTGCGACACGCACTACCCCTGGCAGGAGGCCGACGAGGAAGTGATCGTGGGCGGCAAGCTGCCCATCGTCGACGGCAATGTGCGCATCGACTTCAGCAAGCCCGGCCTGGGCGTGGAAATCGACCCAGCGCAACTGGCCAAGCTGCACGCGCAGTTCCTGGCCATCGACATCCGCAGCCGCGACGACGCGCGCCAGATGCGCAAGTACCAGCCCGACTGGCAGACACGCAAGCCGCGCTTCTGACGTTCTTTGCGCGCGCCCGGCGCATCCCGAAGCGCCTGGCCGCGCCGGGAGGCGGCGCCATGTCCGCGCGATCCGTTTTTTTCACAGGAGACATGCATGCACAACAACGACACGCCACCTTCCATGCGGCCTTCGCCGCCCACGCCGGCCATGCCGTGCCGGCGCTTCCTCAAGACCTCGGCGGGCGCGGGCCTGGCGGTGGCCAGCGCGGCCGCGGCGGCGCAGTCCTTTCCCTTCGTGCCCAACCAGCGCTACCCGGACCCGGCCATCCAGATCCTGGACCCGAGCTTTGCCAAATACCGCATCTACAGCAGCACGGTCGAGCAGGTCGCCAGCGGCATGCGCTGGGCCGAGGGGCCGGTGTACTTTCCGGCGGGCCAGTACGTGCTGGTCAGCGACATCCCCAACAACCGCATCATGAAGTACGACGAAACCAGCGGCGCGTTCAGCGTGTTCCGCCAGCCGTCGAACTTCGCCAATGGCAACACGCGCGACCGGCAAGGGCGGCTGGTGACCTGCGAACACTCGGTGACACGGCGCGTGACACGCACCGAACACGACGGCCGTATCACCGTGCTGGCCGACCGTTTCGACGGCAAGCGCCTCAACGCACCCAACGACGTGGTGGTCCGGTCCGACGACTCGGTCTGGTTCACCGATCCGGGCTTTGGCATCGCCGGCAGTTGGGAAGGCGAAAAAGCCCAGGCCGAGCAGGCCACCACCAACGTCTACCGCATCGGCGCGGACGGCAGTATCCGCGCTGTCGAGACCGGGCTGGTCAACCCCAACGGCCTGGCCTTCTCGCCCGACGAAAAGGCGCTGTACGTGGTCGAGTGGAAGGGCACGCCGCATCGCAGCATCTGGCGCTACGACGTGGCCGCCGACGGCACGCTCTCCAACAAGACCAAGCTGGTCGACGCCAACGGGCCCGGCGCGCTCGACGGTTTTCGGGTCGACACCGACGGCAACCTCTGGTGCGGCTGGGGCAGCAACGGCTCGGCCCAGGGCAAGCCCGAGGACCTCGACGGCGTGATGGTCTTCAACCCGCAAGGCAAGCCCATCGGCCACATCCGCCTGCCCGAGCGCTGCGCCAACCTCACCTTCGGCGGCCCCAAGCGCAACCGCCTCTACATGGCCAGCAGCCATTCGCTCTACGCGCTGTACGTGGAAGCCCACGGCGCGGTGTGAGTTTTCTGGCGGGCGGACGCCCGCCGCCGTTTCCCTCCGTTGTTGTTTCGACTTCGCACCTGGAGACCTGCTCATGAATCGCAACCGACGCCAGACCTGCGCAGCCCTGATGGCCGCCGCCTTGACCGTGGCATGGCCGCTGGCTGGCCGGGCGCAGCAGACCTACCCCGACCGCACCATCACATTGCTGGTGCCTTTCTCGCCCGGTGGCGGCACCGACATCGCCGCCCGCCTGATGGCCGACCAGCTCGGCAAGAAGCTGGGCCAGGCGGTGGTCGTGGACAACCGCGCCGGCGCGGCCGGGCAGATCGCCGCCGACGCCGTGGCACGCGCCAAGCCCGACGGCTACACGCTGCTGTTCGCCAATTCGGGGCTGATGGCCATCAACCCCTGGCTTTACAAGCTCAGCCACGATCCTGCGCGCGATTTCGAACCGGTGTCGATGTTCGCCGATCTGCCCTTTGCGCTCGTGGCCTCGCCCAAGGTCCAGGCCCGGACGGTGCCGCAACTGGTGGAGCAACTGCGCGCCCAGCCGGACCAGTTCACCTTCGCCAGCTCGGGCAGCGGCGGCGCGCCGCACCTGGCCGGCGAGAAATTCCAGCTGGCCACCGGCACCAAGATGACCCACGTGCCCTACAAGGGCGGCGGCCCGGCCATGGCCGATCTGGTCGCGGGCCACGTGGACCTGTTGTTTGCATCGGTGCTGGAGACCGCTTCGTACGTGAAATCCGGCAAGCTGGTGGCGCTGGCGGTCACCGGGCCGCAGCGTTCACCCGTGCTGCCAGACGTGCCGACGTTGACGGAGGCCGGCATCCGCGATGCCGACACCGGTTCGTGGACGGCGGTGCTGGCGCCCAAGGGCACGCCCAAGGCCATCGTCGATCAGCTTTCCGCCACCATCCGCGAGGTCGCGCAACTGCCTGACGTCCAGCAGCGGCTGTCCGCGCAAGGTGCCGTCGCGCGCGGCTCCACGCCCGAACAACTGCGCGACGTCGCCGCGCTCGATCGCGGTCGTTATGGCGAACTGATCCGGGCGCGCAATCTCAAGGTCGATTAAGGCACCCAGTGTCCCGGCCCCAGGTCCGAGCACATGCATCGGACTTTCGTGCCGGTTCTGCGGCCAACAGACCCGCGCGCTAAGCTGGGTGCGCTGGTTTCCACCGATGCCATGGCGCACCTCGTTCCACTCTCTTTTTCCACCATGACCGCTGCGACTGCCTCCACCCAGAACATCGACCTGCTGATGGTCGGCCCCTTGCTGCCCGAGTTGATCCAGGACATCGGCAGCCGCTACCGCCTGCACCGCTGGTGGGAAATCGAAGACCGCGCGGCCTTTCTGCGCACGCACGGGGCCGCGGTCCGGGGCATTGTCACCAGCGGCCGCTTCGGCGCCGACAAGGCCTTGATCGACAGCCTGCCCGCGCTCGAAGCCATCGTCAGCTTCGGCGTGGGCTACGACCCCATCGACGTGGACGCGGCCCGCGCGCGCGGCGTGGTGGTCACCAATACGCCCGGCGTGCTCGACGATTGTGTGGCCGACACGGCGCTGGCGCTCATGCTGGCCGTCTCGCGCCGCATCGCCGAGGCCGACCGCTTCGTGCGTGCCGGCCGCTGGCCCAAGGAGGGTTTTGGCCTGGGCCGCAAGCTCGGCGGCAAGGTCTGCGGCATCGCCGGCTTGGGCAACATCGGCCGCCAGATCGCCGCGCGCGCCGAAGCCTTCGGCATGGCGATCGCCTACTACAACCGCCGCGCGCGTAGCGACGTGCCGGCGCATTACCGTTATGTGGACGACGTGCGGGCGCTGGCCAGCGTCAGTGACGTGCTGGTGCTGGCGGTGCCCGGTGGTGCGTCCACACGCCATCTGGTCGATGCCGGCGTGCTCGATGCGCTGGGGCCGGAAGGCGTGCTGGTCAACGTCGCGCGCGGCACCGTGGTCGACGAGGTCGCGCTGGTCCAGGCGCTGCAGCGCGGCGGCATCGCGGGCGCGGGCCTGGACGTGTTCGAGCACGAGCCGCAAGTGCCCACCGAGCTGATGGCCCTGGACAACGTGGTGCTGCTGCCCCACATCGCCAGCGGCACGGTCGAGACCCGCCGGGCCATGGCCGACTTGCTGCTCGCCAACCTCGACGGCTGGTTTGGCGAACGCCAGGTCAAGACGCGCGTGGTCTGATCAAAACAGAAGAGGGCCCGGCGATAAAAAAGCCGCTGCGGAAAATCCGCAGCGGCTTTTTCATGGAAGCGCGGGAGCGCAGGCCTTATTTAGGCTGCGGCGTCCTTGAGCTTCTTGAGCACGCGGGCCTTGACGCGCACGCCGGCGGGCTTGGCGTCGAACCAGCGTTCTTGACCGGTGAAGGGGTCCTTGCCGAAGCGCTTCTTCTTGGCGGCGACCTTCTGCACGTCGATCTTGAGCAGGCCGGGCAGCGAGAAGGAGCCTGCGCCCTTCTTGTTGAGCGACGCAGCGATGGTGTCTTCCAGCGAAGCGAAGACGGCCTTGACGGCCTTGGCATCGACGCTCGAGTGCTGTGCCAGGTGGGCCACCAGGCTGGCCTTGGTGAAGGCGTCCTTGATGGGCTTGAGGGCGACCGGCTTGGCCGGTGCGGCGGCCTTCACAGGCTTGACGGCTTTCGCGGCCTTGGCGGGCGCTGCCGCCTTCTTGGCCGGTGCGGCGGCCTTCACGGCCTTCGCGGGGGCTGCCGCCTTTTTGGCGGGAGCGGCCTTGGTGGCGGCCGGGGCCTTCTTGGCGGCGACCTTCGCCGGTGCCTTCACAGGTTTCTTTGCAGTTGCCATGACTGAGGTTCCAGATGTGGATTGTTGTGTTGAGAGTCGCGCGGCGCGGCGGGCAAGAGGCATCGTTGAACGCTCTCGCCCGCACGCGACACGTGCCCGCATTCTAGGCGCTGTGTGTGCGAGCGTGAAGCCCGATATGCCGTTCGTGTGGGTGCTTTGAATCGAAGCGAGTTTGGGTCAACGCCGCGGACCACTTCTAGCAAGCACTTTTCGACGATCACGACGCAGAAAGCGCCAGCGCCAAGGCATGCAAACCGGGCAGGGTGAGCGGGTCGGTGTAGCGGCTGGCGGCCAGTGGATGCGCGGCGTAGCGCGCCACCACCAGCTCCGCGTGCGGGTCGATGTACAGGCTCTGGCCGAAGATGCCGCGCGCCATGTAGGCACCGTGCGCGTTGTGCGTGAGCCACCATTGCAGCCGGTACGAGCCACCCTCGATGAGCGTGTAGGGGCTGCGTGCGAACTGCGCGCGGTCGCCGCCGCGCCGCACGGCATCGATCACGGCCGGCGCGATGATCTGCCGGCCGTTGAAGAAACCGCCGCAGCGCATGGTCTCGCCAAAGCGCGCGAGGTCGCGCAGCGTGGTGCACAGCCCGCCGCCGCCAGCTTCCACGCCGTGGTCGTCGAGCATGAAGTCGGCGTCGTGTTCGGCGCCCATGGGCTGCCACAGGCGCTGGTTGAGGAGCTCGGCCGTGCGCAGGCCGGTCGTGCGCGCCAGCACCCACGACAGCGCTTCGGTGTTGACGGTCTTGTAGTCGAAGTCCACGCCATGTTCGCCCTGCTTGCGAAAGGTCGCCAGCGACGCATAGAAACCGTGCGGCCCCGCGTAGCCGGGTGGGCGCGGCCGCATGCGGCCGGCATAGGCGTGGCGCCAGACCTGGGCCTGCGGGTTGTCGTAGTCCTCGGAATAGGCCACGCCCACGGTCATGTCCAGCATCTGCTGCAAGGTGGCGTCGGCCCAGGCACTGTCCCGCAGCTCGGGCACGTAGTGGCCCGCGGTCTGGTCGAGCGCGAGCACGCCTTCGTGCGCGAGCTGGGCCGCGACCATGCCGACGATGGACTTGGTGACCGACATGGCCAGGTGCGGGCGCTCGGGCCGCAGCTCGCCCTCGTACTGCTCGTGTACGACGTGGCCGCGGTGCACGATGAGCAGGCCGTCGGTGTAGGCCTCGCGCACCATCTGCGCGACGGTGGCGGGGCGGCCAAACAGGTCGCTGTAATGGATGTGCGCCAGGTCCAGGTGCGGCAGGCCGGTGGCGGCGCGGGCGGCGGGCAGGGCACTGGGCGGCTGCGCGCCGCGCCAGACCTGGGCCGTGGGCATCAGCTCGCGGATGTGCGAGAAGGTCCAGCGGTTCCAGGGCGCGGCCAGGAGCTGGTCGCGTTCGAACAGCACCAGGCCTTCGGGGCGCGGCGGAAAGCCCTGCATCAGGCCCAGCGCGCGGGGCTCGGTGGTTTCCGGTGGTGCCAACTGCGCCAGCGCGGTTTGGATGTCCTGTCGCAGGGCGGCGAGTGCGTCGTTCATCGCGCGGGGCTCCGGGCTCAGTAGCTGTAGACGCCCTGGCCGGTCTTGCGGCCCAGGCGGCCGGCCGCGACGTACTCCTTGAGCAGCGGGCAGGGCCGGTACTTGCTGTCGCCGAATTCGGCGAGGTAGACCTCCATCACCGACAGGCACACGTCCAGGCCGACCAGGTCGGCCAGCGCCAGCGGACCGATGGGCTGGTTGGTGCCCAGCTTCATGCCCTCGTCGATGTCCTCGGCCGAGGCGATGCCTTCGGCCAGCACAAAGAAGGCCTCGTTGATCATGGGCACGAGGATGCGGTTGACCACAAAGCCTGGCGCATTCTTGACGTGGATGGGTGTCTTGCCCAGGCGCTCGGCCAGCGCATGGACCGCGTCGCGTGTGGCCGCGCTGGTCTGCAGGCCCGAGATGACTTCCACCAGCGCCATCATCGGCACGGGGTTGAAGAAGTGCATGCCGATGAAGCGGTCGGTACGGCCCGTGGCGGCGGCCAGCCGCGTGATGGAGATCGACGAGGTGTTGCTGGCCACGATGGCATCGGGCGCGGCCAGGTCCGCGGCCTGGCGCAGGATCCGGGTCTTGAGCTCGAAGTTCTCGGTCGCCGCCTCGATGATGATCTGCGCGCTGCGCAGGTCGTCGTAGGTGGTGCTGGTGCGAATGCGCGCGAGCGCGGCGTCCTTGTCGGCCACGCCGATCTTCTCTTTCTTGATCAGCCGGTCCAGGCTGCCCGCGATGGTGGCCAGGCCCTTGGCCGTGGCGGCGTCGTTGATGTCGACCATCACCACATCCAGGCCCGCCACCGCGCAGGCCTGGGCGATGCCATTGCCCATGGTGCCGGCGCCGATGATGCCGACGGTCTGGATCGGGGGGACGGGTTGCGCGGCTGTGGCGGTCATGTCGGGAATTCCTTTGCAAGCAGGAGAAGAAGGGGCGGACGAAAGAAGGCCGGCGCGCAGCCGGCCGCGGTGTTCCAGCGGATCATTATGAAGAGGGCCGGGCCCTGGAAAGCAAAAGGCCGCTTCGTGTGAAGCGGCCCGGGCTGGCCGATTGGCCGTGGTGGCTGCCGGCTATTTGTTGAACAGCGAAGCCGGATCGTCCTGCTTCGGTTGTTCCTGCGCCGGCGCCGGCTGCTGGCCCGGTGTGCCCGCGGGCTCGCTGCCGTACGGGTCGGCGCCATAGTCGCCCGCACCGCCGGCGCCGTAGTCCGGGGCGACGTCGATGTTGATCACACCCGGCGGCGCATCGGCCGTGTCGCCCTTGTAGTGCATCACTAGGCTGGGGAAGGCCAGCACGGTGGCGACCATCATCAACTGGATGACGATGAAGGGGACCGACCCCCAGTAGATCTGCGAGGTCTTGACCGCGGCCGTGAGCTTGCCGGTCACCTTGTCCACGTAGTCCTTCTTGGGCGCGACCGAGCGCAGGTAAAACAGCGCAAAGCCGAAGGGCGGGTGCATGAAGGAGGTCTGCATGTTGACCGCCAGCAGCACGCCGAACCAGATCAGGTCGATGCCCATCTTGTCGGCCACGGGCCCGAGCAGCGGCACGATGATGAAGGCCAGCTCGAAGAAGTCGAGGAAGAAGGCCAGCAGGAAGGTCAGGATGCTGACCGCGATCAGGAAGCCCAGTTCGCCGCCGGGCAGGCCCACCAGCAGGTGCTCGACCCACAGGTCGCCGTTGACGCCGCGGAAGGTCAGCGCGAACACGGTCGAGCCGACCAGGATGAACACCACGAAGCACGAGAGCTTGGTGGTCGTGTCCATGGCCTGCTTGAGCAGCTTGAGCGTCAGCCGGCGCCGCGCCAGCGCCATGACGATGGCGCCCACCGCGCCCATGGCGCCGCCTTCGGTCGACGTGGCCACGCCGATGAAGATCGTGCCCAGCACCAGAAAGATCAGCGCCAGCGGCGGAATCATCACGAAGGTCACACGCTCGGCCAGCTTCGAGAGCAGGCCGAGCTTGAAGACGCGGTTGACGATGGCGATCACGAAGGCCGTCAGGCCCCAGACCAGCATGGTCAGCACGATGCGCTCGTCCACCGGCGCCGTGTCGGCCTCGATCCAGTCGGCCACGAGCGTGGCGCTGACCGCCGAGAGCACCATCAGCACCAGCAGCGAGCGCCCGCCGCGGGTGCCGTTGGGTTCCTGGAAGGTGCGGGCTTCTTCGGGCAGGGCCGGTGCGCTGTTCGGCCGGATCAGCGTCATCAGGATGACGTAGACGATGTAGGCACCGGCCAGCAGAAAGCCCGGCAGGATGGCGCCACGGTACATGTCGCCGACCGAGCGGCCGAGCTGGTCGGCCAGGATGATGAGCACCAGCGAGGGCGGAATGATCTGCGAGAGCGTGCCCGAGGCCGCGATGATGCCCGAGGCCAGCCGCCGGTCGTAGCCGTAGCGCAGCATGATGGGCAGCGAGATCAGCCCCATCGAGATGACCGAGGCCGAGACCACGCCGGTGGTGGCCGCCAGCATGGCGCCGACCAGCACAACGGCGATGGCCAGGCCGCCCTTGATCGAGCCGAACAGCTGTCCGATGGTCTCCAGCAGATCCTCGGCCATGCCGGAGCGTTCCAGCACCAGTCCCATGAGCGTGAAGAAGGGAATGGCCAGCAGCGTGTCGTTCATCACGATGCCGAACACGCGCTGCGGCAGCGCCTGGAACAGCGCGGGCGAGAGCAGGCCCAGCTCGATGCCGATCAAGGCGTAGAGAATGCCGTTGGCGGCCAGCGCGAAGGCGACTGGAAAGCCCAGCAGCAGAAAGCCCACCAGCGTGGCGAACATGATGGGCGCGAGGTTGGCGATGAAAAATTCCATGATCAGCGCCCTCCGTCCACGGCATTGCCCGAGGTCTGGCGGGTGGCCGCTTCACGGGCCTGGGCTTCGCGTGCGATTTCATCGGCCAGTTGCTGCTCGGCCGTCGGCCCCTCGTCCTTGGCGGTCGGATCGGGGCAGCGCCCCGTCAGGAAACCGACGCACTTGATGAGGTGCGACACCCCGGCCAGCACCAGCAGCGCAAAACCCACGGGTATCATCAGCTTGATCGGCCAGCGCACCAGGCCGCCGGTGTTGGACGACTGTTCGTTGGTGACCCAGGAGTCCATGAACATCGGCCACGACAGCCAGAGGATGAGCGTGCAGGCCGGCAGCAGGAAGAACAGCACACCGAAGATCTCGATGCCCATCTGCGCGCGCCGCGACAGGCGCGAGGACAGGATGTCGACCCGCACGTGTTCGTTCTTGAGCAGGGTGTAGCCGGCCGCCAGCAGGAAGAGGGCGCCGAACAGGTACCACTGCAGCTCGAGCCAGGCGTTGGAGCTGGTGTGGAAAACTTTGCGGACCACGGCGTTGCCGGCGCTGATGAGCACGACGACGAGCGTGATCCAGGTGACCAGCGTGCCGACGCGCTGGTTGAGCGCGTCGATCAGCCGGGAAAAGACAAGCAGGGCATTCATGGTCGGTCCAGGTGAAACAAGCACGCGGCCGCTCTCATGAAGCGGCCGCGCGCGGGAGGCGACGGACAAAAGGCCGGGCCGCCGCGGACGGCGGCCGGGGAATCAGCGTTTGATCGTCGTGCCCATGTAGCTGTCATAGCTGCCTTCGGCCACGCGGAACCAGGGCAGCTCGTTGTCACGGAAGGCGACCATGCTGTCGTAGATCTTCTTGAACTCGGGGCTGGCCGCCGACAGCTCGGCGTAGAGCTTGTTGGCCTCGGCGTAGCAGGCGTCGAGCACCGGCTTGGGGAAGGCCTTGAGCTGCGCGCCCTGCGAGATCAGCCGGCGCAGCGCCGCCGGGTTTTCGGCGTCGTACTTGGCGATCATGTCGTTGGTGGCGGCCGCGCTGGCCTGCGACAGGGCGGCCTGGTAGTGCTTGGGCAGCTTGTTGTAGGCATCGGCGTTGATGTAGGCCGACACCTGCAGAGAGGTGGCGGCGGAAATTCGGACAGGCCGATAAGTGGAACGGTCGGGGCCTGAGCTGGTCATAGGGACCAGCAAGAGGAACCCCAAAATGGCAAAAAGAAGCCGCCGGTCGCATAGCCCGGCATTCAAGGCGCAGGTCGCCCTGGCAGCCCTG
>WNDQ01000022.1 GCA_009912175.1 Paracidovorax wautersii | reverse complement strand
GATCAGGGCATCGCCCAGGGCGACGATCTCGTCGGCGATGGTTTCGAGAAAGGCGGCGCGCTGGGCCAGGGGCAGGCTGCGGTAGGGGTCGAAGGCCGCAGCGGCCAGACTAGCGGCGCGATCGACTTCAGCGGCACCTCCAAAGCCAAAGACGGGCTCGGCGATCTCGGCGTTGGTGGCGGGGTTGAAGGCGCGCTGGCTGCCGGCGCTGCCGCGCACGCTGGCGTGGCCGATCAGCATTTCTCCGGTGAGGGTCATGGCTCTATCTCCTGGTGAGGGTGAACGACGCGGGGCTGTGCACGGGCCTCGGTTTCGCGAGGGGATGTCTTTCGAGCTGGGGCGGCCCGGCGACAGAAGGACGGAAAGCCGACGGCTCGCATCGGCTTGGGTCGTGGCCCGGCGGGGCAGCCACTGGGGCCACCGCCAGCCGGGGTGCGATCAAAACAGTTTACTGGGGACCCAGTTTCTGGATCAGGGCGTGCAGGGCTTCCATTTCCTCGCCCGTGAGGTCGGTCAGCGGCGCGCGAACCGGGCCGGCGTCGTGGCCGACCAGCTTGGCGCCGGCCTTGACGATGCTGACCGCGTAGCCGGCCTTGCGGTTGCGGATTTCGAGGTAGGGCAGGAAGAAGTCGTCGATCAGGCGCGAGGTGGTGACGTGGTCGCCAGCGGCCACCGCGCGGTAGAAGTCCATCGCCGTCTTGGGGATGAAGTTGAAGACGGCCGAGGAATAGACCGGCACGCCCAGCGCCTTGTAGGCCTCGGCATAGACCTCGGCCGTGGGCAGGCCGCCCAGGTAGCTGAAGCGGTCGCCGAGCTTGCGGCGGATGCGCACCATGGCCTCGATCTCGCCCACGCCGTCCTTGAAACCGATCAGGTTGGGATGGGCGTCGGCCAGCTTGGCCAGCCACTCGGCGCTCAGGCGCGAGTTGGCGCGGTTGTAGAAGACCACGCCGATCTTGGTGGCCTTGCAGACCTCGGCCACGTGGCGGGCGATGCCTTCCTGCGACGCTTCGGTCAGGTAGTGCGGCATCAGCAGGATGCCGGCCGCGCCCAGGCGCTCGGCTTCCTGGGCCTGGGCGATGGCGGTGCGGGTCGGGCCGCCTGCGCCGGCCAGGATGGGAACCTGGCCCCGGGCGCCGGCCACGGCGGCGCGGATCACGTCGCCGTACTCATCGCCGTTGAGCGAGAACAGCTCGCCCGTGCCGCCCGCGGCGAACAGGGCGCTGGCGCCATAGGGTGCCAGCCATTCCAGGCGCTGGGCATAGGTCTTCTCGTTGAAGTTGCCCTGTTCGTCGAAGTCGGTCACGGGGAACGACAACAGGCCTTCGGAAATGATGCTTTTGAGTTCTTGCGGCGTCGTGGTGGTCACAGAGGGTCTCCGTTGGTGGTCAGGTGAACGGGAAAAGGGGAGGGTTGAGTGATGATGTCGGTCATCATACAAGAACGCATCCACCTCGGTCCTGGTGAAAACCCTGCGGGCCGTTTGGGGGTGTCGTTTAAATGCCGCGTCAGGCGCGCGGGTTGGTGCCGGCGGCGGCCGCCTGCTCGTGGGCGTGGCGCAGGCGCTCGCGGCTGTTGGTGAGGTGGGTGCGCATGGCGGCGCGCGCGGCCTCGGGGTCCTTGCGGTCGATGGCGCTGAGGATGAACTGGTGCTCCTGGTTGACGCGCTGCAGATAGGCCTGCTGGTCGGCGGCCGCCAGCGCGGCGGAGTTCACGCGCACCCGCGGGATGATGGTGTTGCCGAGCTGGCTCAGGATGTCGAAGAAGTAGCGGTTGCCCGTGGCGTTGGCGATCTGCAGGTGAAAGGCGATGTCGGCCTCGACGGCGTTGCCGGGGCCGTGTTCTTCCACGCTGCGCTCGAAGGCCTGCAGCGCCTGGCGCATGTCGGCCAGGTGGCGGTCGGTGCGGCGCGCGGCGGCCAGGCCGGCGGCTTCGGACTCGATGCTGATGCGGAATTCGAGCACGGCCATCACGTCGAGCAGCGTCAGCAGGTTGCCGGTGTCGAGCTGCAGCGAGTTGGTCACGGGCTTGTCGAGCACGAAGGTGCCGATGCCGTGCCGGGTCTCCACCAGCCGCGCGGCCTGCAGGCGCGAGATGGCTTCGCGCACCACGGTGCGGCTCACGCCTTCCTGCTGCATGATTTCGGTTTCGGAGGGCAGCTTGGTGCCGGTCGGGAATTCGCCGGACTCGATGCGTCGCGACAGTGATGTGACGACTTCGGAGGTCAGGCTGCGGCCGCGCCGGCGATGGCTTTCGGGAAGATTCATGGCGGGTGACGGATGGTGGGGGCCGTGGGCGGCCGTATTTACCGAGTTTCGCATGGAGGCCCCTGGAGAGGGCGCTTCTTTTATTTCATTAGGGTAATACCCAGGCACTCATCGCGCGTGGATTTCTACAATTCTTGTACGACAACATACATCACAACATGGAGACTAACCCTAGGAAACCGCAGGGGTTGGTTGCCGCCAAAAGGAGTCACCGTTGCATTTCCCCTCGTCCCCGGCCCTGGCGGGTACTGCTGCCGCCAGCCGCTCGCGCACGCGCTACCTGATCCTGGCCATGCTGTTCATCGTCACGACGGTGAACTACGCCGACCGCGCCACGCTGTCGATCACCGGCCCGGCCATGCGCCAGGAATTCGGTTTCACCGACGTGCAGATGGGCTACATCTTCTCGGCCTTCAGCTGGGCCTATGTGCTGGCGCAGATTCCCGGCGGCTGGCTGCTGGACCGCTTCGGCGCGCGGCGTGTGTATGCCGCGAGCATCTTCGCCTGGTCGTTCTTCACCTTGCTGCAAAGCACGCTGGGGGCGTGGGCGACCGTGGGCTCGACGATGGCCGTCCTGTTCCTGATGCGTTTTGCCGTGGGCCTGGCTGAGTCGCCCGCGTTTCCCGCCAACGCCAAGGTGGTGGCCGCGTGGTTTCCCAAAACCGAGCGCGGCACGGCGTCGGCCATCTTCAATTCGGCGCAGTACTTCGCCACGGTGCTGTTCACGCCGCTGATGGCGTGGATGGTGCACGCCATCGGCTGGCACCACGTCTACCTCTGGCTGGGCGTGCTGGGCATGGCGCTGGCCGTGCTGTGGATGTCCTTCGTCAAGAGCCCGGCCAGTCACCCGGGCGTGAACGCGGCCGAGCTGCAGCACATCCGCGACGGCGGTGGTCTGGTCGACATGGACGAGGCCACCCTGCGCCTGCGCGCGCCGGCATCCACCCGCGCGCAGACCTGGGCGCACGCCAAGCAGCTGCTGACCAACCGCATGCTGCTGGGCGTGTACCTGGCGCAGTATTGCGTCAACGTGCTCACGTACTTTTTCCTGACCTGGTTCCCGGTCTACCTGGTGCAGGCGCGCGGCATGACGATCCTGAAGGCGGGCTTCGTGGCCTCGCTGCCGGCGGTCTGCGGCTTTGTGGGCGGCGTGCTGGGCGGGCTGATCTCCGACGGGCTGGCGCGGCGCGGCTGGTCGCTGACGGCCGCGCGCAAGATCCCGATCGTGGCCGGCCTGCTGCTGTCGACCAGCATGGTGGCGTGCAATTACGTCGACCTGGAATGGCTGGTGGTGGGCTTCATGGCGCTGGCCTTCTTCGGCAAGGGCGTGGGCGCGCTGGGCTGGGCCGTGGTGTCCGACACCGCGCCGCGCGAGGTCATGGGCCTGGCCGGCAGCATCTTCAACATGTTCGGCAACATCGCCGGCATCGTCACGCCCATCGTCATCGGCTACATCGTCTACGAAACCCACTCGTTCAACGGGGCCCTGGTTTTTGTGGGCGCCCATACGCTGCTGGCTGTTTTCGCCTATCTTGTCGTCGTCGGCAGGATCGAGCGGCTCCAGCTGCGGCCCGTCTGACCGGCCCTGTTTCCTGCTTCCCCCGAACGACAAAGACCCTCCACGATGCCATCCACGACACCCGGTGCCAGCCTTGCCGCCGCCAGCGCCCAGACGCTGGCGCCGCTCTACATCCGCATCCATGACCACGACAACGTCGCCATCGTCGCCAACGACGGCGGCCTGCCCGCCGGCACGTCCTTCCCGGACGGCCTGACGCTGGTCGAGCACGTGCCCCAGGGGCACAAGGTCGCGCTGAAAGACCTGGCCGAAGGCGAGGCCGTGATTCGCTACAACGTGGTGATCGGCTACGCCGCCAAGCCCTTGCCGCGCGGCAGCTGGGTCAACGAACGTGTGACCACCATGCCGGCGCCGCCCGGCCTGGACGACCTGCCGATTGCCACCGTGCTGGCGCCCGACCTGGGCCCGCTGGAGGGCTACACCTTCGAGGGCTACCGCAACGTCGACGGCACGGTGGGCACGCGCAACATCCTGGCGATCACCTCGACCGTGCAGTGCGTCTCGGGCGTGGTCGACCATGCGGTGCGGCGCATCAAGGCCGAGCTGCTGCCCAAATACCCGCACGTCGACGACGTGGTGAGCCTGGAGCACACCTACGGCTGCGGCGTGGCGATCGATGCGCCCGACGCGGTCATCCCCATCCGTACGCTGAGCAACATCAGCCTCAATCCCAACTTTGGCGGCACCGCCATGGTGGTCAGCCTGGGCTGCGAAAAACTCCAGCCCGAGCGGCTACTGCCGGCCGGCGTCATCCCGATCGCCGACGAGCGCGGCCTGCCCGACCTGGTCACGCTGCAGGACGAAGAGAACGTGGGCTTCGAGTCCATGATCGACGCCATCATGCGCACGGCCGAAAAACACCTCATCAAGCTCGACGCGCGCCGCCGCGTGAGCTGCCCGGTCTCGGACCTGGCCGTGGGCGTGCAGTGCGGTGGCAGCGACGCCTTCTCGGGCGTGACCGCCAACCCGGCCGTGGGTTTTGCCGCCGACCTGATCGTGCGCGCGGGCGGCACCGTGATCTTTTCCGAGAACACCGAGGTGCGCGACGGCATCGGCCAGCTCACCGCGCGCGCGGCCACGCCCGAGGTGGCGCAGGCGCTGATTCGCGAGATGGACTGGTACGACCGCTACCTGCAGCGCGGCAGCGCCGACCGCAGCGCCAACACCACGCCCGGCAACAAGAAGGGCGGGCTGTCCAACATCGTCGAAAAAGCCATGGGCTCGATCGTCAAGTCGGGCTCGCAGCCCATCGCGGGGGTGCTCTCGCCGGGCGAAAAACTCACGCGCAAGGGCCTGATCTTCGGCGCCACGCCGGCCAGTGACTTCATCTGCGGCACGCTGCAACTGGCCGCGGGCGTCAACCTGCACGTCTTCACGACCGGGCGCGGCACACCCTACGGCTTGGCCGAGGTGCCCGTCATCAAGGTCGCCACGCGCAACGACCTGGCACGCCGCTGGTTCGATCTGATGGACGTCAACGCCGGCCGCATCGCCACGGGCGAGGCCACCATTGCCGACGTGGGCTGGGAGCTGTTCCACACCATGCTCGACGTGGCCAGCGGCCGCAAGAAATCGTGCGCCGAGGCGCTGGGCCTGCAGAACTCGCTGGCCCTGTTCAACCCGACGCCGGTGACCTGAGCGGCGCTGCCGGCGCGCGCTTCATGCTTCCAACAACATCCGGAGACTTTTCGACATGCCCGTGACCTTGCCCGCAACCGAGCCCGTGGCCGCCCCCACCTGGGTCTACGTGTCCAACGCCGACAGCCAGGAGATCCGCGTGCTGCGGCTGGACGAATCGAGTGGGCGCGTCGAGCCCGTGGCCCAGGTACAGACCGGCGGCATGGTGATGCCGCTGGCCATCAGCCCCGATCGGCGTTTCCTGTACGCGGGCATCCGCAGCCAGCCCTACGCGGTGCAGACCTATGCCATCGACACGGCCAGCGGCCGGCTCGAACTGCTGGCGACCGCGCCGCTGCCCGACAGCATGGCCTATGTGTCCACCGACCGCAGCGGGCGTTTTCTGCTGGCCGCGTCCTATGGCGGCGGGCTGGTGTCGGTCAGCCCCATCGACGGCGACGGCGCGGTGCGCCAGGCGGCCGCGTCGGTGGTCAAGACCGGGCGCAACGCGCATTCGATCCTGGCCGCGCCCGGCAACCGTTTTGTGTTCTCGACCAGCCTGGGCGACGACCGTGTGCATCAGTTCACGTTCGACGCGGCCACCGGCGCGCTCACGCCCAATGTGCAGGCCTGGACCTCCAGCGCACCGGGCGCCGGTCCACGCCACCTGGTCTTTCATCCGCAAGGCCGCTGGGTGTTCGTCACCAACGAGCTGCGTCGCCAGCTATGCCTACGACGCGCAGCAGGGCACGTTGTCGCCGGCCGGCACGGCCACGCTGCTGCCCGACGGCTTCGTCAAGACCGCCCAGCTGGCGGCGGCCGACCTGCACCTCACGCCTGACGGGCGTTTCCTGTACGCGTCGGACCGCTCGTCGGACACGCTCACGGGTTTCCGGGTCGACGCTGCAACGGGCGCGCTCACCCGCGTCACGCAAGTCCCCACCGAAAAGCAGCCGCGCGGCTTCAACATCGACCCCGACGGGCGCTGGCTGCTGGCGGCCGGCCAGCAGTCGAACGCACTGACGGTCTACGCCATCGACCCGGCGTCGGGCGCGCTGGAGGCGCGCCAGCGTGTGGACCTGGGCCGCAATCCCAACTGGATCGAGATCGTGCGGCCTTGAGAAGCGCAGCGCTTCAGCGCGCCTGCATCAGCTCGCCCACGTCCAGCAGGATGAGTTCGTTGTCGTCCGCGCGGTTGGGCTCGCGGCTGCTGGAAAAGGGCAGGTTGTTGTCGTTGCCGACCACGATGTGGCGTTCGTCGACCACGTCCACGTTCTCGATGGTGAAGAACGGAAACTGGAACACGCCGTCGTTGAGCGGCTTGCGTGCGAGCCGGTCCGGGTCCTGGATGGCGAGCAGGTCGATGGCGCCCACCTTGCGCACCGCCTGGCCGACGTTGTCGTCGCCGAAGGCCACCTTGTAGACGCGCTTGAACTTGGCGATGTCGTCGAAGCAGTCGGGGCGTTTGGTGCCGGCCGGGCAGGCGCGGTCGGCCGTGCCTTCGCCGTTGTCGCGTTCGATGATGAGGCCCACGGCCTGGCTGCCATTGGGCGAGGACTGGGCGTCGATCAGGTTGAAGTCGCCGATGGCGTGGCCGCTGCCGTCGAGCGGGTAGAACCACGAGCGGCCGGTCCATTCGCCGCGGACCGTGTCGAACTCCAGAATGCGCAGGGCTTCGTGGCCGTCGATTTGTTCGTAGGCCTGGCGGTCGGCCTGCCACAGCGGGCCTTCGAGCAGCGCGTAGAGCTTGCTGCCGTCGGGCGAGGCGGCCATGCCCTCGAAGCCCTTGGAGCGCCGCACCTCGAACGTGACCTGGCCGCCGGGCGCGGCCGGCGTGGTCAGCGATGGGTGGTCGGGCGAACGCACGGTCTTGTCGTCGACACGCGTGTCGTAGACCGCAAGCACCTTGCCCTGCAGGTCGGCCTTGATCAGGAAGGGGCCGAATTCCTCGCCAATCCACAGCGCGCCGCCGGCGAACTGGAAGCTTTCGGGGTCGAAGTCGCTGCCGGTCAGGTAGCGTGCGCGCGTCGACTCATGGGCGATGCGAAACGGCACCTTTTTGTCCGGGTCGTGCAGGAAGACCGTGGACAGCCGCTGCAGCCGGCCGCTCTTGAAATCCACCTTGTAGTGGTTGAGGTAGAGCATGAAGTCGGGCGAGTTGGCCTTGCTGCCCGCGCCGTTGTCGGTGAGCAGCCAGAAGGTGCCGTCGGCCATGCGTTTGATACCCGAATGCCCCTGCAGCGGCTGGCCCTGGAAGGGCAGCGACACGCCCGTGGGGCGCCCGCCCGACTTGCCCTCGATGCTGCCGGGCTGGGTCACGCGTGTGCCAGTGGTGAACTTGCCGCTCACGCGCAGATCGGTGGGCGCATCCTTGGGGGCGGCCACAAAGCTCTGCGCGGGCAGGATGGCGTGGCCGGCCAGCCGCGCGGGGTACAGCGGCGCGTCCGTGGCGCTCGGGCTTTGGGCCTGCGCGGCCGACGCGGCAAGCAGCAGGGCCAGGCAGGCCGGAAGCGCAGCCAGGCGGCGCCGGCGTTGGGCTGTGGAAAGCGGAGCGGGGTGTCCAGGCTTCATCGTCGGAAAATGGGCGGTGCGGAAAGATCCGCAGTCTCCGGCGCGGCCGTGTCAGCGGCGTGACGGCCCAGCGACAAAAAAAGAGCCACCGGCTGGCGGTGGCTCGGGGTGCCTGGGGCTGAAGCCGCTCAGTCCTGGACCTTGCCCAGCAGCAGGAACTCCATCAGCGCCTTTTGCACGTGCATGCGGTTCTCGGCCTCGTCCCAGACGACCGACTGCGGGCCGTCGATGACGTCGGCCTCGACTTCCTCGCCGCGGTGGGCTGGCAGGCAGTGCATGAAGAGCGCGTCGGGCTTGGCCGCGGCCATCATCTCGGCGTCCACGTACCAGTCGGCGAAGGCCTTGCGGCGGGCCTCGTTCTCGGCTTCGTAGCCCATCGAGGTCCACACGTCGGTGGTGATGAGGTCGGCGCCACGGCAGGCTTCCAGCTGGTCCTTGAACACCTTGTAGTGCGAGCCGGTGGCCACGCCTGTGACCTGGCTGTCGACCTCGTAGCCCGAGGGCGTGCTCACGTGCACGGTAAAACCCAGCAGCTCGGCCGCCTGCAGCCAGGTGTTGGCCATGTTGTTGCCGTCGCCCACCCAGGCCACGGTCTTGCCCTGGATGGAGCCGCGGTGCTCGATGTAGGTGAAGATGTCGGCCAGGATCTGGCAGGGGTGGAATTCGTTGGTCAGGCCGTTGATGACGGGCACGCGCGAGTGGGCGGCAAAACGTGCGATCTTGCTTTGCTCGAAGGTGCGGATCATCACCAGGTCGACCATGCGGCTGATGACGCGGGCCGAGTCCTCGATCGGCTCGGCGCGGCCGAGCTGGCTGTCGCCGGTGGTCAGGTGCACCACGCTGCCGCCGAGCTGGTAGGTGCCAGCCTCGAAGCTCACACGCGTGCGGGTCGAGGCTTTCTCGAAGATCAGCGCCACGGTGCGGTCGAGCAGGGGCTGGTACTTCTCGTAGTTCTTGAATTTCTTCTTGATGACGGCAGACCGCTCGAACAGGTGGGCGTAGTCCTCGGCGCTCAGGTCCTTGAATTGCAGGTAATGTTTCATGTCGCGGTCCAAATGGAACAGCCCGGCAGGCCTTCAAAAAGGCGCGCCGGGCGGGGCGAATCAGCGGGTGGTCAGGCCGACTTGGCGGCCAGGAACCGCTGGATCAGCGGCACCAGGATGCCCACGAGCTGATCGGCTTCGGCCTGGGTGATGATAAGCGGAGGAACCAGCCGCACCACACGATCGGCCGTGACCGACAGCAGCAGGCCGGCCTCGGCGGCCAGGCCCATGAGGTCGCCGCACGAATGCGCCAGCTCGATGCCGATGAGCAGGCCCTGGCCGCGCACCTCGACGAAGCCGGCCGTGCCTTCGAGTTCCTGGCGCACGCGGGTGCGGATGTGTTCGCCGATGGCCGACGCATTGGCCAGCAGGCCGCTTTGTTCGATGATGCGCAGCGTCTCGACGCCCGCGCGCATGGCCAGCGGGTTGCCGCCGAAGGTGCTGCCGTGGTTGCCGGGCTTGAAGACGCCGGCGGCGGCAGGTCCCGCCAGCACCGCGCCCACCGGCACGCCGCTGCCCAGTCCCTTGGCCAGCGAGATCACGTCGGGCTGGATGCCGGCCCACTGGAAGCCGAACCACTTGCCGGTGCGCGCGATGCCGGTCTGCACCTCGTCGATCAGCATCAGCCAGCCGCGCTCGTCGCACAGCGCGCGCAGCTCGCGCAGGTACTGGGCCTGCATCTCGTGAATGCCGCCTTCGCCCTGGATGACTTCGAACATCACGGCCACCACGTCGGGGTCGTCCTGCGTGATCTGTTTGATGGCTGCGATGTCGTTGATCGGCACCCGCACGAAGCCCTCGACCAGCGGGCCGAAGCCGGCCTGCACCTTGGGGTTGCCGGTGGCCGAGAGCGTGGCCAGCGAGCGGCCGTGGAAGGCGTGCTCGTAGACCACGATCTTGGGGCGGGTGATGCCCTTGTCATGGCCGAACTTGCGGGCGATCTTGATCATCGCCTCGTTGGCTTCCAGGCCGGTCGAGCAGAAGAAGGCATTGGTCAGGCCCGACAGCGCCGTCAGCCGCGCGGCCAGTTGCTCCTGCAGCGTCACGTGGAAGTAGTTGGAGGTGTGGATGAGCCGGCCGACCTGCTCGCGCAGTGCCGCGACGAATTCGGGGTGGGCATGGCCCAGCGTGTTGACCGCCACGCCCGCCAGGCTGTCGAGGTACTTCTTGCCGTTGACGTCCCACAGCCACACGCCTTCGCCGCGCTCGAACGCGATGGGCAGGCGGCCGTAGGTCGGCATCACGTGGGGCGAAGCGGCTTCGAGGGGCGGGGTGGTCATGGACGGGACTCCGAAGAAAGGATGAAAAACCGCCGTGCGGCCGGATGGCGGCGCTGCCGGCGGCGGGCATGCGGAATTCTAGAGCCCAGCCGTGACGCCCGGATGGCTGTATTGCTGAGAGATTCGCATTGCTGTGATGTGACGGCGTGGCTGCGGCGTATGCGGCGCCGGGCGCTAGAATCACCCGTCGCCCACCACCGCAGCCGGACGTTCCGTCGGCGCCCGTGGTCGCCAGCCAGCCCGCGCCACCGCCATTCAATGACCGAACCCACCGCCAAAGAAGTCTTCATCCAGGGCATCACGCAGGACGGCCGCACGTTTCGCCCGAGCGACTGGGCCGAGCGCCTGGCGGGGGTGATGAGCCAGTTCCGCCCGGGCGGCGCCTCGGGGCCGGGCAGCCATCTGGGCTATTCGCCCTGGTGTTTCCCGACCCAGCACGGCGGCATCAAGGTCGTGGTCGTGCACCGCGACCTGCAGGAAGCCGAGCCCATGGCCTGGGATTTCGTCATGAACTTCGCGCGCGACAACGGCCTGGTCATTGCCGAGATGTGTTACCTCGACGCGCCCGGCAAGAAGCCATAAATAAATCACGCGCCCAAGAAAAAACCGCCCGAAGGCGGGTTCTCTTTTTTTGCTGGCAGCGCACCCGGTTCAAACAGCAGGGCGGTCATCCGCCCCGTGCGGGGTGTGCCTGGGGTAAAGCCTCAGGCGGCGGCTTGCAGTGCCAGGGCCTTGACCTTGGCAGCCAGGCGGCTCTTGTCGCGAGCGGCCTTGTTCTTGTGGAAGATGCCCTTGTCGGCAATGCTGTCGATGACGCTTTGAGCCTTGGCGAACAGTTCGGTCGCCTTGACCTTGTCGCCGGCCACAACGGCCTTCTCGACGTTCTTGACGAAGGTGCGGTATTTGGAGCGCAGCGAGGTGTTGGCTGCGTTGAGCTTGACGTCCTGGCGGACGCGCTTGCGGCCCGATGCCAGACGGGGGTTCTTCTTCTTCTTGGGCTTGGTTGCCATGTTCAGTAATCCTTAAAGGTTTGAGGATGATGCCAGCAAAACCGAATATTCTAGCACCAGCCGGTCCCCAGGGCAAAAGCGCATGGTTCGCGCCGTGCGCCGTGCCTGCCTCGCTACACTCCCGGGCCGTGAGCCTCTTCAAATCTGCCTCCACCGTCTCGCTGTTCACGCTGCTCTCCCGCATCACGGGACTGGCGCGTGAGCTTCTCATGGCCTCGGCCTTCGGTGCCAGCGCGCTGACCGACGCCTTCAACGTCGCCTTCCGCATTCCCAACCTGTTCCGGCGCCTGTTCGCCGAGGGCGCCTTCAGCCAGGCCTTCGTGCCCGTGCTGGCCGCCAGCCGGGCCACCGGCACCGAGCAGCAGACGCGCCAGTTGATTGACCAGATCGCCACCGTGCTGGCCTGGGTGCTGGTGGGCGTGAGCGTGCTGGGCGTGCTGGCCTCGCCGCTCATGGTCTGGGTGCTGGCCTCGGGCCTGCGCCAGACCCCGCACGGCTACGACGCCGCCGTGCTGATGACGCGGCTGATGTTTCCCTACATCGCCTGCATGTCGCTGGTGGCGCTGGCTGCGGCCGTGCTCAACACCTGGCGGCATTTTGTGGTGCCGGCGGCCACGCCCGTGCTGCTCAACGTCTGCATGATCGCGGCGGCCTGGTTCGGCGCGCCGCTGTTCGCGCGCTGGGGGATCGAGCCGATCTACGCCATGGCGGTGGGCGTGATGCTGGGTGGCGTGCTGCAACTGGTGGTGCAGGTGCCGGCGCTGCGGCGGTTGGGGCTGCTGCCGCGCATCCGGCTGCGGCCGTCGGCGTTGCGCGAGGCCTGGTGCGATGCAGCCACGCAGCGTGTGCTCAAGCTCATGCTGCCGGCGCTGCTGGGGGTGAGCGTGGCGCAGATCTCGCTCATCATCAACACGCAGATCGCGTCCTACCTGGGGCCGGGCAGCGTGAGCTGGCTGTCCTACGCCGACCGGCTGATGGAATTTCCCACGGCCATGCTGGGCGTGGCGCTGGGCGTGGTGCTGATGCCGCAGCTCTCGGCCGCGCGCGCCAGCGGCGACGAGACCCAGTACTCGGCCATGCTGGACTGGGGCCTGCGCCTGGTCGTGCTGCTGGCCGTGCCCTGCGCGGTCGGCCTGCTGGTCTTTGCCAAGCCGCTGGTGGCCGTGCTCTACCACTACGGCGCGTTTGCCGACCGCGACGTACAGCAGGTGGCGCTGGCGCTGTCGGGCTATGGCGCCGGCCTGCTGGGGCTGGTGGCCATCAAGGTGCTGGCGCCGGGGTTCTACGCCAACCAGGACATCCGCACGCCCGTCAAGATCGCGGTGATGGTGCTGGTGCTCACCCAGTTGCTGAACCTGGCGCTGGTGCCCTGGCTGGCCCACGCGGGGCTGGCGCTGGCCATCGGCCTGGGCGCGATGATCAACGCGGCCTGCCTGCTGGTGGGGCTGCTGCGCCGGCGCCTGTACGTGCCGCGCCCGGGCTGGGGGCGGTTTGGCGTGCAGATTCTGGTGGCCAACCTGCTGCTGGGCGCGGGCCTCCTGTGGCTGGCGGGCGCGGTAGACTGGGTGGCATGGCGTGCGCAGCCCTGGCACCGCGTCGGCTTGCTGAGCGCGATCCTGGCGGGTGCCGGCGTCGCCTATTTCGTGGTGCTCGCGCTTTCGGGTCTGAAGCTGCGACAACTGCTCAAGAGGTGAGCCTCTCCCATGAATCATCTGAATCTCTCCGCCCCGTCTCCCCTGGACTATTTTTCAGCGCTGGTGCAGAGCGACGATGAGCTTCCGCTGCTGGAGGCGGCCGTCTCGATCGCGCAGGACGAGTACCCCGAACTCGACATCCAGCAGGTGCTGGGCGACGTCGACCAGCTGCTGGCGCGCATCAAGCGCCGGCTGGCGGCCGACGCCACCCACGTGCAGCGCCTGCGTGTGCTCAACCAGTTCTTTTTCCGTGAGCTGAGTTTTGGCGGCAACGTCAACCACTACTACGACCCGGACAACAGCTACATCCACGCGGTGCTGCGCACGCGGCGCGGCATTCCCATCACGCTGGCGCTGATCTGGCTGGAACTGGCCCAGGGCCTGGGCATTCCGGCCGCGGGCGTGTCCTTTCCGGGGCACTTCATGATCAAGGTCAGCCTGGCCAAGGGGCAGGTGGTGATCGACCCGTTCACCGGCCAGTCGCTCAGCCGCGAGGAACTGTCGGAGCGGCTGCAGCCCTTCCAGCGTGCCAAGGACGCCGGCGGTGGCGAGGCCGAGCTGCCGCTGGCGCTGTTCCTGCGCAATGCCGCGCCGCGCGACATCCTCATGCGCATGCTGGGCAATCTCAAGGAAATCCACCACGCGCAAAACGACTGGGCGCGGCAGGTGGCGGTGCTCGACCGCATGGTCATCCTGCAGCCCGAGCACTGGCCGAGCTACCGCGACCGCGGCCTGGCGCGCGCCGAACTGGGCCTGCACCAGCAGGCCCTGGCCGACCTGGAGCGCTACCTGGTCAACGAGCCGCACGCCGACGACAGCGAGGCCATCGCGCTGCGCCTGCAGTCGCTGCGCCGTTTTATCTGAGCGGGATGATCGCCACCCGGAAGAACCCGATTTTTTGTAATCGCGTGTAAGCCGGTTGCTCTGAAAAAATGACCTGAATTCCTTGTGAATCCGGGTTTTCATGTGTTTTCCAATGACCGGGTTGTGCCGATGCCAGCGGCGTGTCGCCGGAACCTGCGCGGTGCCGTCCCGCTCTCAGATGAAAAATGACACGTGAGAACGGAGCATCGCATGAAGACACGTCGATGGGTGGGCTGTGCGCTGGCGGCCGCGCTGATGGTTGCCGGCGCGGCGGCCCAGGCACAGCATCAAGGTTTTGGCCAGGGCGGCCCGCGTGGTGAGCAGCGCGGTGACGGCGGCTACGCCTCGCGCGACATGGGCCCGCCCGGCCAGTCGCGCGGCGCTTATCGCCATCCCTCGCAGCGCGATTACCGGCACGGCTACCGGCCGGGTTCTCCCCGCCACGCCGGCCCGCGTTATGCGCCGCCGCCACCACCGCGCTATGGCTACAGCCACGGCTATCCGAGTCCGCGGGTGGGCGTCTATCCGGGCGGCTACCTGCCGCCGGCCTATCGGCACCGCTACTACGTGGTCGATCAATGGCGCGGCTATCCGCGCCTGACGCCGCCGCCGCGTGGCTACCACTGGGTGCAGATCGGGGGTGACTTCGCGCTCGTGGCGATCGCCTCGGGCATCATCGCCTCGATCATCATGGCCAATTGAGCGCGGCGGGCTGAAGGGCTCGATCCCACAAACGAACAAGCCGGCGTCCGGGGCATCCGGGTCGCCGGCTTGTTGCGTTCGGAGGGGCTCAGCTCAGGATGACCGAACTCAAGCGGCGGCGGTAGGTCGCCACGGTGGGGTCTTGCGGCGGAATCTGGCCTTCGGCGACCTTGACGGGCGGCGGCTCGATGATCTCCAGGATCGACACATAGGTCTTGCGTGCGGCTTCGCCATTCCAAGTGCGGTCACGCATCAGGATCTCCAGCAGCTCGTCCATGGCATGGGGCCATTGCTGCTCGGCCATCAGGGTCTGGGCCAGGGCAAAGCGGGCGTCGAAGTCGCGCTTGTTGGCGGCGATGCGCGCCTGCAGGCTGGCGCTGTCCTCGGCGCGGCCGGTGGTGCCCGTCGCGTAGTCGCGTGCATCGATCCAGGCCTGGATGGCGGCGAAGCGCCGGTCGAGTGCCACCTTGGGCAGTACCGGGGCGAAGGCGACCTTGGCGTCGTCGTCGCGGCCGAGCTGCAGCAGCAGCTTGAGGTAGTCGAAGCGGGCCGTGTCGTTGGCCGGGTCGGTGGCCACGGCCTGCTGCAGGCTCTCCAGCGCGGACTCGGTGTCGCCCTCGGCCAGCGCCTGCTGCGCGGCCTGGCCTTCTTCCTCGGCCGCGGCTTCCTCGGCGGAGGCGACGTGCTTGTCGAGGAATTCGCGGACCTGCGCGGCCGGCAGCGCGCCGACGAAGCCGTCGACGGGCTGGCCGTCCTTGAACAGCACGCAGAACGGAATGCTGCGCACGCCGAACATCTGGCTGAGCTGCTGCGAGATCTGCGGCACCTTGTCGGCATCGAGCTTGGCCAGGATGAAGCGGCCGGCGTAGTCGATTTCGAGCTGTTCGAGCACCGGGCCGAGTTGCTTGCAGGGGCCGCACCATTCGGCCCAGATGTCGAGCAGGACGGGCGTGCGGGTGGAGGCTTCGATCAGTTCGGCCTGGAAGTTGTCTAGCGTGATGTCGATCATGTCGGGTCCAGCGGGGAGCGCACGGCGCGCGGGCCGTGACGGGAAACAAGGGCAGGCGGCTATTGTGCCGCCGACGCGGCCGGGGCCGTGAACCGGGATAATTGAGGGTTCCCCTTAAAATTCCAATATGAACTCCCCCAAAATTGGCGTGGTCATGGGCTCCAGCAGCGACTGGGACACCATGCAGCACGCGGTCCAGATTCTTCAGCAATTCGGCATTGCCCACGAGGCGCAGGTGGTCTCCGCCCACCGCATGCCCGACGACATGTTCCGTTATGCCGAACAGGCCGCCGCGCGTGGCCTGCAGGCCATCATCGCGGGCGCGGGTGGCGCCGCCCACCTGCCCGGCATGCTGGCCGCCAAGACCGTGGTGCCCGTGCTGGGCGTGCCGGTGGCCAGCCGCCACCTGCAGGGCGTGGATTCGCTGCATTCCATCGTGCAGATGCCCAAGGGCATTCCGGTGGCAACGTTTGCCATCGGCGCGGCGGGCGCGGCCAATGCCGCCCTGTTTGCCGTGGCGCTGCTGGCCAATCACGACGCCGACCTGCGCGCGCGTCTGGAGGCTTTCCGCGCCGAGCAGACCGAAGCGGCGCGCGCCATGACGCTGCCGCCCCAGCCATGAACCGCGAGCGCGTGATCCTGCCCGGCGCCACGCTGGGCGTGATGGGCGGCGGCCAACTCGGCCGCATGTTCGTGCACGAGGCCCAGCGCATGGGTTACGAAACCGTGGTGCTGGAGCCCGATGCCACCAGCCCGGCCGGGCTGGTCAGCCACCGGCATCTGCGCGCCGCCTACGACGACGAACAGGCCCTGGCCGAACTGGCTGGCCTGTGTGCGGCCATCACCACCGAGTTCGAGAACGTGCCCGCGCCCGCGCTGCGGGCCCTGGCGCGCACGCGGCCGGTGTCTCCCGCGGCCGACGCCGTGGCGATCGCGCAGGACCGCGCGCTTGAAAAGGCCCACTTCGTGCGCTGCGGCGTGCCGTGCGCGCCGTACGCCGTGATCGAGGACGAGGCGCAGCTTGCGGCCGTCGCGGACGACTTGCTGCCCGGCATCCTCAAGACCGCCCGCATGGGCTACGACGGCAAGGGCCAGGTGCGCGTGGCCAGCCGCGACGAGCTGCGCGCGGCCTGGGAGCGCCTGCAGCGCGTGCCCTGCGTGCTCGAAAAGATGCTGCCGCTGGCCGACGAGTATTCGGTCATCGTGGCGCGCGGCGTCGACGGCCAGTCGGTTCACTTGCCCGTGCAGCGCAACCTGCACCGCGACGGCATCCTGGCCGTGACCGAAGTGCATGCGGACAACGTGCCCCCGGCGCTGGCCGCGCAGGCGGTCGCCGCCGCCCGGTCCATCGCCGACGGCGTGAACTACGTGGGCGTGCTGTGCGTGGAATTCTTCGTGCTGCAGGACGGCCAACTGGTGGTCAACGAGATTGCGCCGCGCCCGCACAACAGCGGGCACTACAGCCAGGACGCGTGCGACGTCTCGCAGTTCGAACTGCAGGTGCGCGCCATGGCCGGCCTGCCGCTGGTGCAGCCGCGCCAGCACAGCCCGGCCTTCATGCTCAATCTGCTGGGCGACCTGTGGTTCGACGCCAGCGGCGCCGAGCGTGCACCCGACTGGGCTGCCGTGCTGGCGCTGCCCGGCACCCACCTGCATCTCTACGGCAAGACCGAGGCGCGCCCGGGCCGCAAGATGGGCCACCTCAACGTGACGGGCGCCGACGCGGCGCAGGCGCGTGCCGTGGCCCTGGAAGCGGCCGGCATTCTCGGCATTGCCGCGTTCTGATGCACGCTGGCACAAGGCTGACGACGTGATTCGCGCAGGAACCGATCCCCAGGCCATCGAACTGGCCGCACAGACGCTGGCGCAAGGCGAACTGCTGGGCCTGCCGACCGAAACCGTCTACGGCCTGGCGGCCGACGCCGCCAGCGACGCGGCGGTGGCCAAGGTCTACGCGGCCAAGAACCGCCCGGCCGACCATCCCTTGATCGTGCACGTGAGCGACGCCGGCCGCGTGGCCGAATTCGCCAGCCAGGTGCCGGCGTTTGCCCAGCGCCTGATCGACGCGTTCTGGCCGGGCCCGCTCACGCTCATCCTGCCGCGGCGCGAGGGGCAGGCGGCTGCGGCCGCGGGCGGCCAGGACTCGATCGGCCTGCGCTGCCCGTCGCACCCGGTGGCCCAGGCCATCCTGCGTGCGGCCTGGGCGCATGGCGTGCATGGCGTGGCCGCACCCAGCGCCAACCGCTTCGGCCGGGTCAGCCCGACCACGGCCCGCCACGTCGTCGACGAACTGGGCGAGCAACTGCTGGTGATCGACGGCGGCGCCTGCGACGTGGGGATCGAGTCGACCATCATCGACTGCACGCGGGGCGTGCCCGTGCTGCTGCGCCCCGGCGTGCTCGACCGCACGGCGTTGGAGGCCGCGGCCGGCATGCCTCTGCGCGAGCGCGACGACCCCGAGCTGCAACAGGCCAAGGCCACGCCGCGGGCCTCGGGCACGCTGGCGTCGCACTATGCGCCTGCCGCGCGTGTGCTGCTGATGGACGCGCACGAACTGGCGCAGGCCCTGGCCGCGCTGCAGCCCGGCGACCCGGCGCCTGCCGTCTACGCACGCAGCGCCTTGCCTGCGGGCCTGCGGGGCGACGTCGTTGTGCGCGCCATGCCGGCGGACGCGGCGGCCGTGGCGCATGACCTGTTCGCCGTGCTGCACGAACTCGACGCCCTGGGCGTGTCCGCCATCTGGATCGAGCGCCCGCCAAGCGACGACCACTGGGAAGGCGTGCGCGACCGTTTACAGCGCGCCGCGGCCTGACCTGGCAGCGCGCACGCCCATACGCCGTTTGGGCGCCGCCCGTGTGACGGCAACGAAAGACCGAGCCCGGTCTACAGATTTCTGCGAGGCGACTGCTGTGCCACGCCCGGCCGTGAACAATGGCCGGGTCGAGTTTCGTCCGGTTTCCGGTTGTCCTGGAGAGAGGTTGGCGCAGAAAACCCGTGCCAACGCCAACTGGCGTCGCAGGGGGCAGGGGGAATGAGCCGAGGCTGATCCTGGAGAAAACCGCGTGTCGGAGGACGCCCGCAGGGGTTCGCGCGCAAAGATGCTTGACGCGCGAGATGCATTTCCTAAGATCGTGTGCCATGACCATGGAACCTCTCACGCAGCAGATGGAGTCGCGACTGGCCCAGTTGCCGGTCGACGTTGTTCTGGAGTTGCCCAATAGGCAGTGTGTCGGCCAGGAGCCCGCGCAGGTGCGTGCGCGGCTCAAGCACTGGTCGAGCCTGGCCAACCTGGCCGCCGGCCAGATCGGGGTGGTCGGCCAGGAATACGTCGAGGGCCAGCTCGACATCGAGGGCAATATGCACGACCTGATGGTCGCGGCCTCGCACCTCATCGGCAGCAATCCGGTCGGGGCCACCCACACCTGGTGGACCGGCGTCTGGCGCCGGGCCCGCTCGCTCGCCCACCACACGCTGGAGAAGGACGCCGAGCAGATCCAGTTCCACTATGACGTTTCCGACGATTTCTACCGGCTGTGGCTGGACCCGCGGCGTGTCTATTCCTGCGCCTACTACCGCGAACCCGCGATGACGCTGGCCCAGGCGCAAGAGGCCAAGCTCGACCACATCTGCCGCAAGCTGCAGCTCAAACCCGGCGAACGTTACCTCGACGTCGGGGCGGGCTGGGGCGGCTTGCTGCTGTGGGCCGCCGAGCACTACGGCGTGGACGCCACCGGCATCACGCTGTCGAAGAACCAGCACGCCTACGTCAACCGCCTGATCGAGGAAAAAGGGCTGCAGGGGCGCGTGCGCATAGAGCTGCGCGACTACCGGCTGCTCGACGAAGGCCAGCCCTACGACAAGATTTCGTCGGTCGGCATGTTCGAGCACGTGGGCCGCGCCAACATGGCGGCCTATTTCAGCAAGCTCTACCGCCTGCTCAAGCCGGGCGGACTGGTCATGAACCACGGCATCACGGCCGGTGGCACCCGCAACGCACGGCTGGGCGCGGGCATGGGCGAGTTCATCGAGAAATACATCTTCCCGGGCGGCGAGCTGCTGCACGTCAGCCACGTGCTCGAATACATCGCCGAGGCCGAACTGGAAACCGTGGACATGGAAAGCCTGCGCCCGCATTACGCCAAGACGCTGTGGGCCTGGTCGGACGGGTTGGAATCGCAACTGGGCGAGGCCCTGGACGTGCTGCGCACCACGGCCGGCGAGCGCGCCGAGAAGATCCTGCGCGCCTACCGGCTCTACCTCTCGGGCTGCGCGCTGGCTTTCGAGCAGGGCTGGATCAGCCTGCACCAGATGCTGGCGATACGGCCCGATGGCGACATCCACAGCGGCGCGCTGCGCGGTGCGCAATCGGTCTACCCGTTCAACCGCGGCTACATCTACGATTGAAAGAAAGAACGAACCACCCGGAGGCTGCATGCTGTATCGCTTCAAATCCAGGGCCAGCGCCGATCTCACCATGCTTGAAGCGCCCGCCAAGCAGGTGTTGCAGGCGATCGGCAAGTCGGCGGGGGCGCAGGGCGTCATCCTGCCGGAGGACATGCCCGCGGCGATCGCCGCCCTGGAGCGCGCCGCCGGCGCCGAGAAAACCCGCCGCGACGATGACGACGACACCGAGCCCGGGGCCCGGGCCGAGCCGGCCGTCTCGCTGCGCCAGCGCGCCGCCCCTTTCATCCAGATGCTGCGTGAAAGCGCCGCAGCCGGCGAGCGTGTGACCTGGGGCGTTTAACCCCCTGAATAAAAAAACGCCAGGACAGCGTCCTGGCGTTTTGTCATGGGCGAGTGAAGAGGATCAGTCCGCGCTCACGCCCGCAGCCTTGATGACCGGGCCCCACTTGGCGATCTCGGCGGCCACGAACTTCTTGTGGCCTTCCGGTTCCTGGCGGTTGTCGGTGGCAACGACCGCGCCCAGGCCTTCCTGGCGCTTGATGAACTCGGGGTCCTTGAGCGCGGCCTTGAGGGCGGTGTTGAGCTTGGTCGCCACATCGGCGGGCAGGCCCTTGGGGCCGTACAGGCCGTGCCAGATGGTCACTTCGAAGCCCTTGACGCCCACTTCCTGCAGCGTGGGCAGGTCCTTGAGCTGCGGCGTGGTCAGGCGCTTGGCGGTGGTCACCGCGTAGGCCTTGACCTTCTTGCCCTCGATCTGACCGGTGGTGTTGGTGGTCTGGTCGCACAGCAGGTCGATCTGGCCGCCCATCAGGTCGGCGATGGCCGGGGCGGTGCCCTTGTAGGGCACGGCCGTCATGTTGGCCTTGAGCGCGCTGTCGAGCAGCAGGCCGCACAGTTGCGAGGCGGCGCCCAGGCCGGCGTTGCCCAGGTTGATCTTGCCCTTGTTGGCGTTGATCCAGGTGGCCAGCTCCGAGTAGTTGTTGGCCTCCAGCGTGGGGCGGCCGATCAGCGTCATCGGCACGTCGTTGATGATGCCGAGGTAGTCGAAGTCGGTTTCCACCTTGAAGGGCAGGCTCTTGTAGAGCGCGGGCATGGTGCCCATGGCGATGTGGTTGAGCAGCAGCGTGTAGCCGTCCGGTGCGGCGCGCGCGACCTTGGCCGTGCCGATGGAGCTGCCGGCGCCGGCCGCGTTGTCGATGACGATCGTGACGTTGTTGAGCTGCTTGCGCAAAGCTTCGGCCAAATCGCGCGCGACGCGGTCCGTCGGGCCACCGGCAGAAAAAGGCACCACCACTGTTATCGGTTTATTGGGGTAGCCTTGGGCCAGGGCTGCGGTCATGCCGGCAGCAGCCAGCAGGGCGATCGATAGGCGTTTCATAAAAAATTTTCTCCTCAGTCCCCCTGGCGACAGACCAGGGAATACCGATGCTAAATGTCAGCAGCTTCCTGGGACATAGAGACAAATACTGAAGGCGACCGGCGGAAAATGCTCTGTGTTGTCAGTTCTCAGTAAGTTTTCGGGCTATGACTTTTGTCCTAATCAGTCATAGCTGCGCTCGTCGGCGATGAGCGCGCCGTCGGGCGGCAGCGAACCGGGCGCCACGAATTCGACGGCCGCGCGCAGCCGGGTGACGTCGCGCACCGCGGTTTCGACGCGGCCGGCATCCTGGGCATCGCCGGTGGCCGATTCGACCTGCACGATCAATTCGTCGCGGGCCTGCGCGCCGCGCACAAGCAGCCGCAGGCGCGGCGCGCCGGGCAGCCGCCGCGCGATGTCCTGGACCTGGGCCGGGTGCACAAACATGCCGCGCACCTTGGTGACCTGGTCGGCGCGGCCCAGCCAGCCCTTGAGCCGCAGGTTGGTGCGGCCTGTGGGGCAGGGACCGGGCAGCACCGCCGAGAGATCGCCCGTGCCGAAGCGGATCAGCGGGTAGTCGGGGTTGAAGTTGGTGACCACGACCTCGCCGACCTCGCCCTCGGCCACCGGCTCGCCCGTGCCGGGGCGCACGAGCTCGACGATGACGTCCTCGTCCACCACCAGGCCCTGGCGCGCCGTGGTTTCGTAGGCGATCAGGCCCAGGTCGGCCGAGGCATAGCACTGGTAGACGGACACGCCCTGCTGCGTGAACCAGGCCTGCAGCGACGGCGGGCAGGCTTCGCCCGAGACCAGGGCGCAGCCGATGGGCGCGCGCTCGCCGCGCTCGGCCAGCTTTTCGAGCAGGATGCGCAGGAAGCTGGGCGTGCCCACGTAGGCCGCGGGACGCAGATCGGCCATGGCTTCGAGCTGGAGGTCGGCTTGCCCGGTGCCGCCAGGAAACACGGTGCAGCCCAGCGCACGCGCACCCGCTTCCATCATGGCGCCGGCGGGCACCAGGTGGTAGGCGAAGCTGTTGTGCACCAGCGTGCCGGGGCGAAAGCCCGCGGCGTGCATGGCGCGCGCCATGCGCCAGTGGTCGTGGCCGGCGCTCTCGGGCTCATACAGCGGGCCGGGGCTGGCAAAGACGCGCGGCATGCCGGTGCCCCAGCCGTGCACGGCGTAGCCGGCGAATACCCGCTGCGCGGGCGAGGCATCGGCCGCACCGGTTCGGCCCTGGCGCTGCAGCGCGAGCAGTTCGTGCTTGCGTGTGACGGGCAGGGCGGCCAGCGCCTGGCGCGAGGTGATGGTGGCAGGATCGACGCCGGCCAGCAGCCGCTGGTAGGCGGTGCAGTGCGTCTGGGCATGGGCGACTTGGCGCGCCAGCCGCTGCATCAGGTCCGCCTCGCGCTGGGCCGGGTCGCGGGTTTCGAGCGTGTCGTGATAGGGCGTGTCGGTCATGGGTGCTCACTGCAAAGAGGTCAGGCCAGCCAGCGTTTGCGGCGTTTGTAGGACTTCACGTCGCGGAAGGACTTGCGCTGGGCGCCGCCCATGCCAAGGTAGAACTCCTTGACGTCCTCGTTGCTGGCCAGGCTGGCGGCCGGGCCTTCCATGACGATGCGGCCCGATTCCATGATGTAGCCGTCGTCGGCGTAGCGCAGCGCCATGCTGGTGTTCTGCTCGGCCAGCACAAAGGTCACGCCCTCCTTGGTGTTGAGGGCCTTGACGATCTCGAAGACCTCTTCGACGATCTGCGGCGCCAGCCCCATGGAGGGTTCGTCCAGCAGCACTAGCGAGGGGTTGGCCATGAGCGCGCGGCCGATGGCGCACATCTGCTGCTCGCCGCCCGAGGTGTAGGCGGCCTGGCTGGCGCGCCGCGTCTTCAGCCGCGGGAAATAGGCGTAGACCTTCTCCAGCGTGGCGGCGACCTCGGCGCGGCTGGCGCGTGTGTAGGCGCCGGTCATGAGGTTTTCTTCCAGCGTGAGGTGGGCGAAGCAGTGGCGGCCTTCCATCACCTGGACCACGCCGCGCTGCACGAGGTCGGCCGGCGAGCGGTTGTCGATGCGCTCGCCGCGCAGCGCGATCGAGCCCTTGGTGACGGCGCCGCGTTCGCCCTTGAGCAGGTTGGAGATAGCACGCAGCGTGGTGGTCTTGCCCGCGCCGTTGCCGCCCAGCAGCGCGACGATGCGGCCCTGCGGCACCGCGAGCGAGACGCCCTTGAGCACCAGGATCACATGGTTGTAGATGACCTCGATGCCGTTGACTTCCAGCAAGGGGGCCGCGCGGGCGTCGGCGACGGGCTCGGTTGGGGCGTGCATGCCGTTCTCTCCTGGTGGTGGGTCAGCCGCAGGTGCGGGGCGTGACGTTCTTTTCCTTGGCGTAGCGCTCGGCAAAGCTCTTGACCAGCGGCGCGACCAGCGTCTGGTCGGCCTGGTACCAGCCCGAGGTCACGTTCCACTTGGCGCCGTCCCACTGCGCGATGCGTGCCCAGTCGGCGCCAATGTGGTTGCTGCACGAGGTCTTGAAGGGCCGCACGATCTTGCCGAAGCCCAGCTCGTCGAGCCGCGCCTGTGTCAGGTCCAGGTTCTCCAGGCCCCAGCGCACCTGCTCGGGCGTGACGGGCTTGCCCTTGCCGAACTTTTCCTGCGCCGTGCGGATGGCCTCGACCTGCAGCATGGCGATCACCATGCCGCGGGTGTGTGCGATCGCGCCGATCTCGCTCTGGTCGCTGGCCGTGCCCTGGCCCTTGGCGTAGACCTGGTCGCGCAGGTCGCTGTGCACGCGGTCGAGCGAGGCGGTGTCGTGGATGGTGATGGTGTTGTAGCCCTTGGCACCCGCGCCGATGTCCTTGACGTCATGGTCCGAGCCGGCCCACCAGATCGCGTAGATCTTCTCGCGCGGGTAGCCCGTGGCCTGCGCCTCGCGGATGGCCGTGGGCGTCATCACACCCGCGCTCCACAGCAGCACGTAGTCGGGGCGCAGCTGGCGGATCTGCAGCCAGGTCGATTTCTGCTCCACGCCGGGCGCGGTGACGGGCAGCAGCGTGAGCGCGAAGCCGTCCTGCTCGGCGCGTTTTTGCAGCAGCGGAATGGGCTCCTTGCCATAGGGCGAGTCGTGGTAGACCAGCGCGATCTTTTTGTCCTTGAGGCTGCCTTTTTCCTTCTTCAGGATGTCCTGGATCATCACGTCGGCCGCCGTCCAGTAGGTGCCCAGCAGCGGGAAGTTCCATTCGAAGACCGAACCATCGACCGACTGCGACAGGCCATAGCCCACGGTGACCACCGGCACCTTGTCGCCCGGCGCCTTGTCGCTGACGGCGAAGGTGATGCCGGTCGACTGCGTGTCAAAACCCGAGGCGCCGCCGCCGCGTGTCTTCAGGCGCTCGTAGCACTCGACGCCGCGCGCGGTGTCGTAGGCGGTCTCGCATTCCTCGTAGCTGATCTTCACGCCGTTGACGCCGCCGCGCGCATTGACGAGCTTGAGGTAGTCCTGCTTGCCGTCGGCCCAGGGCACGCCCAGTGGCGCGAACTGGCCCGTGCGGTAGACCAGCAGCGGCACGAACTGCTCCTGGGCCTGTGCGGCCAGCGGCGCCAGGCTGCCGGCCAGCGCCGCGGCGCAGCCGGCGGCCAGGGTGAGAAAACGCAATCCTTTGAACATGGTCTGTCTCCTAGTGTTATGGGTCGTGAGCCCTGGGGGGCGTGAACGGCGGGGCGCCGCCTGTTCAAAAGCGGGGCCGGCGCGGCGGCAGGAACAAGGTCGGTCAGGTCATGGCGCGGTCCTCGGTGCGTGGAATAAAAAGGCGGGGCATGGCAGGCTCAGTGCGGGAAAGGCCAGATGCGCAGCTTCTGGCGCGCGGTCGACCACAGCCGGGCCAGGCCATGCGGCTCGACGATCAGGAAGAACACGATCAGCGCACCGAACACCATGTGCTCCAGGTGCGAGGCGGTGGCCGTGGAGATGGGCAGGCCCAGCGCGTGCGGCACCTGGTTGAGCACCAGCGGCAGCAGCACAAAGAAGGCCGCGCCGAACAGGCTGCCCGAGATCGAGCCCAGGCCGCCGATGATGATCATGAACAGCAGTTGTAGCGAGCGGTCGAGGTTGAAGGCCGCCGGCTCCCACGCGCCTAGGTGCACAAAGCCCCACAGCGCACCGGCCACGCCCACGATGAAGGAGCTGACCGCGAAGGCGCTGAGCTTGGCGTAGACCGGCCGGATGCCGATCACCGTGGCGGCCACGTCCATGTCGCGCATGGCCATCCATTCGCGGCCGACGGCCCCGCGCACCAGGTTCTTGGCCAGCAGCGCGAACACCGCCAGAAAGGCCAGGCACAGAAGGTAACGCTGCACCGGCGTGTCGATGGACTGGCCCAGGATCTCCAGCCGCCCGGCGCTCACCGAACCCGACGAGGAATGATTGCTGACCCATGGCACGCGGTTGGTGAACCAGTCCACGAAGAACTGCGCGGCCAGCGTGGCCACCGCCAGGTACAGGCCGCGGATGCGCAGGCTGGGCATGCCAAAGAGCACGCCCAGCAGCGTGGCGCAGACACCGCCGCCCAGCAGCGAGAATGAGCGGAAAGCCGTCGATGCGCACATGCAGGTTGTAGGCCGCGTAGGCGCCCGCCGCCATGAAGGCGCCCGTGCCCAGCGAGATCTGGCCGCAATAGCCCACCAGGATGTTGAGCCCGATGGCCGCCAGCGCCAGGATCAGAAAGGGAATGAAGACCGCGTGCAGCAGGTAGTCGTCGGCCCACAGCGGCACCCCCACAAAGGCCACGGCCAGCAGCGCATACAGCGCCAGCCGGTCCTGCCGCACCGCAAAGATCTGCTGGTCGGCCTGGTAGGTGGTCTTGAACTGGCCGTTCTCACGGTAGAACATAAAACGACGTCCTCTCGGTTGTGACGGGGGTCATACCCGATCAATGATCTTGTCGACGAACAGGCCTTGCGGGCGCAGCAACAGAAAGCCCAGCGCCAGCACATAGGCGAACCAGCCTTCGATGCCGTCGCCCAGGAAGGGGCCGATGTAGATCTCGGCGAGCTTTTCGCCCACGCCGATGATCAGCCCGCCGATGATGGCGCCTGGCACCGACGTGAGCCCGCCCAGGATGACCACCGGCAGCGCCTTGAGCGCCACCAGCGACAGCGAGAACTGCACGCCCAGCTTGCTGCCCCAGATGATCCCAGTGACCAGCGCGACGCCGCCGGCGACCGACCACACGATGATCCAGGTGCGCGACAGCGAGATGCCGATGGACTGCGCGGCCTGGTGGTCGTCGGCCACGGCGCGCAGCGCGCGGCCGGTGCCGGTCTTCTGGAAGAACAGCGTGAGCGAGGCCACCAGCGCGGCCGCGATGAGCGCGGTGTAGAGGTCTTCCTGGCTGACCAGCAGGCCGCCGTCGAACACGCCGTCGAGAATGAGCAGCGGGTCCTTGGGCATGCCGATGTCGATCTGGTAGACCGCGCTGCCAAAGACCAGCTGGCCCAGGCCGTCGATGAAGTAGGCGATGCCCAGCGTGGCCATCAGCAGCGTGATGCCCTCCTGGTTGACCAGGCGCGAAAGCGCCAGCCGCTCAATGGCCCAGGCCAGCGCCACCATCAGCGCCATGGTCGCGAACAGCACCATCGCGCCCTGCGCGAAGTTGAACACGCCCGAGGCCTTGAAGATGAGCACGAAGCCCAGCGCCACCAGCGAATACAGCATGCCCACCATCAGGCCGCCGATCAAAGTTTCGAGGAAAAATCCCATGGCTGCGAATCTCCGGGCGGCTCAGTGTGACGTGCCCAGGTAGGCACGGATGACGTCCGGGTTCTGGCGCACCTCGTCAGGTGTGCCGTCGCCGATCTTCTTGCCGTAGTCCAGCACGACCACGCGGTCGCTGATGTCCATGACCACACCCATGTCGTGCTCGATCAGCACGATGGTGGTGCCGAACTCGTCATTGACGTCGAGGATGAAGCGGCACATGTCCTGCTTTTCCTCGACGTTCATGCCGGCCATGGGCTCGTCGAGCAGCAGCACCTGCGGCTCCATGGCCAGCGCGCGGCCCAGGTCCACGCGTTTTTTCAGGCCGTAGGGCAACTGGCCCACGGGCGTCTTGCGCCAGGCCTGGATTTCGAGGAAGTCGATGATGCGTTCGACAAATTCGCGGTGGCGGATTTCCTCGCGCCGCGCGGGGCCCAGGTGCAGCGCCTGCAGCAGCAGGTTGCTTTTCATGTGCAGGTTGCGGCCCGTCATGATGTTGTCGAGCACGCTCATGCCCTTGAACAGCGCCAGGTTCTGGAAGGTGCGCGCCACGCCCATCTCGGCGACCTGCCGGCTGTTCATGTGGCGAAAGGTCTGGCCGCGGAAGGTGATGCGACCGGCCTGCGGCTGGTAGACGCCGTTGATGCAGTTGAGCATCGAGCTCTTGCCCGCGCCGTTGGGGCCGATGATGGCGCGGATCTCGTGCTCGCGCACGTTGAAGCTGATGTCGGTCAGCGCCTTGACGCCGCCGAAGGCCAGCGAGATGGCCTGCACGTCGAGGATGACGTCGCCGATGCGTGTGGGCGGTGTGGCCTCGTTGCTGGCGGCGGCCGTGGTCTCGGGGCGTGCGCGGGCCGGGGCGTGTGCGGCGGGCGCGTGGCCTTCGGCTGGCGCGCGCGCGGCGGCGCGCAGGTCCGACGTGGCTTGCATGAGCATGGTCCGGGCTCCTTTCAGGCGGCGCGCGCGAGCGCGGGCAGGCGTTCGGCGTCGCGGATGGGCAGCGTGGCGGCCACGCTGCCGCTGCGTCCGTCCTCGAACTTCACCTGGGTTTCGATGTACTGCGCGGCGCGCCCCGTGTAGAGCGCATCGGTCAGCACGGCGTATTTGTCGGCCACGAACTTGCGGCGCACCTTGCGTGTGCGCGTGAGCTCGTCGTCGTCGGGGTCGAGCTCTTTGTGCAGCACCAGAAAACGGGCGATCTGCGTGTCGGCCATGCCCTCTTCGGCGGCCAGGTCGGCGTTGACCTGGCGCACGCAGTCGGCGATGAGGTCGAGCACCTGCGGCTTGCCGGCCAGGTCCACGTAGCCGCTGTAGGGCAGGCCCTGGCGCTCGGCCCAGTTGCCCACGGCGTCGAAGTCGATGTTGATGAAGGCGCAGACCTGTTCGCGCTCGTGGCCGAAGCACACGGCTTCCTTGATCTGCGGGAAGAACTTGAGTTTGTTCTCGATGTAGTTGGGCGCGAAGATGGCGCCGCCCTGCAGTCGGCCGACGTCCTTGGCGCGGTCGATGATGCGCAACTGGCCGTCGGCGTCGATCACGCCGGCATCACCCGTGTGGAAGAAACCTTCGGCGTCGAGCACCTCGGCGGTGGCATCGGGGCGTTTGTAGTATTCCTTGAGCACGCTCACGCCGCGCACCAGCACCTCGCCGCTGTCGGCGATGCGCAGCTCGATGCCGGGTGCGGCCTCGCCCACGGTGTGCAGCTTGACGCGGCCGTTGCGCTGGATGCAGACGTAGGCGCAGGTCTCGGTCTGGCCGTAGAGCTGCTTGAGGTTGATGCCGATGGAGCGGTAGAAACGAAACAGGTCGGGCCCGATGGCCGCGCCCGCCGTGTAGGCCACGCGGATGCGCGAAAAACCCAGCACGTTGCGCAGCGGGCCGTAGACCAGCGTGTCGCCCAGCCGGTAGCGCAGCCGGTCCAGCCAGGGCACGGGCTTGCCGTCGAGCATGTCGGCGCCGCAGCGGCGCGCCACCGCCATGGCGCGGCGGTAGAGCCAGCGTTTGGGCGCGGCGGCGTCTTCCATGCGGATCGAGACCGAGGTGAGCAGGCCCTCGAACACGCGCGGCGGCGCGAAGTAGTAGCGCGGGCCGATCTCGCGCAGGTCGATCGCGGTGGTGGTGGCCGATTCGCAGCAGTTGATGGTGAAGCCCGCCACCAGCCATTGCGCGACCGAAAACAGGTGGTCGCCCACCCAGGCCGCTGGCAGGTAGGAGATGACGTTGTCGCCCGCGTGCAGGCCGTCGACCTCGACCCCGCCGCGCGCCGAGGCGATGAAGCTCGCGTGCGTCTGGCACACGCCCTTGGGCTTGCCCGTGGTGCCCGAGGTGTAGAGGATGACGGAGGTGTCGCCCGGCTGGATTTGCGCGGTGCGTTCGGCCAGCAGGCTGGCGTGCGGGCCGGCCTGCGCGCGGCCCAGGGCCAGCAGGTCGGCCATGCTCAGCAGGCCCGGCTGCTGGTAGTGGCGCAGGCCGCGCGGGTCGTCGTAGATGATGTGCGCCAGCAGGTGCGGGGCGCGTTCGGCCAGCAGCGCGCGCGCTTCGAGCAGCTTGTCGACCTGCTCCTGGTTCTCGGCGAAGACGAAGCGGATGTCGGCGTCCTCCAGCACGAACACCATCTCGGCGGCAACCGCGTCCTGGTACATGGGCACGGGCACGCCGCGCAGGCTTTGCGCGGCCAGGAAGCCCATGTAGAGGTAAGGCCGGTTGTCGCCCACGATGGCCAGGTTGTCGCCCGCGGCAAAACCCAGCGCGTGCAGGCCCAGCGCCAGATCGCGCACGTCGTGCTCGACCTGCTGCCAGCTCCAGCATTGCCAGATGCCATAGGCTTTTTCGCGGATGGCCGTGTCCGCCGGGCGGCTTGCGGCGTGCCGGTGCAGCAGGGCGGGAAAGGTGGTCTCCATGGCGCTCTTTCTCTCTCGTCGAAAACGTTGGCAGCGTCGGGTCGGATGCCTGGATGCCAGGGCCGGCCAGGTGGCGCTGTGTCAACAAAGGGAGGGCTTCGAGACAATGGTAGGAAGCGCATTGACGCCCGGGTGTCGTTTTGTTGACAAATAACGGGTTAGTCCCATTGGGACGTGTCCTAGGCTTTTTTCAAATCGGCAGGGACTCACCCAAAACCAAGGTTGGTCGCGCGCACCCGTTGCAACCGGCACGGGCGCGCGCGATCTGGCCAAGCCGCTGTCAAGATGGACCCCATTCCCCTGCCGCAACGCATCCGCTACGCCGACCGCAAGGAACTCGAAAGCATCCCGTGGCTCAAGGTGCTCGACGCCCCCGCGCGCGAACGGGCGCTGGCCGCCATCCGCGTAAGCGAGGTGCTGCCCGGCGAGCATGTCTGCCGCATCGGCCGCCCGGTCATCTACTGGTTCGGCGTGATCGAGGGCCTGCTCAAGATGAGCCGCGACAGCGCCAAGGGCGGCACCATGACGTTTGCCGGCCTGCCCCCGGGCGGCTGGTTCGGCGAGGGCACGGTGATCAAGCGTGAGCCCTACCGCTACGACATCCAGGCGCTGCGCAAGAGCGTGATCGCGGGGCTGCCGGTCGACACCTTCCACTGGCTGCTCGACCACTCCATCGGCTTCAACCGTTTTGTCATGGGCCAGCTCAACGAGCGCCTGGGCCAGTTCATCATGGCGCGCGAATACGACCGCCTCAGCAGCCCCGACGTGCGGGTGGCGCGCAACATCGCCGCGCTGTGCAACCCGGTGCTCTACCCGGGCGTGCAGGATCTGCTGCGCATCACGCAGCAGGAGCTGGCCTACCTGGTCGGCCTGTCGCGCCAGCGGGTCAACGAGGGTTTGCAGAACCTGCAGGCGCGCGAGCTCATCCGCATCGAATACGGCGGGGTGCGCGTGCTCGACCTCGAAGGGCTGCGCGTGTGTGAGCTGTAGGGGCGCCGGGCTCGCTTGAGGTGAGGTCGCTAGAATTGTGGCCCCGGTGGCGCCTGCCCCGCGCGTCCTTTCCTGCTCCGAATGAACCGTTCCAGCTCTGACTCCCGCCCGCCCGTGGCACGCCCGATGGCCGCAATCGTGGGCCGGCGCCCGCTGGCGGCGCCGCTTCGCGCGGGGGCGTTCGTCGTTCGTGTCTACCGCGCGCCCGAGCCGGGCAGCGCTGCCGCACGGCCGCCGGTCACGCCGCGCGCGGTGGCGGCACCGGCCCGAACCGGCACTGCTGCTCCCGCTCCCGCCCCCGCGGATTCCGGCCTGGTGCGCCTGAACAAACGCATGGCCGACCTGGGGCTGTGCTCGCGCCGCGAGGCCGACGACTGGATCGCCCAGGGCTGGGTCCGCGTCAACGGCGAGGTCGCCGGCATGGGCGTGAAGGTCGGCGCCGCCGATGCGATCACGGTGGACCGCGAAGCCCGTGGCCAGCAGGCGCGGCAGGTCACCATCCTGCTGCACAAGCCCATGGGTTATGTGAGCGGGCAGGCCGAGGACGGCCACCAGCCCGCCGTGACGCTGATCCGGCCCGAAACCCACTGGCGCGGCGACACCTCCGCCCACCGTTTCCAGGGCAGCCAGCTGCGCGGCCTGGCGCCGGCCGGGCGGCTGGACATCGATTCGGTCGGGCTGCTGGTGCTCACGCAGGACGGCCGCGTGGCCCGCCGCCTGATCGGCGAGGACTCGTCCATCGACAAGGAATACCTGGTGCGCGTGCAGTACGGCGCGGTCGTGCAGGACGTGCAGGCCGTCTTTCCGACGGCCGCGCTGGCCCGGCTGCGCCACGGCCTGGCGCTGGACGGCCAGGCGCTCAAGCCGGCCGAGGTCGACTGGCAGAACCCCGAGCAACTGCGTTTTGTGCTGCGCGAGGGCAAGAAACGCCAGATCCGGCGCATGTGCGAGCTGGTCGGCCTGAAGGTCGTCGGCCTCAAGCGCATCCGCATGGGGCGCGTGGTGCTGGGCCAGTTGCCGCCCGGGCAATGGCGCTACCTGGGCGAGTCCGAGTCGTTCTGAGCGAGCGTGCGGCACGCCAAGGGGCGGCGCTTGTTTGCAGTGAGCGCGACTCTGTTGTGACTGCGCAACGTATTGCGCAAGTGGCCGCGAGGTTTGCTGGGGATGGAGACCGCGCGATTTGCCGATGTGCTGACAATGCAGAATCACACATCAGCTCGATGGGCAGGTCTAGTGTCCTCCCCAGATGCCAGCAGCCGTTGCACGGGATTCCACGGTCCAGAAGTCATGAACACCACCTTGCTCAACCACCTTCGGCAGCTCCAGATCGACCCCGCATGGAGTCCTTTTCTGGAAGCACTCGGGCTGGAACTGGAGGCGCAGCTGGATGCGCCGGCCTTGCGGGTGCTGATGGCGCGCGCCGGCCAGCGTTTTGCCGACACCCGGCCTCTCGATGAATCGCCGACCCTGGCCGACCTGGCGGCAGCGATGAACCGTCGCTGGCAGCCCATGGGCTGGGGCGTGGTGAGCCTGGAGGAACAACCGGGGTATCTGCGCATCCTGCACGAGTTCTGCCCGCTGCCAGCGGCGCTGGGCAGTGCGGGCGCTTCATGGGCGACCGCGTTTGTGGAGGGGGTCTACCAGGCCTGGTTTGCGTCGCTGGGTGTGGACGCGGCTTTGCGTGTGAGTCAGCACGAGGCGCCCGATGCCCTGGGCAGCGTCGAGTTCCGGCTCGAACGCCAGGTGACGGCGCCAGTGCCCGCTGCGGCCGAGCGATCACCGCGCATCTTTGCATAGAAACAGCCTCTGCTGCGGGGGGCGACTGGGAGGACGGGGCGATGAAAGAACTCAACGACATCAAGAATCTGTTCGCGGAAATCGGCGTGAGTGATGGCGGCTACCGCGATCTGGCACGTGAAGAAGCCCAGCGGGCCTCGCGGGCGCGCTGGCCGCTGCTGTCGTCCGTTCACCTGGCGGGTGCCAGCGGCGCGCCGGGTCCGTCGCCTGCGGCGCCCGCTGTGCCGGCCGTACCAGCCCCGCCTCGGGTAGAGCGGGTGGAGCCCGTTTTCTCGCGTGCGCTGCCCTTGCGCGACACCGCAGCACCCGTGCCCGCGGCTGCCCCGGCGCCGGCCGCTTTTGTGCCGCCGCGTCCGCGCGGGCCGGTGTCGCCCACGCCACCGCCGACGGCCCTGGCGGCCCCGGCCGCGGGGCCTGCCTGGGCGCCTGTTTCGCCAGTGCGGCCTGACGCACAGGGGGCGTTGGCCGGTCCGGCCCAGGCCAGTTCGCGGCTGCCGGATGTGTTTGCCCGCCTGGCGGGCGCAGCCGTGGCGCCCTCGCGCAGCCCGGCCCCGGACGGCGAGCCGTCGGCCGCGCCCGATCTGCTGAACCGGCTCAATCGCCTATGAAAGCGGTGGCAGTGGTATCGCCCAAGGGCGGTGTAGGCAAGACGACGGTCACGGTCAACCTGGCGGTCGCGCTGCGGCAGGCCGGGCACGCGGTGCTGGTGGTCGACCTGGACCCGCAGAGCGCATTGCGCCTGCATTTCAACCTCGACCTGACCCAGGCGGGTGGCCTGGCGCGCAGCACCGCCGACGGCACGCGCTGGCGAGAGGCCTGCGTGATGAGCGATGCCGGCGTGGCCGTGCTGCCATTCGGCGAGGACGAGCGGGACGCGCTGGAAGCCCGGCTGCAGCACGATGGCGGCTGGCTGCGGGCGCAACTGGCGTCCATGGGGCTGGCGGCCGAGACGGTGGTGCTGATCGATACGCCGCCGGGTGCGTCGGCCTATCTGCGCCAGGCGCTGGCGGTCGCGCAGCTCGCGCTGGTGGTGACGCTGCCCGACGCCAGCAGCTACGCCACGCTGCCGGGCATGGAAAAGTTGCTGCAGCACTACTGCGCGGGGCGGCCGGATTTTCTGGCCTCGGCCTATGTCATCAACCAGATGGAGGCCACGCGCCAGCTCAGCCGCGACGTGGGCGAACTGCTGCGGGCCGAGCTGGGCGCGCGGCTGGCCGGCGTGGTGCACCAGGACGCCGCCGTGGGCGAGGCCGTCGCATTTCGCCGCAGCCTTCTCGAATATGCCCCGGACAGCCAGGCCTGCCGCGACCTGCAGGCCTGCGCGCTGTGGCTGGATGCGCGTTTGCGGACCGTGGCTGCGGGCCAGGGCCTGGCTTGACTTCGACAGACAGGACGGTTTGCCGCCATGAAATCTACCGCTTCCGCTGATCGGGCGCGCTGGCCGCAACGGCTGGCCGAATGGGGCGAACGTCTGGTCGCGCGGCCCGTCTGGGACCGGCCCGTCGTCCGGGGTGTGGCCGTCGTCATTGCCCTCCTGTTGTTCGTGACGGTGGCGGCCGTGCCGCTGGAATTCACCATGCAGATGGCCTTCGCGTTGTCGTGCGTGGCGCTGGCGCTGGCGCTGGTGCTGCGGCGGGTGCCGGGCCGGCTGCCCATCCTGGCGATGATCGTGCTGTCGGTGCTGGCTTCGCTGCGCTACATGTACTGGCGCGTGACCTCAACGCTGGGCTTCGAATCGCTGATCGACGCCTTCTTCGGTTTTGGGCTGTTGCTGGCCGAGCTCTATGCCCTGGTCACGCTGCTGCTGGGCTACTTCCAGACGGCCTGGCCGCTGCAGCGCCGGCCCGTGCCATTGCCGGCCGAACTGGCGCAGTGGCCCACCGTCGACGTCCTGATCCCGACCTACAACGAGCCGCTGTCGGTGGTGCGCCAGACCGTCTACAGCGCGCTGGCCATGGATTGGCCGGCCGACAAGCTCAAGATCTACGTGCTCGACGACGGTCGGCGGGCCGAGTTCCGGGCCTTCTGCGAGCAGGCGGGCGTGGGCTATGTCACGCGCGACAACAACCGCCATGCCAAGGCCGGCAACATCAACGCGGCGCTGGCGCGCACCGACGGCGAATTCGTCGCCATCTTCGACTGCGACCACATCCCGACGCGCTCCTTCCTGCAGATCACCATGGGCTGGTTCCTGCGCGACCCCCAACTGGCCATGCTGCAGACGCCGCACGTGTTCTTCTCGCCCGACCCGTTCGAGAAGAACCTGGGCACCTTCCGCACCACGCCCAACGAGGGCGAGCTGTTCTACGGCCTGATCCAGGACGGCAACGACCTGTGGAACGCCTCCTTCTTCTGCGGCTCCTGCGCCGCGCGCCGCTGCTGGAAGTGGGCGGCATCGCGGTCGAGACCGTGACCGAGGACGCGCACACCGCGCTCAAGATGAGCCGCCACGGCTACAACACCGCCTACCTGGCCATCCCGCAGGCCGCGGGCCTGGCCACCGAAAGCCTGTCGGGCCACATCGGCCAGCGCATCCGCTGGGCGCGTGGCATGGCGCAGATCTGCCGGGTCGACAACCCGCTGTTCGGGCCCGGCCTCAAGCTCGGGCAGCGGCTGTGCTACCTCAACGCCATGCTGCATTTCTTCTATGGACTGCCGCGTTTGATCTTTTTGACCGCGCCGCTGGCCTACCTGCTGTTCGACATCCAGATCTTCGAGGCCTCGGCGCTGATGATCACGGCCTACGCCATGCCGCACATCCTGCACGCGGTCATCACCAACTCGCGTGTGCAGGGGCAGTTCCGCCACTCGTTCTGGAACGAGGTCTACGAATCGGTGCTGGCCTGGTACATCCTGCGGCCGGTGCTGATCGCCTTTCTCAAACCGAAGCTGGGCAAGTTCAACGTGACGGCCAAGGGCGGGGTCATCGACAAAGCCTATTTCGACTGGGGCATGGCCCGGCCCTACCTGCTGATGCTGCTGCTCAATCTGGCGGGGTTCGTGGCGGGCTGCCTGCACCTGGCCTTCAGCGCCGAATACACGACGGGGCTGGTGTTCACCATGTTCATCAACCTGCTGTGGACCTTCTACAACATGCTGATCCTGAGCGCGAGCATCGCGGCGGCCAGCGAGACGCGCCAGGTGCGCGACAACCCGCGCGTGCCGCTGGATCTGCCGGCCACGCTGCGCCTGCCCGATGGCCGTGCCATCGCCTGCCAGACGGCCAATTTCTCGCAGGGCGGCCTGGGGCTGGCGCTGCCGGACGCAACGGCACTGGCGCTGCACATGCAGGTGGGCGTGTCGCTCTACCGCAATGGCGAGGAGGCGGTCTTTCCTGCCGAGGTGGTGTTCCTGCGGGAGGGGCGCGTGGGCCTGCAACTGGGCGAACTGACCACGGCCCAGCAGATCGATTTTGCGCGCATGACTTTTGCGCGCGCCGATCTCTGGACCCAGGAATGGGGCAAGACGCGGCGCGACGCGCCGCTGGCCGCGCTGGCAACGGTGTTTCGCACGGGCGCACGCGGTTTTCTGATGCTGTTCCGGCATTTGGGAGACACCCTGCGCGCACTGCGCAAGGGTGAGCACAAGCGGATTCAAGCCAAATTCGAGACGGGGGACCGATGACAAGAACCACCAAGCGCTGGCAGCCGAAGCTGCGGGCCTGCGCCTTGATCTGCGCGCTGGCGCCCGGCTGGCTGGCACCGGCGCTGGCGCAGCCGGCCCGGCCTGCGGCCGAGGGCGCGGCCCCGGCTGCGGCGCCGGTCGCGGCCACGCGGGTGCACCGCTACACGCTGCGCGAACTTGGGGCGCTTTACCCCATGCAGTTGCGCGGCATCGACAGCGTCAACAGCGTCCCCTTCGCGGTGCGCGCCGACGAGGTGGTGGTGGGGGCCAAGCTCAAGCTCGACTACAGCTACTCGCCGGCCCTGCTCGAGAAGCTCTCGCACCTCAAGATCCTGGTCAATGACGAAGTGGCCGCGACCCTGCCCGTGCCCAATGCCGACGGCGGCCACGGCCTGCAGCGCGAGGTGGCGATCACACCGCACCTGATCACCGAATTCAACCGCCTGGGCGTGCAGCTCATCGGCCACTACACCCTGGAGTGTGAAGACCCGCTGCACTCCAGCCTGTGGGCCAACGTCAGCAACGGCAGCGTGCTGGAGCTGACCACCACGCCAGTGGCGTTGCCCAACGATCTGGCGCTGCTGCCGCTGCCCTTCTTCGACCGGCGCGACGTGGCGCCGCTGAAGCTGCCCTTCGTGTTCGTCGGCGCGGCCGGCAGCGAGGTGCTGGAGGCCGCGGGCACGCTGGCGTCCTGGTTCGGCGGCCTGGCCGGCTACCGCGGCGCACGTTTCGAGGCCCTGCGCGACTTGCCCGCCAGCGGCAATGCCGTGGTGTTCCTGGTCGGGCGCGACCATCTGGACGGCGTGGCGGCCGCGGGCGTGGCCAGTGGCCCGACGGTGTCGGTGCAGACCCATCCGCGTGATCCCTACGGCAAGCTGCTGGTGGTTTCGGGGCGCGACACCCACGAGCTCAAGCTTGCCGCGCAGGCGCTGGCCGTGGGCGGCGCGTCGCTGGCCGGGGCCAGCGCGACGATCACGAGTTTTGCCAAGACCGCGCCGCGCCAGCCCTACGACGCGCCCCGGTGGCTGCGTGGCGACCGGCCGGTGCGCGTTGGCGAACTGGTCGAGTCGCAGGATCTGGAGGTCAGCGGCTACAACCCCGACCTGATCCGCGTCAACCTGCGCCTGCCGCCCGACCTCTACCCCTGGCGTGGCAAGGGCGTGGCGGTGGATTTGCGTTACCGCTACACGCCCCGGCTGGCCTCGTCCAAGGCCACGCTCAACGTCAACGTGAACCAGCAGTTCCTCACGGCCTTTCCGCTGACGGCCGTGGGCTACCAGGGTGACAGCGCGATCGAGCGGCTGGTCAACCGCGTGGTGCCGCCGCGCGGCCAGCCGTTCGAGGCCAGCTTCGAGCTGCCGCTGTTCAAGCTGCCCTCGCAGTCGCAACTGCAGTTCCACTACTACTACGAGCCGCTCAAGCAGGGCGCCTGCCGTGACGCGCCGCTGGACAACGTCAAGGGCGCGATCGACGGCGACTCGACCATCGACATCACGGGCCTGCCGCATTTCATCGCCATGCCCGATCTGGCGGCCTTCAGCAACAGCGGCGTTCCGTTCACGCGCATGGCCGACCTGTCGGAGACGGCGGTGGTGCTGCCGGCGGGTGCGGGCAGCGGCGACTGGTCGGCCTACCTCGACCTCATGGGCCGCATGGGCGACGCCACCGGCTACCCGGCCACGGCCGTGACCGTGGCCACGCCCGAGCAGGTGCAGACACCGGCGCTGAGCGGCAAGGACCTGCTGGTGCTGGCCTCGGGCAACAACCAGCCGCTGCTGGCCGACTGGGCCGCGCGCATGCCGGCCTCGCTGGGCGAAGAGCGGCGTTTCCAGCTCTCCGACCTGGCCTACCGGCTGATCGACTGGTGGGACGCTGACGCCCGCGTCAACGCCCAATCGGCGCGCGCGGCCATCGGCTACCGCGGGCAGGCCACGGACGCCTACCTCACCGGCTTCGAATCGCCGCTGGCCAGCGGCCGCAGCGTGGTGGTGGTGGCGGGCAATGCGCCCCAGGGCCTGCGCGGCGCGGTCGACGCCATCCTGGACCCGGATCGCGTCAAACGTATCCAGGGCACCCTGGCGGTGGTCTCGGGCGGCGAGGTTTCCAGCCTCGTGGCCGACCAGACCTACTACGTCGGCAACCTCGGCCCCGTTCGTTACGTGCAGTGGTTCCTGTCCCAGCGTCCGTGGCTGATGCTGCTGGGCGGCGCGCTCAGCGCGCTGCTGCTGGCCCTGGCCTGGTATCGGGTGCTGCGCGCACGCGCCAAGACCCGTCTGGAGAAGCAGTAAGTGGTCGAGACATCAAGTTTTCCCTCGCGCCCGCACAACCCGGGCCGGCGCCGCTGGCTGGCCACCGTGCCGGCGCTGGCGCTGGCAGGCCTGCCGGGCCTGGGCTGCGCGTCGACGGCTGGCGGCTGCGCACCGGCCGCGCCGTGGCCGCTGTGGCAGCGTTTTGCCAGCCGCTACATCCAGGCCGACGGCCGCGTCGTCGACTACAGCGTGCCGCAGATACAGCACCTCCGAAGGCCAGTCCTACGCCATGGTGTTCGCACTGGCCGCCAACGACCCGGCGGCGTTCGATCGCATCTGGCGCTGGGCCGTGGCCAATCTGGCGGGCGGCAACATGGCCGCGCGCCTGCCCGCCTGGCAGTGGGGCCGGCGCGAGGACGGCAGCTGGGGCGTGATCGACCCCAACGCGGCCTCCGACGCCGACCTGTGGCTGGCCTATGCGCTGCTCGAAGCGTCGCGTGTGTGGAACCGGCCCGAGTACCGCGCCAGCGCGCTGGCCCTGATGGCGCGTGTGCAGCGTGAAGAAGTGGTCGACCTGCCAGGCTTCGGCCCGATGCTCTTGCCCGGCCCCACGGGCTTCAACCTGCCGGGCCGCGTCTGGCGGCTCAACCCGAGCTACCTGCCCGTGCCGCTGCTGCGCCGGCTGGCGGCCGAGGACCCCAAGGGCCCGTGGAGCGTGCTGGCTGCCAATACGCGGCGCCTGCTGGAAGGCGCCGCCGTCCAGGGCTTCGTGGCCGACTGGGTGGGCTACCGGGCGCCGCTGGTTGGCGCGGGTGGCTTCGTGGTCGATCCGGTCCAGGGCGATGTGGGCAGCTACGACGCCATCCGCTGCTACCTGTGGGCGGGCATGACCGCGCCGGGCGGCATGCGGCAGGCCCTGGCGCAGTCGGGCGGCATGCCGCCCGAGAAGGTGGCCGTGCAGACGGGGCAGGCCAACGGCACCGGCCCGCTCGGGTTTTCCGCGGCGCTGCTGCCCTATCTGCGCGCACTCGGCGACGACCGGCTTTACCAGGGGCAACTGCGGCGCGTGCGCAGCCAACTGCCCGAGGACGGCGCGGGCGAGCTGCCCGTCTATTACGACATGGTGCTCAGCCTGTTCGCGCTGGGCTGGGTCGAGGGGCGCTACCGCTTTTTGCCCGACGGCCGGCTGGCGCTGCCATGGGCAGGCGCGTGCTGACCGTGGCTGAACAAGAAAGAAGATGGCATGACGAACGATGGCTGGGGTGAGGATGGGCGCCGCAAGGTGGCGGCGCGGGCTGCGGGCAACGCGGCCGGGCGGGGGGCACGGCTTGCCGCGCCGGCCCTGGCGCAGGCCGCGGGCACGGCGTCCGACCCGATCCGCCTGCTGATCGAACAGAGCCAGTACTGGCAGTCGCGCGGCGACGGCGCGCGCGCCAAGGAGAACTGGGAGCGGCTGCTGCGCATCAGCCCCAACCAGCCCGAAGCGCTGGAAGGCCTGGCCCAGGCCGCGCTCGACGAGGACAAGCCCGAGCTGGCGCGCGACTACCTGCGCCAGTTGCAGGCGGCCCACCCCAACAGCCCGCTGATCGCGCGGCTGGAGCAGAGCATCCGCGTGGGCGGCAACCGCCAGCAACTGCAGGCCGCGCGCAACCTGGCCCAGCAGGGCCGCAGCCAGGAGGCCGCGGCCGAGTACCGCCAGGCGCTGGGCGGCCAGGTGCCCACGGGCGATCTCGCGCTGGAGTACTACCAGGCCCTGGGCGGCAGCGCCCAGGGCTGGGACGAAGCGCGCCAGGGCCTGGAAAAACTGGCCAGCGCCGACCCCGGCAACGCGGCCAAGGCCCTGGCGCTTGCCCAGCACCTGACCTACCGCGAAACCACGCGCGCCGACGGCCTGCGCCGGCTGGCCGAACTGGCCCGCCGGCCCGAGGTGGCGCAAGAGGCCGGCCAGGCCTGGCGCCGCGCCTTGCCCTGGCTGGGCTCGGGCAGCGCGGCGCAAGCCGGCTACCAGGCCTATCTGCAGCAGTTTCCCGACGACGCGCAAGCACGTGCGCAACTGGACAGCTTGCACCGCGAACAGCAGGCCCGCGCCGACGAAGCGCAGCAGAGCCGCGACCCCTGGCGCGAACGTAGCACGGCCGGCTTTCGTGCGCTGGACGGCGGCGACGTGGCCAAGGCCGAGCGCGACTTCGACGCCGTGCTGGCCGCGCGGCCGGGCGATGCCGACGCCCAGGGCGGCCTGGGCCTGGTGCGCTTGCGCCAGGAACGTTTTGACGACGCGCGCCGGCTGCTGCAGCAGGCGTCCCGCGCGGGCAGTGCCGCGCGCTGGAAGAGCGCGCTCGACAGCGCCAGCTACTGGTCATTGGTGCGCCAGGCCGACACCGAGCGTGCCGCCCGCAACTGGCCGCAGGCACGGCGCCTGCTGGAGCAGGCAATGGCCCTGGACGCCAACGAACCCACCGCCCGCAATGCGCTGGCCGACGTGCTGGCCAACAGCGGCCAACTGGCCGCCGCCGAGGACGCCTACCGCGACATCCTGCGGCGCCAGCCCGGCAATGCTGATGCAACACGGGGCCTGATCGGCGTGCTGGCCCGCAACAACCAGACCGAAGAAGCGTTGCGCCTGTACGAGGGCCTGGATGCCGCCCAGCAGAAGCTGGTCGGCCCGGTGGGCGCGCTGCGTGCGCAGCGCGACATCGCGCAGGCCGAACAGGCGCGCCGCAGCGGCGACCTCGGTGCCACGCAGCGCGCTCGAACGCGCCATGAGCCACGACCCCAGCAGCCCCTGGGTCCGGCTGGACCTGGCGCGCTTGTATGTGCAGATGGGCGCGCCCGACCAGGCCAGCACGCTCATGAAGGGCTTGGTCGCCAGCGGGCAGGCCGCGCCCGACGCGCTGTATGCCGCGGCGCTGCTGACGGGCGAGATGGCCGATTGGCCAGGCGCGCTGGCCTTGCTCGAACAAATCCCCGGGTCGAGCCGTACCGCCGACATGAGCCGCCTGCAGCGCCGCGCCTGGGTCCATGCGCAAACGGCGCAGGGCCTGACCCTGGTCCAGCAGGGGCGTGCCTTCGAAGGGCTGGGCTTGCTGGGGCAGGCGCGTGCCTTCACGGGCCAGGACCCTGAACTGCTGGGCGTGGTCGCCGGCGCCTATGCCGACGCCAGCCAGCCCGGCCAGGCCATCGACGTGCTGCGCCAGGCCATCGTCGCCACCGTGCGCCCGCCGCCCGCGCTGTGGCTGCAGTACGCCGGCATCCTGCTCAAGACCGGGCAGGACGCCGAGCTGGCCGGCATCCTGCAGCAGTTGGGCACGCAGCCGCTCAACGCCGAGGACGATCGCGCCTACCAGGGCCTGCGGGTGTCGTTTGCCGTGCGCCAGGCCGACGCGCTGCGCGAGGCCGGTGACCTGGCGGGCGCCTACGACGCGCTGTCGCCACTGCTGGTGGAACTGCCGGGCAATGGCGAGGTGATCGGCGCACTGGCGCGCATGTATGCTGACCACGGCGACTACCCGCAAGCGCTGTCGCTGTACACGCGCCAGCGCCAGCAGAACCCGCGCGACGTGCCCACGCTGCTGGGCGCGGCCAGCACGGCCGTCCAGGCCAAGGAATACGGCTACGCCGAAACGGCGCTGACCACCGCGCTGGCGGTTGCCCCGCGTGACCCGCAGGTGCTGGCCGCCGCCGCGCGCCTGTACCGTGCGCAGGGCAAGAACACCAAGGCCATCGAGTTCTACAACGCGGCCATCGCCGCCGAGCAGCGCCAGGCCAACCCCTTTGGCGACGCGCTGGCACCGGCGCAGGTCTCGTGGGACGACGCCCGTCCGCGCAACCCCTTCCGTGCCGCTGGCGCGGCCGCCCCCGCGCAGGGGCCGGTGAGCCTGCCCTGGATGAGCGGCGCACAGCCGGCGGCCACTGCGTATGCGGCGCCCGCAACGGTATCGCCCGTGGCCGCCGCGGCCACGCGTGACGGCAGGACAACGCGCAACAACGCCTCCGCACGCACCGCCGCTTCGGGCGCGCAGCCGTCGGCTGCGGCCTATGCTGCTGCCCCGGCGGCCACGTCTGCCTATCCGTCCTATCCGGTCGCGCCGGGCCAGGCCCTGCCGGCGGCTGGCGGCAATGCCTATGGTGCCGTGCCCGCTTACCCGGTGGCCCAGGCCGGCCGCGCCGGGGCGTCAGCGCTGTTGCCGTCCGTGGCGGCGCCGGTCGATGCCTACGGCTTGCCCGTGGCGGCGAGCGCGCAGCCCAAGACCCTGCGCGACGAGCTGGCCGACCTGCAACAGGAACGCGGCGCGACCGTCACGGTGGGCTCGACCCTGCGCACGCGCAAGGGCGAGAGCGGCCTGGGCAAGCTCGACGACATCGAAGTGCCCTTCGACGTGAAAGTGCCCGTCGGTAACGGCAAGGTCAGCTTCAACGCCACCCTGGTGAGCCTGGACGCCGGCACGCCGACGACCACCAACAGCCTGGCGAGCTACGACGCGGGCAGCCGTTTTGGCGCGGGGCCGGCCGCCGCCTATGACTCGTACCTGTCGGCCCTGTCCGGCGGCCGGGGCAGTTCGGCAGGCGCGCAGACCGCCGACGGTGTTGGCCTGAGCGTGGGCTACGAAAGCGAGCGCTGGCGCGCCGACATCGGCACCACGCCCATCGGGTTCCAGTACAGCAACGTGGTGGGCGGGGCATCCATCAACGGGCCGCTGACCGAGCAGCTCAACTACAAGCTCGGCGTCGCGCGGCGCGCGGTCACCGACAGCCTGCTGTCATTTGCCGGCGCGCGGGATGCCCGCACGGGCGACAAGTGGGGCGGCGTGGTGGCCACGGGCGCGCGCGTGGAGCTCGGCCTGGAGCCCGAGAAGGGCTACGGCTTCTATGGCTATGGGTCGTACCACAGCATCACCGGCACCAACGTCGCAAGCAACACGCGCCTGGAAGGCGGCGGCGGCATGTACTACCAGCTCATCGACGAGGCCACGCGCTCCTTGAGCTCGGGCCTGAGCATCACGGGCCTGGGCTATGGCAAGAACCGCCGCTACTTCACCTACGGCCACGGCGGCTACTTCAGCCCGCAGCAATTCCTGTCGGTGAGCGTGCCCATCGACTGGTCGGCCCGCACCACGCGCCTGAGCTACCACGTGCAGGGCTCGCTGGGCGTGCAGCATTTCAAGGAAGACCCGGCCAACTACTTCCCCACCAGCCGCAGCCGGCAGGCCGCCGCCTACCAGTCCGCGCAGACGGCCGCGAGCGTGGCCACGCTGAGCGACGACGCCGCCGTCGCGCGCTACGCCGGCCAGACTAAGACCGGTCTGGGCTACAACGTGGCCGGCTCGCTCGAATACAAGATCGCACCGCAACTGTTCCTGGGCGGCACGCTGGACCTGGACAACGCGAGCGACTACCGCCAGCTCACCGGCGGCATCTACCTGCGCTACGCGCTGGAGCCGCAGAGCCGGCCGATGGCGATGCCGCTGACGCCTTACAAGTCGCCGTACAGCGTGTATTGAGCGGAGTCGGACCCACGATCAAAGGTGACCTGGGCGGGGCGCGCCAGGTCATGAATCAAGCGCTACATGAATGCAAGAAGGAAACACGGGATGAAATCGCACAAGCATGAGGGAGCTTTCAAACAATGGCTGTACCGGGCGACCTGGCTCATGGGGGGCTTGGTCGTTGCAGCCTGCGGCGGGGGCGGCGGGGACGACAGCGACCCGACGGGCTCGGACAGTAGCAGCAGTGCCCAGCAATACCCGGCGGGAGTCTGGCGTGGAACCAGCGCGGGGCAGGATTTCTTCGGCATCGTCGACCCCGGAACGAGTGGCAGCGCCGGCACGGGAGGCTTCTTCTATTTCGCCCGCTACAACGTGGACGGCCGGGGGCCGGATAGCTTCTATGGCGATCTGAGCACGTCGGGCTCGCGGGTGGCCGCAAGCAACGGGACCTACTACACCACACCTCAGGATATTCTGGACGGGACCGGGGTCTGGGCTTTCAACCTGGCGCTCACCGGGACGGTGTCGGGGCGTGCTTCGCCCAGTTGGACGAGTGCCAACGGCACGTTCAGCGGGAGCTATGTCAGTCCTTACAACAGTGCGGCCCGGCTGCAGTTCAGCACGACCTATGACAGCAATCTGAGCAATCGGGGCTCCTATGTCACGAGCATTGGCGGTGGCATCCAGGGCGCTTATCGCGGAGACCGTGCGGACCGCAGTGGCTGGGGTGTCTATGTCGATTGGGCGGGCCGGGTCACGGGGCGCAACGGTAATTGCCAGTTCTCGGGCCGCATCGTTCCGCGTGGCGATTCCAGCCCCTTCTATGACGTGACGCTGACCTTGGCCAATGCGCCGGACGCGACTTGCGGCCAGGCCACCCACAACATGGAGGGCCGTGCCGTTGTCCGCTATGACAGCGCCGGCAACAAGACCGGCCTGTGGCTGGTGACACGCACGGTGAGCGGCACACGCAATACCTATGTGCTGGATGGCGACTTCCGGGCGGCGGGGACGCAGCCCGGGACATTTGCCATCGGCACCATTGCGAGCACGGCCCAAAATCCGGTGGGTAGCTGGACGGGCAAGGATGCGTTCATGGGCGAGGACGTGGATCTGGTCGTGCTGCCTGGCAGCGGCCAGGAGTTCATGATGTACCGCAGGAAGGGCGCGGGCGATGTGCTCTACAGCACTGCGGGGCTGTCAACGCTCTCCGACGACTACTGCAAGGGACTGTCGGTCAACACGGGCGAGTTTTGTACGGCCAGTGCTGTTTTCTGGCGCAGAGGCTCGGCTTCGAGCGCGGGGACCCTTTATTCCGGCGTTCACTTCGCGGGTGCCGTGGCGACGGGCTCAACGCTCAAGGCCATCCACGACGATCCGGCAACCTCCAGCAGCAACAACGGGCTGCCTTCCGCAATCTCGCTCGACTACGTCAATGCACCGAGCGCCAGTGCGGCCACCCTGTTCGCTGCATTGCTCAATGGGCAAACCTACAGCAATGGCAGTGAGGCTCCCACATTCGGCTCGCGGCCGGTGCTCACGGATATCACGGTGGCGCTCAAGAGCGGCTCGACCTCCGTTTACGAGGTGACCGGCAACACGAGCAGTGGCTGTGAGGTGAAGGGGACGGTCAGTTCCACCGCGTCCAGTGCCGCTTCCAACATGTTCTCGGTCACGGGCTTGAGCTACACCGGCGGCACGGTGTGTCCTTCGGATGCGCAGTATGGCGTGCTGGTGGTTGACAGCGTCGACTCCAACGTGACCACTGCTCTGTCCGCGCGCTTGCTGACGGCCTCCGCCGGCCAGTTCACGATCTTTGCCGGAACCAAGACCCAATAGCCGCACGGCTTCTGGAGAAGGCCCATCGCCGGCGTCCACGTTCGTATGGAGGCGCTTGGCCCATCGTGGTCGGGTGGCGGGCAATAGCGACCCGGGGAGGGGCTGACGAGAGGCCGCCAGCGTTCTCGCTCATACTCCAGGCATCGCATCGTTGAGTGATGCCAACTTTCGTTGTATGCCTCTCGATCCCTCCCACCTCGATTCCGACGTCGTCGACAGCCTGTCTCAGGGCGTGCTGGTGTGCGACGCCGAGGGCGTGGTTCTGCGTGTCAATGCCTGCCTGGCCCGGCTGACGGGGTATTTGGCCGACGAACTGACGGGCCTGCATGCCAGCTTGCTGTTCGACCCCGCGGAGCTGTCCCGCCGCATCGCGGAACTGCCGTTCCTGGCCATGCACGAGCCTGGCCGGTGGACGGACGGGGTCTTGCTGCCGCCCGCCCAGGGGCGGATCTGGCATCCGCGCTGGCGCCGGGTGTGACGTCGAGCTGGCCTATGCCACCTTGCCGCAGCGCGAAGGCGCGGGGGAGCGCCACGTCCTGACGGTGACGCCGGTGTCGTCCAGGACGCTGGCCGCGCCGGCCAGCCATTGGTTCAGCAGCCATTTCGACAGCCGGACCCACTTTCCCAACGCCGCCTGGTTCGAGGAGCGCGCCGCGCTGCGCCTGCATGTCTGCCAGGCGCGGCGCGCGAACGCGGCCGTGCTGGTGCTGGAGGTCGACCCCGCAGGGCGGCTGCGCGATTCGCTGGGCGATGACATCCTGGCGGACATCCTGCAGCGCTGCGGCGGCCACGTGCGCGAGATCATGGGCTCGGGGGTGGTGCTGGCAGCGCTGGGCAACGGCCTGCTGGCCTGCTGGATCGAGGGTGAGGCGGCCAGCATCGAGGCTTTGGCGGGCCGGCTGCAACGGGCCTGGGCCCGGCCTTTCAACCTGGGCGAGCGGCCGGTGCGGTTGGCGCTTCGGATCGGTGCGGCGGCCGTGCTGCCGCAGGCCCGCGCCGATGTCCGCGAACTGCTGCACCGCGCCCGCGTGGCGCTGGGATCGGCCCGGGACGACGGCCTGGGCGATGCGCTGCGCTGGTACAGGCCCGCCATGCAGAACGAGGCCATCGATCGCCTGGAACTGGAAGCCCTGCTGCCGCAGGCGCTCGAGCGCAAGCAGTTCAGCCTGGCCTTTCAGCCCCAGGTCAACCTGGCGACCGGGCGCATCCAGCTCATGGAGGCGCTGCTGCGCTGGCAGTGTCCGGGCAAGGGCAACATCAGTCCGGCCACCTTCGTGCCGGTGGCCGAGGACACCGGGCTGATCGTGCCGATCGGCGAATGGGCGCTGCGCGAGGCCTGCCGCGAGGTGGGCCGGCTGCGGCGCCTGTTGGCCGGGCGGGCGACCGAGGTGCCGCCCGTGGCCGTCAATGTCTCGGCTCGCCAGTTCATGCAGCCCGGTCTGGTGGGGCTGATCCGCAGTGCGCTCGACGACGCCCAACTGGAGCCCGAGCACCTGGAAATCGAGATGACGGAAAGCGTGCTGCTGGGCGACACCGCAGGCGTGCAGACCACGCTGGACGCGCTGCGCGCGATGGGCGTGCGGCTGGCCATCGACGACTTCGGCACCGGCTATTCGAGCTTTTCCTACCTCACTCAGTTTTCGTTCGACCGGCTCAAGATCGACCGCTCGCTGGTCGTGAACGTGGACCAGCCGGGCAAGGGCTATGCGATCGTGTCGGCCATCGTGTCGCTGGCCCATGCGCTGGAGATGCTGGTGACGGCCGAGGGCGTGGAGACGGCCGCCCAGGCCGAGGCGCTCAAGCGGCTGCGCTGCGACGATGTGCAGGGCTACTGGTTCTCGCGGCCGCTGGCGCCCAAGGCGCTGGAGCGGGCACTGCTGGGACTGGCCGACGAGCGTGTGCGCGTGGCAAGCCCGCCGCCTTTATCCTTCTGAGGCCGATCCGTTCTCGCCGGACGCGCCGGTGAACACGGCGATCTGGTTGCGGCCGCGCGCCTTGGCCTGGTAGAGCGCCACGTCGGCGGCCTTGAGGGCTTCCTCCACGCGGGCACTGCTGCCGTCAAAGTCGGCCACGCCCATCGAGAGCGTGATGCCGATGCCCGGCGCCGCTTCCTCCTGGGCCACGGCGGCGGCCAGCCGTTCGCACACACGCGCGGCCTCGCGGGCGCGGGTGTCGGGCAGCAGCAGCGTGAACTCGTCGCCGCCATTGCGGCACAGCACATCCACACCGCGCGCCGACTGGCGCATGCGCTCGGCCAGGAAGGCCAGGATCTGATCGCCGACGTCGTGGCCGTGCGTGTCGTTGATGGATTTGAAGTGGTCGATGTCGATGGTCGCCACCGCGAACGGCGTGCCGGCCTGTTCCCAGGCCTTGAGGGTTTCGTCCATGCCGCGCCGGTTGACGAGCCCGGTCAGCGCGTCGGTGAGACTCTCGTGGTTGAGGCGGGTGATCTTGCGCTGGACCAGGTTCAGGCCCGACAGGATGGCGTTCTTGAGCTTGATCGCTTCGTAATACCACGAGGGCACACGCCGGATGCGCTCGGCGGTGCCGGCTTCGTCCAGCGTGCTGGTGATGCGGGCCAGGTCGTGCAGCGGCGTGGCGATGAGGCGCGTGAGGTACCAGATGGCGATGAGCGTGAGCACCAGCAGCGGCGCGACCTTGAGCAGCATGTCGGTCATCTGCTGGGTCAGCAGCGCCAGCGTGAGCTCGGTCGGGCGCTGCACCACCACGCCCCAGCCGGTCGAGCTGACCGGCGCGTAGCCCGCCAGCATGTTCTGGCCCAGCGTGTTGACGACGGGGCTGCTGCCGCTGTCGCCGCGCAGCACGGTCTGGACCACCGGATTGCGCAGCACGTTCTGGCCGACACGCGCCTGGTCGCGGTGGAAGATGAGCTTGCCCTGGCGGTCGATGACGAACAGGTAGGAGCCGTTCTGGTAGTGGTGCTCGCTCAGAACGCTGTGCAGGCCGTTCTGGGCGTGCAGGTGCACCGTGCCGGCGATGAAGCCCAGGAAACCGCCCTGGGAGTCGAAGATGGGCTGGCTGATGGTGATGATGAGCCGGCTCGTCGCCTTGGCCACGAAGGGCTCGCTGACCCGGGGCTCGCGGGCCCGCAGGACCTCCAGCAGCTCTTCGCTGGAGACCTGGGTGCCCAGCGCGGCGGACAGCGGCGGCGAGATGTTGATGAGCTTGCCCTGGGCGTTGACGATGAAGACGGAGTTGAACGTCTGGTTCTGCTGCAGCATCCGTCCCGTTTCGGCGGTTTGCAGCGCGGCATCGTCGAAGTCCGCGCCCAGCAGGCGGGCGCTGTAGCCCAGTTGCTGGATGGCCTGCTGCAGGAAGCCTTCCGTCAGGTCGGCCATCTTGCTGGCATAGGCGGCATTGGCGTCGAGCGTGTTGCGGATCAGCAGCTCGCGCTGCTGGGCATAGCCCGCGTAGAAGGTGTTGCCGAAGGTGATCAGCACGGCCAGCAGCGACAGCGCCAGGATGAGCTTGCGCAAGTCCAACCGCACCAGCCAGGACAGCCGGGGTGCAAGATGAAGACGGCCGAGGGCGTCGGTGAGGCGAGAGGGGCGGGGTGGACACGGCGATCGGCGGAGAAGCTGTTGTTGCTACAGTACGTCATCCAGCGGACCCGCCGGCGTGGGGCGCCGTGCATTGAAATCGGGCGCGGCGCCCGCAATTATCCCGGTCGCTTCCTTTTTCTGTTGTTGCCAACCTGTCATTCAACGCATCCATGAGCAAGAAAACGCTATCTTTCCAGGCCGAAGTCGCCCAGTTGCTGCACCTGGTCACGCATTCGTTGTATTCGAACAAGGAGATCTTCCTGCGCGAGCTGATCTCGAACGCCTCCGATGCCTGCGACAAGCTGCGGTTCGAGGCGCTGGACCAGCCCGCCCTGTTCGAGGACGCGCCCAACCTGGAAGTGCGTGTGTCGTTCGACCAGGCCGCGCGCACGCTGACCATCACCGACAACGGCATCGGCCTGAGCCAGGACGAGGCCATCGACAACCTGGGCACCATCGCCAAGAGCGGCACGCGCGAGTTCGTGGGCAAGCTCTCGGGCGACCAGAAGGCCGACGCGCAGCTCATCGGCCAGTTCGGCGTGGGCTTCTATTCGGGCTTCATCGTGGCCGACAAGATCACGGTCGAGTCGCGCCGCGCGGGCCTGCCGACCGACCAGGGCGTGCGCTGGACCAGCGGCGGCACGGGTGATTTCGAAGTCGAGGCGATCACGCGCGCGGCGCGCGGCACCAGCGTCATCCTGCACCTGCGCGAAGACGCCAGCGACTACCTCAACGCCTGGACGCTCAAGAGCGTCATCGGCAAGTACGCCGACCACATCTCCCTGCCCATCCTGATGGAGCAGGAGGAATGGAAGGACGGCGAGAACGACCAGCCCGGCGACATGGTCAAGACCGGTGAATGGGAAACCGTCAACAAGGCCAGCGCCCTGTGGTCGCGCGCCAAGAAGGACATCACGCCCGAGCAGTACGGCGAGTTCTACAAGCAGATCGCCTACGACGCACAAGAGCCGCTGGCCTGGACGCACAACCGCGTCGAAGGCAGCACCGAGTACACCCAGCTGCTCTACATCCCGTCCAAGGCGCCGCAAGACCTGTGGAACCGCGACCGCAAGAACGGCCTGAAGCTGTACGTCAAGCGCGTCTTCATCATGGACGACGCCGAGGCGCTGCTGCCGTCCTACCTGCGCTTCGTCAAGGGCGTGGTCGACTCGGCCGACCTGCCGCTCAACGTCAGCCGCGAGCTGCTGCAGGAAAGCCGCGACGTCAAGGCCATCCGCGAAGGCAACACGCGCCGCATCCTGGGCCTGCTCGAAGACCTGGCCTCGCAGCAGCGCACGCCCGCGGGCAGCGTTGACGGCAAGATCGACATCGGCTCGGGCGACGCTGCGCCGGCCCCCGAATCCGAGGGCAGCGATGCCGCGACCGCCGCTGGCGCAGCCGCCGAGCACGCCGACGACGCCGAAAAATACGCGCGTTTCTACGCCGAGTTCGGCGCCGTGCTCAAGGAAGGCCTGGGCGAGGACTTCGCCAACAAGGACAAGATCGCCAAGCTGCTGCGTTTTGCCTCCACCGCCGACGACAGCGGCAAGCCCACCGTGAGCTTGGCCACCTACAAGTCGCGCCTGAAGGAAGGCCAGGACGCCATCTACTACATCACCGCCGACAGCCTGAGCGCCGCGCGCAACAGCCCGCAGCTCGAAGTCTTCCGCAAGAAGGGCATCGAGGTGCTGCTGATGACCGACCGCGTCGACGAGTGGGCTCTGAACTTCCTCAACGAGTTCGACGGCACGCCGCTGCAAAGCGTGGCCAAGGGCGCGGTCGACCTGGGCAAGCTGCAGGACGAGGACGAAAAGAAAGCGGCCGAGGCCGCCGCCGAGACGTTCAAGCCCGTGCTCGACAAGCTCAAGGCCACGCTCAAGGCGCAGGCCAAGGACGTGCGCGTGACCACCCGCCTGGTCGACTCGCCCGCCTGCCTGGTGGTCGAGGATGGCGATCACTCCAACCAGCTTGCGCGCCTGCTCAAGCAGGCCGGCCAACCCGCGCCCGAAGTCCAGCCCGTGCTGGAGATCAATCCGGCGCATGCGCTGGTCAAGAAGCTCGAACAGTTCGCGCACGACGAGTCGGCCGACGCCACCGCGTTCGACGACTACGCCCATGTGCTGTTCGACCAGGCGCTGCTGGCCGAAGGCGGCCTGCCGGCCGACCCGGCCGCCTACGTGCGGCGCGTCAACAGCCTGCTGGCGGGTTGACCCGCACGGCCCTCGCATCGAAACTGACGCGATGAACCGGTTGCCTTTCTCCACGCTTCGCCTGCCGGCCGCGGTCGCGCCGGGTGTTCGCCCACTCGGTCGCGCACAGGTCTCGTTCGGGCTGCTGGCGCTTGCCGCTGCGCTGGCGGGCTGCGGTTCGACCGGGGCGGGCGTGGGCATCGGCGTGCCGATCTTTCCGGGCGTCTCGGTCGGGGTCGGCGTGGGCAGCGGCGGTATCAGCGTGGGGGCCGGCACCGGCGCGGGGCCGGTCGGGGTGGGAGTCGGCGTCAACCAGCGCGGCCAGGTCACGGGCGGCGCGGGGGTGGGCGTGGGCACCAACGTGGGTGGTGCGCGTGTGGGCGCAGGCGTGGGCACGGGTACCGTGCTGTACGACCCCCAACGCGTCAACCGCGATGCAGCCGCGTCCCGCGCTCAGCAAGACCCCACCGCCGCCGATCGCGAGATTCAGCGCTGACGAGCGGTTCCGCCATTAGCGGGCCGCGGCACCTCGCCCTGGCGGCTACAGCGCCTTGCGCAGATTGGCCGGGGCGATCCTCATCGCCTCGCGGTACTTGGCCACCGTGCGCCGCGCGCATTCGATGCCTTGCTCGCGCAGCATGTCCGAGAGCTGGTTGTCCGACAGCGGCTTCTTGGCGCTCTCCGAGGTCACGAACTGCTTGATGAGCGCGCGCACTGCCGTGCTCGAGGCATTGCCCCCGGTCTCGGTCGTCAGCGCCGAGCCGAAGAAGTACTTGAGCTCGAACGTGCCGTAGGGCGTGGAGATGTACTTGGCCGTGGTCACGCGGCTGATGGTGGACTCGTGCAGGCCGAGCTCGTCGGCGATCTCGCGCAGCACCAGCGGCCGCATGGCCAGCTCGCCATGGATGAAGAAGTTGCGCTGGCGCTCGACGATGGCCGTGCTCACGCGCAGGATGGTGTCGAAGCGCTGCTGGATGTTCTTGATGAACCAGCGTGCCTCCTGCAGCCGCTGCTGCAGGCCGCCGTCGCCCTTGTGGCCCTTGAGCGCGTTGGCGTAGATGTCGTGCACACGCAGGCGCGGCATGACGTCGGGGTTGAGCTGGGCGCGGAACTTGATGTGGGGGCCGCTGCCGCTGCTGGTGACGATGACGTCGGGCACGATCACGTTGCGCTCGACCTCGACGAAGCGGCGGCCCGGCTTGGGTTCGAGCCTGGCGATCAGCGACAGGGCCGCGCGCACCTGCGCGTCGGAGGCATCGCACAGCTGGATCAGTTTCTTGATGTCACGCCGCGCCAGCAGCTCCATGGGCTGGCGGCACAGGCGCTGCGCCACTTCTCGCTCGGGGCTGGCGGGCAGTTCGGCCAGCTGCAGTTGCAGGCATTCGGCCAGATCGCGTGCACCCACACCGGTCGGCTCCAGGCTTTGCAGCAGCTTGAGCGCGATGCGGAACTGCTCGATCAATTCTTCCAGTTGCTCGGGATCGGCATGCTCGCCGGCCAGGCTGTTGGCCAGCTCTTCGAGCGACTCTTCCAGGTAGCCGTCGTCGTTGAGCGACTCGATCAGGAAATACAGGGCCTGGCGATCGGCCTCGCCCAGCCGCAGGCTCAGCGCCTGCCAGTGCAGGTGGTCCTGAAGCGACTCGTGGTGCCGGGCCAGGTCCGAGGCGCTGACCTCGTCGTCGTCGCCGGCCGAGCCATTGCGCGGCAGCGCTTCGCCGGCGCCCCAGACCGAATCGTCGCCCGACAGGTCGACGCTGCCGTCGCCCTCCCAGTCCGAGGGCGCATCGGCTTGCGCGGCCGGGTAGTCGTCGCCGTCGCCGCTGCTTTCATGGCTGCTGCTGCCGCTGTCGGCGTAGTCGTCGCCGCTGGCGCTGCTGCTTGCGGGCGTGTCCTGGGCCGCCTCCTCGCGCGTGGGCGGGTCGTCGTTGATTTCGAGGAAGGGGTTCTCGTCGAGCATCTGCTCGACTTCCTGGTTCAGCTCCAGCGTGGACAGTTGCAGCAGCCGGATGGACTGCTGCAACTGGGGCGTGAGCGCCAGGTGCTGCGAAACGCGTAAGGACAGGCTTTGCTTCACGTGGGGCGCTTACATGCGGAAATGTTCGCCGAGGTAGACCCGGCGAACGTCGGCGTTCTCGACGATTTCGGCGGGGGTGCCACTGGCCAGCACATGGCCGTCGTTGATGATGAAGGAGCGATCGCAGATGCCCAGGGTCTCGCGCACGTTGTGGTCGGTGATGAGCACGCCGATGCCGCGCGACTTCAGGAAGCTGATGATGCGCTGGATCTCGATGACGGCGATGGGGTCGATGCCGGCGAAGGGCTCGTCGAGCAGGATGAAACGCGGCTGGCTGGCCAGCGCGCGTGCGATCTCGACGCGGCGGCGCTCGCCACCGGACAGCGCCAGCGCGGGCGACTGGCGCAGGTGGTCGACGCGCAGGTCCTGCAGCAGGCCGGCCAGGCGGCTTTCCAGTTCATCCTTGGGCAGCGGGCGCTGCTGTTCGTCCTGCTGCAGCTCCAGCACGGCGCGCACGTTGTCCTCGACCGAGAGCTTGCGGAAGATCGACGCCTCTTGAGGCAGGTAGGACAGGCCCATGCGCGAGCGCCGGTGGATGGGCATGTCCTGCACGGCCTGGCCGTCGATCGTGATGTGGCCGGCATCGGCGCGCACCAGGCCGACGATCATGTAGAACGAGGTGGTCTTGCCGGCGCCGTTGGGCCCGAGCAGGCCGACGACCTCGCCCTTGTTGACGTCGAGCGAGACGTCCTTGACCACCTTGCGGCTGCCGTAGGTTTTCTGCAGGCCACGGGCAACGAGTCGGCTGGTCGCCGGTTGGGCAATCGTGGCGTTCACGGGCGGGGCTCTTCCAGGGTCGTGCTGCCGCGCAGCGGCGTGCCGGGTTGCGCGGCGGGGGCCGGCTTGGGCGGGGTTGCGGGGGGGGCGGCGCCTGGCGCGGCCTCGCCGCTGCTGCGCGGGCTGAGGGTCGCGCGCACACGGCTGCCGGCCTTGCCATTGGCGGCGGGGCTGCCGTCGACCGTGAACACCTCGGTGTCGGTGCGGTAGACGATGCGCTGGCCGTCGGTCGTGTCGCTGAGCTTGGCGCCAATGTAGCGGCGCATCTCGGCATTGCCGATCAGCCGCATCTCGGCGTTCTTGCTGTCGTATTCGAGGCGGTTGGCCTCGCCTTCGATGTACTCATCGACGTTGTCGCGTTTTTGGCGGAAGAAGGCGCGCTTGGCGGCGCTGCCGTAGGCCACGCCGAACTGCTGGCCCTGCGCGTCCTGGCGGACGTCCATGCGGTCGGCGCGCATGATCAGCGAGCCCTGCGTCACCACCACGTTGCCGGTGAACTGGCTGGTCTGCTTGGCGTCATCGAAGCGCAGCGCGTCGGCCTCGACGTTCATGGGCTTTTGGCGATCGGCCTTCTCGGCGTGCGCCAGGCCCGTGCCCAGCAGCGCGGCAGCGGCCAGGAGGGCGGCGGAAAGGATGTATCTCGCTTGGGTCATGAGGCATGAATCTTGCCGTGAGGGATCATTGTAGCCAGCAAATCACCGTCGATCGAATGGCCTCGGGATGGATTTCAAGGCCTTGACTTGCTGCCGTGGCAGGCGTAACGACCTGGGGCCGACGGCTGGCGCAGTACGGGCCGGTGCTGGCGCGATTCCAAGAAAAAACCCGACGCAGAGGTCGGGTTCGGTGACAAGGCCGGTAGAGCCGGCGACGGCCGGCGGGCGGGGCTCAGCGGCCCTTGCGCAGCTCGGCGACCAGGTATTCGGTGGTCTGCAGCACACGTTCCATGCTGCCGGTGAGCTGGCCGTCGGTGTAGAAGCGGCCGCCCACGCCCATCGAGGGCACGCCTTCGACCTGGTAGGCGTCCTGCAGCTGGCTGGCGCGGCGCACCTTGGAGGCCACGGTGAACGAGTCGTAGGTCTGCAGGAACTTGGCCTTGTCCACGTTCTGCGTGGCGATCCAGTTGGCGATGGCGTCCTTGGTGCGCAGGTCCTTGCGCTCGACGTGGATGGCGTAGAACACCTTGGCGTGCAGCGTGTCGATCAGGCCCAGGGCTTCGAGCACGTAGTACAGGCGCTGCTGCGGCTCGAAGTCGCTGCGGAACGAGACGGGGGCGCGGCGGAAGGCGACGTCCTTGGGCAGGGTCTTGACCCAGGCTTCCAGGCGCGGCTCGAAGGCGTTGCAGTGCGGGCAGCTGTACCAGAAGAACTCCACCACTTCGATCTGGCCCTGGGGCGCGTCGGTGGGCGCAGGCTTGGACAGGGCGTTGTAGTCCTTGCCTTCCTTGGGCGCGGCGCCCTGGGCCCGGGCCGTGCCCACGGCAAGCAGGCTGCCGGTGGCGGCCAGGGTGGTGGCGAAGTTGCGGCGATTGATCATGTTGGCGTACTCCTAGGGATTCGGTTCAGAACGAGCCGGCGGAAAAAAGTTCGGGGCCAGAGGCCCCGTTTTTGCCGCGCCGGAACGCGGCGGCTGCTTATCGCTGGACCCGGACCAGCGCGGCGTCGACGCCCAGCTGGGCCAGGCGCGACTTGACGCCTTCGGCTTCCTGCTGCGTGTCGAAGGGGCCGCTGCGCACCCGGTAGACCGGGCGGCCGTTCTGTTCGCGCTGCGTGACGCGGGTGGCGATGCCCGAGAACGACAGCTTGGCCTTCTGGGCCTCGGCGTCCTGGCTGGCGCTGTAGGCACCGGCCTGGACGAAGTAGCTGTAGGCGGTGGCCGTGGCGGGCGGTGCGGCCGCCGGGGCCGCTGGCGTGCCGCCGGCGCGCGAGAGGGCGAGCTGGCCCAGCTGGTCGTTGCCGCCGGGCTGGGGCGCGGGCGCCGGGCGCGGCGCGGGCGGGTTGCCGGCCACGGCCGGGGGCGTGCTGGCGGTGGCGGGTGCCACGTCGGTCGAGGGCGCGGGCTGGCGGCCGTAGAGCGGCGAGTTCGGGTCCCAGTTGGCGGTGTTGGCCGTGCTGCCGGCCGAGGCCGATGGCGTGGGCGTGACCGGCGTGATGGCGGTCGAGGTCGCCGGCGTGTCGGCCGCCGCCGGGCCGCGCTTGAGGAAGGGAACGGGCACCTTGTTCACGGAGACTGCCACGGCCAGGGCGATGCCCAGGCCGACGATCAGGCCCAGGACCAGGCCCAGGATCGTGCCGCCGTGTTGCCGTTGCGGGGAGACGAGGGGATGCTTCATGTCGGGAGTCGGCTCCTGTGGGTTACATCTTGTGCGGGGCGCTCACGCCCAGGATCGCCAGGCCATTGTGCAGGACCTGGGCGGTGGCGGCGACCAGCGCCAGCCGGGCGCGCTTGACGGCTTCGTCGTCGACCAGGATGCGTTCGGCATCGTAATAGCTGTGGTAGGCCGCGGCCAGCTCGCGCAGGTAGAAGGTAACGTCGTGCGGCGCGAAGTCCTGGGCCGCCGCGCTCAGCATGGCCGGGTACTTGGCCAGCAGCAGCATCAGGGCCTGGGCCTGCGGGCTTTCCAGCGCGGACAGGTCGGTGTCCCGCAGTTGCGCGACGTCGCCGCCCCAGCTCGCCAGCACCGAGCGGATGCGGGCGTGCGCGTACTGCACGTAGTAGACCGGGTTGTCGTTGTTCTGCGCCAGCGCCAGGTCGATGTCGAAGGTGTATTCGGTGTCGGGTTTGCGCGAGAGCAGGAAGAAACGCACGGCGTCGGTGCTGGTCCACTCGATCAGGTCGCGCAGCGTGACGTAGCTGCCGGCGCGCTTGCTGATCTTGACCTCTTCGCCGCCGCGCACCACGCGCACCATGGTGTGCAGCACGTAGTCGGGGTAGCCCTGCGGAATGCCCACGTTGGCCGCCTGCAGGCCGGCGCGCACGCGGGCGATGGTGCCGTGGTGGTCGGTGCCCTGGATGTTGACGACCTTGCCGTAGCCGCGTTCCCACTTGGTGATGTGGTAGGCGACGTCGGGCACGAAGTACGTGAACGTGCCGTCGCCCTTGCGCATCACGCGGTCCTTGTCGTCGCCGTAGTCCGTGGTCTTGAGCCACAGCGCGCCGTCCTGCTCATACGTGTGGCCGCCGGCCACGAGCTTGTCGACGGCGGCCTGCACGCGGCCGCTGGTGTAGAGGCTCGACTCGAGGTAGTACTCGTCGAACTTGACCTGGAAGGCCTGCAGGTCCAGGTCCTGCTCGCGGCGCAGATAGGCCACGGCGAACTGGCGGATGCCGTCGAGGTCGTTGGCGTCGCCGCTGCCGGTGAATTCGCGGTCGTCGGCCTTGACGGTGGCCTTGGCCAGGAAGGCGTCGGCGATGTCCTGGATGTAGTCGCCGTTGTAGGCCTGCTCGGGCCAGCCGGCGTCGCCGGGCTTGACGCCCTGGGCACGCAGCTGCGTGCTGTTGGCCAGGGTCTGGATCTGCACGCCCGCGTCGTTGTAATAGAACTCGCGGTGCACCTGCCAGCCCTGCGTTTCATACAGGTTGCAGATGGCGTCGCCCAGCGCCGCCTGGCGGCCGTGGCCCACGTGCAGCGGGCCGGTCGGGTTGGCCGAGACGAATTCGACGAGCACCCGCTCGCCACGGTCGCCCTGGTGGCCGAAGCGGCCGGCCGCGTCCAGCACCTCGCGCACGATCTGCTGCTTGGCAGCGGGCTTGAGGCGGATGTTGATGAAACCGGGGCCGGCAATCTCCAGCGCCTCCACCCACTGCGCGTAGGCCGCGTCCTTTTGCAGCAGCTCGACCAGGTTCTGGGCGAGTTGGCGCGGGTTCAGCTTGAGCGGCTTGGCCAGTTGCATGGCGGCCGTGCACGCGAAATCGCCATGCGCGGCAACCTTGGGGGATTCAAAAGCGGCCTTGTCGCCCGTGCCGGGGGACAGCTGCTCCAGCGCCTGGGCCAGGGCGGCCAGAAGATCTTGTTTTACGGAAAGCATAGTCGGGCGATTTTACGGGCACCGCGCCTGCGCTTCGGGGGGCGTTCAGGAATGCCACCACCCGCGGGCGAAGAAGACAGCGGCAATCGCGATGACCGGAATCGCGTGCGCCTGCAGCATCATGAGCCGGCGCGTGCGCAGGATGGCCTCGGGCGCGGGCAGGGCGCCGGTCTGGCGGAAATCGCGGCGCCAGCGCAGGATGGTGAGCGTGGGTTTGATCGAGACCAGCGCCACGATCACGAACAGCGTGAGCTTGAGGTGCAGCAGCGGCGCGCTCCAGTACCAGTCCATGCCCTTCATGCCCCAGAGGGTGCGCGCCAGGCCGCTGAGCAGCACCAGCAGCGCGACGATGCCGTAGATGCGGTCGATGCGCGCCAGGCGTTCGAGCACGGCGCCGTTGAACCACTCGGGGCGGCACAGGGCCGCCGCGCTGGAGATGAAGACGACCAGCGTCAGGATGGCCAGGATGTGAAAGGCGGCAAGCAGGGGTTCGAGCGTCATCGTGGGAGCTTGGAGTCGGGGAGATCGGTCGGCAGGGCATGTGGCCCAGCCGCGATTGTGGCGCGTTGGCGCCGCGCGCGCTTGGTTTTCAGTGCGTGCCGGCGGCGGCCGCCAGGTTCCAGTACGCGCGGTCACCGTAGGTCGCCTTGAGGAAGTCGATCCACACGCGCAGCCGCACCGGCAGGTGCTTGCGCTGCGCAAAGACGGCGTAGATGCCGTTGGGCGGCGCAGCGTGGCCGTCGAGCACCGACACCAGCCGGCCGGCCGCGATGTCGCCCGCCACCTCCCAGGTGCTGCGCCAGGCGATGCCCAGGCCCTGCAGGCACCAGGCGTGCAGCACCTGGCCGTCCGAGCAGTCGAGCGGGCCGCCGGGCTTGATGTGGATGAGTTCGTCGTCGACCTTGAAGGCCCAGCCGCGCGTCTGCGAGGCTTCGCTGGACAGCGCCAGGCAGGTGTGATCTTGCCCCTGATTTACGGACACCTATCTAAGCGACATTGGCCAGCTCGTACTGCTCTGGGCTGAGGTAGCCCAGGGTCGAGTGCAGCCGGATCCGATTGTAGTCAACCTCAATGTAGTCAAACACATGAGCCTTGGCCTGCTCCCGTGTGGCGAGGTGTTCACCATGGATGGCCTCGACCTTCAGACTGTGGTTCCAACTCTCCATTGCTGCGTTGTCGTAGCAGTTGCCTCTGGCACTCATGCTGGCGATCAAAGCGTATTGCTCCAACAGGGCGCGGTGCTCGCGCGAGCAGTATTGGCTACCACGGTCA
>WNDQ01000021.1 GCA_009912175.1 Paracidovorax wautersii | reverse complement strand
GCGCGAGCACCGCGCCCTGTTGGAGCAATACGCTTTGATCGCCAGCATGAGTGCCAGAGGCAACTGCTACGACAACGCAGCAATGGAGAGTTGGAACCACAGTCTGAAGGTCGAGGCCATCCATGGTGAACACCTCGCCACACGGGAGCAGGCCAAGGCTCATGTGTTTGACTACATTGAGGTTGACTACAATCGGATCCGGCTGCACTCGACCCTGGGCTACCTCAGCCCAGAGCAGTACGAGCTGGCCAATGTCGCTTAGATAGGTGTCCGTAAATCAGGGGCAAGATCAAACAGACTGCTGATGGAAAAGCTGAGCGATGCCCTGGATGACAAGCAGAAGTACAACAAGATCAGCGGCCTGTTGACCAGGCTGCGCCGCCATGGGGTGATCGTCAACACCGGTTCAGACACGGCACCTTGCTGGCGGCTGACAGAGAGAAATACAAAGAGAAATTAGAGAGCGGCAAAGAGGTTTGCCATGAATTCCATATAAATCAAGGGGTTACTTCTCTGTGTTGGCACGATGATTCGCGGCGGAACTGCACAGGTCAAGCGGCTTCGTGCCAGACCCCTGGCCTCAACCGCGCCTTCGTCATCCTGTGTATGCGGCGTCCCAACAAGAGCGGACTACACCACCGCTGCGCGCCTTCAGACAGTCGAGACCGCCAGGCGAACGTAGCCTGGGGATTCCAGGCCATCGCCGGCCTGCGTTCTCTACCGACTGTTTGAACGAAAGGACTGCCTCATGAATGCGCACACCACGGACGACCCGATCCGGACGGCCACGTCGACTTCGCCGCCGGCGGGCAGGGTCGAGGCGCACCAGCGCCGCCTGCAGCAACAGCAGGATCGCATTGACCAGAGCACCCAGTCCGGTGGGCAGCCCGGAAAGGCGCCGGTGCCGGGGCCGCGCGGTGACGAGCCGCGGTCGCAGCCGCCGCAGCATCAGGCCAAGCCGGGGCATGAGTCCAGAATGACGCCGCGGCCGCGGTTCGAGGCACCGGTCTACCAGGGCAGCGGCAAGCTCGACGGCTTTGCGGCGATCGTGACGGGCGGTGACTCGGGCATCGGGCGCGCGGTGGCCGTGCTGTATGCGCGCGAGGGCGCGGATGTGGCGCTGGTCTACCTGCCCGAGGAACAGCCGGATGCCGAGGAAACACGCGACCACGTCGAGCGCGAAGGCGGGCGCTGCCTGTTGATCCCGGGCGACGTCAAGGACAGCACCTTCTGCCGCGAGGCGGTCGAGCGCACGATGCAGGCCTTTGGCCGGCTCGACGTGCTGGTCAACAACGCCGCGTTCCAGGAGCATGCCGAGTCGCTGCTCGACCTGACCGACGAGCGGCTCGACGAGACCTTCCGCACCAACATCTACGGCTACTTCCACATGGCGCGCGCGGCGCTGCCGCATCTGGAGCCGGGCACGTCGATCATCAACACGGGCTCGGTGGTGGGCCTGCAGGGCAAGGCCACGCTGCTGGATTATTCGGCCACCAAGTGGGTGATCCATGCGTTCACGCTGTCGCTGGCCTCGCAACTGGCCGAGCAGGGCATCCGGGTGAATGCGGTGGCACCGGGGCCGGTGTGGACGCCGCTCAACCCGGCCGACCAGCCGGCCGAGAAGGTGCCGTCGTTTGGCCAGGCCACCGACATCGGCCGCGCGGCCCAGCCCGAGGAGCTGGCGCCGGCCTATGTGTTCCTGGCCGCGCCGAGCTGTGCGAGCTACATCACGGGCATCGTGCTGCCGATCACGGGCTCGGTCGGCAGTTGATCATCACACCACGCTGCGGTGCCGCTCGATGCACACGGCCAGGGTCTCGTCGCCGTCGCGCTGCCACCAGTCGGCCTCGGAGAAGATCTCGACCTCGCAGCAGCCGGCAAAGCCCGCGGCTTCGACCCAGCCGCGGATCTTGCGCAGCTCGATGATGCCGTCGCCCATCATGCCGCGGTCGGCCAGCAGGTCGCGTGTGGGCAGGCGCCAGTCGCAGACGTGGTAAGCCAGCAGGCGGTCGGCGCCGGCGCGTGCGATCTGCGCCTGCAGCTTGGGGTCCCACCAGACGTGGTAGACGTCCAGCGCCACGCCCAGCAGGCCGGTGCGTGCGGCGTCGAGTTCGTCGCACAGGTCGAGCGCGTGTTCGAGCGTGTTGACGCAGGCGCGGTCGGCGGCCTGCATGGGGTGCAGCGGCTCGATGGCCAGCGGCATGCCGACGTCGCGCGCATGGGCCAGCGTGGCGGCGATGCCGTCGCGCACCTCGGCGCGGGCGCGGGCGATGTCCCGGTAGCCGGGCGTGCCCGCGAGCGCGCCGGGCAGGGCGCCGACCACCAGCACCAGGCAGGGGGCATCCAGCGCCGTGGCCGCCAGCCCCGCGGCCTGCACCTGGTCGCGCCAGGGGCTGATGGTGTGCACGCCGTGCGCCGCGCACTGGTCGATGATGCGTGCCAGCGGCACGTCCTGGCCGCGCTGGCGGCGCAGGGTGGCGGTGTTGAGGGACAGCCACTGGCTGTCGTGGGTGAAGTCACGCATGGGTTCGCCCGGCTTCAGTTGACGCCATGCACGGCCAGCAACTGCCGCATGCGGTGTGCAGCCAGCGCGGGGTCTTGCAGCAGCCGGGCCTGGTCGGCCAGGCGCAGCAGTTCGGCCAGGTGCACCAGGCTGCGGGTGCTGTGCTGGCCGCCGACCATGGTGAAGTGCGACTGGTGGCCGTTGAGCCAGGCCATGAAGACCACGCCGGTTTTGTAGAAGCGTGTGGGCGCCTGGAAGATGTGGCGCGACAGCGGCACGGTGGGCCCGAGGATGGCGTGAAAACGCTCGACGTTGCCGGCCGCCAGCGCTGCCAGTGCCGCACTGGCTGCTGGCGCGATGGCGTCGAAGATGCCCAGCAGCGCGTCGCTCTGGCTGTGCGTGGGGTGGCTGCCCGCGCCGTCGCCGGCGATCAGCTCGGCGTAGTTGAAGTCGTCGCCGGTGTACATGCGCACGCCCTGGCTGTCGGGGCCGCCCGTGGTGGGCAACTGGCGCCGCAGGGCGATTTCCTGGTCCTGGTCGAGCAGCGAGATCTTGATGCCGTCGACCTTGTCCGGGTGCGCGGCGATGATGCCCGACACCGTGCGCATGGCGGCGTCGACGTCGTGTGTGCCCCAGTAGCCGGCCAGCGCCGGGTCGAACATCTCGCCCAGCCAGTGCAGGATGACGGGTTGGCGCGCCTGCGACAGCAGCCGGTCGTAGACCCGTTCGTAATCGGCCGGGCCGCGCGCCACACGCGCCAGGGCTCGGCTGCACATCAGGATGAGGCGCCCGCCCAGTTGTTCGATGGCGGCCATCTGTTCTTCGTAGGCGCGGATCACGTCGTCGACGCTGCGCGCAGCGTCGGGCGCGAGCTGGTCGGTGCCGCAGCCCGAGGCGATGCGTGCGCCCGGCACGTCGCGCGCGGCGTCGAGCGAGCGCGTGATCAGCGCCAGCGAGGTCGGCCAGTCCAGCCCCATGCCGCGCTGCGCGGTGTCCATGGCCTCGGCCACGCCCAGGCCGAGCGACCACAGGTGGCGCCGGTAGGCCAGCGTGGCGTCCCAGTCGACGGCGCTTTGCAGCCAGGGGTCGATGGCGGCCAGCGGGTTGGCCACCACGTGCGCAGCCGAGTAGGCGATGCGTGAGAGTTGCGGCTGGGTCGGCGCGGTGATGGGCGCCGCGCCGGACAGTGTGTAAGGTCGCAGGCGACCGCTGGCGTCGGGCAGGTTCAGGGTGAGGGACATGGCGGGTGTCTTTCTCTCAGATGCCCAGGGCCGGCACGTCGACCCAGCGGCGTTCCTTCCAGCTGGCCAGTGCGGCCTCGACCAGTTGCACGCCCTTGGCGCCCTCGGGGAGCGTCCATTTATAGGGCGCGTCCTCCACCACGTGGCGGATGAAATGTTCCCACTGGATCTTGAAGCCGTTGTCGTAGGTTTCGGTGTCGGGCACGTCCTGCCATTGGTCGAAGAAGGGCAAGGTTTGCTTCACGTCAGGGTTCCAGACCGGGCGCGGCGTGGCCACGCGGCTTTGCGCGCGGCAGTCGGTCAGGCCCGCCACGGCCGAGCCATGCGTGCCGTCGACGTGGAAGGTCACCAGATCGTCGCGCCGCACGCGTGTGGCCCAGCTCATGTTGAGTTGCGCGAGCACCGGCTCGCCGTTGTGGCCGATCAGCTCGGCCGTGGCATAGGCGGCGGCGTCGGCGGTGCAGGCGTAGGGCCGGCCCTGCTCGTCCCAGCGCTGCGGGATGTGGGTGGCGCCTATGCACGAGATCGACTTCACCTCGCCGAACAGGTTGTCGAGCACGTAGCGCCAGTGGCACATCATGTCCAGGATCATGCCGCCGCCGTCCTCGGCGCGGTAGTTCCAGCTCGGGCGCTGGATGGGCTGCAGGTCGCCCTCGAACACCCAGTAGCCGAACTCCAGGCGCAGGCTGAGCATGCGGCCGAAAAAGCCCGCGCGGCGCAGCATGTCGAGCTTGCGCAGGCCCGGCAGGAAGAGTTTGTCCTGCACCGCGCCGTGCTTGAGGCCACGCGTGCGGCCCGCTTCCTCGGCCAAACGGGCGATCTCCACCGCTTCGTTGAGGTTGGTGGCGATGGGTTTTTCGCAATAGACATGTTTGCCCGCGCGGATCGCCTTGGCCAGCAGCGTGGGGCGCATCTGCGTGGTGCCGGCGTCGAAGAACACGGTGTCGTCCGGGTTGGCCAGCGCCGCGTCCAGATCGGTGCCCCAGCGCGTGATGCCGTGCGCTTGCGCGAGCGCGGCGATCTTCTCGGCATCGCGCCCGATCAGGATGGGGTCGGGCATGACGCGGTCGCCATTGGCCAGCGCCACGCCGCCCTGCTGGCGGATGGCGACGATGGAGCGGATCAGGTGCTGGTTCTTGCCCATGCGGCCGGTGACGCCGTGCATGATGAGGCCGAGACGGTGGGTTGCCATGTGAAGAAGTCCGGTGATGGAGGAGAGCAAAAAAACGGAGAACGCGGAACGCAGCGGCCCGCGTGGGCGGGCGGTCGCTGCTGCAAGCACGGGCGCTATTGCGCGGCCAGTCCGGCGGCCTTGACGACCACCGCGTTGGCGGCGATCTCGTCCTTGATGTAGGCGTCGAACTGCGCGGGCGCGAGCGTCCAGGGCTCGGCGCCGAGCTTGGCAAAACGCTCCTGCACTTCGGGCGAGGCCAGGGCCTTGGCCAGTTCGTCGTGCAGCCGCTCGATGACCGGGCGCGGGGTCTTGGCCGGCGCCAGCAGGCCGATCCAGAAGTTGAATTCGGAACCCGGCACGCCCGCTTCGGCCGTGGTCGGCACGGCCGGCAGCGTGGCCGAGCGCCGCGGCGAGCCCACGGCCAGCGGTACCAGCTGGCCTTCCTTGATCTGGCCGATGACCGGTGCGATGGGCGAGAAGTAGTAGTCCACGCGGCCGGCGATCACCTCCGTCACGGCCTCGGCCGAACCCTTGAAGGGGATGTTGGTGGCCTCGATGTTTGCGGCGTGCTTGAATTTTTCGGCGTTGAGGTGGGTCGCGCTGCCCTGGCCGGCCGAGGCAAAGTTGAGCGTGCCGGGCCGTGCGCGCGCGGCGGCCAGCAGGTCGGCCAGCGTGCGGAAGTTCTTGGCCGGCGCGACCACCAGCACGTTGGGCAGGGTGGCGATGGGCGAGATGCCGGCGAAGTCGGCCACCGTGTCGAAGGGCAGCTTGGCAAAGGTCGAGGGGCTGACCGTATGCGAGGACGAGTGGAGCAGCAGCGTGTAGCCGTCGGCCGGCGCGCTGGCCACGGCCTGCTGGCCGATGGTGCCGCTGGCCCCGCCCCGGTTGTCGATCACCAGCGTCTGCCCGAGGCTGGCGCCCATCTTGTCGCTGATGGCGCGCGCGATGATGTCGGTGGTGCTGCCCGCGGCAAACGGCACGATCACGCGGATCGGCTTGCTGGGGTAGGCGGCCTCGGCGTGGGCCAGCGGGGCCAGCGGGGCCTGCAGGGTGGTGCACGCGGCCAGCAGCGCGGCCGTGGCCCAGGGATGCCATGTCATGGTGTGGGTCTCCTTCGTCTTCGTTGGGGGCGGGAAGCGCGGAGGGACGGCAGGGAACTGCACAGCCTGCTGCCCTTAATTCACTGATTGGTGAATTAAGGGCGATTTTTTGCCAGGACGGGGCGCGCCGTCAATGCGGCGCGCCGGCTAGTGGCTCAGGACATACCCGAGGACCACGTCGCACATGTGCGACAGGCGTTCCTGCTGCGCCTTGGGGCTCATCAGGTCGCGGTCGAAGACGGCGGTGAGGGTGTGGCGGTTGGAGAGGTAGAAGTAGGCCATGCCCGCGATCGAGACGTAGAGCTGCAGCGGGTCGATGCCGCCGCGGAAGACGCCCTGCTGGCGGCCGCGCTCCAGGATCTGGGCCAGCGTCTCGATCAGCGGCGAGTTCATTTCCTGGATGCGTTCGGAACGCGCCAGGTGCTGGCCCAGGTGCAGGTTTTCGCTGTTGAGCAGGGTCAGGAACTCGGGGTGGGCGATGTAGTAGTCCCAGGTGAATTCGGTCAGCCGGCGGATCGCCTGGGCGGGCGGCAGGTCGGCGAGGTGCAGCTGCTGCTCGGCCGCGCGGATCTGCAGGTAGGTCTGCTCCAGCGCGGCCAGGAACAGGTCGTCCTTGTTGTGGAAGTAGTAGTAGATCAGCCGTTTGTTGACGCCCGCGCGCTCGGCGATGCGGTCCACGCGCGCGCCGCCCAGGCCGTGCTGGGCGAACTCCTGCAGCGCAGCCTCCAGGATGGCCTGCTGGGTGCGGTCGGCGTCGCGGGTGCGGGTTTCGGGAGCGTCCATGTTCACCATCTGGTTAATTATCCGGCCTCGCCGAATTGTCCACGATGGTAGCCAGACGCGGGCCGGAAAAGACCCGCCGCGCTGATTTTCAGCCGAGCTGCCCCTGACACAGATACTTGGTGTGCAGGTAGTCGTCGAGCCCGTGCACCGAGCCTTCGCGGCCGTAGCCCGAGTCCTTGATGCCGCCAAACGGCGCCGCCTCGGCCGCGAGCGCGCCTTCGTTGATGCCGATGATGCCGCTGTCGAGCTGGTCGGCCAGGCGCCAGATGCGGCGCACGTCGCGGCTGTAGAAGTAGGCGACCAGGCCGAAGGGCGTGTCGTTGGCGGCGGCGACCACCTGCGCCTCGTCGGCAAAGCGCGTGAGCGGCACGACCGGGCCAAAGGTTTCTTCGCAGGCGCAGGCCATGCGGGCGTCGGCGCCGTCGATCACGGTGGGCGCGTAGAAGTTGGGGCCGAGCGCGGGCAGGCGGGTGCCGCCCACCAGCACACGCGCGCCGTGCGCCACCGCGTCCTGCACGTGGCGCTCGATCTTGTCGACCGCGCGTGCGTTGATCATGGGGCCGATCTGGGCCTGCGGGTCGGTGGCGAGCGCGACCTTGAGCGCGCCCACACGCGCGGCCAGGCGCTGCGCAAAATCGGCATGCACGGCCTCGTGCACGAACACGCGGTTGGGGCAGACGCAGGTCTGGCCGCCGTTGCGGAACTTGGCGGCCATCAGGCCCTCGACGGCCGCGTCCAGGTCGGCGTCCTCGAACACGATGAAGGGCGCGTTGCCGCCCAGCTCCAGCGACAGGCGCTTGAGCGTGTCGGCCGAGCGCCGCGCCAGGTGTTTGCCCACGGGTGTGGAGCCGGTGAAGGTGATCTTGCGCACCCGCGTGTCGTCCAGCCAGGCGTCGACCACGGCCGCGGCCTGCGCGCGCGAGGCGGTGACGATGTTGAGCACGCCGGCCGGCAGGCCCGCCTGTTCGGCCAGCCGCACCAGCGCCAGCGAGGTCAGCGGCGTGTCCTCGGCCGGCTTGCAGACCACGGTGCAGCCGGCGGCCAGGGCCGGGGCGATCTTGCGCGCGATCATCGCGGCCGGAAAGTTCCACGGCGTGATGGCGGCGACCACGCCGACCGGCTCGCGCAGCGCGAACATGCGCCGCCCGGGCACGGGCGCGGCAATGACGTCGCCATTGACACGTGTGGCCTCGCTGGCGAACCAGTCGATGTAGCTGGCGGCGTAGGCGACTTCGCCCTGGCCCTCGGCCAGTGGCTTGCCTTGTTCGATGCTGATCAGCCGGCCCAGCGTGTCCTGCTGCGCCATGACGAGGTCGTGCCAGCGCCGCACCAGCGCGGCGCGCTGTTTGGCCGGCGTCTGGCGCCAGTTGGCAAAGGCGGCGTGGGCGGCTTCGGTGGCCGCGCGTGCGTCATCGGCGCCGCTGTCGGGCACCTGGGCGATCACGGCGTTGCTGGCCGGGTCGGTCACGGCAAAGACGGCGCCGCTGGCGGCGGGCTGCCAGCGGCCCGCGATGTGGTTCAGGCCGGGCAGCAGGTCGTCGGGAATGGGGTCGAAAGGCATGGTGAAGAGGTCCAGAAGAAAGGATCAGGCCGCGGCCCTGGCGGATTGGCATTCGTCGATCCAGCCGCGCCGCAGTTCGGGCACCGAGCGCGCCAGCAGCTCGTAGTAGGGGTGGTGCGGGCCCCGGTCGTAGTCGGCGCGCGCGACCTGCGCGAGCTTGCGGCCGTCGCGCATGACCACGATCTCGTCGCAGATGGCGCGCACGGTGTGCAGGTCGTGGCTGATGAACAGGTAGGACACGCCCAGCTCGCGGCGCAGCTCGGCCAGCAGGTCGAGAATGGCCGCGCCCACCACGGTGTCGAGTGCGGAGGTGACCTCGTCGCAGAGGATGAGGTCGGGCTCGGCCGCCAGCGCGCGCGCCAGGTTCACACGCTGTTTCTGCCCGCCCGACAGGCCTGCGGGCGTGCGTTCGAGCACGGTCTGCGGCAGCCGCACGAGGTCGAGCAGCCCACGCACGCGCTGCTGCAGCGCCGCGCCGCGCAAGCCGTGGAAAAAGACCAGCGGCCGCGCCAGGATCTGCGCGATGGTCTGCGCCGGGTTGAGCGCGGTGTCGGCCATCTGGAACACGATCTGGATACGGCGCAGCTCGTCGCGGCTGCGCTGCGCCAGCGTCGGCTTGAGGTAGCGGCCGTTGAACAGCAGCGCGCCCTGGCAAGGGGCGACCAGGCCCGCGATGGCGCGCGCCAGCGTGGTCTTGCCCGAGCCCGATTCGCCGATCACGCCGATGGCCTGGCCCCGGTGCAGCCGCAGGTCCACGTCTTCGACGATGAGCTTGGCCGGACGGCCGTCGGGGCCGGGTGCGCCGTAGCCGGCGGCCAGGCCGCGCACTTCCAGCAGCAGCTCGGGGCCGTTGGCGGCAGGGTGGGGGCGTTCGGCCGGCCGGGCCGCGTCCAGCAGGCTGCGCGTGTAGCTGTCGGCGGGCTGCTGCAGGATCTGGTCGGTGCCGCCGAGTTCACGCAGGCGGCCGTCGCGCAGCACCAGGATGTGGTCGGCCACCTGGGCCACCACGGCCAGGTCGTGGCTGACGTAGACGGCCGTGGTCTGGCGGTCGCGCACCACACGGCGAAAGGCGCGCAGCACCTCGATCTGCGTGGTCACGTCCAGCGCGGTGGTGGGCTCGTCCAGGATCACCAGGTCGGGGTCGGTGATCAGCGCCATGGCCGCCATCAGGCGCTGGAGCTGGCCGCCCGAAACCTGGTGCGGGTAACGCTGGCCGATGGTCTCGGGCTGGGGCAGCGCCAGTTCACGGAACAGCGCGATGGCCTTGGCTTCGGCCTCGGCGCGCGGCAGTGTGCCGTGGATGCGCGCGGGCTCGACCACCTGGTCCATCAGCGTGCGCGAGGGGTTGAAGGACGCCGCCGCACTCTGCGCGATGTAGGCCACGGTGCGCCCACGCAGCGCGCGCTGCGCAGCCGGCGGCAGGGTCAGCACCTCGACCGCCTGCGCACCCTCGCCAAGGCGCACGCTGCCCCCGGCAATCGTGCAGCCCGGGCGCGCATAACCCATGAGCGCCAGCGCGGTGGTGGTCTTGCCCGAACCCGATTCGCCGATCAGCGCCAGCACCTCGCCAGGCCGGATGGAAAAGCTCAGGCGGTCGACCACGGTCTGTGTCCCCGCCGTCACGAGCAGGTCTTTGACGACCACAGTTGTTCCCATGTCAGTTTCCTTAGAACGTGTTCTCAGATCGGCCACACGGTTTTGGCGTACGAAGTGCCAGCGACAAAGCCAAGTGACAGCCCTGGGCGGGCTTTGCCCGACCAGGGCTGTCGCCCCCTTGAGGGGGAGGCGCCGCAGGCGCTTCGGGGGGGCTCATCTTTTCAAGTTGTCGATCACCAGGTTGACGGCGATGGTGAGGCTGGCAATGGCCAGCGCCGGCGCGATCACCGAAGCGCCGGCGTCGGGCAGGGCGCCGATGTTCTCGCGCACCAGCGAGCCCCAGTCGGCCTGGGGCGGCTGGATGCCCAGGCCCAGAAAACTCAGCGAGGCCAGCAGCAGCACCACGTAGACAAACCGCAGCCCCAGGTCGGCCAGCATGGGGCCGACGATGTTGGGCAGGATCTCGCGCAGCATGATGGACAGCAGGCCTTCGCCGCGCGTGCGGGCCACCGTCACGTAGTCCATGGCGTTGATGTTGACGGCCAGCGAACGTGCGATGCGAAAGGCGCCGGGCACGTAGATCAGCGCGGCGGTGAACACCAGCATGGGCACCGAGGAGCCGAAGCCGGCCACCATGAGCAGCGCGAACATCTTGCTGGGGATGGCGGTGAGCGTGGCGTCCAGCGCCGCGCTGCCCGAGGCCGCCAGCAGGGCCAGCAGCGTGGCGACCAGCGCCACGCCCACGGTGTAGCGGGTGCCGTCGATCACGCGCGCGAGCATGTCGCGGCCCAGGTAGTCGGTGCCCAGCCAGTGCGCGGCGCTGATGGCGCCGAACACCTCGCCGCCCCCGGCGCCGGGCGGGCGCGCCAGCAGCGCGGGGCCGAACAGCGCGGCCAGCAGCCAGAAGGCCAGCACCAGCAGGCCCAGCAGGCCGCCGGTGCCGAAGCCGGCCAGCCAGCGGCGCAGGCGAGCGAGGGCCGCGCGCGGCGGGGCGGGCGACGGGGTGGCGGCCCGGGCGGGCTCGGGCGCGGGGGAAGACAGGTCCATCGTGCGGGCTCCGGTGCGGGGTTCAGCGGTGGCGCAGGCGCGGGTTAGCGAGGATGCCGAGCAGGTCGGCCGCCGTCACCAGCAGCAGGTAGCCGGCGCAGAAAATCATGGCGCAGGTCTGCACCAGCGGCATGTCGCGCTGGGTCACGCCGTCGACCATCAGCTTGGCGATGCCGGGGTAGTTGAAGATGGTCTCGACGATGATCACGCCGCCCAGCAGGTAGGACAGCGACAGCGCCACCGCGTTGGCGATCGGCCCGACGGCGTTGGGCAGCGCGTGCGCCAGCACCAGGCGCAGCGGCGAGGCGCCCTTGAGGCGCACCATCTCGATGTAGGGCGCTTCGAGCTGGTCGATCACGGCGGCGCGGCTCATGCGCATCATCTGCGCCACGATCACGCAGCACAGGCTGAGCACCGGCATGGCAAAGGCCCGCAGCATCTGGCCGACTGACTCGATGTCGCTGATGTAGGACAGTGCGGGCAGCCAGCGCAGCTGCACGGCAAACACCAGCACCGCCAGCGTGGCGACCAGGAACTCCGGCACCGACACCACGGCCACGGCGGCGCTGGAGGCGATGCGGTCCAGCCATGAGCCGCGCCAGACCGCGCAGGCAATGCCCAGGCCGAGCGCGATCGGCACCGAGAACAGCGCGGTGACGGCGGCCAGCAGCAGCGAGTTGGGCAGGCGGCTGGCCACCAGTTCGCCCACCGGCAGTTGTGTGGTGCTGGACTGGCCCAGGTCGCCCTGCACGATGCCGCCCAGCCAGTGCAAATAGCGCAGCGGCGCCGGCACGTCCAGGCCCATCTGCGCGCGCAGCGCGGCCAGGGCCTCGGGCGTGGCGTCCTGGCCGAGCTGCTCCTGCGCGGCGTCGCCCGGCAGCACGGCGGTGATGGCAAACACGATCACCGACACCGCCAGCAGCGACAGCAGCGCCAGCAGCACACGCCGGCCCAGGAGCTTGAGGATCACGAGGTTCATGAACAGCCGCTTTCGGGTGCGAGGGCTTCAGGCGTCGAGCCAGACGTGCTCGGCAAAGGCGTAGCCCATCAGGCCGCCCAGCGGAATTGGCGACAGCCCCTTGAGCTTGGTGCTGTGCCCGTCGATGCTGGCCAGGAACAGCGGGATGCCGATGCCGGCCTCGCCGTGGATCAGCGTCTGCATGTCGGCGTACATCTGCGTGCGGCGGGCCAGGTCGGTCTCGGCGCGCGCGGCCAGCAGCAGCTGGTCGAACTGGGGACTCTTCCAGCGCGACTCGTTCCAGGCCGCATCGGACTTGAAGAACTGCGTGAGGATGGTGTCGGCGCTCGGGCGCGGGTTGACGTTGCCAAACCCCACCGGGCTGTTGAGCCAGTGGTTGGACCAGTAGCCGTCAGCCGGCATACGTTTGATGTCCAGGTTCAGGCCGATGCTCTGCGCGGTCTGCTGCAGCACCAGGCCGATCTCCACCGAGTACATGGCCGCTGGCGAGGCCACCACCGGAACGGCACCGCTCACGCCAGACTTCTGCAGGTGGTACTTGGCCTTGTCGAGGTCGAAAGCGCGCTGCGGCAAGCCCTTGAAGTGAAAACGGTTGGTCGGGTCAATGGGCTGGTCGTTGGCCACCACCGCGTAGTCCAGCGCGATGGTTTTCTTCATCTGCTCGCGGTCGAACAGGTGCTTCATGGCCAGCGCGAAGTCGGGGTTGGCGCCCGGGCCCACGTCGCGCCGCATGACCAGGTCCGAGTACTGGCCCGACTGCGTGGTGAAGATGGCGTAGCCGGGCGTGCCCTTGACGCGGGCCACCGCGCGCGGGTTGACCGAGGCCACCAGGTCCATGCCGCCCGACAGCAGCGCGTTGACGCGTGCGCTCTCGTCGCCGATGCCGACGAACTCGATCTCGTCGAGGTAGGGCTTGCCGGGTTTCCAGTAGTTCTCGTTGCGCACCACCACCGTGCGCACGCCGGGCTTGAATTCCTTGAGCCTGTAGGGGCCGGTGCCGACGGCGGCGGCGAAGTCGCTCGTGCCGTCCTTGACGATGTGGAAGTGGAAGGTGCCCAGGATCACCGGCAGGTCGGCGTTGGGCGCGGTCAGCACCACCGTGACCTCGTTCGGGACGGTGGCCTTGACGCTGTCGATCTGGTCAGCCAGCGTCTTGGCCTTGGACGCGGTGGCCGGGTCCTTGTGGCGCAGGATGGAAAACACCACGTCGGCCGGCGCCAGCGCCTTGCCCGTGGAAGGTCACGCCTTGACGCAGGGTGAAGACCCAGGTCCTGGCGTCGGCGGTGGTGAACGATTCGGCCAGCGCCGGCTGCGGCGTGAGGCTGCCGTCGAGCGCCGTCAGTCCGTTGTAGACCATGTTGCAGCGCACGTAGTCGCTCTGGTTGGACTGCTTGGCCGGATCGAACGTGTCCGAGACCGCTGCGGTGGCGGCCGCCACACGGATGCGCCCGCCGCGCTTGGGCGTGGCCGTGGCCTGCGCGTGGGCCGAGAAGGCCACGCCCGCCAGGCCGCCGGCCAGCGTGGCCTGCATGCCGCCCGCCGCCAGCAGGGCCAGCAGGTCGCGCCGCGTGGTGCCGCGCCGCAATGCGTCCATCACGCGGTGGCTCTCGGCGGGGCGGGTGAGGTGGTCGAGAGAGAGGTGGCGATCGCGCATGGTGGGCTCCTGCTGGGGCGGGTTGGTGGGCGTGAACGGGTTGCGGAATGGAAAGGCAGTCAGAAATCAGGCCAGCCGGTCCTTGAGCCGGTAGTACAGGCCGACCGCGGGCAGAAACCACGGCGGCCATGCGCTGGCCCATGTGCACCGACATCTGTGTGCCATGGCCGCTGTAGCCCGTGGCGTAGAACAGGCCGTCGCGCTCGCCCGCGTGCGGCAGGCGGTCCTGTGTCATGTCGACCAGGCCGCCCCAGCAGTAGTCCAGCCGCACCGGGCCGAGCTGCGGGAAGGTCTCGGCCAGGCCTGCGCGCAGGATCTCGCCGCTGGTTGCGTCCTGCTGCGGGCTGGAGACGGCAAAACGTGCGCGGCCGCCAAACACCAGGCGGTGGTCAGTGGTCAGGCGAAAGTAATGGTGGATGTTGGCCACCGTCACGTAGGTGCGGCGTTCGCGCAGCAGGGCCTGCGCGCGTTCGGCGCCCAGCGGCTCGGTGGTGACGATGAAGCTCCCGATGGGCACGATGCGCCGGCGCAGCCAGCCAAAGCTGCCGTAGCCGCCATGGCGCGTGGCGCCCGTGGCCAGCAGCACCTGGTCGGCCTGCAGCGTGCCGCGTGCGGTGTGCAGCCGGTGCGACTGGCCTTGCACACGCTCGATGCGCTGCACGCAGGTGCCGGTGTTGATCTGCGCGCCCTGGCGCTGCGCGGCCTGCGCCAGGCCCTGGGCGAAGCGGCCCATGTGCATCTGGCCGCTGCGTTTGTAGAGCAGGCCGCCCACGAAGCGCTCGCTCTGCACCTCGGCGCGCACACGCGCGGCGTCCAGGATCTCGACGTCGGTGTCCACGCCGTCGGCGATCAGGCGTTCGGCGCTTCGCCGCAGTGCGTCCAGGTGCTGCGGCCGGGTGGCGAGCTTGAGCTTGCCGTGGCGCAGGAAGTCGCAGTCGATGGCCTCGTCCCGCACTAGGCGCGCGACGGTGTCGACCGCGTCGTCATAGGCGTGGTACCAGGCGCGTGCCTGCGCCGGGCCGACCTTGGCGGCGACGTCGGCGTAGTCGACCGCCAGGCCGTTGTTGACGTGGCCGCCGTTGCGCCCGGAGGCCTCGGGCGCCACGCTGGCGCCGGCCTCCAGCACGGCCACGCGCGCACCGCGCCGGGCCAGCGCCAAGGCGGCAGACAGACCCGTGAAGCCGGCGCCAACGATGGCCACGTCAACCTGCGCGGGCAGGTCGTGCGGCGTCAGCGCCAGCGGGGCGTCGATGCATGCCAGTAGGACTCGAGTTTCATGGGGGCGGGGTCCGGTGGCGGCACGTGGGTGAAGGGTCAGAGTCCGACCACGCCGGGCAGGCCGCCGATGTCCTGGATCTCGGTGTAGCGGTAGGCCGGGTTGCCCGGGCCGTGGCCGCGGTTGACGAAGACCTTGTGGACGATGCCGATGTCGTCGGCCGACATCAGGTCGTAGCGCAGGCTGGAGGAGACGTGCAGCACGTCCTCGGGGTTGCAGCCCAGCGAGTCGAGCATGTATTCGAAGGCCGTCAGGCGCGGCTTGTAGGCCTGGGCCTGCTGCGCGGTGTAGACGCGGTGGAAGGGCGCGCCCAGCTGCGCCACGTTCTTCTGGATCTGGTCGTCCGAGGCGTTGGACAGGATCACCAGCGGGATCTCGCGCGCCGCCTGGGCCAGGCCGGCGGCCACGTCGGCGTGCGGGCCCCAGGTGGGCACGGCGTCGTAGTACTTCTGCGCGTCGGCGTCCAGGTACTGCAGCTTCCACTTCTTGCACAGCCGGCGCACGGCGTTCTTGAGCACGACTTCGTAAGGCTGCCAGTCGCCCAGCACCTCGTCGAAGCGGTAGGCCGTGAAGTCGGCGATGAACTGCTCCATCTGCTCGGGCGCGACGCGGTCGGCGAACAGGTCGCGCGTCATCTCGCCCATGCGAAAACGGGTGAGCGTGCCGTAGCAGTCGAAGGTCACGTACTTGGGCCGGAAAACAGTCGTCATGGTCTCTGACATCCTTGGGTTTTCCCGGTCGCCGACCGGGGCGGGCCGCCACCGGGCAAGGTGGCTGGCAGCGGCGTCATCACGCAGTCATTGAAGCATGTGGCTGCGCGTGCGTTGTTGGGAAATGCGGGGCCGCGGCGCACGAAAGCTGCGGTTTGGTGATCGAATGCGGCATGCCATGCGGTCTGCACCGTGGGCGTGCGGCCGCACCCTGTCAGGGCGTTTCGGCAAAGTCGATCAGCACGCTTTTGAAGCGCAGATTCGCCTCGACGGCCTGGCGCCCCAGGTCCTTGCCGATGCCCGACTGGTGGTAGCCGCCGGTGGGGATGACGAAGTCGGCGCTGCGCCCGTAGCGGTTGATCCAGACCGTGCCGGCGGCCATGCCGCGCATGGCCCGCAGCGCGCGCCCGATGTCGGCCGTGTGCACGCCGGCGGCCAGGCCGTACTGCGGGTGGGCGGCCAGCGCCAGGCCTTCTTCTTCGTCGGCAAAGGTCTGCACCGTGAGCACGGGGCCGAAGATTTCTTCCTGCACGGCGGGGTTGCCGGCGTCCACGCCCTCGATCAGCGTGGGCTGGAAGTAGGCGCCGCCGGGGCCGTCGTCGAACAGGCCGCCGCCGCAGCGCAGCTGCGCCCCCGCGTCGCGTGCGCGTTCCACGATGTCGAGGATGCGCGCGGCCTGCGGCGCCGAGACGATGGGCGGCAGCGTCGCGTTGGCATCCCAGGTGGCGCCAGGGCGCAGCGCGGCAAACCGCTGCGCAATGCGGTCGAGCAATGGCTGGGCAATGCCGCGCTGCACGATCAGGCGCGAGCCGGCCACGCACACCTGGCCCGCGTTGCCGGTGATGGCGCCCGCGATGATGCCGGCCAGCCGGTCGAGGTCGGGCGCGTCGTCGAACACCAGCTGCGGGCTCTTGCCGCCCAGCTCCAGCGTGACGGGCTTGGGGCCGTTCAGCGCACAACTGGCCATGATGGCTGCGCCCGTGCGGGTCGAACCGGTGAAGGTCATCTTGGCGATCAGCGGGTGGCGCGTGAGCGCCTCGCCCGTGGTGCGGCCATCGCCCTGCACCACGTTGAACAGGCCCGCCGGCACGCCGGCTTCCACCGCCAGCTCAGCCAGGCGGATGGCCGAGAACGGCGTCAGCTCCGAAGGCTTGAGCACCACCGCGTTGCCGGCCGCCAGCGCCGCGCCCACCTTCCACGACACCATCACCAGCGGGAAATTCCATGGCGTGATGGCGCCCACCACGCCATAGGGCTCGGCCACCACCAGGCCCAGGTGGTCGTGGCGTGTGGCGACCACCTCGCCACCGAGCTTGTCGGCGTACTCGGCAAAAAAACGCAGGCCTTCGGCGGTGAAGGGCACGTCCCACGCGGCGGCGTCGCGCACGGGGCGGGTCGAGCAGACCGCCTCCAGCGGCGCCAGGCGCGGGGCGTCGGCCTCGATCAGCTCGGCCCAGCGGCGCAGCACGCGGGCGCGTTCGCGCGGGGCGCGCCGGGCCCAGTCGCTGCCGCGCCAGGCCTGCCAGGCGTTCTGCACGGCGGCGTCCACGGTGTCGGCGTCGGCCAGCGGCAGCTCGGCGTGCACCTGGCCGTCCGACGGGCGCCGAACGGTGATGCGGCCAGCGTCGGGCACCAGCCGTCCGCCGATGAAGTGGCCGCGGGCCACGGGGATGGAGTCGGGGTCGAACAGGGACATCGCAGGCGGGTTTGAAAAATAGGGATCACACGCCTTCAGATGCTAGGCAGGAAGGGCCGGCATTTGTGTGCGTAAAGCGCGGCCGCGCCGCATCGAATTGCGAAACCCGGGCCGCTGGCAGCCGATGCTTGCGAATTGCGGGCGAACCCGAATTCGGGGTGGTGCCGTGCGCCGAAGTCCTCCAAGATAGAGCGCGTTTTCTTCCTCCCAAGGATGCCGTTCATGCCGACCGTCTCGCTGTCCAAGCTGCCCATCCATGCCGATGATGGCGTGGTGCTGCGTCCCATGACCGCCGCCGATCTCGACGCCGCGCATGCGCTGTCGAGCGACCTGCGCTGGCCGCACCGGCCCGTGGACTGGGCGCAGCTGTTCGCGCTGGCCGAAGGCGTGGTGGCCGAGCGCGACGGCCAGGTCGTGGGCACCGCGCAGCGCTGGCTGTGGGGCGCGCGCCATGCCACCATCGGCCTGGTGATCGTCGCGCCCGCCTGCCAGGGCCGGCGCATCGGCCACCGGCTGATGACGGCGCTGCTGGACGGCCTGGACACACGCACCGTGCTGCTGCACGCCACGGCCGACGGGCGCGGCCTGTACGAGCGGCTGGATTTCGTGCGCACCGGCGAGGTCCGCCAGCACCAGGGCGTGGCCCAGCCCACGCCGCTGATCGCGCTGCCGGCCGGCTGGCGCTTGCGGCCCGCGGGCCAGAACGAGGCCGCCGACCTGCATCGCCTCGACGCGCAGGCGCGCGGCATGCCGCGCGGCGCGCTGATCGACGCGCTGCTGGCCAGCGCCGAAGCCTGCGTGGTGCTGGACGCCGACGGCGAGCCGCACGGTTTTGCCATGCTGCGCCGTTTTGGCCGGGGTTATGCCATCGGCCCCGTGGTGGCGCCTGACGAGGAAAGTGCCAAGGCCTTGATCGCACATCTGGCGGGCCTGAACGCGGGCCACTTCACACGCATCGACATCGACTTCGACAGCGGCCTGACCGAGTGGCTGGAGAGCATCGGCCTGCTGCGTGTGGACGCGCCCACCACCATGGTGCGCGGCCAGCCGCTGCCCGAACCGCAGGCCGGCGCGCCAACCCTGTTTGCGCTGGTGACGCAGGCGGTCGGCTGATGACCGCCCCCGTTTTCCTCTACAAGTCCGACCCCGTGCGCGGCCGCCAGTGGACCGAGGTGTTCCGTGCGCACCGGCCCGCGATTGATTTCCGCATCTGGCCTGACATTGGCGATCCGCATGCGATGCAGTTTCTGGCCGCGTGGGAGCCACCGGACGATCTGGCGGTGCGTTTTCCGAATCTGCAGGTGCTGTTTTCATCCGGCGCGGGGGTCGACCAGTTCGACTTTGCCGCGCTGCCGCCGGCCCTGCCCGTGGTGCGTATGGTCGAGCCCGGCATCGTGCAGGGCATGGTCGAGTACGTGACGCACGCCGTGCTCGACCTGCACCGCGACCGGCCCGCCTACCGGCGCCAGCAGGCGCGCGCCGAATGGCGGCCGCTGCCGGTGCGCCCGGCCAGCGAGCGGCGGGTGGGCGTGCTGGGCCTGGGCTCGCTGGGCCAGGCCGTGTTGGCGCAACTGGTGGCGCTGGGTTTTGATTGCGCGGGCTGGAGCCGCTCGCGCCACACGGTGGGCGGCGTGCATTGCCACGCGGGCGCGGACGAACTGGGCACCTTTCTGGCGCGCACCGACATCCTCGTGTGCCTGCTGCCGCTGACCGATGCCACGCGCGGTTTTCTGAATGCCGCACTGCTGGCGCAACTGCCGCGCGGCGCCGGTCTGGTGCACGTGGGGCGTGGCCCGCAGCTGGTCAACGCCGACCTGCTGGCCGCGCTCGATGCCGGCCATTTGAGCGAAGCGGTGCTGGACGTGAGCGACCCCGAGCCGCTGCCGCCCGCGCACGCGCTGTGGCAGCACCCGCAGGTGCAGATCACACCGCACATCGCCAGCGTGACGCAGCCGCTGACCGCGGCGCGTGTGGTGCTCGACAACCTGCGGCGCTTCGAGGCGGGCGAGCCCATGCTCGGCCTGGTGGACCGCCAGCGCGGCTACTGACCATGCCGCCGCACGATCTGCTGCTGGCGTGTTCACAACCGCAGGCCACTGCGCCCAGAGGCGGCAAAGCAGCACCACGCATCGTGTGGACCGGCCTAACCTAGGGTCATCTTCTGCCCCAGTTTTCACGGACCCAGCCATGACCCAGCTCACCGACCTGCCCGCGCTCGGCACGCTTGACGCACTTGACCGTGCGCATCTGATTCACCCTGTTTCCTCCTGGCGCACGCACGAGCAGCGCGGCCCCACCGTGCTCAGCTCGGGCCGGGGTTCCTGGCTGACCGATGCCAACGGGCACGAGCTGCTCGACGCCTTTGCCGGCCTGTGGTGCGTGAACGTGGGCTACGGGCAGGAAAGTGTGGTGCAGGCCGCCGCCGAGCAGATGCGCCGCCTGCCCTATGCCACCGGCTACTTCCACTTCAGCAGCGAGCCGGCGATCCGACTGGCTGAAAAACTGGTGCAGATCAAGCCGGCCGGGCTCAACCATGTCTACCTCACGCTCGGTGGCTCCGAGGCGGTGGACGCGGCCCAGCGCTTCGTCGTGCAGTACTTCAACGCCACCGGCCGGCCGGCCAAAAAACATTTCATCTCGCTCGAACGCGGTTATCACGGCTCCTCGTCGACGGGCGCGGGCCTGACCGCGCTGGCGGCCTTTCACCGGGGCTTTGATCTGCCGCTGCGCACGCAGCATTACATTGCCTCGCCCAACCCTTACCGCGCAGCCGATCCGCAGGACGGCGCGGCCATCATCGCCGCCTCGGTGGCGGCGCTGCGCGCCAAGGTGGCCGAACTGGGCGCCGACAACGTGGCGGCCTTTTTCTGCGAACCGATCCAGGGCTCGGGCGGCGTGATCGTGCCGCCGGTGGGCTGGCTCAAGGCCATGCGCGCGGCCACGCGCGAGCTGGGCATCCTGCTGGTGGTCGACGAGGTCATCACGGGTTTTGGCCGCACCGGCCCGATGTTCGCGTGCGAGGCTGAAGGTGTGGCGCCCGACATCCTGACCATGGCCAAGGGCCTGACGGCCGGCTACGTGCCCATGGGCGCGACCATGCTGTCCGACGCCGTCTACGCCGGCATCGCCGACGGCGCGCCCGCGGGCGCGCCCATTGGCCACGGCGCCACCTACTCGGCCCACCCGGTGAGCGCGGCGGTCGCGCTGGAAGTGCTGCGCCTGTAAGAGGAGGGCGGCATCCTGGCCCACGGCCAGCGCGGTGCCGCCGCCTTCGGTGCCGGCCTGGACGCCCTGCGTGCGCACCCGCTGGTGGGCGATTCGCGCCACCGTGGGCTGCTGGGCGCGCTTGAACTGGTCAGCGACAAGGCCAGCAAACGCGGCTTCGACGCCGGGCTGGGCCTGGCCGACCGCATCGCCGCCAGCGCCTACCGCCACGGCATCGTGTTCCGTGCCTTTGCCGACAACATCCTGGGTTTTGCGCCCGCGCTCACCTACACCGACGACGAGTTCGCGCAGCTGTTCGAGCGGTTGACCAAAACGCTCGACGACGTGTTGGCCGCGCCCGACGTGCGCGCGGCGCTGGCGAGTTGATCCAGGCCGATCCAGGCGTCGCAGAATCAAGGCCCCTTCCTTCACGTTTTGCCCACCATGAACGAGGCTTCCAAGATCGACCGCCTGGACCTGCGCATCCTGGCCCAGCTGCAGAAAAACGGCCGCATGACCAATGTGGACCTGGCCGACGCGGTGGGCCTGTCGCCCAGCCCCTGCCTGATCCGCGTCAAGCGGCTGGAACAGGCCGGCTACATCGCCGGCTATGGCGCCCATCTGCGGCTGGAGAAGCTGGGCGACACGCTCACCGTGTTCACTGAGGTCACGCTGCAGGACCACCACCGCGAGGACTTCGCGCGTTTCGAGGCCGCCATCCGCGAGGTCGACGAGGTGATCGAGTGCCACCTGGTCAGCGGCGGCTACGACTACCTGCTGCGGTTTCTCACGCGCGGCGTGAACCACTACCAGGAAGTGGTCGAAGGCCTGCTCGAACGCAACATCGGCATCGCCAAGTACTTCAGCTACATCGTCATCAAGTCGCCGTTCGTCAAGACGCACTGTCCCATCGAGCGGCTGTTTCCCAACCCGCGCTGATCCCCCACGCCGTTCCATGCCCGACACCGCCCCACGCCCACCGGTCCGTTTCGTGCGGCTGGCCGAAACCGACCGGCCGCCCATCGCCCTGTCCATCGACGGCGAGCCCGCCACCGCGCTGGCGGGCGACACCTTGCTGGTCGCCTTGCTCAGCCAGGGCCGGCGGGTGCGCGACAGCGAATTCGGCGACGGGCCGCGCGCGGGCTTTTGCCTGATGGGCGCCTGCCAGGACTGCTGGGTCTGGACGCCTGACGGCCAGCGCCTGCGCGCCTGCTCCACGCCCGTGGCGGCCGGCATGGCGGTGCTGACACGCCCGCCCGCGCAGCACTGGCCGATGACGCCCGACCTGCGTGAATCGCTCGCGCGCCACGCGGGGGAGGGCGCATGAGCCAGCCCACTGATTCGCCGCTCGCCCGCCCGCGCATCGTCGTGGTCGGCACCGGCCCGGCCGGCGTGCGCGCCGCCCAGGCCCTGGTGCAAGCCGGCCTGCGCCCGACCGTGGTGGACGAAGGCCGGCGCGACGGCGGCCAGATCTACCGCCGCCAGCCCGAAGGCTTCACGCGGCCCTACGCCAAGCTCTACGGCACCGAGGCGACCAAGGCCCAGGCCCTGCATCACGACTTCGACATGCTGCGCGATCAGGTCGACTACCGGCCCGACACGCTGGCCTGGAACGTCACGGCGGGCGCGCTGCACGTGGTGAGCGCGGGCGAGCCCAGCACGCTGCCCTTCGACGCGCTGCTGGTCTGCGCGGGCGCCACCGACCGGCTCATGCCCGTGCCGGGCTGGCAGCACGCGGGCGCTTACAGCCTGGGCGCCGCGCAGATCGCGCTGAAAAGCCAGGCCTGCGCCATCGGCTCGTCCGTGGTCTTTTTGGGCAGCGGGCCGCTGCTGTACCTGGTGGCCTCGCAATACGTGCAGGCCGGCGCGCGCGTGGTGGCCGTGCTGGACACGGCGCCGGCCGCCAAGTCCTGGCGCGCGCTGGGCGGCCTGCTGGCGCGGCCCCGGTTGGCGCTGCGCGGGCTGGGGCTGATGCGTGGCCTGCGTGCGGCTGGTGTTCCGGTCTTGCAGGGCGTGGCGCCCGTGGCCATCGAGGGTGACGCCGCGCAAGGCGTGCAGGCGGTAAAGGTGCGTGACGCGCAAGGCCACGGACAACGGTTTGTGTGCGACGCCGTGGGCCTGGGCTGGCATCTTCGGGCCGAAACCCAACTGGCCGATCTGGCGCGCTGCGACTTCGCTTTCGAGCCCGTCAGCCGCCAGTGGCTGCCGCGCATCGACGCCGACGGCCGCAGCAGCGTGGCCGGCGTCTACCTGGCCGGCGACGGCGCGCGTATTCTGGGCGCGGACGGCGCCGAGGCCTCAGGCCGCCTGGCCGCGCTGGCGGCGCTGGCCGATCTGGGGCACGCGCCGGGCCAGGCACGTTATGCCGCCGAGTCAACCCCGTTGCGCCGCACGCTGGGCCAGATGGAGCGTTTCCGCCAGGGGCTGGCGCGCGCCTTTCCGTGGCCCCACGCGCAGGCCGCCGCGCTGCCCGACAGCGCCGTGGTCTGCCGCTGCGAAGCCGTGACCGCTGGCGAGTTGCGCCGCTGCGTGAGCGAGCTGGGCAGCCAGGAGGTCAACCGCGCCAAGGCCTTCAGCCGTGTCGGCATGGGCCGCTGCCAGGGCCGCTTCTGCGGCCACGCGTCGGCCGAGATCGTGGCGCAGGCCTGCCGCATTCCGGTGGAACAGGTCGGCCGCCTGCGCTCGCAAGCGCCGGTCAAACCCCTGATGATGGACACCCGCGAGGTGCAGGCATGAGCCAGCTTTCAAACGCCACGCACGACAGCGACGTGTTGATCCTGGGCGGCGGCCTGATGGGCACCACCACCGCCTTTTTCCTGCGCCAGCGCGGCCTGTCGGTCACGCTGCTGGAGCGTGAGCTGGTCGGCCGCCAGGCCAGTGGCACCAACTTTGGCAACGTGCGCCGGCAAGGGCGCGAGCTGCACCAGATGCCGCTGGCCAACCGCGCGCGCGCCGTCTGGGGCCGCGTCAAGGAATTGCTGGGCGAGGACCTGGAGTTCGTGCCCTACGGCCATCTGCGCGTGTGCTACACGCCGCAGCAGGCCGCGGTGATCGAGCAACACGCGCACGACGTCAAGCCGCTGGGGCTGGATCTGCAGCTGTTCAGCGCCGAGCAGTTGCGCCAGCGCTGGGGCATCTTTGCGCCCGGCGTGGTCGCGGGCTCGTATTCGCCGCAGGACGGCCATGCCAACCCACGCCTGGCCGGCCCGGCCTTTGCGCGTGCGGCCAGCCATGCGGGCGCGCGCATCGTCGAACACGCCGAGGTGGCGCAGGTCGAACACGATGGCGGTGGCTTTGCCGCCCAGACCGTCGATGGCCGGCGTTTTCGTGCGGCGCAGATGGTGGTGGCCTGCGGCGCCTGGTCCAGCCAGCTGGCCGCGCAGTTCGGCGAGCCCGCGCCGGTGGAAGCGCGCGGCCCGCAGATGGGCGTGACCGAGCCGCTGCCCTATGCCATCGGCCCGTCGATCGGGCTGTCCTCGCCGATCGAGCACGAGGGTTTGTACTTCCGCCAGATCGCGCGCGGCAACGTCGTCTTCGGCGGCGGGCTCAAGGGGCCGGCGCATGCCGATCACATCCGCGCCTACGTCAAACCCGACAACGTGCTGCGCCAGCTGCGCGAGCTGCGCCGTTTCGTGCCGGCCTTCGCGCAGGTGCAGCTCATCCGCGTGTGGAGCGGCATCGAGGGCTACACACCCGACTGGCAGCCCGTGCTGGGCCCGAGCGCGCAGGTGCCGGGCCTGTTCTACGCCTTCGGCTTCAACGGCGAGGGTTTTGCCATCAGTCCCGGCGTGGGCGAAACCCTGGCCGAGCTGCTGGCCACGGGGACGACGGACATTCCGCTGGCGCCTTACGCCATCGGGCGTTTTGCGGTTGCTCAGACGGGCTGAAGTCTCGCCCCGAACAAGGCGACGGCGCGGAGCGCCGCCGCTTCACGCAAGGGCCGGGTCAGGCCGCCAGCACCACAAACACCTTGCGCAGGGTTTCCGTCACATGCCATTCGCCCGTGGTGTTGGCCGGGAAGAACAGCGTGTCGCCCGCGCGGATCGCCTGGGGCTCGCCGCCGGTGGGCGTGAAGGTGCAGGCGCCCGCCAGGATGTGCATGACTTCGGCGTTGGCCAACTGCCGCTGAAAACGCCCGGGCGTGCATTGCCACAGGCCGCTGCGGTTGTCGCCGGCGCCGGCCAGGTCGACGTCGATGCCGCTGAAGGCGCAGGGCGGCTGGCTCAGGGGCGTGGCGGGCGTGCCCTGGGGTTCGAAACCGCCCAGCGTGGCGGACTGGCGCAGGATGGTGATGGCCATGGGGCGTCCTTCGGGCGGTGTCACTGGCCGGCTTCGACCGCGTCGGCCAGCTGGGCGAGCGTGTGGAAGTGGTAGTCGGGCACGGTGTGCTCGGCCTCGATGGTGCCGCCCGAACTGGCCTTGCCGTGGCGGCGTTCGATCCAGCAGCTGGTGATGCCCAGTTGTCTGGCGATGCCGATGTCGTGGTACTGGCTTTGCGCCACGTGCAGGTTGTCGGCCTGCCGGTAGCCCCAGGTGCTTTCGTAGCGGCCGCGCGCGTAGGCGAAGTAACGCGCATCGGGCTTTTCGCACAGCGCGTCGTCGCAGCTCAGCAGCAGGTCGAAGGGCGAGCCCAGCGTTTTCTGGAAATGGTCGAGCGCCCAGGCCTGGGCATTGGTCATGGTCACGAGCTTGAAGTGCCGGCGCAGGCGCTGCAGCGCTTCGGGCGCGTCGGGGAAGGCCGGCCAGTCGGCCACCGAGGCGCGCAGGCCGCGCGCCAGCGCCTCACTGTCGGGCAGGCCCAGCTGCGGCGCGATGGCGTGCCAGCAGTGCACCAGGTCGTCGGGGTACCAGTCGGTGCCGCTGCGTTTGCGCGCCGTGCGGTAGGCGGCCAGGAAGGCATCGTCGCTCACGCTGCTGTCCGGCACGGCCTGGCGCAGGTAGGCGAGCATGCCGCCCTCGAAATCGATCAGGGTGCCGACGACGTCGAAGGTCAGGACTTTGAAGCGGGACAGGGCCATGGCTGCGCTCTCAAGGGGTGGACAAAGACGAAGGCCCCGCGCAATGCGGGGCCTCCAGGAGGTCCGGTCTAGCTTAAGCGGCGAGCCGCCGCGCAGGACGCTGATTTGAGCGGGCCAGCCCGCAGGCTCTGTCGATTTGCGGGGCCCGGCCGGGCATTTGTGCCGTGCCCCTGGGGGGCTTACTCCAGTTCGATGCGCACCACGCTGTCGGGGCCGACGGTCGAGTAGTCCTTGTTGAAGCCGACCTTGACGGTCGCATACAGCACCTGGCCGTCGGGCGAGATCAGCAGGCTGTTGGGGTTGGGCGGCAGGTCGTAGGACTTCTTGACGGCGTAGCTGGTGGCGTCGAGCACGAGCAGCTTGCCGGCGTCGCGCTGCGTGATGTAGAGTTCGTTGCGCACGGGGTTGAGCTTGATGCCCATCGAGTCGCCCACGGGCAGGCGCTCGATCACCTTGCCGCTGCGGTCGTCGAACACCAGCGTGGTCTTGGCCTGGGAGTGGTCGGTCACGAACAGGCGGTGCGTCTTGGGGTCGTGCGCGAAGTTGAGCAGCAGGTATTCCTTGTTGCCCTTCTCGTCGGGGCCCGGCGTCCAGCGGGCCTGGATCTTGTTCGTCGTGGTGTTGATGACCAGCACCTCGCCGCCGCCGTTGGCCGCGTACAGGCGCTTGGCGGCGGGGTCGAGCAGCAGGCCGGTGACCCACTTGCCGGCGTTGGTGATGCGGGTCTTGAGCTTGAGCGTCTTGGCGTCGACCACCCAGATCACGCCGGGGTTGCCGACGCCGCCCACGTACAGCGTGTCGTTGGCCGCGCTGTAGATGATCTGGCGCGGGCCCAGCGGCTTCTTCTCGGGGCCGAGGTCGCTGAATTTCAGGCGGGCCTTGACCTCGCCGCTCTTGACGTCGATGGCGCTGATGCCGCTGGACAGGCTGTTGGTCACGTAGAGCGTGTCGCCGGCCGGGTTGGTGGTGGCGCCGAAGTTCTTGAGGTCGGTGTAGGTCTGGCCCGTGGTTTCCAGCGTCTTGGGGTCGAGCTTGTAGATCACGCCGCCCTTGACGCCCGTGATGGACTGGGCGGTGGAGACGTAGATCGCGTCGGTGACCGGGCTGTAGACCAGCTCGTAGACGCCGTGGGCGAGTTCGCGGCGGATGACGCGGCTGTCGGCGGCCGGCTGGGCGGCGGCTTGCGCGGCGGCGGTGTCGGTGCTGGCGGCCGCGGTGGCGGCGGGCGCCGTCTTCTGCTGCGCGCAGGCGGCCAGGCCGAGGGCGAGCGCGGCGGCCAGGGCGACCGAACTCAGGGTGCGTTGCAGGCGTGTGTCCAGGGGCATGGGAATGAACTCCTTCAGGTATTAATTAGCGTGATGCCGGGGAAATATAGGGGGTGCGCCGCGGTGGGGTCAGAAATCCACGGTCGCCGTCAGGGCGAAAGTGCGGGGCGCGCCGAGCACGAGGTAGCCGTTGCCGGGGTAGCCGCCGCTGGAGGCCCAGTAGTTGCGGTTGGTGGCGTTGTTGATGCGCCCGCGCAAGGTCAGCAGCTTGCCCTGGAATTCGGTCACGTAGCGCGCGCCCAGGTCCAGCCGGGTCCAGCCGGGCACGCGCAGGGTGTTGGCGCTGTCGGCGTAGCTGCTGCCGGTGCGCACGATGCGCGTGTCCAGCGTCAGCCCACGCAAGGGGGGCACGTCCCACTCGACGCCCACGTTGGCCTGCTGGCGGGGCACGCCGATGACACGTTTCCCTTCGGTCTCGGCATCGCCGGTCCTCTTCTGTTGGGCGTCGAGCAGCGTCACGCCGCCCAGCACACGCCAGCCGCGCACGGGCTCGCCGTAGGCGTTCAACTCGATGCCTTGATGGCGGTTCTTGCCGTTGGCGGTCACCGTCTTGTTCTCCACCAGCTTGCCGGGCTGGTCGGTCGAGAACAGGGTCACGCCCGCGCCGATGCGCCCGCCGTCGTACTTCAGGCCGACTTCCTTTTGTTTGGATACATAGGGCGGCAGCGCCTGGCCGGCGTTGGTGTAATCGCCGACGATGTTTTCGCCCTTGGCCAGGCCTTCGATGTAGTTGGCGTACAGCGAAACCTGGGGGCGCAGCTTGTAGACCAGGCCCAGCACCGGGCTGGTGCGGCTGGTGTCGTAGGCGTCGCCGTTGCGGTCGCTGACGTAGTCGTAGGTGGTGCTGGAGATCTTCTGGTAGCGCAGGCCGGCGGTGACCAGCAGGCGGTCGTCGAGCAGCGACACCGTGTCGCCCAAAGCCAGGCTGGTCAGGCGTGTGGTGGTCAGCGGGCCGGGGTTGGACAGGTCGCCGCCTGTGAAGGCCGAGCCGCTGATGGCGGGCAGCGCCCAGTCGCTCGGGCGGTAGATGTTGGTCGCCCGGGTGTTGAAGAAGTCCATGGCATAGGCGTTCTTTTCCTTGGACTGGTAGTAGCTCAGCGCCGCCGTCAGCGTGTGCTGGATCGCGCCCGTGTTGAAACGATGGCGGACGCCGGTTTCGCCGGTCAGCGTGGTTTCCTGGCGCCGGTTGTCGAAACGGTAGGCACTGGCGTCGCCCGTGGCGCCATCGGTCAGCGTGACGTTGGCCAGCCGGTTGTCCTCGCGGCCTTGGAGCGCACCGACGGCGGCCCAGGCGGTGGTGGTGTCGGACAAGTCGCGCTCGCCGCGCGCGGTGGCGTACAGGTCACGCTCGTACGCATGGGTCCAGGGCTGGGCGTAGTTCACGCCGTTGTCGGGCGCCTGGGGCACGACGGTGGTGGTGCCCAGGTTGACGTTGGGGCGTGCGCCCTGGAGCTTGTAGTTCTGGAAGCCCACGTCGGCCGACAGCCGGGTGCGGCTGTCGCGCCAGTCCAGGCCGATCGAGGCGACGTCGAGGTCAACGTCTTCGCCGCTCAGGCCGGTGCCGCCTTTGCGGTGCGCGACATTGAGGCGCACGCCGGTGGCCTGGTCAGGGCCGAAGCGGCGTGCGATGTCGGCCGCCGCATAGTGCTGCGAACCGCTGGCCCAGCCCAGGCTGACCTGCGACAGCGGCTCGTTGGGCGCGCGTTTGGGCACCAGGTTGAGGGTTCCGCCAACGCCGCCGCCCGGCGCGGCGCCATTGAGGAAGGCGCTGGCGCCGCGCAGCAATTCGACCCGCTCGAACAGCTCGGCCGAGGTGTACTGGCGCGGCATGATGCCGTACAGGCCGTTGTACGCGATGTCGTCGGATCCGACGACAAAACCGCGGATGAAGTACGACTCCTGGAAATTGCCGAAGCCGCGCGCGATCCGCACGCTGGGGTCATTCTGCAGCACGTCGGCCACGCTGCGCGCCTGCTGGTTCTGGATCAGCTCGTGCGTGTAGCTGGTCACCGAGAACGGCGTGTCCATCGTGTCCTGCGTGCCCAGGATGCCCACGCGCGCGCCGCGCGCCACCTGGCCGCCGGCATAGGCCGCAGCCAGTCCCTGGGCCGAGGCATCGGCGCTGGCCGTGACGGTGATGGCCGACAGCGTGGCCTCGCCGCCGCCGCTGACGGCGGCCACGGGCGTGACCACCATGGCCGTGCCCTGGATGCTGCCCTGCAGGCCGCTGCCCGCGAGCAATTGGTCCAGCGCCTGGCGCGCGGTCAGGCGGCCACTGACGGCCGGTGCGGTCCTGCCGGCCACGGCCTGCGGCTGGACGGCCAGTTCCAGGCCGGTCTGGCGTGCCAGTTCGTTGAGCGCGGCGCCCAGCGGCTGGGCCGCGATGTCGACGGCCTGGGCCGCCGTGGGGCTGGCCGCCGGCTGGGCGTGGGCCAGGGGCGCGCCGAATGCCAGGGCCCAGGCCAGAACCAGGGGCGCCGCTGACGGGCGAGTGCGTGTCATGAAAAGAGGTCCTCTGCGATGCGATTTGAAATCAGAATGCTTCTTATATAGATACAAACGCCAACGCAAGCCTAAGCCCTCGTCATCGATGGGTTGTTAACCCCGATGAATCATCAGCTTTTGATCGCTGAATGCCGCTCGCCAAGGCGCTCAGCCGCGCAGGACGATGTCGGTCCAGCCGTCGGCCTGCGCCAGCAGCCGCACCGGCAGCACCTGGGGCAGGGCCTGCAGAAAGTTGCGCAGGTCCAACGCATTGAAGGTGCCGGTGATGCGCGGCGCCGCGACGCCGGGCGATGCGATGCGCAGGTGGGTGTCGCCGTAGCGCTCGAATTCGGCCACGGCCTGGGCCAGCGTCACGTCGTCCAGGCGCACGCGCTGGCGCCGCCAGGCCATCGTGCGGTTCGGATCGGCCTGCGCGACGGCCCGCAGGTGACCGGCGCCATCGCTGGCCACCTGCTGGCCCGCGGCCACGGACACGTCGGCGCCCAGCATGCCGCGCCGGTGGCCGGTCACGACGTCCACGGTCTCGATCTGCACGCGGCCTTCGGTGACCGCGACCTGAACGCCCGGGCGCCCCGGGATGTCCGGCGTGTGGCGCACGGTGAAACGTGTGCCGACCACGGTGACGCGGGTGTCGCCGGCCCACACATGGAAAGGCCGCTCGGCGTCGGGGGCCACATGGAAGGCCGCCTGGCCGCCGCTCAGGTGCACGTAGCGCCGGCCGGGAAAGAGCTGCGCCGTCAACTGGGTCTGGGTGTCGATCTGCACGCGGCTGCCGTCCGGCAGCACCAGCGACAGCTGCTGGCCGCGCCGGCTGGCGAACTGCTGTTGCCAGATCGGCCGCTCCCAGTGGCGCCACAGCGCCAGGCCGAGCGCCGACACGCCCAGCGTGGTGGCGGCCACTGCCAGCGCATGGCGGCGGTGCAGGCCGGTGGCGTGCCGGGGGCCGAAGGGCTGCAAGCCGGCCCGCTGGGTCTGCCAGTTCTTGTCGTGCTCCAGGCTCTGGCGGATCTGCGCCAGGCACTGCTGCGGCAACTGGTCCAGCCGCGACCCGTCGTCGCGCCAGCGCGCGAGCGCAGCCGGGTGGTCGGGATGGCTGGCCAGCCAGGTGGTCAGGGCGGCGCGCTCGGGCACGCTCAGCCCGCGCCGCTCGCGCACGAACCACTCCAGCGCCACGCGGTCGAGGTCGTTGCCGCTGGCGCGCGGGGGACGGACGGGCGGGCGCGCGGACATATGGGCAGGGGAACGGGCCGCGCGTGTCGGGTGTCAGCCGCCGAGCCGGGCGCGCAGCACCTCGCCGGCCTGCGCCGGGTTGGCCTTGCCGCGGCTGGCCTTCATGACCTGGCCGACCAGGGCGTTGAAGGCTTTTTCCTTGCCGGCGCGGAATTCCTCGACCGACTTGGCGTTGGCGGCCAGCACCTCGTCGACGATGGCTTCGAGCGCGCCCGTGTCGTTCATCTGCTTGAGGCCCTTGGCCTCGATGACGGCATCCACGTCCGTGCTCTCGCCCGTCCACAGCGCCTCGAAGACCTGCTTGGCGGCGTTGTTGGAGATGGTGCCGTCGCCGATGCGGGTGATCAGTTGCGCCAGTTGCGCGGCCGTGATCGGCAGCGCGTCAAAGCCGATGTCCTGCGCATTGGTGCGGCGCGAGACCTCGCCCATGACCCAGTTGCTGGCCAGCTTGGCCGCGCCGCTGCCGGCCGCCACCGCTTCGAAGAAGCCGGCCATGGCCTTGCTCTGCGTGAGCGTGGTGGCGTCGTACTCGGGCAGGCCGTACTGCTGCACAAAACGCGCGGCCATGGCGCGCGGCAGCTCGGGCAGGCCGGCGCGCACACGTTCGATCCAGTCGGCGGCAATCACCAGCGGCGGCAGGTCGGGGTCGGGGAAGTAGCGGTAGTCGGCCGCGTCTTCCTTGGTGCGCATGGCGCGGGTCTCGCCCGTTTCCGGGTCGAACAGCACGGTGGCCTGCTCGATGGCGTAGCCGTCCTCGATCTGCTCGATCTGCCAGCGGATCTCGAAGTCGATCGCCTGTTGCATGAACTTGAAGCTGTTGAGGTTCTTGATCTCGCGGCGCGTGCCCAGCGGCTGGCCGGGCTTGCGCACCGAGACGTTGGCGTCGCAGCGGAAGCTGCCTTCCTGCATGTTGCCGTCGCAGATGCCGATCCAGGTGACGATCTTGTGCAGCTCGCGCGCATAGGCCACGGCCTCGGCGGACGAGCGGATGTCGGGCTCGGTCACGATCTCCAGCAGCGGCGTGCCGGCGCGGTTGAGGTCGATGCCCGACTGGCCGATGAAGTCCTCGTGCAGCGACTTGCCCGCGTCTTCCTCCAGGTGGGCGCGCACCAGGCGCACGGTCTTTTTCTCGTCGCCCAGCAGGAAGCTGACTTCGCCGCCCTGCACTACCGGGATCTCGAACTGGCTGATCTGGTAGCCCTTGGGCAGGTCGGGGTAGAAGTAGTTCTTGCGCGCGAAGATGCTGCGCGGCGCGATCGTGCTGCCCAGCGCCAGGCCGAGCTGGATGGCGCGCTCGACCGCGCCCTTGTTCATCACCGGCAGCGTGCCGGGCAGGGCCAGGTCGACCGCGCAGGCCTGCGTGTTGGGCTCGGCGCCGAAGGCGGTGGCCGCGCGGCTGAAGATCTTGGAGACGGTCGAGAGCTGGGCGTGCGTCTCGAAGCCGATGACGACTTCGTAGCCCTGCACCAGCGGCCCGGTGGGGCGGCCTTCCTGTTGTGCGGCGAAGGAGTTCACGGATTCACTCATGTCAGATGCCCTGCGGCGTGCGGAGGTGGAAGTCGGTGGCCTGCTGCAAGCGGTGTGCGGCATTGAGCAGCCGGCCTTCCTGGAAGTAGTTGCCGATCAGCTGCAGGCCCACGGGCATGCCGCCTTCGCCGAAGCCGGCCGGCACGCTCATGCCGGGCAGGCCCGCCAGCGAGGCTGGCAGCGTGTAGATGTCGGCCAGGTAGTCGGTCAGCGGGTCGGCGTGCGCGCCGAGCTGCCAGGCCACCGTGGGGGCGACCGGGCCGGCGATCACGTCGCACTGCGTGAAGGCCTGCTGGAAGTCGTCGGCGATCATGCGGCGGATCTTCTGCGCCTGCAGGTAGTAGGCGTCGTAGTAGCCGTGCGAGAGCACGTAGCTGCCGATCATGATGCGGCGCTTGACCTCGTCGCCAAAGCCCTCGGCGCGCGTGTTCTTGTACATCGACTCCAGGTCGGTGTAGTCGCGGGCGCGGTGGCCGAACTTCACGCCGTCGAAACGCGAGAGGTTGGACGAGGCCTCGGCCGGGGCAATGATGTAGTAGACCGGGATCGCCATCTCGGTGCGCGGCAGGCTGATGTCGACCAGCGTGGCGCCCAGCGATTCGTAGGTCTTGAGCGCCGCGTCGACGGCCGCGCGCACGTCGACGGCCAGGCCCTCGCCAAAGAACTCGCGCGGCAGGCCGATGCGCAGGCCGTCGAGCGGGGCGGCCAGATCGCGTGTGTAGTCCTCGGCCGGGCGGTCCAGCGCGGTCGAGTCGCGGTCCGCATCGGGCCCGCACAGGGCCGACAGCAGCAGCGCGCAGTCCTCGGCCGTGCGGGCCATGGGGCCGGCCTGGTCCAGGCTGGACGCGAAGGCCACCATGCCGTAGCGTGAGGCGCGGCCATAGGTCGGCTTGATGCCCGTGATGCCGCAGAAGGCCGCCGGCTGGCGGATCGAGCCGCCGGTGTCGGTGCCCGTTGTGGCCGGTGCCAGGCGCGTGGCCACGGCCACGGCGCTGCCGCCCGAGGAGCCGCCCGGCACGCGGGTGGTGTCCCAGGGGTTGCGCGCGGGGCCGTAGGCCGAGTTCTCGTTGGCCGAGCCCATGGCGAATTCGTCGCAGTTGAGCTTGCCCAGCGTGACCGCGCCGGCCCCTGCGCCCTGGCCCGGGGCGCCGTGGCCCAGCCGCGCCACCACGGTGGCGTCGAAGGGCGAGCGGTAGCCGGCCAGCATCTTGGAGCCGGCCGTGGTCGGGAAGTCGCGCGTGACGAAGATGTCCTTGTGCGCGATGGGCACGCCTTCGAGGCGGCCGGCCGTGCCGGCGGCGATGCGGGCGTCGGCCGCGCGCGCCTGCGCCAGCGTGGCCTCGCGGTCGGTGGCCAGGTAGGCGCCGAGCGCAGCGTGCGCATCGATGCGGGCCAGGAAATGCTCGGCGGCCTCGACGGCCGAGACTTGTTTGCGCTGGAGCGCGGCGGCCAAGTCGGCCACCGTCATGTGGGTCAGATCACTCATGCGGATTCCGTAGGGGAAAAGGGCGGGGCGCTGGCGCGCGCTTATTCGATGACCTTGGGCACCAGGAACAGGCCGCGCTCGACGGCCGGGGCGCTGCGCTGGTTGGCCTCGCGGGCATTGGGCTCGCTGGCGGCGTCCTCGCGCAGGCGCAGGGCCACGTCCTCGATCACGCTGGTGGGGTGGGCCAGCGGCTGCACACCCGTGGTGTCGACCGCCTGCATGCGCTCGACGATGCCGAAGAAGTCGTTGAGCTGGCCGAGCAGGCGCTCGTGCTCGGCCGGCTGCAGGCCGAGCCGGGCCAGATGGGCGATGCGGGTGATGTCGTTCGCGGTGAGGGACATGACGGGAACCAAATGAAAAGGGGCAATTCGAAGCCTGGCCGTTTTGCGCCCGGGCGCCGGCGGGGCCGGAACTTCGTAAAAGTCGCGAAATAGCCCGCTTTACGGGCAGAAATCGCAGCAGTTATACACAGGCAATGGAGTATTATCCCGCCTTCGGCGTGGACGCCGGAGCTTGTGGGGCTGATCGGCCCGCGCCGGCCGGCTTGCTGCCGGGCTTGCGCGGCACCCTGGATGCCCCCTCGGCCTGAATTCGATGGGCGACGCAGTTGGCGAAGCCGCTGCGCGCTCCTTCCCTGGAAAAAATAAGTTCTTTATTTATGTTTGGTTCCATCCGCCGGTATTTCTCGACCGATCTTGCCATCGATCTGGGAACCGCGAATACGCTGATCTACGCCCGTGGCAAGGGCATTGTGCTGGACGAGCCCTCGGTGGTCGCCATCCGCCACGAGGGCGGCCCGCACGGCAAGAAAGTCATCCAGGCCGTGGGCCGCGAGGCCAAGGCCATGCTGGGCAAGGTGCCCGGCAACATCGAGGCCATCCGCCCGATGAAGGACGGCGTGATCGCCGACTTCGTCATCACCGAGCAGATGATCAAGCAGTTCATCAAGATGGTGCACCCGCGCACGCTGTTCTCGCCCAGCCCGCGCATCATCATCTGCGTGCCCTGCGGCTCGACCCAGGTCGAGCGCCGCGCCATCAAGGACGCGGCCGAAGCCGCTGGCGCCACCTCGGTCTACCTGATCGAAGAGCCCATGGCCGCGGCCATCGGCGCGGGCCTGCCGGTGTCGGAAGCGTCCGGCTCGATGGTGGTCGACATCGGCGGCGGCACCACCGAGGTGGGCGTGATCTCGCTGGGCGGCATGGTCTACAAGGGCTCGGTCCGCGTGGGCGGCGACAAGTTCGACGAAGCCATCATCAACTACATCCGCCGCAACTACGGCATGCTGATCGGGGAGCCGACGGCCGAACTGATCAAGAAGAGCATTGGCTCGGCCTTCCCGGGCAGCGAGGTCAAGGAGCTCGAAGTCAAGGGCCGCAACCTCTCCGAAGGCGTGCCGCGCAGCTTCACCATCAGCAGCAACGAAGTACTGGAAGCGCTGACCGACCCGATCAACCAGATCGTCTCGGCCGTCAAGAACGCGCTGGAGCAGACGCCGCCCGAACTCGGCGCCGACATTGCCGAGCGCGGCATGATGCTGACCGGTGGCGGCGCGCTGCTGCGCGACCTCGACCGCCTGCTGGCCGAGGAAACCGGCCTGCCCGTGCTGGTGGCCGAGGACCCGCTGCTGTGCGTGGTCAAGGGCTGTGGCATGGCGCTCGAGCGTGTTGACCGGCTGGGCAGCATCTTCACGTCGGAATGAATGAGGCCGCCCCGCGTTCGACCGGGGCGAGCCGGCTGGCCGCGCAAGGCGTGGCCAGGGTTTGAGGGCGCGCGCCGCACGCATGCGGCAGCCGCGCCCTTGTCGTTGCAGGGCTTTGGGCGGTTGCCGGTCCCCCGTGGGGCGGTAGCCGGGTTGTGAGGGCATGACATGCCGCTAGGTACGCTGGACCGCAGTCCGCCATCCTTCTTCAAGCAGGAGACGCCGGCCGTTTTGCGGCTGCTGGTGTGCGCGGCGCTGGCGGTGTTCCTGATGGTGGCCGACGCGCGCTTCAAGGTCACCGAGCCGGCGCGCATGGTGGTGGCCGCCGCGCTCTACCCGTTGCAGGAAGGCGTGCTCAAGCCCGTGCGGCTGCTGCAGAACAGCACGGCCTACATGCGTTCGCTCGAAGAAGCCCAGGCCGGCCAGGCCCGCGCCGAGCAGCGGCTGATGGCGCGCACGCTGCGCGCGGCCCAGACCGAGGCGCTGCTCGACGAGAACGCGCGCCTGCGCGAACTGCTGGGCCTGCGCGCGCGCCTGACCACCAGCACACAGGCGGCCGAGGTGCTCTACGACACGACCGACCTCTACTCGCGCCACGTCACCATCGACAAGGGGCGGCTGCAGGGCGTGATCGCGGGCTCGCCCGTGATGGACGCGCATGGCGTGCTCGGCCAGGTCACGCGGGTCTACCCCTTCACCAGCGAGGTCTCGCTGGTGGTCGACCAGGACATGGTGATCCCCGTGATGAACCTGCGCACCGGCGCGCGCGCCATCGCCTACGGCGTGCCCGACCTGCTCGACGAGGGCGGGCTGGAGCTGCGTTTTGTGCAGAACGACGCCGACGTGCAGACCGGCGACATGCTGACCACCAGCGGCGTGGACGGCATCTACCCGTCGGGTCTGCCGGTGGCCGAGGTCGAGCAGGTCAGCCGGCGCACCGACTCGGCCTTCATGCGTGTCTACGCACGGCCCCAGGCCCACCTGCGCGGGCTGCGCCACGTGATGGTGCTGGCGCCGCTGTCGCGCCCGGGCGGCGAGCCGGACGGCGAGGCCGAACCCACGCCTGCGTCTGCCACGTCTGCCCCGCCTGTGCCCGCGACCGCGTCCACCCCGCCGTCGACGTCGACCAACCCGCCTGCGGCCCCGGCGGCCCCTCAGCCCGCGGCCCGGCCGGCGGCCTCGCCCGCATCGCGCGCGGCGCCTGCCCCCTCCGCCGCGCCGGTGGCTGGCCGTGCCCGCACGGCACCCGCGGCTTCTCCCGCACCCTGACGCGAGGCGCCCTCGACCATGTACTCTCCGCAAAGCAAGCAGGCCCTGTTGCTGCCCGTCAAGGCCTGGTTCATCTGGCTGACGCTGGCGCTGGCGCTGCTGGTGAGCCTGCTGCCGGTCGGGCGCACGCCCTGGCTGCCCGACCTGATGGCCGTGGTGCTGATGTTCTGGTGCGTGCACCAGCCGGCCCGCGTGGGCATGTCGGTCGCCTTTGTCTTCGGACTGGTGATCGACGTGCACAAGGGCGCCATGCTGGGCCAGCACGCGCTGGCCTATGCGCTGCTGGCTTTCTTTGCCGTGACGCTGGGCCGCCGCATCCTCTGGTACGGCCCGGTGCAGCAGGCGCTGCACGTGCTGCCGCTGTTCGCCGCCGCGCACGCGCTGCTGCTGCTGACCGGCCTGGTCGTCAGCGGCATCTTTCCCGGCTGGGAAGTGGCCTGGGCGCCGGCCATCGAGGCCTTGCTGTGGCCGCTGATCACGGGGCTGCTGCTGGCGCCGCAGCGGCGCGCGCCCGACCAGGACGAGAACCGCCCGCTGTGACGGCGGCCGCAATCCGAGCGCCCCATGGCTGAACTCAAGAACGTCGAAGCCGACCTGACCCGTTTCCAGCGCCGCCTGTGGGTGGCGGGCTTGATCGTGGTGCTCGGCTTTTCGCTGCTGGTGGGCCGGCTGCTGGTGCTGCAGGTCGCGCGGCACGACGCGCTCGACGCGCGCGCCGAGCGCAACCGCACCGCGCTGCTGCCCATCGTGCCCAACCGCGGCCGCATTCTCGACCGCAACGGCGTGGTGCTGGCCTCCAGCTATTCGGCCTATGCGCTGGAGGTCACGCCCTCCAAGGTGCCGGACCTGGATCAGACGCTCAAGGACATCCAGCAACTGGTGCCGATCTCGCCGCGCGACCTGCGGCGCTTTCGCCAGCTGCGGGCGGAGTCGCGCAGCTTTGCCTCGCTGCCGCTCAAGACCCGCCTGACGGACGAGGAGGTGGCGCGTTTTGCCGCGCAGAACTACCGTTTCCCGGGCGTGGAGATCAAGGCGAGGCTGTTCCGGACCTATCCCTTCGGCGAGACGGCCGGCCACGTGCTGGGCTACATCGGCCGCATCAACGAGGCCGAGAAGGAGCGCATCGACGACTCCGACGACGCCGGCAACTACCGCGGCACCGAGTCCATCGGCAAGCTCGGCATCGAGCAGAGCTACGAGCGCGAACTGCATGGCACCACCGGCATCGAGCAGGTCGAGACCACGGCCAGCGGCCGCGCCGAGCGGGTGCTGTCGACCACGCCGGCGGTCTCGGGCCATGACGTGGTGCTGTCGCTGGACATCAAGCTGCAGAAGATGGTCGAGGACCTGTACGGCGACCGGCGCGGCGCGCTGGTGGCGATCGACCCGCGCACGGGCGAGGTCCTGGCCATGGTCAGCAAACCCAGCTTCGACCCAAACCTGTTCGTCGACGGCATCGACCAGGAGAACTGGCAGGCGCTCAACGAATCGATCGACCGCCCGCTGTTCAACCGCGCGCTGCGCGGCACCTACCCGCCCGGCTCGACCTACAAGCCCTTCATGGCCCTGGGCGCGTTGGAGACCGGCAAGCGCAGCCCGAGCATGGTGATCAACGACACGGGCAGCTGGACCTTCGGCGGCCACACCTTCCGCAGCCACGAGGCCGCCGGCGTGGTCGACATGCGCCGCGCGATCCAGCGTTCGAGCAACGTGTACTTCTACTCGCTGGCCAACGACATGGGCGTGGACACCATTCACGACTTCATGAAGCCGCTGGGTTTTGGCCAGTTCACCGGCATCGATCTGCCGGGCGAGACGCGCGGCATCCTGCCCAGCACCGAGTGGAAACGCAACACCTACCGCCGGCCCGAGCAGAAACGCTGGTACGCGGGCGAGACGATTTCGCTGGGCATCGGCCAGGGCTACAACAGCTTCACCATGCTGCAGCTGGCCAACGCCATGGCCTCGGTGGCCAACAAGGGCCTGCACTACAAGCCGCACGTGGCGCGCGGCACGCGCGGGCCGCACGACAGCCAGGTCCGCCCGATCGAGCTGGGCGCGCCGCTCGAGCTGGGCTACAAGCCGCAGAACGTGCAGGTCGTGCTCGACGGCATGGTCAGCGTGGTGACCGACGGCACCGGCCGCGGCGTGTTCGCGGGCGCGGGCTACACCTCGGGCGGCAAGACCGGCACGGCGCAGGCCGTGACCATCGGCCAGAAGGACAAGTACGACGCCCGGCGCCTGGCCGAGCGCCAGCGCGACCACGGCCTGTACCTGGCGTTCGCGCCCGCGCAGAACCCGCAGATCGTGGTCGCGGCCATCGTCGAGAACGCGGGCTGGGGCGCGCAGGTGGCCGCGCCCATCGTGCGCCGCGTGTTCGACTACGTGATCCTGGGCCAGTACCCGAGCGAGCAGGACATGGCGGCCTGCGCCAGGGCCGGGGCGGCCCGCCGCAAGGGGTGCCGCGCCGGGTCGCGGACATCCCGCTGCTGCCGGCCGCCGCCTCCGCCGACGACTGAGCCTACGCCAGGCCGTAGGCCTGCTCCAGCAGCCGGATCAGCGCCAGCACGGCCGGGGGCTGCTGGCGGCTGGTGCGCAGCAGCAGGCCGATGTCGCGGTAGAAGGTCTGCGCGCCCAGGTCCAGCGCCCGCACACCGGGCGGCCAGGCGGTCTGCCCGTAGACCTGCGGCACCAGCGCGGCGCCGACGCCGCGCGCGACCAGCTGGGTTATCGCTTCCAGTTCATCCAGTTCCACGCAGTCATGCACGGCGATGCGTGTCTCGCGCAGGAAACGCTCGACCTGCCGCCCGCCGCACGAGGTGCGCTCGTAGCGGATGAAGGGCAGGGTGGCCAGCAGCGTGCGCCAGTCGGCGGTCGCGCCCGAAGCGGCCGAGGCCGGCACCAGCAGGCGAAAGGGCTCGTGCGACAGCGTGGTCCAGCGCAGGTCGGCCTGCAGCGCAAAGGCCGGCCGGATCAGCAGCGCCAGGTCGACCTCGCCCGCATCCACCAGGTTGAGCAGGTTGAAGGACACGCCGGGCACCACCCGCGTGCGGAAATCGGGATGGCTCTGGCGAAAGTGCGCCAGCACGCCGGGCAGCGTGGTGGCCTGGGCCGAGGCGATGGCGCCCAGCAGCACGCGCCCGCCGCTCGGCCGGGACTGGCGGCGGGTGCCCAGATCGTCGTACAGCCGCATCAACTCCTGCGACTGCGTCAGCGTTTCCTGGCCCTGCGGGTTGAGCCGCGCCGCGCGCCCGGTGCGGTCGAACAGGGCGTAGCCCAGGTGCTCTTCCAGCCGCTGGATCTGGGCGCTGACGGCCGCCTGCGTCAGGCCGATCCACTGGCCCGCGCCAGCAAACGTGCCTTCCTGGGCCACGGCGATGAAGGTCTTGAGTTCCCGGATCATCGATTCATAGAAATTATTGATGGTTGGTTCAAATATATATTGATTTTATTTTTCAGACGGGCTTTTTAAACTGCCACCCATCGCCCCAAGCGGCCCGCCCCGAGCCGACCTTCTCTCTCTGAAAGCGTGTTTCCCCATGATCGACGTGAAGACCAACCCCACCCTGATGTCCCCCTTCCACCTCGCCTTCCCCGTGGACGACCTGGCCAAGGCCCGCGTTTTCTACGGCGAACTGCTGGGCTGCCCCGAAGGCCGCAGCTCCGACGAGTGGATCGACTTCAACTTCTACGGCCACCAGATCGTTGCCCACCTCGCGCCCAGCGAATGCGGCCTGGCCCAGCGCAACGCGGTTGACGGCCATGGCGTGCCGGTGCGCCATTTCGGCATCGTGCTGCCCATGGCTGACTGGGAGGCCATCGCCGAGCGCCTGCGCGCCAAGGGCGTCGAGTTCGTGATCGAGCCCTACATCCGTTTCAAGGGCGAAGTGGGCGAGCAGGCCACCATGTTCTTCCTCGACCCGGCCGGCAATGCGCTGGAGATCAAGGCGTTCACGAATATCGAACGGCTGTTTGCCAAATAAGCAGAGCCGGTATCGAACGGGCCCGAGAAACGGAATCAGCCCATGAAACCAAACGCGGACGACAGCCATTATCTGGCGCGTCCGCGTTGGTCGTTTTGGATTCCCCGGGAAATGGCCTGGCGGCTGGGTCACCCTCAAGCCCAGCCTTTGAAACCATGGTGCACGGACGGTCCACATTGGGTCTGTGAACAACGCCCAAGCATCAAAGAGGTGCAAATTGTCTGGCGATCGAAGATTGATTGTTGAACAAACTTGCCATCATGCTCAATAGTTGGCCTGGAAGTTGCTCAAGATGCGGCGTTCAGCCGCCCTTCTTGTCAAAGGTGGCCAGCTAGGCGTGGGTTTATTGGTGAGGTTTCAAGATTCCTGTGAATTCAGCCTGAAAAGGGTCTGAAGGCAGGTGGCTGCGCGCGTTTTAAATAACCGGATGATTTTTCCGGGTGGCATGAATCCTGCGAAGGGTGAGAGGTTTTTAAAACCTTTTCTCAACCCGCCTCACGAGGGATATGCCATGAATCGCAGAGAAACTCTATTGCAACTGGGCGGCCTGGCCGCGTTGTCGCTGGCCGGGCTCCAGCCGGCGCTGGCGGCGGGTGACGACATCGTCGTCGGCGCGATCTACCCGATGAGCGGGCCGAACGCGCAGGTGGGCGTGGACGCGCGCCACGCCATCGAGACCGCGCTGCAGATCATCAACGAGCCCAGCGCGGTCGACCTGCCCGGGGCCGCCGGCGCGGGCATCGCCAGCCTGGGCGGGCGCAAGCTGCGGGTGGTCTACGCCGACCACCAGGCCGACCCGCAGAAGGGCCGGGCCGAGGCCGAGCGACTGATCACCCAGGAAAAGGCCGTGGCCATCATCGGCGCCTTCCATTCCTCGGTGGCGGCCACCATCAGCACCACGTGCGAGCGCTACGGCGTGCCCTTTGTCTGCGCGGACTCGTCCTCGCCCAGCCTGCACCGGCGCAACCTCAAGACCTTTTTCCGCCCGGCCGCGCACGACGAGATGTTCTCGCAGGCCATGTTCGACTTCATGGACCTGCAGAAAAAGAGCGGCAAGAAGGTCGAGTCGGTCGCGCTGTTCTTCGAGGACACCATCTACGGCACCGATTCGTCCAACGTGCAGCGCAAGCTGGCGGCCGAACGTGGCTACAAGGTGGCCGCCGACGTCAAGTTCCGCGCCAACTCGCCCTCGCTGTCGGCCGAGGTGCAGCAGCTCAAGACGGCCGATGCCGACGTGCTGCTGCCCTCGTGCTACACCACCGACACCATCTTGCTGATGAACACGGCGGCGCAGCTGGGCTACAAGCCGCACAACGTCGTGGCGCAGGCCGCGGGCTTCGTGGAAAAGGCCGCGCTCGACGTGGTGGGCGACAAGCTGCAGGGCATGATCACGCGCGCCAGCTTCGCGCTGGACACGGCCGGCAAACGGCCGTCCATCACCTTCGTCAACGAGCGTTTCAAGGCGCGCGCCGGGCGTGACCTGAACGACGCCAGCTCGCGCCAGTTTATGGCCGCCATCGTGCTGGGCGACGCGCTGCAGCGCGCCGGCTCGACCGACAGCGACAAGCTCATCGCGGCGCTGGCGGCCACCGACATCGCGGGCGACAAGACCATCATGCCGTGGGAGCGTGTGAAGTTCGACGCCAGCGGCCAGAACACGTTTGCCAGCCCGGTGCTGCAGCAGTTCAAGGGCACGGGCTTCGTCACGGTGTTCCCCACGGCGGTTGCGATGGCGCAGCCCGTGTGGCCGATGAACGCCTGAGCGGGAACCGTCCGATGAACGCACAAGCCATCGCCCAGGTGCTGGCCAGCGGCCTGCTCATGGGCCTGATCTATGCGCTGATCGCCGTGGGGCTGTCGTTGATCTTCGGCCTGATGGACGTGGTCAACTTCGCGCATGGCGAATTCCTGATGATGGGCATGTACATCACCTTCGGCCTGGCCGTGGCGATGCACCTCGACCCGGTGATCGCCATGCCCATCGTGGGCGCCCTGCTGTTCATGGCCGGGGTGCTGGTCTACCTGCTGGTGGTGCGCTACGCCATGCGGGCCAAGGCCAACGTGGGCATGGTCCAGATCTTCTCGACCTTCGGCCTGGGCACGCTCATGCAGGGGCTGGCGCAGTACTTCCTGACGCCCGACTACCGGCAGATCACCGACGGCTGGCTCTCCAACCGCACGGTGGAACTGGCTGGCGTGTTCCTGCCACTGCCGCAGATCGCGGGTGCCGTGGTCTCGCTGCTGGCCTTTGGCGGCCTGTACCTGCTGATGTCGCGCACCGACTTCGGCCGCGCGCTGGAGGCCACGCGCGAGGACCAGGGCGCGGTCGCACTGGTGGGCATCGACCGCAACCGGGTGTTCGCGCTGGGCTGGGGCCTGGGGCTGGCGCTGGTGGGCGTGGCCGGCGCCATGCTGGCCAATTTCTATTACATCCACCCGCAGGTCGGGGGCGCTTTCAGCGGCATTGCCTACGTGGTGGTGGCGCTGGGCGGCTTCGGCAGCGTGTTTGGCGCGCTGGTCGGCGGCGTCGTGGTCGGCCTGGTCGAGGCCGTGACCACGCTCGTGCTGCTGGCCTCGCTCAAGACGGTGGGCGTGTATCTCTTGTACTTGCTGGTGGTCCTGCTGCGCCCCAGCGGACTCTTCAGGAGGCTTTGATGAACGCGACTACCCCTGTTTTTGCCGGGCGCGCGGGTGTGCTGGGCGCGCATGCGGCGTTGGCCGTGCTGCCGTTGCTGGTGGCCGACCCTTACCTGCGCAACGTGCTCATCCTCATGCTGATGTATGCCGCGCTGGCCCAGGCCTGGAACATTCTGGGTGGCTACTGCGGCCAGATTTCTTTGGGCCATGCGCTGTACTTTGGTGTTGGGGCTTATGCCACCAGCGTGCTGTACGTGCAGTACGGCGTGCTGCCGTGGTTCGGCATGGTTGCGGGCGCGGGGCTGGCCGCCGTTCTGGCGCTGCTGCTGGGCTGGCTGTGTTTTCGGCTCAAGGGGCATTACTTTTCGATCGCCACGCTGGTGATCGCCGAGATCGGCCTGCTGCTGGTGCACAACTGGGACTGGGTGGGCGCGGCCATGGGCATTCAGTGGCCGCTGGGGCCCGACAGCTGGGCCACGCTGCAGTTCGCGCGCGACAAGGTGCCTTACTTCTATTTTGTGCTCGGGCTGTTTGCGCTGACCTGGCTGATCACCTTCTGGGTCGAGGACTCGCGCTGGGGCTACTGGTGGCGCGCCGTCAAGGACAACCCCGAGGCCAGCGAAAGCCTGGGCGTGACGGTGTTTCGCTCCAAGATGGCGGCCGCCGCGCTGTCGGCCTCGCTCACGGCCGTGGGCGGCGGCTTCTACGCGGCCTTCGTGGCCTACATCGACCCCGACAGCGTGATGCACTTCCGCTTTTCGCTGCTGATGGTGCTGCCCGTGGTGCTGTGCGGCATCGGCACGCTGTGGGGGCCGCTGGTCGGCGCGCTGATCCTGATCCCGCTGACCGAAGTCACGCGCAGCTACATGGGCGGCTCGGGCACGGGCATCGACCTCATCATCTACGGCGCGCTCGTCATGCTGGTGGCCGTGCTCAAGCCCGAAGGCCTGGTGGGCCTGTTCAGCCGCCGCAAGGGAGCTTCGTCATGATCGGCGCACAAGACACCCGCCAGGCGCAGGACCTGGCCGCGGGCCGCCCGCTGCTGCAGTTGACCGACATCTGGCAGCGTTTTGGCGGCCTGGTCGCCAATGCCGAGGTCACCTTCGACGTGCCGCGCGGCGAAATCCTGGGGTTGATCGGGCCCAACGGTGCGGGCAAGTCCACGCTGTTCAGCATCATTGCGGGCGCGCGAGCCCCCACGCAGGGCCAGGTGGTGTTCGAGGGCCGCGACGTGACGGCGCTGGACGCGCCCGCACGCTGTGCGCTGGGCGTGGCGCGCACCTACCAGGTGCCGCGCTCCTTCGACACCATGAGCGTGCTCGACAACGTGGTCGTGGGCAGCCTGGCGCGCCATCCGCGTGCCGCCGCCGCGCGCGAGGCGGCGTTCGAGGTGCTCGACTTCACCGGCCTGGCCGGGCGCGCCGCCGTGTCGGCCGACGAGCTCACGCCGCCCGAAAAACGACGGCTGGAAGTCGCCCGTGCGCTGGCCACCGAGCCCCGGCTGCTGCTGCTCGACGAGGTCATGACGGGCCTGACGCCCAGCGAGGCGCAGAAGGGCGTCGAGCTGATCCGCCGCATCCGCGACCGGGGCATCACCGTCATCATGGTCGAGCACGTCATGGAAATCGTCATGCCGCTGGTCGACCGCGCCATCGTGCTCAACCTCGGGCGCGTGCTCAGCCAGGGCGCGCCGCACGACGTGGTGCGCGACCCCGCCGTCATTGCCGCCTACCTTGGAGACCGCCACCGTGCTGCTTGAAGTGTCCAACCTCACGACGGCCTACAACGGCCTGATCGCCATCTCCCAGGTGTCCCTGGCGGTGGCGGAAGGCGAGATCGTGGTCGTGGCCGGCGCCAACGGCGCGGGCAAGTCCACGCTGCTCAAGTCCATTGCCGGCCTGGAAAAGCCGCAGGCCGGCGCGGTCACCTTCGACGGCGCGCGGCTCGACGAACTGCCCGCGCACCAGATCCCCGCGCGCGGCCTGGCCTACGTGCCCGAGAACCGGCGTCTGTTCCCGCGCCTGTCGGTGGCCGACAACCTGCGCCTGGGCAGCTACCTCTACCGCAAGCAGGCTGACCGCGAGGCACCGCTGGCGCAGGTCTTTGCCCTGTTCCCGCGCCTGAAGGAGCGGCTGGCGCAGCGCGCCGAGACGCTCTCGGGCGGCGAGCAGCAGATGCTGGCCATCGGCCGCGCACTGATGACGCGCCCGCGCCTGCTCATGCTCGACGAACCCTCGCAAGGCATCATGCCCAAGCTGGTCGACGAGATCTTCGAGGCCGTCCAGACCGTGCGCGCCGCGGGCGTGACGGTGTTGCTGGTCGAGCAGCGCCTGGCCGAAAGCCTGGCGATCGCCGACCGCGCCTACGTGCTGCAGACCGGCCGCGTCATGCTCAGCGGCACCGCCCAGGAGATCGGCGCCAACCCGGACGTGCGGCGCGCCTACCTGGGCATGTGAGCGCTGCCGGGGCCGGGTCACACCCCGGTCACACGCCACACGCACAATCAAAACCGGCCCCTCGGTTCATCGCTGCGCGATGGCCCGATCCCCCAGGGGGATGCTTTTTATCTTGGGGCGGCCCGGCAATAAAAAAGCACCAGGGCTTGACGCCGTGGTGCTTCGAGGGGAGGGGCGCCTTGTGGCGGCGCTTGTCCAAATCGTTCTGGTTTACTGATGTCTCCTCTATCCCTCGCTTTGCAGGCCCACCGCACCAACCGTTCCGGTTATGAGCTTATGGCCTGCCCGAGTGCCGCGATTCTAGTGGGGTGCACTGGGACGGTGCCTAGGACTAACCCTGAGCGAAAAGCCCGCCTTGTCTTGGTGCAGTAGTGTGAACAGGCCCTAGCAGGCTTGGCACGAGTCCTGCAAATCTGCCACCATCGCCGTCAGGACTGCCTTTCTTCCCCGTTTCACCATGCCGCCCGCCCTTGCCTCGTCCATCATCACAGCCGACGAACGCCTGGCGATTGCCGCGCGCCTGCACGTGCTGATGCGCCGTGTGATGGGCCGGATCACCGATGCGGAGTGGATGGCCGGCAACGAGGAATACGCGCTGGCCATGATCGCTCTGGCGCGCGACCACGCACGGCGGTTCCGGCAGCCCGAGCTGGCTGTCTGTGCCGACGAGCTGGCCAGCGCCCTGTCCCGGGCCGATGCCGAGGAACCCCAGACGCTGTTCAAGCGCGTGGCCTACGCCCTGCGCCAGCGCAGCGGTCCCCGGCCACCCGACGCCTGAAGCGCCCGGTGTTCGGCGCCGGCGGTGTCAGGCCGCCGACGCGGCCTTGGCGTCGGCGCGAATCCAGCCCGCCGCTTTCTCCGCAATCATCAAGGTCGGGCTGTTGGTGTTGCCGCTGGTGATGGTGGGCATGACGCTGGCGTCGGCCACGCGCAGGCCGGCGATGGTGCCGCCGCGCCCGTCGAGCACACGCAGGCGGGCGTCGACCACGGCGCTGGCGTCGTGTGCGCGACCCATCTTGCAGGTGCCCACGGGGTGGAAGATGGTGGTGGCGATGTCGCCGGCCAGCCGCGCCAGGTCTTCGTCGCTCTGGTATTGCGGGCCGGGTTTCCATTCCTCGGGCTGGTAGCGCGCCAGGGCGGGCTGGGCGACGATGCGGCGCGTCACACGCAGGCTGTCGGCGGCGACCTGGCGGTCCTCGGGCGTGCTCAGGTAGTTCGGGGCAATCGCGGGCGCGTCGCCGAAATGCGGGCTCTTGATGCGCACCGTGCCGCGCGAGGTCGGGTTGAGGTTGCACACGCTGGCTGTGAAGGCCGGCACGGCGTGCAGCGGCTCGCCAAAGGCTTCCAGGCTCAGCGGCTGCACGTGGTACTGGAGGTTGGCGTGCGGCTGCGTGGGCGACGAGCGTGTGAAGGCGCCAAGCTGCGAGGGCGCCATGCTCATGGGGCCGGTGCGGCGCAGCAGGTATTCGAGCCCGATCAGGCCCTGGCCCCACAGGCTTTGCACCAGGGTGTTGAGCGTCTTGGCGCCGCTGACCTTGTAGACCGAGCGGATCTGCAGATGGTCCTGCAGGTTGGCGCCCACGGCGGGGCGGTCGGCGACGACCTCGATGCCATGGCTGCGCAGCAGCTCGCCCGGGCCGATGCCCGACAGCTGCAGCAACTGCGGCGAGCCGACGGCGCCGGCGCACAGCACCACCTCGCGCGTGGCGTGCACCGTCACGCTTTCGCGGCCGTTCCAGACTTCGGCGCCGGAGCAGCGCAGGCTGCCGTCGGGCTGACGGTCGATCTGCAGGCGCTGCACGTGGGCGCCCGTCCACAGCTCGAAATTGGGCCGGCCGTAGCAGGCCGGCCGCAGAAAGGCCTTGGCCGTGTTCCAGCGCCAGCCCTGGCGCTGGTTGACCTCGAAATAGCCCACGCCCTCGTTGTCGCCGCGGTTGAAGTCGTCCGAGGCCGGCACGCCGGCCTGCTGCGCGGCCTGCGCGAAGGCGTCCAGGATGTCCCAGCGCAGGCGCTGTTTTTCCACACGCCACTCGCCGCCCGTGGTGCGCTGGCCGCGCCGGCCATTGGGCCCCAGGTACTGCGTGGCGCTGCCGTGGAACTGCGCGAAGTCGCGCCGGGCAGCCTCGTCCAGGCCGGCTTGGCCCCGCTGGCCGGGCTGGGGCGCGTCGAGCCGGTAGTGGTCTTCGTGCGCCTTGAAGGCGGGCAGCACCTGCTCCCAGCGCCAGGTGTCGTCGCCGGTGAGGGCGGCCCACTGGTCATAGTCGCGCGCCTGGCCGCGCATGTAGATCATGCCGTTGATGCTGGAACTGCCGCCCAGCACCTTGCCGCGCGGGTAGCGCAGCGCGCGGCCGTTCAGGCCGGGCTCGGGCTCGGTCGAGAAACACCAGTCGGTGCGCGGGTTGCCGATGCAGTAGAGGTAGCCCACGGGGATGTGCACCCAGTGGTAGTCGTCCCGGCGGCCGGCTTCGAGCAGCAGCACGCGAACCTGCGGGTCGGCGCTCAGGCGGTTGGCCATGAGGGCGCCGGCCGAGCCCGCGCCAATGACGATGTAGTCGAAGCGGTTGCGCTCGCCGGCCTCGGAAACAGAGGGCATGGGAAAGGTCTCCTGGTTCTTGTTGTCGGCCGGCTCGGCCGTTGCCTTGGCCCGCGCCAAGAAAAAAGCAGCCGCGCGGGCTGCTTCATTCTGGCATTGCGGAGGACCGTTTTTATTGCCGGGCCGTCCCAAGATAAAAGCATCCCCTTGGGGATCGGGTCATCGCGTCGCGATGGGCCGAGGGGCCATTTTTTTATCGCCGGGCCGCCCCAAGATAAAAACGCATCCCCTTGGGGGATCGGGTCATCGCGCAGCGATGGACCGAGGGGCCATTTTTTACTTGCTGGTCGGCATTGCAAACTCCGCGCCCTTGGCCGTGGCCTGCGGCCAGCGCTGCATGATGCTCTTTTGTTTGGTGTAGAAACGCACGCCTTCCTCGCCGTAGGCGTGCATGTCGCCGAACAGGCTCTTCTTCCAGCCGCCAAAGCCGTGCCAGGCCATGGGCACCGGGATCGGCACGTTGATGCCGACCATGCCGACCTGGATGCGGCGGCCGAATTCGCGGGCGATGTGGCCGTCGCGGGTGTAGCAGCTCACGCCGTTGCCGAATTCATGGTCGTTGATGATCTGCACCGCCTCGCCGAAGTCCTTGACGCGCACGCAGGCCAGGACCGGGCCGAAGATCTCTTCCTTGTAGATGCGCATGTCGGTGGTGACGTGGTCGAACAGCGTGCCGCCCAGCCAGAAGCCGTCGGCGCAGCCTTCGCCTGCCACGTTGCCGTTGAAGCCACGGCCATCGACCAGCAACTGCGCGCCTTCCTTGACGCCCTGCGCGATGTAGCCGGTGATGCGGTCGTGCGCGGCGCGCGTGACGATGGGGCCCATCTCGGCGTCGAGGTTGGTGCAGTTGAGCACCTTGAGCTCGCGGGTGCGCTCGATCAGCTTGGGGATGACCTTGTCGGCGGTCTCATCGCCCACGAAGACGGCCACGCTGATGGCCATGCAGCGCTCGCCGGCCGAGCCGTAGGCCGCGCCGATGAGGGCGTCGATCACCTGGTCCATGTCGGCGTCGGGCATGACCACCAGGTGGTTCTTGGCGCCGCCCAGGGCCTGCACACGCTTGCCGTGGCGCGCGCCGGTCTCGTAGATGTAGTTGGCGATCGGTGTGGAGCCGACGAAGGATACCGCCTGCACGTCCTTGTGTTCGAGCAGCGCGTTGACCGCTTCCTTGTCACCCTGCACCACGTTGAAGACGCCGTCGGGCAGGCCAGCCTGCTTGAGCAGCTCGGCGATGAACAGGCTGGCGCTGGGGTCGATCGGGCTGGGCTTGAGCACAAAGGTGTTGCCGGTGGCCAGCGCCATGGGGAACATCCACATCGGCACCATGACCGGGAAGTTGAACGGCGTGATGCCGACCACCACGCCCAGGGGCTGGCGCAGCGTCCAGTTGTCGATGTTGGTGGAGACCTGGTCGGTGAAGTCGGTCTTGAGCAGTTGCGGCGCGCCGCAGGCGAATTCGACGATCTCGATGCCGCGCGTGACTTCGCCCTGCGCGTCGGTGAAGACCTTGCCGTGCTCGGCCGTGATCAGGTGCGCCAGCTCGTCGCGGTGGGTGTTGAGCAGCGCCAGGAACTTGTTGAGGACGCGCGCGCGGCGCAGCGGCGGCAGGTCGCTCCAGGCCGGGAAGGCTGCCTTGGCCGAGGCCACGGCGGCGTCCACGTCGGCGTGGCTGGCCAGTTGCACCTGGCCGGTGACGGCGCCGGTGGCCGGGTTGTAGACGGGCAGTTGCTGGCCGCTGGTGGCGGCGGCGCGGGCGCCGGAAATCCAGTGGGCGATGGTGGCGGTCATGGGCGGATCCTGTGGAAAGAAGGGGGTGGGCAATGGCTGCCAAGTCTAGGCATCACCCCTGGCTTTGAGAAGGCGCTGAATCCGACTACATTGTTTGAAATTTCGAACAATCAACCGGGAAGACCCGCATGGCAACTCCTGCTTCCAACGCTGCCAGTCCCGAGCCCGGGCGGCTCGATCCGGCGCTCATGGCGCATCCGGTGTTTGGCGATCTGCACGTGCTCACCGTGGTCGGGCAGACCCGCAGCTACACCCAGGCCGCGCGCCGCCTGGGCGTGTCCAAGGCCACCGTCAGCCTGCGTGTGGCCGAGCTGGAGCGCGCCGCCGGCGTGCCGCTGGTGCAGCGTTCCACGCGCTCGGTCGCGCTGACCGCGGCCGGCCAGCAACTGGCCGAGGAGATCGGCCCCTCGTTCACGCGCATCGAGCAGAGCTTTGCCGCCGTGCGCGACCTGGCCAGCACGCCGCGCGGGCTGGTGCGGCTGACCGCGCCCGTGGCGCTGGGACGCCAGCACCTGGTGCCGATGCTGGCCGACTTTCTGCGCCAGTACCCGCAGATCCGGGTCGAGCTCGACCTCAACGACCGTTTTGTCAACCTGGTGCAGGAAGGGTTCGACCTGGCCATCCGCCACGTGCACGCGCCGCCCGAAACCCACGTCGCCTGGACGCTGTGCGAGACCCGCTCGGTGCTGGTGGCCAGTCGGGACTACCTGGCGCGGCGCGGCGTGCCCGCGCATCCGCGCGACCTGGCCGACCACGACTGCCTGATGTACCTGCGCGGCGCGGCCGGGCAGAGCTGGACGCTGGAGCGCCCGCCGCGCCGCCGCGGCGCCGAGCCCGAACGCGAGACGGTCGCCGTCACAGGACCGGTCAAGGCCAACAACAGCGAGGCGCTGCGCGACGCCGCGCTGGCCGGGCTGGGCATTGCCCTGCTGCCCGACTTCAGCGCCCGCACGGGGCCGGTGCATGCGCCCGGCGCGGCGCCGGACAGCACCCTGGTGCACGTGCTGCCGCAGTGGCAGCCGCAGGGCTTCTTCGGCGCGCGCCTTTACGCGCTGCGCCCCTGGGCGCCGCAGGTGCCGCGCGCCGTGCAGTACCTGGTCGATCACCTGCGCCAGCGCTTCGCGCCGGGTTTCGAGCCCGACGTGGCCGGCTAGTGCATAACACGCGCTCAGCACCGAACCCCGCCATCGGGTACAACACACGTTCAGACCGCGCATTGCGGCATGCCTTGTCCCAAATCAGCCCAAGGAAGACTCCCGACATGACCCAGTTCGTTCAACTCACATCCAAAGACGGTTTCACCCTGTCGGCCTACGTGGCCGAGCCCGAAGGCGCGCCCCGCGGCGGCGTGGTCGTGGTGCAGGAGATCTTTGGCGTCAACCACCACATCCGCGACGTCGCCGACGCCTACGCGCGGGCCGGTTACGTGGCCGTGGCGCCCGCCATCTTCGAGCGTGTCCAGCACGGCGTGGATCTGGGCTACACGCCCGACGACATCAAGAAGGGCATCGCCCTCAAGGCCGCGCTGGAAGCGCATCACCAGCAGGCTGTGCTGGGTGATTTGCAGGCCGCCATCGACCTGGCGGCGCGCCGCTCAGGCGGCAAGGTCGGCATCGTCGGCTACTGCTATGGCGGCCTGCTGGCCTGGCGTGCGGCCGCCGGACTGCACGGCCTGAGCGCGGCCGCGCCCTACTACGGCGGTGGCGTGACCACGCCCGACGAGGCCGCGCGCACGCCCAAGGTGCCGGTCATCGCCCACTTCGGCGAACGCGACGCCCACATCCCCGTGGCCGACGTTGAAGCCCTCCGTGAACGCCACGCCAATGGCGGCGTCAAGGTCCACATCTACCCGGCCGACCACGGCTTCAACTGCGACCAGCGCGGTGCCTACGACGCCACCGCCGCCGAACTCGCGCGCGAACGCACGCTCGCTTTCTTTGCCGAGCACGTCGCGAGCCAGCCAACGGCGTAGCCGGACGGCCGAGGCCGCTCTTCTCAAGTGACAGCGTGGACGGGCTTTGCCCGTTCAGGGCTGTCGCCCCCCAGTGGGGGGAGGCGCCGCAGGCGCTTCGGGGGGCGTCTCAAGTCTCTTCGTCCCGATTGAGATAACGCCGCCGCCAGAACCAGATCGTCAGGCCGACAGCGGCGGCCACCATCGTGCCCATGGCCAGCCAGAAGCCGTTGGCGCGATGGATCAGCGGCAGGGATTCGAAGTTCATGCCGAAGATGCCGGCGATCAGGTTCAGTGGCAGGAAGATGGCGGTCAGCACCGTGAGCGTGCGCATGATGTCGTTGGCGCGGTTGCCCTGCAGCGAGAAGTGCATCTGCACGGCGGTCTCGGCATTGCGTTCCATGCGCTGGACGTGGTGGACCACACGCTCGATGTGTTCGAGCACGTCGCGCGAGCGCACCATGAGCAATTCGCGCTCGCGCAACTGGTTCGGCGCGCCGGTCTCGGGCCAGGTCTCCAGCGCGTCCAGCCAGTCCTGCACGGCGGTGCGCTGGTCCTCGCAGACTTCGTCCAGCTGGTGCAGCGCGGTGCGCGAGGCCAGCAGCGAGCGCCAGTCGGTGAAGGTGGTGGCCGGCTCCAGCAGCGCGAGCTGCCAGCGGTCGAGCTGCTGCGTGAGGTCGCGGCGCAGCTCCAGATAGCCGTCGACGATGGTGCTGACCATGCGCAGCATCAGGTCGGCCGGGCTGGCCGGCAGCAGCCGCAGCTGCATGCGCGTGTCGTTGTGGCCGGCGCCGCCGACCACGCCATGCAGGGCGCCGTTGTGGGCCACGGTGGCGGGCACGCGTGCGGCCGTGCCCTGCAGCAGGCGCGCGGCGTAGCTGTCGCGCACCAGGCAGTCCGAGGGATGGACGGTGAGCACCACCCGGTCGAAGACGGCAAAACCGACGGCGCTGGTGTCCAGGTCGGCCAGCAGCGGCGCGGCCGTGGTGGCGCGGCGCGCGGCGGCGGGCCGCAGGGCCGCCAGCAGGCGTGTGAACAGGCTGGGGGCCGGTTCGGGCGCGGCGGCGGGGGCCAGCGCCTGGGCCACGCTGGGCTCGGCCAGGCTGCCCAGCCGCTGCACGTCGCGCCCGCCCGGGCTGCTGGCCAGCCGGCGAAAGACCAGGACGTCGTAGTCCGAGGTGTAGTCGTAGTGCGAGGGCAACTGGCGGTTGAGCAGGTCGCTCACGTGCAGGTCCACCAGCGCCCGGCCGGTCAGCGTCAGCAGGGTGGATTGCACCTCGTAGAGCTGGTCTTCAAGCTCCTGGCGGGTGCAGGAGATCCAGGCAAAACCCTGCTCGGGCAGTTGCTGGGGCAGGGTGTCGATTTCCACCAGGGGCGTGGCGGGCTGGGCGCTGTCCGCGCCGGCCGTGGCGAAGAGGAAGATGCGCATGCGGCTCCGTGGGGTGACGTGGCGCGGGGCTCAGCCCTGGGCGCGCAGCAGGCGCGCAGCAGGCGCGCGGCGTCACGCGCGAAATAGGTGAGCACGCCGTCGGCCCCGGCGCGCTTGAAGGCCAGCAGGCTTTCGAGCATGACGGCGTCGTGGTCGAGCCAGCCGTTCTGCGCGGCGGCCTTGAGCATGGCGTATTCGCCGCTGACCTGGTAGGCAAACGTCGGCACGCGGAAGGTGTCCTTCACGCGGCGCACCACGTCCAGGTAGGGCATGCCGGGCTTGACCATCACGTAGTCGGCGCCTTCGGCGATGTCCTGCGCCACCTCGCGCAGCGCCTCGTCGCTGTTGGCCGGGTCCATCTGGTAGGTCTTCTTGTTGCTCTTGCCCAGGTTGGCGGCCGAGCCCACGGCCTCGCGGAAGGGGCCGTAGAAGGCGCTGGCGTACTTGGCGCTGTAGGCCATGATCTGCGCGTGGATGAAGCCCTGCTCGTCGAGCGCCGAGCGGATCACGCCGATGCGCCCGTCCATCATGTCGGACGGGGCGATGATGTCCACGCCCGCTTCGGCGTGGGTCAGCGCCTGGCGCACCAGCAGCTCGATGGTCTCGTCGTTGAGCAACTGGCCGTCGGCGTCGATCAGGCCGTCCTGGCCGTGGCTGGTGTAGGGGTCGAGCGCCACGTCGGTGAGCACGCCCAGTTCGGGGAATTCACGCTTGAGGGCGCGCACCGCCTCGGGCACGGGGCCCTGGGGGTTGAAGGCTTCGCTGCCCTCGGGGTCCTTGAGCGCGCCGTCGATGTAGGGAAACAGCGCGATGACCGGGATGCCCAGCTTCACGCAGTCCTCGGCCACGGGCAGCAGCCGGTCGACCGACAGGCGCTCGACGCCGGGCATGGAGGCCACCGCTTCGCTGCGGCCCTGCCCATCCAGCACGAAGACCGGGTAGATGAGGTCGTGCGGCGTGAGCTGACTTTCGCGCACCAGATCGCGTGCGTAGGCATGGCGGCGCAGGCGGCGCGGGCGGTAGGTCGGGAAGGCGGCTTGGGGCAGGGCGGGGTGAGTCATGCGGAAAATTGTGCCCCAGACCCAGGCTGGCCGTGCGCGGAGTGCTGCCAATGGCTTGCCAGCGGGGCCCACAGGCGGTTCCCTGGCTGTTGTAATTTCGCATCGGAACGCGCGGCGACGCCGGCATCTGCGCGCCTAAGTCCGTTTCACCACTGAATTCGGGGCCGGTCCCCGCCCGGTTAAGCAATTGGACTACCTTGTAAGAAGCGGTCCAGCCCCGCAGAATGCGCGCTGGGTGGCTTTCGCCACTCCCCGCTTTTCCTCCCTGAGCGGGAGCCTTTTTTGTGTGACAACAACAAGGCTTTCCAACCCGGCCCTTGAGCCGGGTTTTTTTGTCTTGGAGGCGCTAAAAAGCCCCATCCGCAGAGCCGCCTAAACTGGCGGCATGCCTTCGCGTCCCCCCGCCACGCCCCCGATGCCCAGCCTGAGCGCGGCGCCGCCGCTGGCGGCGGCCTACGTCGTGCTGATCGTCTACGCCAGCCTGTATCCGTTTGCTGGCTGGGTCGACATGGGCGTGCCGCCGCTGGCCTTCATGCTGGAGAAGTGGCCGCGCTACTGGCTCTGGTCCGACCTCATCTTCAACGTCCTGGGCTACATGCCGCTGGGTCTGCTGATGGGAGTCTGGCTGCAGCGCAGCGGGCGCCGTGGCTCGTGGGTGGTGCTGGCGATCACGCTGGCGGCGTCGCTGCTGTCGCTGACCATGGAGACGCTGCAGAACTACCTGCCGCAGCGTGTCTCGTCCAATGTCGACTGGGGGCTGAACACGCTGGGTGCGCTGGTCGGCGCGGCGGTGGCCGACATCCTGCGGCGCCGGGGCTGGCTGGTGTGGTGGAGCGGCTTTCGCGGCCGCTGGTTCGACCCGGACGCGCGTGGTGTGCTGGCGCTCATGGTCGTCTGGCCGGCCGCCTTGCTGTTTCCCGCGGCCGTGCCCTTCGGCGTGGGCCAGGTGTTCGAGCGCCTGAGCCTGACGCTGGGCGACTGGGTGCAGGACACCGTCTATGCGGACTGGTTTCCGCTCACGCGCATGGACCTGGAGCCGCTGCCGCGCCTGACCCAGGCGATCGCCGTCGGGCTCGGGCTGCTGCTGCCGGTGCTGCTGGGCTACAGCATCGTGCGGCCGTGGTGGCAGCGGCTGGCGCTCCTGCCGCTGGTGCTGGTGGCCGGGCTCGGGGTGCTGGCGCTGTCGTCGGCGCTGAGCTACGGCCCGGTGCATGCGGGCGTCTGGCTCACCGACACCACCGGGGTTGGCCTGGTGCTGGGCCTGCTGCTGGCGCTGGGCCTGCACCTGGCCATCGTCAACCAGGCGCCCACCAGTCCCTACCTGGCCGAAACACTGCAGGTCTGGGAACGCGGCCAGTTCATTCACTTTCATGGCCTGGCGCAGTGGGTGGGCTGGCTGTGGCCCTATGCGGCGCTGGCCTACGCGCTCAGCCGGCTGGCGGCCAGGGGGGGCCGATAGAATCGACGCGCTGCTTGTTCAGCCGCTCGCCGGAACTTTCCCCGGAGCGTTTTCTCAGACCGGCGCCGGGCGGTTTTGTGCCGTCGCCTGCTTGCATTGCTCATGAACGCCCAAACCCAGACATTGACCCTCCAAGGCGCGGCCGGGGCCATCGAGGCCCTGTGTGACGAGCCCCAGGGCACGCCGCGCGGCACGGCCGTGCTGGCCCATCCCCATCCGCTGTTTGGCGGCACCATGACCAACAAGGTGGTGCAGACGCTGGCGCGTGCCTGCGTGCAGGCGGGCTGGCGTGCGGTGCGTTTCAACTTCCGGGGTGTGGGCGCGAGCGCCGGCACCTATGACGAGGGCCGCGCCGAGGCCGGCGACATGCGGGCCGTGATCGAGCAGGTTGCCGCCACGGGGCCGCTGGTGCTGGGGGGCTTTTCCTTCGGCGCCTTCGTGACCAGCCATGCGCTGCAGCAACTGGCCGGCCAGCGCGAGCTGGCCGCGCTGGTGCTGGTGGGCACGGCGGCCTCGCGTTTCGAGGTCGCCCCGGTCGATGCCGCGCTGCATCCGCGCACCCTGGTCGTGCATGGCGAGCAGGACGACACCGTGCCGCTGGCCGCCGTCCTGGACTGGGCCCGGCCGCAGTCGCTGCCGGTCACCGTGGTGCCGGGCGTCGAACACTTCTTCCATGGCCAGCTGCCGCTGCTCAAGTCGCTGGTCACCCGCCATCTGCAGGCCTGCGCGGCCGCGCCTCTTTCTTCCGTTTCCTGATCTTCAAGCCACTCCGATGACACGCCTGCTTGCCTTCGTCTTCTCGCTCACCTTCTCCCTGGCGGCGTTCGCGCAGATCCCGCAGCCGCCCGAGGTGGCGGCCCGGTCCTACATGCTGCTGGACGTGACCAGCAACCAGATCCTGGCGGCCAAGGACATCGACAGCCCGGTCGAGCCGGCTTCGTTGACCAAGCTGATGACGGCCTACCTGGTGTTCGACGCCCTGCGCGCCAAGAAGCTCACGCTGGAGCAGACGCTGCCGGTGAGCGAGCGCGCCTGGAAGACCCCCGGCTCGCGCATGTTCATCGACCCGTCGATGCAGGTGCCGGTCGAAGATCTCGTCAAGGGCATGATCGTGCAGTCCGGCAACGACGCCACCGTCGCGCTGGCCGAGGCGGTGGGTGGCACTTACGAGCGCTTCGTCGAGCTCATGAACCAGCAGGCCAAGGCCCTGGGCATGACCAAGAGCGGCTTTCGCAACCCCGAAGGCCTGACCGAACCCGGCCACACCACCACCGCGCGCGACCTGGGCATCCTGGCCACGCGCCTGATGCGCGACTTCCCTGAATACACGCACTACTACGCGATCAAGAAGTACCGCTACCCCGGCACGCCCGCGGCCAACGACAGCAACCGCAACATGCTGCTGTTCCGCGACCCCACGGTCGACGGCCTCAAGACCGGCCACACCAATGCCGCCGGCTACTGCCTGATCGCCACCGCCCAGCGCGACGTGCCCAACGTGGGCAAGCGCCGCCTGCTGTCCATCGTGCTGGGCACGGCCAGCGAGACCGCGCGCGCCAACGAAAGCCAGAAGCTGCTCAACTGGGGCTACGTCGCCTTCGACGCCGTCAAGCTGTTCGATGCCAACCAGGTGGTGGCCGCGCCGCGCATCTGGAAGGGCGCCGCCAACGAGCTCAAGCTGGGCTCGGCCCAACCCATCATCGTCTCGGTGCCCAGTGGCGCGGCCGGCCGCATCAAGACCGACATCGCCCGCCCCGATCCGCTGGTCGCGCCCATCAACAAGAGCCAGCAGCTGGGCAGCCTGAAGGTCCGCCTGGACGACCACCAGATCGCCGAAGTGCCGCTGTATGCGCTCGAAGCCGTGCCCGAAGCCGGCCTGTTCGGCCGCGCCTGGGATTCGCTGCGCCTGTGGATCCAGTGACACGGCGACCCCGCCCGTTGCTCACGCCGAGAGCCGCCCGCATGGGCGGCTTTTTTTATGGAAAAGTGAGCAGTGTTTTCTTGATTTTCAAAAGGAATGACGGTATCGGAGCGGTCTGAAGACGCTCCGGATTCGTTGCGGGCATCCCGCGCCAGCCCTACGCCGGCTTTGCGCAAAACCGGGCGCTGTCCTATACTGTTGGCTTTCCCGTTTTGGGCGGGAGAGATTTTTATTGTTTTTCGAACGTTTAGGGACGTTTTTTCAATGCCAACCATCAATCAATTGGTGCGTCAGGGGCGCGAGGTCGAGACGATCAAGTCCAAGAGCCCCGCGATGCAGAACTCGCCGCAACGCCGCGGTGTTTGCACCCGTGTCTACACCACCACCCCCAAGAAGCCGAACTCCGCGCTGCGGAAGGTCGCCAAGGTTCGCCTGACCAACGGTTTCGAAGTCATTTCGTACATCGGCGGCGAAGGCCACAACCTGCAAGAGCACAGCGTCGTGCTGGTGCGCGGCGGCCGTGTGAAGGACTTGCCCGGTGTGCGTTACCACATCGTGCGCGGCTCCCTTGACCTGCAAGGCGTCAAGGACCGTAAGCAATCTCGCTCCAAGTACGGCGCGAAGAAGCCCAAGGCCAAGTAAGCCTGCACCCGGTTTCCAGTCATTTGGTGCTGTCTCCCGCGTGGCGCGGTGAAGCAGCGTAGTGACCCTAAACGCGGAATGTTCTGCGCGGGTCGAGTAAGTGAGGGTCCTGAATGGCTCTCGCGGTGCCTGAAAAGGTGCCAACTGAAGCAAGATAGAGGTAAAAAATGCCACGTCGTCGCGAAGTCCCTAAACGTGAAATCCTGCCGGATCCCAAGTTCGGCAATGTCGAGCTGTCCAAGTTCATGAACGTCATCATGGAAGGCGGCAAGAAGGCTGTTGCAGAGCGCATCATCTACGGTGCCCTGGAGCAGATCGAAAAGAAGACCGGCAAAGACCCGCTGGAAGCTTTCGTTGTTGCCATCAACAACGTCAAGCCCATGGTCGAAGTCAAGTCCCGCCGTGTCGGTGGCGCGAACTACCAGGTTCCCGTCGAAGTGCGCCCCGTGCGCCGTCTGGCGCTGTCGATGCGCTGGATCAAGGAAGCCGCCCGCAAGCGCGGCGAGAAGTCCATGGCCCTGCGCCTGGCCAACGAGCTGCTCGAGGCCACCGAAGGCCGTGGCGGTGCCATGAAGAAGCGTGACGAAGTTCACCGCATGGCCGAAGCCAACAAGGCGTTCAGCCACTTCCGCTTCTAAGAAAAAATGGGCGCTGTGGCGCCCGTTCTTCAGGGAAGCCCAGCCGCGGATCATGCGTTTGCATGGTCTGCGGCTTTTGTCAGATCAGGCCCCCCGTCTTTCCCGCCGCTTGCCGACGGCAGCCCTTGCGGGCAGGACGACAAGCTCTCTCGAAACGACCCAATCAAGGATCCATCATGGCTCGCAAGACCCCCATCGAGCGCTACCGCAACATCGGTATTTCGGCGCACATCGACGCCGGCAAGACCACCACGACCGAGCGCATCCTGTTCTACACCGGCGTGAGCCACAAGATCGGTGAAGTGCACGACGGCGCCGCCACCATGGACTGGATGGCGCAGGAGCAAGAGCGCGGCATCACCATCACCTCCGCTGCGACCACCTGCTTCTGGAAGGGCATGGACGGCTCGTTCCAGGAACACCGCATCAACATCATCGACACCCCGGGCCACGTGGACTTCACCATTGAGGTGGAGCGTTCCATGCGCGTGCTTGACGGCGCCGTCATGGTGTACGACTCGGTCGGCGGCGTGCAGCCCCAGTCCGAAACCGTCTGGCGCCAAGCCAACAAGTACAAGGTGCCCCGCCTGGCTTTCGTGAACAAGATGGACCGTATCGGCGCCAACTTCTTCCGCGTGCGCCAGATGATGGTGGACCGCCTCAAGGCCAACCCCGTGCCCATCGTGATCCCGATCGGCGCCGAAGACAACTTCAAGGGCGTGGTTGACCTGCGCAAGATGAAGGCCATCCTGTGGGACGAAGCGTCCCAGGGCATGAAGTTCACCTTCGAAGAGATCCCGGCCGACCTCGTCGCCTCCGCCAAGGAATGGCGCGAGAAGATGGTCGAAGCCGCGGCCGAAGCGTCGGAAGAGCTGATGAACAAGTACCTCGAAGAAGGTGACTTGACCGAAGAAGAGATCACGCTGGGCCTGCGCACGCGCACCATCGCTGGCGAAATCCAGCCCATGCTGTGCGGCTCGGCCTTCAAGAACAAGGGCGTGCAGCGCATGCTCGACGCCGTGATCGAACTGATGCCTTCGCCGCTGGACATCCCGCCCGTGGGTGGCACCGACGAGAACGAGAAGGAAGTCACCCGCAAGGCCGACGACAACGAGAAGTTCTCCGCGCTGGCGTTCAAGCTGATGACCGACCCCTACGTCGGCCAGCTGACCTTCGTGCGTGTCTACTCGGGTGTGCTCTCCAAGGGCGACAGCGTCTACAACCCCGTCAAGGGCAAGAAGGAGCGCATCGGCCGTATCGTGCAGATGCACGCCAACGAGCGCCAGGAAATCGACGAAATCCGCGCCGGCGACATCGCCGCCTGCGTGGGCCTGAAGGAAGTCACGACCGGCGAAACGCTGTGTGACCCGGATGCCATCGTCACGCTCGAGCGCATGGAGTTCCCCGAGCCCGTGATCGCACAGGCCGTCGAGCCCAAGACCAAGACCGACCAGGAAAAAATGGGCATCGCCCTGCAGCGCCTGGCCTCGGAAGATCCGTCGTTCCGCGTGCGCACCGACGAAGAATCCGGCCAGACCATCATTTCCGGCATGGGCGAGCTGCACCTGGAAATCATCGTCGACCGCATGAAGCGTGAATTCGGCGTGGAAGCCAACGTGGGCAAGCCGCAAGTGGCCTACCGCGAAACCATCCGCAAGACGGTGGAAGAGGCCGAAGGCAAGTTCGTGCGCCAGTCCGGCGGCAAGGGCCAGTACGGCCACGTCGTGCTCAAGATCGAGCCGAACGAAGCCGGTAAGGGCATCGAGTTCGTCGACGCCATCAAGGGCGGTGTGGTTCCCCGTGAATTCATCCCGGCCGTCGAAAAGGGCATCAACGAAGCCGTCACGCAAGGCGTGCTGGCCGGCTACCCGGTGGTCGACGTCAAGGTCACGCTGCACTTCGGCTCGTACCACGACGTGGACTCGAACGAACTGGCGTTCAAGATGGCCGCCATCTTCGGTTTCAAGGAAGGCTGCAAGAAGGCCAGCCCGGTCATCCTCGAGCCCATGATGGCCGTGGAAGTCGAGACCCCGGAAGACTACGCCGGCACCGTGATGGGCGATCTGTCCTCGCGTCGCGGCATGGTCCAGGGCATGGACGACATGATCGGCGGCGGCAAGGTCATCAAGGCCGAAGTCCCGCTGTCCGAAATGTTCGGCTACTCGACCTCGTTGCGCTCGGCCACGCAAGGCCGCGCCACCTACACGATGGAATTCAAGCACTACAGCGAAGCACCGCGCAACGTGTCTGAAGCCATCATGGCCGCTCGCGCCAAGTAAGCAACACGGCCCGGACAGGTGTCCGGGCCGCGGGTCTGCGATCCGGTGCCGCCCTGTTCCCGTGCGGGGCGAACCAGCAACCGGATGCAGACCTTAAACCATCACACGGGTATTTGCTCTTTGGAGATTTGACATGGCAAAAGGTAAATTCGAACGGACCAAGCCCCACGTGAACGTGGGCACGATTGGCCACGTTGACCACGGCAAGACGACGCTGACGGCTGCAATCGCAACCGTGCTGTCCAAGAAGTTCGGTGGCGAAGCCAAGGCCTACG
>WNDQ01000020.1 GCA_009912175.1 Paracidovorax wautersii | reverse complement strand
GCGCGAGCACCGCGCCCTGTTGGAGCAATACGCTTTGATCGCCAGCATGAGTGCCAGAGGCAACTGCTACGACAACGCAGCAATGGAGAGTTGGAACCACAGTCTGAAGGTCGAGGCCATCCATGGTGAACACCTCGCCACACGGGAGCAGGCCAAGGCTCATGTGTTTGACTACATTGAGGTTGACTACAATCGGATCCGGCTGCACTCGACCCTGGGCTACCTCAGCCCAGAGCAGTACGAGCTGGCCAATGTCGCTTAGATAGGTGTCCGTAAATCAGGGGCAAGATCACAACGGCCGTGAGGTGCTGCCCGACACAAGGTCCGCTGACGCACTCGCCGCCCTCGATGGAGAAACGGGCACCATGGCCGTGGCACATGATGTAGTTGCCCGTCGTATCCAGGTAGGCATCCTTGCGCCAGGGCAAGGTGGCCATCGGCCAATGGGGACAGGCGTTGAGATAGGCATGGACGCCACCGGCCTTGCACACCACAAAGACCTGGTCGCGCCCCAGCCCGTCCAGATCAAAGCCACGGGCCTGGCCAGGCACCGGCAACTGATCCAGCCGGCAAAGCGGTACCCATGGCCCCTTGTGCTCGCGCCCGGCCATGGCAAGGCCTAAGCCTTTGCCGGCGGTGGACCACCCGGGGCCCACTTCTCGCGGCGGCTGAACAGGAACAGCTGGGAGTTATCGACGATGCCCGGGGCAACGCGCGGTACCCAGGTGTCGTCATGCAAGTCCATATCGGCGTCGTACTCGATATGGCAGTTCAAGGGGGTGTTGAAGTACCAGAACCAGTTCGAGCCAAAACGATGACGGCCTGGCCCCCAGAACGATTCATACCCTTTGGCGACGAAGGCTTCTCCCGCTCGCATCAGCTCCGTTGGCCCGCCCATGTGGAACGTGAAATGTTCGCACCCCTGCAAGGCAGGCGGCGTCTGGATGAAAAACAGCGTGTGATGGTCCAGCGTGCCGGCGGGACGCAGAAACGGCCCCATGCCGACAAAGCGGTCACTGACCCGAAAGCCCAGGCGATCGACATAGAAAGCCTCGGCCTTGTCGGTATCCGGCACGAAATAGACGACATGCGACAACGAACGCGGGCGCGGCGGTGCGGCACCGAGATCTGTCGTGGCCGCCGTCACGTTGACACCGCGATGGGCATCACCCGGGGCGTTAACCGCTTCGGCCGGCAGATCGAGCGTCCGGCGAATGGTGACCTGGAAGCCCAGCGCAAATCCGACGTCGTCCACGGTCTCGAGTGAGCCATCGGCAAGCCGCCGCACTTCCCTGTCCTCCTGGAGTTCACGCTCGATACCATCGAGCACCGTCGCATCCGCCACGCCGTAGACCGTCTTGCGCAACTGGTTGGCGGTCGGGAGCGACCATGCGGGCAAGCTCGGATCGGTTCGCTTCTTGAGCTGAACACCGGTGCCGTCCAGCGCAGCGAAGAAGCCATCGCCCTTGGCTTCGAGGCCATAGTCCACAAGAAACTGCGCACAGGCGTCAACATCGTCAACGCCAAAAACAAGGATGTTCGGTCCAAGAATTTTCATAGCTCTGCCGTGCTTGAGTGAAAGAGGGTGTCGTTCGTCTTGATGGTGATTTCATAACGATACGATGTGGATCATATTAAGACTCCAAAAAACGATGCGCAAGCGTCAAAACCCCCATGAATCAGCAAAATTCATCAGAAAAACCCTTGTATTGACAAACGATACGCACCGTATAGATTAACCAACTTCACAACCACCCATGTGAAGCCACCGCGCTGTCGGTTGCATCACAACAACCTGCTGGAGTTCAAAGATGAAGTTGGGTCGAATCGCTATACAAGGGCCGGACGGTGACGTCCCGCGCCTCGTGCTCGTTCTTCCTCAAGAAGGTCGGGTCATCGACCTGAAGAAGGCAAAAAGCCTGGCCCTGCGCCAACAAGGCGCCACGCCGGAAGCAGCCAACCGTTTGGCTGGAGCACTTTTTCCTGAAAGCATGTCTGCCGCCATCGCGCTGGCCGACGTCTTCCTGCAGGCAGCCCGCAGCGTCGACGCCGAGCGGCGCGACGAGGCATCGCTCGACATCAGCGAAGTGGCCTGGCTGGGTGCCTCCGATCCCTCCGTGGTGCGCGATGGACTGACCTTCGTGGGGCATATTAAGGGCTTTCACGAAAAGATCGGCCCATGCCCCCACCCCCAGCCTGCTCAAGGTGCCTGGCTACTTCAAGGGCACGCCCCACACCGTCATCGGCCACGAGGCCGAAGTGCCCTGGCCCGGCTACATCGAGCACATGGATTACGAGCTCGAACTCGGCTACGTGATTGGCCGCCGCGGCGGCAATCTGCGCCCTGAAACCGCGCGCAACTACCTCTTCGGCCTCACGATCTTCAACGACTTCAGCGCAAGAGACCGTCAATCCGTCGAAATGCCCATCCAGATGGGCCCGACGAAATGCAAGGACTTCGCCTACGGCATCGGCCCATGGATCACGACCATCGACGAGTTCGAAGACCTGGATGCCATTTCCATGGAGGTTCGCGTCAATGGGCAGACCTGGGGCAAGGGAACGAGTGCCAACAAGCTATGGACCGTCGAGGAACTGATCGCCTGGGCCAGCCTGGGCGAGAGCCTGGAACCGGGCGACGTCATTGGCTCCGGCACGATGGGTGGCGGGTCTGCGCTTGAACTGGGTCGCCAACTTCAGCCTGGCGACGTGGTCGAACTGGAAGTGGGCGGCATCGGCACACTGCGCAACCGGATGGGACAACCGCAGAGCGGCCTGTGGTGGCCGCCCGAGCGCCAACCGTTCATGTAAAAAGCCGCAGCAGCGGCGCGGCTGCCCAGCATGCGCCGCTGCGGGCCTGACGGTTTCGCAGCCCACGCCTTGCTCTGCCGCTGCCTCCTCAAATTATGAGACGCATTGGCTTACAATCCGCAAGGCAATCAGGCAACAAGAGGGCATTCATCGTTATGGCGGAAACCCAGGCAGTGCAGGCAACTCAAATCCGGCGTGCAGTCGGACGCCCCCGAAGCGAGGTGACGCGCTCGCAGATTCTCGCGGCAACCGTGCGCCTGCTTGAGCAGCAGTCGGTGCAATCGATCAGCATCGAAGGCATCGCGCGTGAAGCCGGTGTCGGCAAGGCAACGATCTACCGCTGGTGGAGTTCCAAGGCCCACGTGGTCATCGACGCTTTCATGGAACACCATGTCGTCAAGACACCGATGCCGCGCGATGTTCCGCCGGCCACTGCGATTGCACGGCATTTGCATTCGCTCATTCACGAATACGCTGGATGGTCGGGACGCATCGTCGCGCAGATCATCGGCGAAGGGCAGTCAGATCCTGCCGTCCTGCGGGAATTCCGGGAGCGCTTCCATTACGGCCGCCGCGCTGTCGTGCGCGAGATGCTGGAAGCCTGGCGCAGCGAAGGCACCATTGCCGCGCCGAACAACATCGAAACCTTGAGCGACCTGCTCTACGCCCCCATCTACATGCGCCTGCTGTTGGGACACGGACCGTTGGACGAGGAATTCGCCCGCGCGCACATCAACTACGTTTACTCGCTGCTGGGTGTGGACGTGCCCACGCTTGGAGCCTCCGCCAAAAAGGCGAGCCCGGCACGCGCAGCGTCTCGCAAGACCAGCGCGGTTCGCTGAACAACTGACTGCGGCAGCAGAGTCGTCGCAACAGGGATTGCACGAAGGCGGCGCATGGCACCGCCTTCTGCCTCGCTCCCCTAGAAATTGACTTCGTTTCGCCCCTTCAGCCCGAGCATGTCGCGAGCGTCGTCGGGCGTGGCGATCGCCATGCCGAGTTCCTCGAGAATGCGGCGGATCTTGCGAACCTGTTCTGCATTCGTCTGCGCAAGCTGGCCGTGTCCGATATACAGGCTGTCCTCCAGGCCCACCCGAACGTTTCCGCCCATCAGGCTCGATAGCGTGGCCACCGGCATCTGATGACGGCCCGCCGCCAGCACGGACCAGTGGTAAGCGTCGCCAAACAGACGGTCGGCCGTGCGCTTGTGGTGGAGGATGTCCTCCTCATGCGCGCCGATCCCGCCGCGCAAGCCGAACACGGACTGGATGAACAGCGGCCCCTTCACGAGGCCTCGTTCGAGGAAGTAGTGCAGGGTGTACAGGTGCCCGATGTCGTAGCACTCGAACTCGAACCGCGTCCCGCCCTGGTTGCCGATGTTCTCCAGAATCCACTCGATGTCTTCATAGGTATTGCGGAAGATCAGGCCGCGTGTCCCGCGCAGGAACGGCTCTTCCCAGTCGTGTTTCCATTCGCGCTTGCGCTCAGCCATCTCGGACAGCACGAGGTTGAGCGACCCCATGTTCAACGAGCACATTTCGGGGCGCAGCACGCGCCCGGCTTGCGCACGCTCGCCAATGGGCATGTTGGGGCCCCCACCGCCCGTCGAGATGTTGATGACGGCGTTGGTCGCCTCCTTGATCGGCGTGACGAACTGACGAAAGATCTCGGGGTCTCCGCTGGGCCGACCGTTGTTCGGGTCGCGCGCGTGCAGGTGGACGATCGAGGCACCGGCCTCGATGGCGTCAATCGACTGCCGGGCGATCTGCTGCGGCGTCACCGGAAGGTGCTCGGACATGGACGGCGTGTGCGCACCGCCAGTCACGGCACAGGTGATGATGACTTTTTTCACAGCGGCTCTCCCACAGGAATATCCAGCAGCACGAACGCCATGCGACATGGCTTGTCCGAACGGTTTGCCCAACTGTGGTTGGTCGCGCGCTGGACCAAAACGTCCCCGGGACGCATGAGCGTCTCGCCCTCATCCATGAGCGCCCAGATCTCACCTTCCAGCACGATGGCGTAGTCCAGCGACTCGGTCTTGTGGAACCAGAAGTGACGCGGCTTTCCAGCGGCGTCTCGCACGCCGTTCGCATCGAGGAACGCGTGCAGTTGTGTCTCGTTGTAGCCGGCGTCCGGCGGGAAATCGACGATGCGCAGCAGCGAACCACCCTTGGAATGGAAACCGCAGGCATGCCCTGCGGGCGCGGGTTCCGCGCCCTGCGCACGCCCCTGGCCGGTGATCCAGGGGACTTGCGCCACCGGCAAACCCGCCTTGGCCGATCGATTGGGCGTCGGGCCGTCCGAGACAAAGTACGAACGGCCTTCCGCGTTCTCCCCCGTCACGATGCGCCGTACAGGCCGGACCGCGACTTCGGTGGACTCAGGGGAAGCTTGTTCTTCCAACAGCGAATTCATCTTCAGATTCCTTATTTTCGAGTCGATTCGTATCGAAAATTTTACATCAATTCCAGCGACAATGAATGCTCGTTTCCCCGAATACTTCAATCAATATACCGGAATTATCCTTGAAAAATCGAAACGATCCGTTCTTTAATTAAAAAAACAACCCGAGAGTGAACATGGAGACAAACGCCTTGCGAGCCCAGTGGTTCGTCCCCCCGGCACTGGCGACGGTTGCCGCCGCGCTGCCTTCGTGCGCGAACCGCCAGCCACTGGCAACGCGCAACCCCTCGTCCGACGTGCAGTACGAAGCCCTGGTGGCTGGAGAAGTCGATGTGGTGGTGACCGCCATCGACAACGTGCTGGCCTGGAATCAGCGCCAGGGGCCCCGCGACTTCCGTGTGGTCGCGCAAATCGAGCAGACGACGCCACTGGCGCTGGTGGGCCGCCCGGGAATCGCCTCGCTCCATGCGCTGGCCGATGCCAACATCCTCGTCGACTCCCCCGACAACGGCTTTGTCATCGCGCTCAAAGCCATGCTTCACGACGTGGGGCTTGGCGCAGACCGATATCGCCTCACCCCGGTAGGCGGCGTGAAAGAGCGGTTTGACGCGCTGCGATCAGGCGCTGGCGATGCCACCTTGCTCGGTCCTCCCTTCGATTCGCTGGCGCTGGCGCAGGGCCTGTCGCTGGTGCAAACCATCCAGGCCCGATATCCAGCGTTTCCAGGCCAAGGCGTGGTCATCCGCCATGCAAACGAAGCGGCCCGACCCAAGACCGCCCAATGGCTACGCGATCTCGAACAGGCTCGCGTCGCCATGCTCGGCCAAGCGGCATGGGCGCAAAGCGTGCTCGCCGGCGTCGGACTGCCCGCCGCCGCGGTGACCGCGATGCTGGCGTCGGTGCCAGCGACACTGCGGCCCGACGCGGCGGGCATCGCGCTGCTCATCGCCCACCGGAAAACGCTCGACCTGCCGGGCTCGAACGAGCAATACGCCACCATCGTGGACGAATCGCTGCTGCCGCAGCCTGCCAAGGACAGACAATGAAACACTACGCTTTGGGAACATTTTCCGGCCAGCCTGGCCAGCGATTCGCGGGCCTGGTGATCGACCATCGCGTTGCGGCACTGAATGACCTGGCGCAGGACAATCCTGCCCTGCAGGTGCTGCGCAACACCAGCATTCTGGCGCTGCTCGATCAGTGGGATGACGTCCGCCCGCTTCTGGACCCAATCGCACGAGCCCCGCGGCCGGGCGTGCGTTGGTTCACCCTCGAGGAGGTCCGGACTCACCCCCCGGTCGATCTGCCACGGCAGGTGTTTTGCACCGGCGCCAACTACCGCAAGCATGTCGTCGACCTGACGGTGGACTCGAAGGTCGGGCCCGAAGGCCTGGACGAGGCCGGACTGCGCGCATGGGCCGAAGACATGATGGACGCGCGCGTGGCCAACGGCGAACCCTACGTCTTCACGAAGCCGGTCTCCGCCATTTCAGGGCCGTTCGACGACCTGATTCTCCCACACACCACAACCAAGCCCGACTGGGAGCTGGAGCTGGCCGTCGTGATCGGGCGCGGTGGCTATCAGATTCCTGTGGAGCAGGCCATGTCGCATGTCGCGGGCTTTACCATCGTCAACGACATATCGGCCCGGGATCTCATCCCACGCACCGACTACAAGATGCTGGGCACAGACTGGCTGCGCTCCAAGGGCCAGCCCGGCTTCCTGCCGATGGGGCCCTACCTCGTGCCCCGGCAATTCGTCACCGATCCTCACAAGCTTGCACTGCGCCTGTCGGTGTCCGGTCAGGTGATGCAGGACGAGAGCACAGCCGACATGCTGTTTGGCATCGAGCGCCAGATCGAGTACATCTCCCGCTACAGCCGCCTGCTCCCGGTGGACATCATCTGCACCGGCTCACCGGCGGGCAACGGTACGCACTACAACCGATTCCTGCGCGAGGGCGATGTCATGGAGGCCAGCATCGAAGGGTTGGGCGCCCAGCGCCAGCGCTGCGTGCAGCCATGAGCACCACCGAAACCCGCGATGCCATGGCCGACAACCCGGATCGCGCACTCATCCACGCGCTCATCGCAGGTGAAGGCGTGGACACGGCATTACGCACGAGTCCCGCACTTGAGGCACTGCGGACACGCTTCGTCCGCGGAGAACCGGGCGATGTGACGTTGCGCTTTTCGGTGCCGGCCGATTCGCTTCAGGGAAACGGCGTCGTGGCGGGCGGGACGCTGACATCCATGCTCGATTTCGCCATGGCCTTCGCCGTGTTGTCTAGGCTGCCTGCCGGCAAAACCTGCGCCACGATCAGCCTGACGGTCAACATGCAGGCACCCGCCCGGTTAGGCGACTACGAGGTCGAGGCATCCGCCTCCCGAGTGGGTTCACGTGTGGCCTTCGTCCGGGCAGCGCTTTACGACGCGCAGCGGACACGCTCGATCGCGGAGGCCATGGCCTCGTTCACCGTGCTTGAAATGCGGGCCTGACCTCCGGCACGCCCCGCACTTCACGCGCGACACCGCTTCGCCCCATCCTTTTGCGACGGCAAACCGTCGTCGCAGAAACAATGCGTGGCGCCGGCCAAATGAACGACTTGGCGTTGTCCAGCACGTAGTCGCAGGCCTTTTCCTTGAGGTTGCCCTTGACGCGGTCGAGGCTGAAGGAAGAGCCGTCGCTGCCCTTGAGCACGCCGCCCAGGCCCTGCTGGTAGCCGCTGTCCTGCTGGGCCTGGCCGCCGCCCAGGCCGATTTTGCCCAGCAGCTTGTCCTTGACGCCCTGCGCGCTGGCGGGGTTGAGGTAGTTGTTCTTCACGCAGTACTCGAGCACGCCGGCCACGTTGCTGCTGGTGCCGCTGCCGATGGCCGGCAGGCCCAGCCCACCCAGGCCTGCCAACGCGCCGCCTGAAGAGGACGGGCTGCTTGCCGCAGCGTTGGAGCCGCCGCCCAGGTACTGGCCCGCCTGGTCCTTGACGCTGTCCAGCAAACCAGCCGACCAGGCCGGCGTGGCCAGCGCGGCCACCAACACGAGCGCAGACGTTCGATGCAGCAGATGTGATTTCATGATGATCTCTCGATAGCACTGGGACCGGGAAGGCCCAGGTGCCGAGATCGTAATGAAGAGCAGCCGTGGTCGGCAAGGCGTGCTGTCCTACTCACGCGCTGCCGGCGTGCCATGCGCAGCGCCGCCGAGCAGATCAACCCAGCCAGCCCTTGATGCGCTGGGCCAGTGCCTGGCGGCTGATGCCGTAGCGCTCATGCAGTGTGGGCAGGGCACCGGCGTCGAGGAAGCCGTCGGGCAGGCCCACGAGCTGAAAGCCCGGCGGCTGCACGCGCCGCTGCAGCAGCGCGCTGGCCACGGCTTCGCCCAGGCCGCCGATGACCGAATGGTTTTCGGCCACGACCACCAGGCGGGGCTGGCTGGCGACGGCGCTCACGATGGTCTCGACGTCCAGCGGCTTGATGGTCGGGCAGTGCAGCACGGCCACGCCGACCTTGTCGGCCGCCAGGGTTTCGGCGGCTTCCAGCGCCCGCATGGTCATGAAGCCGCTGGAAATGATGAGCACGTCGCGCCCGTCGCGCAGCAGCTTGGCCCGGCCGAGTTCGAACTGGTAGTCGTACTCGTCGAGCACCAGCGGCACGTTGCCGCGCAGCAGGCGCAGGTAGACGGGGCCGCGGTGCGCGGCGATCTGCGGCACGGCCTGCGCCAGGTCGAGCGCATCGCAAGGGTCGACGATGGTCAGGCCGGGCACGGCGCGCATCAGCGCGAGGTCGTCGGTGGCCTGGTGGCTGGGGCCGTAGCCCGTGGTCAGGCCTGGCAGCGCGCAGCAGATCTTGACGTTGAGGTTTTCCTCGGCGATGACCTGGTGCACGAAGTCGTAGGCGCGGCGCGTGCCGAACACCGCGTAGGTGGTGGCAAAGGGCGTGAGCCCTTCCTTGGCCATGCCGCCGGCCGCGGCCATCAGCAACTGCTCGGCCATGCCCATCTGGTAGTAACGATCGGGGTAGGCCTGGGCGAACAGGTGCAGGTCGGTGTACTTGGCCAGGTCGGCCGTCAAACCAACCACATCGGGGCGCTCGGCGGCCAGGGCCACCAGGGCCTTGCCGAAGGGCGTGGCCTGCACACGCTGCCCTTCGGCCGCGATGGCGGTGTTCATGGCAGGGCCTCCTCGTTCTGCTGCGATTGGTCCAATATCTCGATGGCTTTTTGCCATTCGGGCGGGTCGACACGGATGAAGTGGTTCTTCTCGCGCTGCTCCAGAAAGGGCACGCCCCGGCCCATGAGCGTGTCGAACAGGATGACGCGCGGCCGCGCCTCCTGCAGTTGCCGCGCGGCGTCGAAGGCCTGCAGCACCGCGGGCAGGTCGTTGCCATCGACACGCTGCACGTGCCAGCCGAAGGCCGCCCATTTGTCGGCCAGCGGCTCAAAACCCATGACCTTGTTCGATGGGCCGTCGGCCTGCTGGTTGTTGATGTCGACCAGGCAGATCAGGTTACCCAGCCGGTGATGGGCCGTACCCAGGGCCGCCTCCCAGGTCGAGCCCTCGTCGAGCTCGCCGTCGGACATCGAGTTGTAGACGAAGGCCGGATTGCCCTGCTGGCGCAAGGCCAGCGCCATGCCGACCGCGATCGGCAAGCCCTGCCCGAGCGAGCCGCCCGAGATTTCCATGCCCGGCGTGTAGGTCGCCATGCCCGACATGGGCAGGCGGCTGTCGTCGCTGCCATAGGTTTCGAGTTCAGACTCGGGGATGATGCCGGCCTCGATCAGCGCGGCGTAGAAGGCAATGGCGTAGTGGCCGTGCGAGAGCAGGAAGCGGTCGCGCCCCGCCCAGTCGGGTTCGGCCGGCCGGAACGTGAGCGCGTGCCCGTAGGCCACGGCCAGCACGTCGGCCCAGCCCAGCGCCTGGCCGATGTAGCCCTGGCCCTGGACCTCGCCCATGCGCAGTGCATAGCGGCGGATGCGGTAGGCGCAGCACGCGAGCGCATCCAGCCTCTGCGGATCGTGTTCATTCATGCGGAAATCTCCTCGGAAGTGACAAGCGGCCGCCGCGCCATCAATGCACGATGCTGGCGGGAACGTAAGAGACAAGCGCCAGCACCGCCAGCGCGACCAGGTAGAAGGGAATGAGTTCACGCACGGTCTGGCCGACCTTGACCTTGGCCAGCGAGCTGGTGATGAACAGCGTGGTGCCCACCGGCGGCGTGTACAGGCCGATGGCCAGGTTGACCACCATCATGATTCCCAGCTGCGTCATGTCCATGCCCACGCTCTGGGCCAGCGGCACAAACACCGGCGTGAGCAGCAGCACGGCGGCGGGCAGGTCGATGAACATGCCGATGAACAGCATCAGCAGGTTCATCAGCAGAATCACCACCCAGGCCGATTCCACGTGGCCCTGCACCCAGTCGACGATGCCCGTGGGCATCTGGTCGAAGGTCAGCAGCCAGCCGATGGCCGACGAGGCCATGATCACCAGCAGCACCACGCCCGTGGCCAGCCCCGCGTGCACGACGGCGTCGTTCATGCGCCTCCAGCCCAGGTCACGATAGACCAGCACCGAGACCGCGCCGGCATACAGCGTCGAGAGCACGGCCACCTCGGTGGGCGTGGCGATGCCGAAACGCAGGAAGATGATGATCAGCACCGGCAGCAGCAACGCGGGCGAGGCATAGAACAGGTGGCGGCGGAACGCGGTCCAGTCGAACGGTGTGGTGTCGCGTGGGAAGTTGCGGCGGCGGCCCACCCACCAGCACACGGCCATGAAACCGCCACACATCAGCAGGCCCGGCAGGATGCCCGCCACGAACAGCGCCGCGATCGAGGCGTTGGCGCTGAGCGCGAACAGGATCATCGGAATCGACGGCGGAATCAGGATGTCGATGGTGGCCGCCGCCGCCAGCGTGGCTGCCGAAAAGGCCGGCGGATAACCCAGGCGCTTGTGCCAGGGAATCATCAGCGAGCCGATGGCCGAGGCGTCAGCCACGGCCGAGCCCGAGACGCCACCGAACAGCGTGGACGACATCACGCCCACCTGCGCCGGCCCGCCATGGAAGCGCTCGATCAGCGTCGAGAGCACGCCCACCAGCGCCTCGCCCAGTCGCCCGCCCATCATGAGCGAGCCCGTGAGCATGAAGAAAGGAATGGCTATCAGCGGAAAGCTCTGGACCTGCGCCACCATCTGCTGCACCAGCAGGTCCAGCGGCACGCGGTCGGAGGTGGCCGCGGCGGCCATGGCGCCCATCAGCAGCGCATGGGCGATGGGCATGGCGATGACGGCGCCGCCCATAAAAACGATCAGGATGAGTGCGGACATCTTGTACAGCTCCTTACCAATGGGGGGTCGCGACCGGCCGTTCGGTGGGCGCCTGTGCCGGCTCGCGCCGCGTGCGGCCAGCCAGCCAGGCACGCCATGCCGATTGCAGCGCCAGCACGCTGAGCATGGCCATCCCGGCCATCACACAGGCGTACGTGACCGAGCCCGGAATCTGCAGGATCTGGCTGCGCTCGTCGTGCACGATCGCCAGCATGTTCAGCGTGGCCCAGGCCAGCGTGGCGTAGAGCACGGCCACGATCAGCCAGCTCAGCGTGGCGACGATGCGCTGCACGCGCGCCGGCAGCGTCTCGACCAGGAAGGTGGTGGTGATGTGCGCGCCATGCGCGGCGGCCAGCACGACGCCGGCCATCACGAGCCAGGGAAACAGCAGCTCGGGCACCTCGTTGGCCCATTGCAGGCTGGCGCCGGTGGCATAACGCAAGACGGTGTTGCACACCAGGATCAGAAAGATGATGGTGGTGCTGACCCACAGCACGGCGCGGCACACGCCGGTGACCACGCGTTCGACGATGTTCATGATGGAAGTCTCCTGGCCGCGCCGCAGCGGGCGCGGCATGCGTTCGATCGATCGTGACGACAGCCGCGGTCAGTGCGCACCCGCCGCGTTCACGACCTTGGCGACGTAGGGGCCGATGGGGCCGGCCGACCACTTTTCCTGCACCTTGGCGGTGGCCTGTGCGAAGGCGCGCGCGTCGATGGTGGTCACCTCCACGCCCTTGGCCTTGATGTCGTCCAGCAGCTTGTCGTCCACCTCCTTGGAGAGCTGGCGCTGGTAGGCGGTCGCTTCCTGCGCGGCCTGCGTGAGCACGTCGCGGTCGGCCGGTGTCAGGCGGTCCCAGGTGCGCTTGCTCAGCACCAGCGGCGTCATCTGGAACATGTGGCCGGTCAGCGCCAGGTGTTTCTGCACCTCGTAGAGCTTGCTGGCGTAGAAGTTGGCCAGCGGGTTCTCCTGCCCGTCGACCACGCCCTGCTGCAGCGCGACGTAAAGCTCGGCGAACTTGATCTGCTGCGCCTCGGCGCCCAGCGCCTGCATGATGTCGACCAGCACCGCGTCAGGCGGCGTGCGCATCTTCAGGCCCTTGAGGTCCTCGACCCTGCGGATCGCATGGCGGCTGTTGGTCATGTGGCGGATGCCGTTGTCCCAGTAGCCCAGCACCACCATGCCCTTGGCCGCGGACTTGTCGGCCAGTTCCTGGCCCAGCGGGCCGTCGAGCAGCTTGAAGGCCTGCGCGGGCGAAGCGAACAGAAAGGGCATGCCGAAGGCCGCGTACTCCGGCACGGCCGCGGCGACCGCGCCCTGCGAATTGGCCGACAGGTCGAGCGCGCCGGTGCGCAGCGCGGTGACCATGGCGGCGTCGTCGCCCAGTTGCGCCGAGGGCGCGATCTGCACGTCGATACGCCCCGCGCTGGCCGCCTTGACCCGCTCGGCAAACTCCAGGGATGCCAGGTGGCGCGGATTGTCGGGCGCCGCGCCGTGGCCGAGCGTGAGCTTGACGGCCGGCGCCTGCGTTTGCGCCAGCGCGGGCACCATCAGGGCGCCCGCCAGCCAGGCGCAGGCGGTGCGGATGAAGGTCTTGCGTTGCATGGTCTTGTCTCCTTTGTTGTCATGGATGGCCGCCTGCGCGGCCGCGGGTTTCAGGCGGAAAACTCAGTGGATCAGCATGCCACCGTTGACATCCCGCGTGATGCCGGTGCAGTAGCCCGACAGCTCACTGGCCAGGAACACGCAGGCACCGGCCACGTCCTCCGCACGGCCCAGGCGCGCCAGCGGAATGGTGTCCTCGATCTCACGCTTGCGCTCGGGGCCGAGCTTGCCCTGCGTGATGTCGGTCTCGATCAGACCGGGCGTGATGCAGTTGACGCGGATGCCGTCGGTGCCGAACTCGCGCGCCATCGCGCGTGCCAGCCCGAGCACGCCCGCCTTGGCCGCCGAGTAATGCGGCCCGCCGAAGATGCCACCGCCGCGCTGCGCCGACACCGACGAGATGCAGACGATGGCGCCCGCGCCCTGCGCGCGCATGGCCGGCAGCACCGCCTGCGACATGTAGAGCGTGCCGCGCAGGCTGACGTCGAGCACGCGGTCGTAGTCGCCGCCCGTGATCTCCAGCGTCTTGCCCGGCTGCGTGATGCCCGCGTTGTTGACCAGCACGTCCACGCGACCGAAGGCCTTGAGCACGGCAGCGGCGGCGGCCTCGCAAGCGGCCTTGTCGGTCACGTCGGCCACCAGGCCCAGGTGGGCGGCGCCCAGCCGTGCAGCCGCTTCGGCGGGCGCCGCGCGCGCCAGGTCCAGGATGGCCACGCGCGCGCCCTGGGCCGCCATCTGGCGCGCTGTGGCGTAGCCCAGTCCGTTGATGCCTGCGCCGCCGGTGATGACCGCGACCTTGTCCTTGAGCAGCATAAGTTTGTCTCCAGCAATGAGGGTGCGTGCATCTTCGGCGTCGCAAATCATGAAGACAAGCGATGTTTCATCAGCCTAAGATGACAGTTCTTCAACTGAGATGCGGAGTCACCCTATGGCCGCGCTGCCCCCTGTCGCCAACCTCCAGGCCTTCGAGGCCGTTGCCCGCCGCCGCAGCTTCGCGCTGGCCGCGGCCGAGCTGCACCTGACCGCCTCGGCCATCAGCCACCAGATCGCCAGGCTCGAAGACCACCTGGGCGTGCGCCTGTTCGAGCGCAGCGCGCACGGCGTGCGGCTGAGCAGCGCAGGCGACACCTACCTGTCGCGCGTGTCAGGGGCGCTGGCGGCCATCGTCTCGGCCACCGACGACTTGCGCCACGGCGTCAGCAACAGCCTGTACGTGCACTCGGCGCCCAGCCTGGCCAGCCTCTGGCTGATGCCGCGCCTGCGCGCCTTCGCTCAGGCCTACCCGGACATTTCCCTGAACCTGTCGGCGGCTCACTCGCACAGCGACTTCGCGCTCGGGCAAGCCGACATCGACATCCGCTACGGCATCGCGCAGTGGCCCGACCTGGAGGTCGAGCCGCTGTTCGAGGAACGCATCGTGCCGCTGGCCAGCCCCGCCTTCACCCGCGAGCACCGGCTCAAGCACATGGCGCAGTTGCTCGACGTGCCGCTGATCCAGAGCAATGTGAGCATCGTGCAATGGTCGGACTGGTTCCGCGCCTACACCAGCCTGCGCGCGCCCGACCGCTTCGTCGTGCGTTTCGACCGCGCGCAGATGTCGCTGGACGCGGCCACGCAAGGCCTGGGCGTGGCGCTGGAAAGCGTGGTCAACGCTGCCGGCCACCTCGCGCGGCGCCAGCTCGTGCCGGTGTTCGGCCTGGAGGCCGCCATCAAGGTCAAGGCGCATTTCGCGGTCTATCCGCCACGCCACGCCACGCCCGCCGGCCCGCGGTGGCGGCCTTCCTGGCCTGGCTGCATGGCGAGGCGGCCAAGACGCCAGGGTGACGGCCTGGCGCCAACGCGTCACGCCCCTGTCACAACGGCCCGCTCCAATACCTGAATCGATTTTGTTGAATCCAGGCGCGCCGTGCCTCCAGAAGCCTTTTCCATGCCGTCCTTCGTTTCCCCCTTCCTGCGCGCCGCCGCGCTGGCGCTTGGCCTGTGCGGCAGCGCCATGGCGCAGACCGCGATCTGCTACAACTGCCCGCCCGAATGGGCCGACTGGGGCACACAGATCAAGGCCATCAAAGCCAAGACCGGCGTGACGGTGCCACCCGACAACAAGAACTCCGGCCAGTCGCTGGCGCAGCTGGTGGCCGAGCGCGCCTGCCCCGTAGCCGACGTGACCTACCTGGGCGTGACCTTCGCCATCCAGGCCAGCAAGGAAGGCGTGGTTGCCGCCTACCAGCCGGCCGGCTGGCGCGACATTCCCGATGGCCTCAAGGACCCGGCCGGCCAGTGGTTCACCATCCACACGGGCACGCTGGGCTTCATGGTCAACGTCGACGCGCTCCAGGGCCGGCCCGTGCCGCGCTCGTGGGCCGATCTGCTCAAGCCTGACTACAAGGGTCTGATCGGCTACCTCGACCCGGCCTCGGCCTTCGTGGGCTATGTGGGCGCGGTCGCGGCCAACCAGGCGCGCGGCGGCACGCTCGACAACTTCGGCCCCGGCCTGGATTACTTCAAGGCGCTGCAAAAGAACGACCCCATCGTGCCCAAGCAGACGGCCTACGCCCGCGTGCTCTCGGGCGAGATCGCCATCCTGCTGGACTACGACTTCAACGCCTACCGCGCCAAATACAAGGACGGCGCCAACGTGCAGTTCGTGATCCCGGCCGAAGGCACCATCGCCGTGCCTTACGTGATGAGCCTGGTGGCCAATGCGCCGCACGCGGCCGACGCCAAGAAGGTCCTGGATTTTGTGCTGTCCGACGAAGGCCAGGCCCTGTGGGCCAATGCCTATCTGCGCCCGGTGCGCGCGGCCGCCATGCCGGCGCAGGTGCAGGCGCGCTTCCTGCCCGCCGCCGACTACGCCCGCGCCCAGATGGTGGACTACGCCAAGATGGCCGCCGCGCAGAAGGCGTTTTCCGAGCGCTACCTCAAGGACGTGCAGTAAGCCGCACGCGCGCCTGCTGGCCTCTTCTCGCTCCCTGGTCATGTCCACTGGTTTCGCGCCCTCGCGCGCCCTGCTGCTCGCGTGCACCGCGCCCGCCTCGGCTTTCTTCGCGGCTTTCTGGCTGCTGCCCGTCGCCCATCTGGTGGCGCTGCCGGCCGGCCAGGGCTGGTCGACCTACCTGGCGGTGCTCACGCACGCGCGCTACCTGCAAAGCCTGCTGCAAACATTGGGCCTGTCGCTGGCCGTGACGCTGGCCACGCTGCTGCTGGGCGCGCTGGTGGGCGTCACGCTGGCGCGCCAGCAGTTTCGCGGCCGGCAACTGTTGTTGGCGCTGCTGACGCTGCCGCTGTCCTTTCCGGGCGTCATCGTCGGCTTTTTCCTGATCCTGATCGCGGGGCGCCAAGGCGTCGTGGCCGACCTGACCGATGTGTTGGGCCTGGGCCGCGTGACCTTCGCCTATGGGCTGGCGGGACTGTTCCTGGCCTATCTGTATTTTTCGCTGCCGCGCGCCATCGCCAGCTACACCGCCGCTGCTGGCGCCATGGACGCACAGCTCGAAGAAGCCGCACGTTCGCTCGGTGCCTCGCGCTGGCGCGTGGCGCGCGACGTGTGGCTGCCAGAACTTGCACCCACCACACTGGCCTGCGGCGCCATCGTGTTCGCCACCGCCATGGGCGCCTTCGGCACGGCCTTCACGCTGTCGGCCCGCTTCGAGGTGCTGCCCATCACCATCTACAACGAGTTCACCAACTACGCCAACTTCGCGCTGGCCGCGAGCCTGTCCATCGCGCTGGGGCTCATCACCTGGCTGGTGCTGCAGCTGGCGCGGCGGTTCTCGGGCACCGCGCCTGTCTGAACGTTGCTCTTTCCCATGACCCACGCACGGCAAGTCCCCCCCCGGCCCTGGCGGCGCTCACCGCGCTGGTGGCGCTGTTCATGCTCGCGCCCATCGTGCTGTCGGTGGCCGCGGGCCTGGTCAACAACTACGCCACCGGCCTGCGCAGCGGCCTGACCCTGCGCTGGCTGGCCGAGGTCTGGGACAACTACGGCGGCACCGTCGGCCTGTCGCTGATGATTGCGCTGCTGTGCGTGCTGGGCAACATCGCCATCGGCGTGCCCTGTGCCTATGCGCTGGCGCGCAGCCGCTCGCGCTGGGCGGGTGTTCTGGAAGAGCTCATGACTCTGCCCGTGGCCGTGCCCGGCCTGGCCAGCGCGCTGGCGCTGATCCTGGCCTACGGCACGCTGCAAGGCTTACGCCAGAGCTGGCTCTTCATCCTGGTCGGCCACATGGTGTTCACGCTGCCCTTCCTGGTGCGCACCGTGGCCGCGGCCCTGCGCCGCGACGAACTGCACGCGCTCGAAGAGGCCGCGCGCTCGCTGGGCGCGAACTTCATGCAGCGCTTCATGGGCGTACTGGTTCCCGCCGTGCTGCCCGCCATCGTGGCCGGCAGCCTGATGGTGTTCACGCTGTCCGTGGGTGAATTCAACCTCACCTGGATGCTGCACACGCCGCTCACGCGCACCCTGCCCGTGGGCCTGGCCGACAGCTATGCGTCCATGCGCATCGAGATCGGCTCGGCCTACACCCTGCTCTTCCTCCTCGTCATCCTGCCCGTGCTGTGGGGCCTGCAGGCCGCCGGCAACCTCATCGCCCAGCGCCATGGAACTTGAACGCACGCGCGTGGACATCGTCCGCTGCGCCAAGACCTACCCCGACGGCACACGCGGCCTGCAGCCGACCGACCTGGCCGTCGAGCCCGGCGAGGTGCTCGCCCTGCTCGGCACCTCGGGCTGCGGCAAGACCACCTTGCTGCGCCTGATCGCCGGGCTGGAAGCGCCCGATGCCGGCGGCCGCATCGCCTTCGGCCAGACCGACGTGACCCACCTGCCCATCGAGCGCCGGCAAATCGGCATGGTGTTCCAGCACTACGCGCTGTTCCCGCAGATGACGGTCGAGGCCAACATTGGCTACGGCCTGCGCATCCGTGGCGTGCCCGAGGCGCAACGGCGCCAGGCCGTGGGCGAACTGATCGACCTGGTGCGCCTGGGCGGCCTGGAAAAACGCCGGCCGGCCGAGCTTTCGGGCGGCCAGCGCCAGCGCGTGGCCCTGGCGCGCGCGGTGGCCGCGCGCCCGCGCGTGCTGCTGCTCGACGAGCCGCTGACGGCGCTCGACGCCAAGCTCAAGGAGTCGCTGCGCAACGAACTGGCCGAGCTGCTGCGGCGGCTGCACATCACCGCCATCCACGTCACCCACGACCAGCAGGAAGCCCTGGCGATTGCCGACCGGCTGGCCGTGATGCAGGCCGGCCGCATCGTCCAGGTCGGCGACGGCGAGACGCTGTACCGCGCGCCCCGCCATCCCTTCGTGGCCACCTTCCTGGGCCGCGTCAACCAACTGGCCGTGCAGGGCGGCACCGTCGATCTGGGCGGGCTGCGGCTGCCCTGCCCCGAAACGCCCCAGGCCTGCGCGCTGGTGCGGCCCGAGGACATCGAGATCGGCCCTGTCGAGGCCGGCTGGGGACGCGCCGAAGTCGCGCGCCGCCACTTCCTGGGCGAGCGCGTTCAGCTGACACTCACGGTGGCGGGCCAGGCCTCGCTGCAGGTGGACGTGGCGCGCGACCACGCGGCGCGCGCCGGCGACGTGGTGGGCATCCGCATTGCGCCCGAGCGGCTCATGCCGCTGGCCGCCGGCTGAACACAGCCGCCCGTTCAGCGACCCACGCCTGCGCTGCTTTTCACTCACGAGGCCCCGCCATGAATGCTTCCTCCGTGCCCGCATCAAGCCCATTGCCGACGACGCTGCTGCTGCAGATCACCGATCCGCACATCCGCGAACCCGGCCGCCTGGCCTACGGCCGCATCGACACCGCGCCCTACCTGGCGCAGGCCGTTGCCAGCATCACGCGGCTGCCCCAGGCGCCCGACGCCATCGTCATCACGGGCGACCTCGTCGACTTCGGGCGCGCGGCCGAATACACCCACCTGCGCCAGTTGCTGGCGCCGCTGGCCTCGCACCGCATCTACCTCATGCCCGGCAACCACGACGACCGGGACGAGCTGCGCCGCAGCTTCCCGGAACACAGCTACCTGGGCACGGCGGGTTTCATCCAGTACAGCGTGCCCGTGGGTGGGCTGCAGCTCATCGCGCTCGACACCGTGGTGCCGCGCGCCAGCGAAGGCCGGCTGTGCGCCGAGCGCCTGGCGTGGCTGCAAGCGCAACTGGACGCCCACCGCGAGCGCCCGGTCGTGATCGCCATGCACCATCCGCCGTTCGCCACGCTGATCGGCCACATGGACGCCATCGGCCTGCTCGAAGGCGCGGCCGAACTGGAGCTCCTGGTGGCGCGTCATCCGAATGTGGAACGTGTGATCTGCGGCCATCTGCACCGCAGCATCCAGGTGCGGTTCGGGGGCGCCATCGCGGCCACGGCGCCTTCCGTGGCGCACCAGGTCTGCCTGGACCTGTCGCCCACGGCCGCGTCGGCCTGGACGCTGGAGCCGCCCGGCTACGCGCTGCACGCGCTGCCGGCGGGCGGGCGCCTGGTGTCTCATCTGGCCGCCAGTGGCGACTACGAAGGGCCCTATCCCTTTCACGCGGACGGTCGGCTCATCGACTGAGAACCTGTTCACGCAGCGCCGCCGCACAAAGGCGGCGGCGGGTGGGCGGGTGCGGCCGCGGGGCCGCCCCTTTTTACGCGGGCTTCTTGAGGCAGTCGGACATGAACGCCTTGCGTTCATCGCCCTTCTTGCCTGTGGCCGACGCATTGCAAGACTTCATCTTGTCTTGCTGGGTCACCGGTTTCGGTTTGTTGGACAGGCAGCTTTTCATGAAGGCCTTGCGGTCGTCGCCCGTCTTGCCGGTGGCCTGTTGATTGCAGGCCGTCATCCGGTTCTGCTGGGCCGTAGGTTCGGCGGCCTGGACGGGCGCCCATGCGGCCGTCATCGCCACGGCGACGACCAGGGAAAGCCACATGCATTGCTTTGAATTAGCGGGGTTTTTCATGCTGTGTTCGTCCTACTGTTTCGGTGCAAAACGCACCGTCGCCATTGCATCACAACCACAAACTCCCCACCTTGCGGCATACCCTGGGTCGCGCCTGGCCTGCCGGCGGCGCGTTTTTCAGCGCCTGTCTCCCCTGATTTCAGGCGGCGGCGCCCTTCGCATCGGCGGTCCGGAACAACACGGGGGCCTGGGCTCAGGGCTCCGGGCTGCAACCCGGCAGCGCGGCATCCCGGCGGCACTCCATCGCCACCGGCATGGTCTGCAGCACGGCGGCAATCGCACTGGCCGAGCAGCGCTGCGACATGGCGCTGGTCAGGCACGGCGACAGCATCAGAACGCCCCCAAGCACGGCCGTCATCGCGACGGCCTTGAACACTCCCTGATAGATCGGCATGATGTTTTTCTGGGTCATGGCTGGCAGTTGTTTTTGAGTCCTGGCTTGTTGCCGCTCCCGCAGGCGCCTGGGCTTCAACCACGCGCCACGCTCCCGCGAAGAGCCGTAACGATAGTCGATCACTCCACCAATTGCAGCGCCCCACCTGCACCGTCCAGGGGCGTCCAGCCCCTGGTTTGGCCGATCAAAGCACTCGACAAACTTGAACAGCGGGCCGCGTCCTTCTAGAATCTTCGCCTTCGGCCACTGGATGAACACCAGAACACGCTGAGCATCATGACCCACGACACTTCCTGCTCCTGCCGGGCCCGCGCCCGCTTTCATACGCATCTGGGCACACGTTTTTGCGCACATGTGCGCACACCTTGCCCGGCCCGCGCGGCCACCGGCCGCCACACGCTGGCGGCTGCTGCCACGGCCCTGTGCGGCCAGACTCACCCCCGCCACGACGTGCCGGCCCATCGCCGGCCCGGTGCCTGAACGCGGCGCCCCCTTTGTTTCTTCCATCGGCCATGGTCCCTGCCCGGCAGGTCTGCCGCCCCACGATTCCAGCTTCAGAAAGAGCCCCATGACCGCCACGCCCCGCAAGGTTTTCATCAAGACGTTCGGCTGCCAGATGAACGAGTACGACTCGGACAAGATGGTCGACGTGCTGCACGCGGCCGAAGGCTACGAGGCCACGCAGAACGTGGACGAGGCCGACCTGATCCTGTTCAACACCTGTTCGGTGCGCGAGAAGGCGCAGGAGAAGGTGTTTTCGGACCTGGGCCGCATCAAGCACCTCAAGGCCAAGGGCGTGAAGATCGGCGTGGGCGGCTGCGTGGCCAGCCAGGAGGGCGACGCCATCATCGCCCGCGCGCCCTTCGTCGACGTGGTGTTCGGCCCGCAAACGCTGCACCGCCTGCCCGAATTGCTGCAGCAGCGCGCCGCGCAGGACCGCCCCCAGGTCGACATAACCTTCCCCGAGATCGAGAAGTTCGACCACCTGCCGCCCGCGCGCGTGGAAGGCGCCACGGCCTTCGTGTCGATCATGGAAGGCTGCTCCAAGTACTGCAGCTACTGCGTGGTGCCGTACACGCGCGGCGAAGAGGTCTCGCGCCCCTTCGAGGACGTGCTGGCCGAGGTCGCCGGCCTGGCCGAGCAGGGCGTGCGCGAAGTCACGCTGCTGGGTCAGAACGTCAATGCCTACCGCGGCGCCATGGGCGGCACGAGCGAGATCGCCGACTTCGCCCTGCTGATCGAATACGTGGCCGAGATCCCGGGCATCGAGCGCATCCGCTACACCACCAGCCACCCCAACGAATTCACGCAGCGCCTGATCGACGCCTACGCCAAGGTGCCCAAGCTGGTCGACCACCTGCACCTGCCGGTGCAGCACGGCTCGGACCGCATCCTGATGGCCATGAAGCGCGGCTACACCGCGCTGCAGTACAAAAGCATCATCCGCAAGCTGCGCGCCGTGCGCCCCAACATGAGCATGAGCAGCGACTTCATCGTCGGCTTTCCGGGCGAGACGCAGGACGACTTCGACAAGATGATGAAGCTGGTGCACGACGTCGGCTACGACGCGAGTTTTTCCTTCATCTTCAGCCCGCGCCCGGGCACGCCCGCAGCCAACCTGGCCGACGACACGCCGCACGAGGTCAAGCTCCAGCGCCTGCAGCAGCTGCAGGCCGTGCTCGAAGCCAATGTGCGCAGCATCGGGCAAAGCCGCGTGGGCACCATCCAGCGCATCCTGGTCGAAGGGCCGTCCAAGAAGTCGCGCCCCGACGCGCCGGAGCTGATGGGCCGCTCCGAATGCAACCGCGTGGTCAACTTCGCCGCCGGCCCGGGCATGGACCGGCTTGTCGGACAAATGGTCGATGTCAGAATCCTCGACTCGTACGCCTATACACTGCGCGGCGAGGTTCTGACCACGGAAAGCGCGGGCCTGGCCGCAGCGGCCACGGCGGCTCAGCCCGCCTGAGTCGGCTGCGCGGCCGGCGACCCGCCTCATCCATGGCCGTCTTTTCGCTTGTGATGCCCCGCCGATGCAGTCCCTGATCCAGCGCATTTCCTTTCGCCCCCTGCTTCTGGTCACCTTCGTGCTGATCGGCGGGCTGCTGGGCGCGGCCTCGCTCAGCGCGCTCTACACGCTCGAAGGCCTGATGGCCGAAAGCCGCAACAGCGCGGCGCAGTCGGTGCAACTGACCTCGGCGGCGCAGTCGCTCAATGAACGCAGCGTCGACATGGAACGCGCCTTGCGCCAGTCCATCCTGCTCGACGACAAGGTGCTGCGCCAGCGTTATGGCGACGCGGTGGCCAACACCGGCCAGACGGTCGACAGGCTGCGCGACAAAGGCCTGATCGGCGAGTCGGCCGCGCGCTGGCATCAGCAGATCGACCTGATCAACTCGCGCCTGGGCAGCACCGACACCTCCATCGACCGCGACCAGGCGCTGGCCAACGACTTTCGCGAGCTGCAGCTCATCAACACCGCCATCTCGCAGGAGGTGCAGCAGGTCATGGAGCAGCGCGGCCAGCAACTGATCGACCGCCAGGAAGGCAGCCGGCGCATGCTGACGCAGCAGATCGTGGGCGCCATCGGGCTGGCCGCGCTGCTGGCGCTGGTGTTCGGCATCTGGCTGACGCGGCCGCTCAAGAAGCTCGAACGCGCCATCGTCGGCCTGGGCGAGAACCGGCTGGAGCAGCCCATCGAAATCCACGGCCCCAGCGACTTGCAGCTCGTGGGCCAGCGGCTGGACTGGCTGCGCCTGCGCCTGGCCGAGCTCGACGCCGACAAGGCGCGTTTCCTGCGCCACGTCTCGCACGAGATCAAGACCCCGCTGGCGGCGCTGCGCGAAGGCGTTTCGCTGCTCGAAGACGGCGTGGCCGGCGAGTTGTCGCCCAACCAGCGCGAGATCGCACGCATCCTGCGCCAGAACACCAGCGTGCTGCAAAGCCAGATCGAGGACCTGCTGCGCTTCAACGCCGCGGCCTTCGAGGCCAGCCAGCTCCAGCGCCGCAAGATCGACCTGCTGGCGCTGGTGCAGCAGCAGATCGACAACCAGCGGCTGCAGTTGCAGGGCCACGGCATCCAGGTGGACCTGCGCGGCGAGCCGGTCACGCTGGACATCGACGAAGACAAGGTGGGCACGGCCGTGGCCAACCTGCTGTCCAACGCGATCCGCTTCTCGCCGGAAGGTGGCACCATCGCGATTACGCTGGAGCGCCCGCTCGGCCTGGTCAGCCTGAGCATCCAGGACCAGGGACCGGGCGTGGCCGAGGCCGACCGCGAGCGCATCTTCGAACCGTTTTACCGGGGCAGCAACCAGCCCGCCGACGCCGTGCGCGGCAGCGGCATCGGCCTGTCCATCGTCCACGAATACATTGCCGCCCATGGCGGCCAGATACGGCTGGTGTCCAACGACAGCGGCGCCTGCTTCATCGTCGAGTTTCCCCATGTTGCCTGAAGACTCTCCTCTACCGCTGCGCCACCGCACCCCGCGCGCATGGCATTCGTGGCGCCCCTGGCGCATGGGCCTGGCCGCCGTGCTGGCCACGGCCGCCGCGGGCTGCGCCGTGATGCCCGCACCACAGAACGTGGTGGTCGAAGACGCCAAGCCCACCAGCATCGTGGTGCCCACGCCTGCCGCCCCGCCCGCGGCATCGCCCGCCGCGCCGGCGCAGGATGCGCCTGCGCCCGCCGGCGCGCCCCTGCCCGACCCCGCCTACATCGCGCGCCGCGAACTGATCACCCAGCCGCTCAAGGCCGTGCTGAACTACGCCGACCGGATCCGCGTGATGGGCGCCAACGACCTGAACCGCGAAATCACCCGGCTCACCCCGCTGGCCGACCAGCCCGACCCCGAGGTGCAGCCGCAGCGCCAGCTGCAACTGGCGCTGGCGCTGGCCCAGCGCAACCCGCCCGACCTGGCGCGTGCCATGAACCTGGCCCAGCGTGTGCAGGACGTGCGCACGCCCTTGACGCTGGAGCTGCAGCCGCTGGCCCGCCTGCTGCTGCAGCGCCTGGGCGAGCAGCGCCGCGTGGAAGACATGAACGACCGCCAGGGCCAGTTGCTGCGCGACACCCAGAAGCGCCTGGACGCCGCGCACGAGCGCCTGGAAGCGCTCAAGGCCATCGAGCGCAGCCTCTCCAACACCAATCGTGGCAACGGCGCCGGCGTGCCGGCCGCGCGCACGCCCGCCCCCTGAACGCGGCCGCGCCAACGACACCAGGAGCCCCATGTCCCCTCATGCCCCCTCGTCCCCGGATGCCGCGCGGCTGCTGGTCGTCGACGACGACCCCGACATGCTGCGGCTGCTGTCCATGCGGCTCAACGGCGCGGGCTACCACGTCACCGCCGTGGACTCGGCCGAGGCGACGCTCGCGCAGCTCGACATCGAGCGGCCCCAGCTCGTCATCTCCGACGTGCGCCTGCCCGGCAAGGACGGCCTGGCCCTGTTCGACGACATCCGCCAGCGCCACCCGTCGCTGCCGGTCATCCTGCTGACCGCGCACGGCACCATTCCCGACGCGGTCGAGGCGACCTCGCGCGGCGTCTTCACCTACCTCACCAAGCCCTTCGACAGCAAGGAACTGCTCGACAAGATCGGCCAGGCGCTGGCGCTGAGCAGCCCCGCCGTCACGCCCACGCCGGCCACCGCCAACCTGGGCGAGGAGGCCTGGCGCGCCGACATCGTCAGCCGCTCCAACCGCATGGCCGAGCTGCTGGCCGAAGCGCGCATGGTGGCCAAGTCCGACGCCAGCGTGCTGCTGCGCGGCGACAGCGGCACCGGCAAGGAAATGCTGGCGCGCGCCATCCACCTGGCCAGCACGCGCGCGGGCAAGCCCTTCATCGCCGTCAACTGCGGCGCCATCCCCGAGAACCTGCTCGAGTCCGAGCTGTTCGGCCACGTCAAAGGCGCCTTCACCGACGCGGTGAGCAACCACAAGGGCCTGTTCCAGACCGCCGACGGCGGCACGCTGCTGCTCGACGAAATCGGCGACATGCCGCTGCCGCTGCAGGTCAAGCTGCTGCGTGTGCTGCAGGAGCGCGCCGTGCGCCCGCTGGGGTCGAGCCAGTCGATCGCCGTCAACGTGCGCATCATCTCGGCCACGCACCGCGACCTCGACGAGGCCATGGCCGAAGGCCAGTTCCGCGAAGACCTCTACTACCGCCTCAACGTGGTCACGCTCACCCTGCCCACACTGGCCGACCGGCGCGAGGACATTCCGCTGCTGGCCAACCACTTCCTGCGCAAGCTCGCCGTCAAGTACAACAAACGCCTGTCGGGCTTTGCGCCCGAAGCACTCAAGGCGCTGACCATGAGCCCCTGGCCCGGCAACGTGCGCCAGCTCTTCAACGTGGTCGAGCAGGTCTGCGCGCTGTCGACCACGCCGCTGGTGCCGCTCACGCTGGTGCAGCGCGCGCTGCGTGTGCCGGGCGTGGAGATCCAGACCTACGCCGAGGCCAAGCAGCAGTTCGAGCGACGCTACCTGGTCAACCTGCTCAAGATCACCGACGGCAACGTGGCCGATGCCGCCCGCCTGGCCGACCGCAACCGCACCGAGTTCTACCGGCTGCTGCAAAAGCACGAGCTCACGCCCGGGCACTTCAAGACGGACGCGGGCAAGCCCGCCTGAGCCCGGCCCGCACGGACCGGCTCAAGAACCCGTCACGGATAGACGACGCCGCTGAAAGGCACCCGGGCCTGCTGGGCCACCTGCCGCAGGTGCTCGACATGGTCGCGGCTGCCCGCGAACAGCACCTGGGTCGTGGTCGGGCGGCCCTTCAGGTCCTTGATCGCCGCTTCGATGGTGGCCGCCGTCAGGGCGTCGCTGGGGCCTACCACCGCCACGGACGCCGTCTTCGCGCCCGCCAACATCTGCGTCAAACCTTGCGACGCCTTGGACGCCTGCCCCAGCTTGAGGCTGCTGACGGCCATGCCGTTGGCCAGCATGCTGCCGGCGCTGGGCACACCCATGACGATGCCCGGCGTCTGGCCAGCCCGGCTCAGGGCCTGAAGACGGCCCGCCACTTCGGCCGGAACGCCGGCCTGGCCCGTCCCGCCGGCCGAGCTGCCCCCCGCCCTGGCGCCGGACGGCGCCGGCGAGGACGAGGCGCAAGCCGCCAGCACGACGGCGGCAGCGGTGGCGATCAATACGGTGACGAGCTTCATAGGCTTGCTTTCAAGGCGGACGGTCGGGCGGCCGGCGTCGGCGGGCGCCGACATGGCGACAAGTGCCCGCACACGCCTGGCATCCGCTCCCGGCCCGATTGATCATTCATTCAGGAGCACTTGGTTCATGAAAGGCGGGAGAAAAATCCGGCTTCTTTCACTCCGAAACAAATCCCGCGCAGCCCCCGAGCCTGGTCGTTGTCGCTGAAATTCCGACACCACCACCGATCCGTCGCCAGGTCACGACAAGCCTAAGCCCTTGATTTTATTTAGCAGACAGTGGAAAGAAGAACCCTCTGTCGGGAAGTGGCGACAAAAACGAGGGGTTTGGGGGCGTTTTGGGCATCCGACCGCTGAAATTGGCTTTTTCAGAAGCACAAGTCATTGATTTTCAAAAAGTTTATCGACCTGGCACAGTGTTTGCCCTAGGAAAGGGCATGAAGCACATTTCCGCCCCCGCCCAGACCGATGCCCTTGCGACACCGGACGAGGCCCGCGGCCTTTCGATGACTCAACAAGGTGAGCCCACAATGACGCACACCCCTGAAAAGACACCGTCGTCCGCCAACCTGCAACTGGTGGCGAGCGACGGGCAATTGGCCGAGACCGCCAAGGTCGTCTCGCGCAGCAGCGTTCGTGAAGAACGCCACCCCAACTCGGTCACCGCGCCCCCGATCAACCGCGGCTCCATGCCCGAACGCCCCTGGGTGGGCTTCTGGGCCAGCATCGGCCTGGGTCTGCGCAGCCTGCTGCCCGGCCAGCCGCGCCGCGCCCCGGCCGCGCTCGACGCCGACCGTCCGAAAGAGGCCTGGCAGCATGCCGCCCGCCTGCGCCGCAACGTGTTCCTGGTGCTCACGCTGCTGAGCGCGGCCGTGGCCACCGCCCTGTTCGCCGATCTGCAGCCGCACATGGACAGCGCGTTGCTGCAATACGGCCAGCTCAGCCTGTTCGCGTTGCTGTCGGCCTGGGTGGTCAGCGGCTTCATGACCGCGCTGATGGGCTTTTACGTGACCCTGCGCGGCGACAAGCAGGCGCTGTCGGCCAAGTCGGTCCAGGACCACGCCATGCCCAGCGACCCGAGCGTGCGCACGGCCGTGATCATGCCGATCTGCAACGAGGACGTCTCCACCGTCTTTGCCGGCCTGCGCGCGACCTGCGAGTCGATCGCCAACGCCGGCCACGCGGGCCACTACGACGTGTTCGTGCTCTCCGACAGCTACGACCCTGAAGTTGCCGCCGCCGAGCGCGCCGCCTGGGAAGACCTGCGCGCCACGCTGGCCGCCAACCCGCACCAGCCGCAGGTCGAGGTCTACTACCGCCTGCGTACCCGCCGCACCAACCGCAAGGCCGGCAACGTGGCCGACTTCTGCCGCCGCTGGGGCAAGGACTACCGCTACATGGTGGTGTTCGACGCCGACAGCGTGATGAGCGGCGAATGCCTGGACAGCCTGGTCAAGCTGATGGAAGCCAACCCCTCGGCCGGCATCATCCAGACCAGCACCCAGGCCATCGGCCACGTCACGCTGCACGCCCGCGCGCAGCAGTTCGCCTCGCGCATGACCGGCCGCCTGTTCACGCTGGGCATGCAGTTCTGGCAGCTGGGCGAATCGCACTACTGGGGCCACAACGCCATCATCCGCGTCGAGCCCTTCATGAAGCATTGCGGCCTGGCCCCGATCAAGGGCAAGGGCGGCATGTCCGGCGGCATCATGTCGCACGACTTTGTCGAAGCCGCGCTGATGCGCCGCGCCGGCTACCACGTGTGGCTGGTCTCCGACCTGGTGGGCAGCTACGAACAGCAGCCGGCCGACCTGCTCTCCGAGCTCACGCGTGACCGCCGCTGGTGCCAGGGCAACATGCAGAACGCCCGCCTGATGGCCGAGCCCGGCATCCACCCCGTGCACCGCGCCATGTTCGTGACCGGCACGCTGTCATACGTATCCGCACCGCTGTGGCTGGCCTTCATGACGCTGGGCACCGCCCTGTGGCTGGCCGGCTCCGGCACCGCCAACGTGCTGACCGCCGGTTTCGTCGGCAACGTCCCCAACGAACTGCTGGGCCTGTGGGCCTGGACGGTGTGCATGCTGTTCCTGCCGCGCATCATGGGCGTGGTGGCCGTGCTGATCAAGCGCGAGCACAAGCAGTTCGGCGGCCTGTACGCCCTGCTCAAGAGCACCGTGCTCGAAGCCGTGCTGGCCATCCTGATGGCGCCGGTTCGTATGGTCGGTCACACCGTCTTCGTGTTCGCCGCCATCACCGGCATCAAGCTGGCCTGGAAGTCGCCCCCCCGGGACGCCACGGCCGTGCCCTGGAAGATTGCCGCCCAGCGCTTCGCCCCCATGACCACGGTGGTGGCCGTGCTGGCTGCCGGCGTGGCGGTGATCAACCCCGGCGCCCTGGTGTGGCTGCTGCCGGTGGCCCTGCCGATGATGCTGGCCATTCCCCTGGCCGTGCTGACCAGCCAGACCACGCTGGGCGCCGCGCTGCGTGCCCGCAAGTTCATGCTGATCCCCGAGGAATCGCGCTCGCCGGTGGTGCTGCGCCGCGCCTGGCAGCACGCGGCCGACCTGGCCCAGGCCCAGCCCAAGGAAGAGCAGCCCAAGCTGCCGCTGGCGGCCTGAGCACCTGGACAAGGCAACCTCGCCACGCGCACCAGACCACAAGCAGGTCGCGTGGCTTTTCAAGGCCGGCATCCACGATGCCGGCCTTTTTTATCGCCGGGCCGTCCAGGATAAAAACGCATCCCCCCGGGGAATCGGGTCATCGCAAAGCGATGGACCAAGGGGCGTTTTTTATCGCCGTGAGCCGTCCTGCGCCAGCCGCTCGGCCAGGCGCTGCGCCAATCCACGCACCTGCTCCCAGTCGGTGTACTCGACCTCGCGCGCCGTGTCCGTCTCGCCGCCGGTGAGTTTCATGATGAACTGGATCATGCGTTTGTCGAAAAACCCGTAACGCGGGTAACGCAAGGCCCCTGCGACCACCTCGCAGAACGCGGGCCGCCAGCCCCGCTGCTCGGCAAAGGCCAGGAACTTGCGGGTGTAGGCATTGGTCTGCGGCGTGCGTTTGTCGGGCTTGCGCGCAGTCAGGTTGACCGAGACGAAAACCCCCACCGTGGCCGCCAATTCAGCCGCGCGAGCCGCGACCAGCGTGTGGACCGCGCGGTCGAAATGGCCGTAGCGGATCGAGGCGACGATCACCACCGCGCGATGGCGCGCCAGGTCCGTGGACGCCGCCACGTCCTGCACGCGCGCCAGCGTGCAGCGCCAGCCGGCGGCACGCAGATCGGTCGCCAACGCCTCAGCAATCGCCACGCTCTGGCCGAAGCGGCTGGCGTGCAGCAGCAGCACATCGGCCGAGCCGTGTGGCGACGCCGGGGAGAAATCGGGAGATGATGCGGTCATGCCGCGATGGTACGGGTTCGTGCCGGCCCTCTCGCCCATGGCGGCACGCCTCCTGCTTGCCTCCCGCTCATTCGCGACGACACGCCCATGCCCATGCTCGATCTGCTCATCACCCACGCCAGCCTGCCCGACGGCCGCACCGACATGTCGGTCGCGGTCCAGAACGGACGCATCGTCGACGTCGCCGCGGGGCTGGCCGCGCCCGCCACGCAAACCGTCGATGCGCAAGGCCAGTTGCTCAGCCCGCCCTTCGTCGACGCCCATTTCCACCTCGACGCCACGCTCAGCTACGGACTGCCGCGCATCAACGCCAGCGGCACGCTGCTCGAAGGCATCGCCTTGTGGGGCGAACTCAAGCCGCAGCTCACGGCCGACGCCCTGATCGACCGCGCGCTGGCCTACTGCGACTGGGCGGTGGCCAACGGCCTGCTGGCCATTCGCTCCCACATCGACACCAGCGACCCCAGCCTGCTGCCCGTGCAGGCGTTGCTGGAGGTGAAACGGCGTGTCGCGCCCTACCTGGATCTGCAACTGGTCGCCTTCCCGCAGGACGGCGTGCTGCGCACCCCGGGTGGCCTGGACAACCTGCGGCGCGCGCTGGACCTGGGCGTGGACGTGGTCGGCGGCATCCCGCATTTCGAGCGGACGATGGCCCAGGGCGCCGACAGCGTGCGCCTGCTGTGCGAACTGGCGGCCGAGCGCGGCCTGCCAGTGGACATGCACTGCGACGAGTCCGACGACCCGCATTCACGCCACGTCGAGACCCTGGCCTTCGAGACACAGCGCCTGGGCATGCACGGCCGCGTGACCGGCTCGCACCTGACGTCCATGCACTCGATGGACAACTACTACGTCTCCAAACTCATCGCGCTGATGGCCGAGGCGCGCCTGAACGTGGTGGCCAACCCGCTCATCAACATCACGCTGCAGGGCCGGCACGACAGCTACCCCAAGCGGCGCGGCATGACCCGTGTGCCCGAGCTGATGGCCGCGGGCCTGACCGTCGCCTTCGGCCAGGACTGCACGATGGACCCGTGGTACAGCCTGGGCAGCGGCGACATGCTGGACGTGGCCCACATGGGCCTGCACGTGGCGCAGATGACCAGCCCGCAGGCCATGCGGCAGTGTTTTGACGCGGTGACGGCCTATCCAGCCCGCATCCTGGGCCTGGACCATTTCGGCCTGGCACCGGGCCGGGAAGCCAGCTTTGTGCTGCTGCAGGCGCGCGATCCAGTCGAAGCCTTGCGTCTGCGCGCGACCCGCCTGAAGGTCTGGCGGCGCGGCGCGCTGGTGGCCGAGACGCCGCCGGCCACCACCCGCCTGCACCTGAACGGGCGGCCGGCGTCGACCGCCAAGACGGCCATCGACATCGAAAAGTACCGGCTTTGAACGGTCCGGTCCGCGCGTCAGGCCGCAGCCGGCGGCGGCACGGACGCCGGCAGGCTGGCCTGCACCGTCGACGGCTGCTCGGGCAGGCCGGCCAGGTGGCGCTCGTCGGCCCAGGACACGATCTCGATGCGCTCGCCGTTCACCCGCAGGCGGTTGATGCCGGTGTTGGGAATGGCCGCCGTGCGCGGCCCGTGCGGGCTCAGCCCCATCGCCGTGCGATACAGCATGTCGAGCAGCCCGCCATGCGTGAACACCACCAGCGGGCCGGCCGACTGCGGATGCTGCGCCAGCCAGCGCGCATGCGCGGCGGCGTACGACAGCAGTGCGCGCACCGCGCGTTCGTGGAACTGGCGGCGGCTTTCCGATGGGCCTGGCAGCCGAAAGTCCGGGTCGTGCTCCAGCCAGCGGGCCCACAGTTGCGGATGGCGTTCGGCCATGTCCGACACACGCAGCCCTTCCAGGTCGCCGAACGCCTGCTCGCGCCAGAGCGGGTCGGTGGTGAGTGTCAGACCCAGCCGCTCCAGCAACGGCGCGGCGGTCTGCTGCGTGCGCACGAGGTCGCTGCTGACGGCCCGCACGATCGGCTCGTCCGCCAGGGCCGCCGCCAGCCGGCGCGCCTGCTCGTGCCCCAGGCTGTTCAAGGGAACGTCGCTATGGCCCTGGAAGCGCAACTGGCGGTTCCAGTCGGTCTCGCCATGGCGGATCAGGATGAGGTCGGTCATGCGGCCATTATGGTGTGGACGCCACGCATGGTCCCGCGGGGGGCTTGCTCTCTGTCCCGCGAATGCGACAATACGCGCCTTTTCGCGGCCAATTTGGGTGTGTCATCCCAGGCCCGGCCTTCGCAGACAACGGCAGTCCCCAAAGTCCGGCTGTCTGCGCCTCTGCAGCGCCCGCTACCGGTTTCAGCCCGCCATCCCTGGCAGTGGCTGCCGGCGAGCCAGCCACTTCGACGCGGCCATCCGCCCGCGCTGCCCACCGCTTCCTCGTGTTCCCATGTCCTCGACCCTGCCTCAACTGATCCTGCTGCCCGGCCTTGCAGGAAACGCCGACCTGTGGCGTGAAACCCTGGCCGTCCTGCCCGCCAAATGGCGCGCCACCGTCGGCACGGCACACCAGCGCCACGCCACGCTGCCCGAGATGGCCGCCACGCTGCTGGCCGAGCATCCGGGCGAGGTCGTGCTGTGCGGCACCTCCATGGGCGGCATGCTGGCCATCGAAGCCTGGCGCCAGGCGCCCGAACGCATCCGCGGCCTGGCCCTGCTGGGCAGCTCGGCCCGGCCGGACACACCCTCGCTCATCAAGCTGCGCGAAAACGCCATCCAGCGTTTTGCGCAAGGCGAGCTGCGCGAGGTCATCACGGGCAACGTCCCGTTCGCCTTCGATGAGTCGCGCCTGAACGACGCCAAACTCACCACACGCTACGTCGAGCAGGTCGTGGGCGAAGGCGCCGACCAGTTGATCCGCCAGAACCGCGCCGTCATGGCCCGCGTCAACAGCCGTCCCGACCTGCCGCACATCCAGTGCCCCGCGCTGATCCTGTGCGGCGAAAACGACCAGCTCACGCCGCTCGACCATTCGCAAGAGATGGCGCGCGCCATTCCGCACGCGCAACTGCACGTGCTGCCGCGCTGCGGCCACATGCTCACGCTGGAGCAGCCCCTGCTGGTCGGCGGCCTGCTGCTGGAGTGGCTCAAGCGGCTCGAAAAAGAGCTGCGCTGAAACACCCGCGTCCGCCACAAAAAACGGCTGGAAACCCGAGGGGTTCCAGCCGTTGCCGTTTGGGCCCGCCTGCAATCAGACCAGGCGCTTCTTGAGCACGCCCAGCGCCAGCGCCGTCACCACGGTGCCAGCCAGGATGGTGCCCGCGTACAGCACCACGTGGTTGACCGCGTTCGGGATGGCCAGCACAAAGATGCCGCCGTGCGGCGCCTGCAGCGCGATGCCGGCCATCATTGACAGCGCGCCCGTGACCGCCGCGCCCAGCATGCAGGCCGGAATCACGCGCAGCGGATCGCGCGCCACGAAAGGAATCGCCCCTTCGGTGATGAAGGCCAGGCCCAGCACGGCGGCGGCCTTGGAGGCCTCGCGTTCCTCGTCGCTGAAGCGGCTGCGAAACACCCAGCAGGCCAGCGCGATGCCCAGCGGCGGCACCATGCCCGCGCCCATGGCCGCCGCCATGGGCGTGGCCACGCCGCTGGCGATCAGCGTGGTTGAAAACACATAGGCCGCCTTGTTGACCGGGCCGCCCAGGTCGAAGGCCATCATCGCGCCCAGCACGATGCCCAGCACCACGGCGCTACTGGTCTGCATGCCCTTGAGCCAGCCCGTGAGCGCTTCCATGGCAAACGCCACCGGTTTGCCAACCACGAAGAACATCAGCAGCCCGACGATGGCCGTGCCCAGCAACGGCAGGATCAACACCGGCTTGAGGCCTTCGAGCGTGCGCGGCAGCCGGATGCCCTTGTTCAGCGCGTTGACCGCATAGCCCGCGATGAAGCCCGCCACGATGCCGCCCAGAAAACCCGCGCCCAGCGTGTTGGCCAGCAGCCCGCCAACCATGCCGGGCGCAATGCCGGGCCGGTCGGCGATCGAGAAGGCGATGTAGCCCGCCAGCGCCGGCACCATGAGCGTGAAGGCGTGCTTGGCGCCGATCTGGAACAGCGTCCAGCCCAGCGTGCCCTGGTGGGCGTCGTCGTAGACGTAGATGCCGCCCAGCGCAAACGCCAGCGCAATCAGGAGGCCGCCCGCGACCACGAAGGGCAGCATGAAGGACACGCCCGTCATCAGATGTTTGTAGGGGCCGCTGCTCGGGCCCTTGCCGGGTGCCTTGGGTGTGCGTGCCTCGGCCACATCGGACGCGGCTGGGCCGGCCACGGCCTCGCCCCAGGGCGTGCCCTGCGCAAACGCCGTGTTGATGAGTGCGCCCGCATCACGAATGGCGGCCTTGGTGCTGGCGCTGTAGAGCGGCTTGCCCACAAAGCGTGATTTCTCGACCTGGGTGTCGGCGGCGATCAGCACCAGGTCGGCCGCGGCGATTTCGTCGGCCGACAGCGTGTTCTGCGCACCGACCGAGCCCTGGGTCTCGACCTTGATCTGATGGCCCAGCGCCAGCGCGCCCTGCTCCAGCGCCTCGGCCGCCATGAAGGTGTGCGCCACGCCCGTGGGACAGGCGGTGATGGCGACGATGCGGCGCCCGGCTGCCACGGGCGAGGCCGCCGGCAGCGGCGCTTCGGCGGGCGGCGAGGCGATGCCCGCGGCCGCCAGTGCCTGCGCCAGCACGCCGCGCGCGTCGGCGAACACCGCCTCGGGCGTGATCGTGTGCACGGCCAGGCCGGCCAGTTCGGCGGTGTCGGCCGCGCCGTCGGTCACGACCAGCGCGGCGGCCGCTTCGTGGCGGTCCGCATCCGTGAAATCACCTTGCGCGCCCAGGCTGCTTTGCACCTGCAGCACCAGCGTGTGCCCGAGTTCCTGCGCGGCCGCGCGCAGCGCCTCGCCCACCACGAAGCTGTGGGCCGGGCCGGCCTGGCTGGCGGCAATGGCCAGAATTTTTGCCATGAGATCGGTCTCCTGGAAGTTGTTGGTTTGTTTCAAAGCGGCGTGAGCACGACCTGCGCCGCCAGCGCCCGCACGTCGGCCACGGGCGGCAGCGTGGGCTCGATGCGCTGGATACGCGCGGCCGCGCAGGCCATGCCGAACACGGCGGCGTCGGGAAAGGCCAGACCGTCGCGCAGCGCGGCGATGGCCCCGCCCACCAGCGCGTCGCCCGCGCCCACGGTGGTGGCCACGGGCACACGCGGCGGCTGCGCCAGCCAGCGGCCTTCGGGCCCGGCGATGAGCGCGCCCTCGCCGCCCAGCGACACCACCACACGCTGCACGCCGCGTGCGCGCAGCGCGTCGGCCGCGGCAGCCAGGCTGGCCGCGTCGGGCAGCTCGCGGCCCAGCAGTTCTTCCAGCTCGGCGCGGTTGGGTTTGATGAGGGCCGGGCCTTGCGTGGCCGAGACCTGGGCGGCCCAGCCGTCGAGCACCGCGCGCAGCGTGGCGCCGGCCACGTCGACCACCAGGTGCGCGCCGCGCTGCTGCAGGCGCTGCGCCAGATCGAGCCAGACCCCGGCGTCGGCGCCGGGCGGCAGGCTGCCGGCCAGCTCGCACCAGTCGCCGGACTGCACGTCAGCTTCAAGGCGCCCGGCCAGCGCCTGGCGTGCATCGGCCAGCGCCGGGCCGGTGAGCGTAACGCCGGGCAGGTTGATGTCAGTCGTATCGCCACGCTGCAGGTCGGCCAGCTTGATGTTGGTTCGCGTGCTGCCGGGCACACGGACCATGCCGTCGGCAATGCCGCGCGCGGCAAAGGTCTGCACAAACAGGCGGTCGTTGTCGGCGCCCAGCCAGCCGCTGGCGGTCACCGGCACGCCCAGCGCGGCCAGCACCGAGGCCACACCCACGCCCTTGCCGCCCGCTTCGAGCTGCTGGCCACGCGCACGGTGCACGGCGCCGGGCACGATGTGCTCGACCGTGACGGTGTGGTCGATCGCCGGGTTCAACGTGATGGTGTAGACACGGCTCATTGCACGCCCCCTTCGGCGTCGTCGGTCACACGCAGTTGCGCGCCCAGCGCACGCACGTCGTCGGCCGTGTCCACGTCCAGCGCCTGGCGGGCCAGTGCCTGCAACTCATCTCGTGTGTGGCGACGCAGCAGCGCCTTGATGGCGCCGATGTCCGAGGTGCTCATGCTCAACTCGTCCACGCCCAGGCCGGTCAGCAGCGCCGCGCCCAACGGCTCGCCCGCCAGGCCGCCGCATACGCCCACCCAGCGGCCGTGCGCACGTGCGCCCTCGACCGTGCGCTCGATCAGGCGCAGCACCGACGGGTGCAGGCTGTCGGCCATGCCGGCCAGCTCCGGGTGCTGGCGGTCGACGGCCAGCGCGTACTGCGTGAGGTCGTTGGTGCCGATCGAAAAGAAGTCGACATGGCGTGCCAGCCGGTCGGCCGCCAGCGCGGCCGAGGGCACCTCGATCATGATGCCGATCGGCACCTCGGGGCCCTGCACCTCGCGCCGGATGGTGTCGGCGCGCGCGCGCAGTGCCAGCACTTCCTCGACCGTGCTGATCATCGGGAACATGATGGACAGCGGCCCGTGCTGCGCGGCGCGGTAGAGCGCGCGCAACTGCGGCACCAGCAGGTCTTCGCGGCGCAGCAGCAGCCGCGCGCCGCGCACGCCCAGGAAGGGGTTGTCCTCGTGCGGCAGGTGCAGGTGCGGCACCTGCTTGTCGCCGCCGATGTCCAGCGTGCGCACGATCAGCGGCCGCCCGTCCAGCGCCTGGACCATGGCGCGGTAGACCTCGTACTGGGCCTCCTCGTCGGGCGCGTGGTCGCGTTCGAGGAAGAGGAACTCGGTGCGCATCAGGCCGACGCCGTCGGCACCGGCCTCCAGCGCACGCACGGCCTGGTCGGCGCGGTTGACGTTGGCGGCGATCTCGACACGATGGCCGTCGCGCAGGACGGCGGGCTCCAGCCGCGAGCGCGCCTCGGCCGCTTGCAGCGTCGCCAGGCGGCGCATGTGTTCATCGGCCTGCAGCAGCGCGGTTTCGCTGGGCGCGATGTACAGGCGGCCACGGTAGCCGTCGAGGATGGCCTTGACGGGCCCGGCACGCAGCAGCGTGGGCTCCAGCACGCCGGGGCCGGCGGCCACCACGGCCGGCAGGCCCAGCGCGCGCGCCAAGATGGCGGTGTGCGCCGTCGGGCCGCCGCGTGCGGTGCAAAAGCCCTTGACGCGGCTGGTGTCGATCTGTGCGGTGACCGAGGGCGAGAGGTCATCAGCCAACAGGATGGCATCGGCCGGCCAGGCCGCTGCGCCCGCGGCCTCGTCGCCCTTGCCCAGCAGGTGGCGCAGCACCCGTTCGCCCACGTCCTGCAGGTCGGCCGCGCGGGCGGCCAGCGTGGCGTTGGCCAGCGCACGCTGCGCGGTCACGCGTTCGCCCAGCGTGTTTTTCCAGGCCCAGGCCGCGCCATGGCCCTGCACCACCGCGCGGCTGACGTCGCGCAGCCAGGTGCCGTCGCGCAGCAGTTCGCCCTGCGCCTGGAAGATGGCGGCCTGCTCGGCCGCGCCCCGGCTTTTGGCGTCGGCGGCCAGCGTCTTGAGCTGCGCTTGCGCGGCGGCCAGCGCGGCGTCCAGCGCGGCGGCTTCGTGCGCCACGCCGGCAAAGCGGTCCTCGACGTCAAGCGCGGCCGACTCGGCCAGCACCAGCGTGCCCACCACCAGCCCCGGGCTGGCGGCGATGCCGGTGACGGTGCGGCGCGCCTCGGGCTGCCAGTCACCCAGCTCGCGCCCCAGGCCCTGGGCCTGCTGCTGGCGTGCGGCCGACAGCTCGGCCTGGCGGGTTTCCTCGTCGCCCAGTTGCACGATGACGTCGAGCAGCCGGCGCAGCGCCTGCGCCGCGTCCTCGCCCTGCGCCGAGACATGCAGTTGCGCACCCCGGCCCGCGCCCAGGCTCAGCAGCGACGCAACGTTGCGCGCGTCGGCCACGGCCTCGCCGCAGCGCACCCGCACCTGCGACTTGAAGCCGCGCGCGGTCTGCGCCCACACACCGGCAGGCCGCGCGTGCAGGCCGTTGGGGTAGTTGAGCGACACGTCCTGGCCCAGCGCAAAATCGCCCGCGCCGTTCGCACCGCCCGTACCGTTGGCAACGGGCGCCGCATCGGACGTGAGCGCGGCCACGATGGCCTGGGCATCGCTGCTGCCGATCAATTGCTGCAGCCGCGCGTCGTCGCGCATCAGCCGCGTCAGACGCCGCAGCACCTGGATGTGCTCGTCCGACGCCGCGGCAATCGCCACCACCAGACGCACGGTCTGCGGCTGGCCCTGGGCGTCCTTGCCCCAGGACACGCCGCCCGGCACCTGCAGCACGGCCAAGCCCGTACGCTGGACCAGGTGCTTGTCTTCCACCATGCCGTGCGGGATGGCCACGCCCTGCCCGAGGTAAGTGGTGGCCACGCGCTCGCGCTGCAGCAGGCTGTCGACGTAGGCCGGCAACGCAAAGCCGGCCTGCACCAGCAGGCCGCCGGCCGCCCGCACGGCGTCCTCGCGGTCGTGCGGGGCGGCGCCCAGGCGCACCTCGACGGGCGTGGCGGCCGGCGCCGGGGGCGTGCCGCTGTCTCGGGAGTTGATTTCCATGGATGTTCCGCGAAAGAAGACAGATATTTGGTATCGATTTCAAGACCGATTATCCAAGCGCTCTTTTTCACCCTCAAGCTCGTGGCGCCAAAAATCAGGGTAAATCCTCATGAATTACGCCGTATTGAGCCGCCCCTCTGGCTTTCCAGTGCCGGTCGCCAAGGGCAAAATCGGTGGCCATCAAGAAATCGATACCAAATCGCAGGAGAAATGCCCCCGTGGCCAGCATCAAGGACGTCGCCCGCCTGGCCGGCGTGTCGACCAGCACGGTCTCGCGCGTACTGGGACACCCCGAGACCGTGAGCGAGGAACTGCGCACACGCGTGCAGCAGACCATTGCCGAACTCGGCTATCGGCCCAACCTCGCCGCCCGGCGCCTGCGCCAGCAGCGCGCCTCGGTGATCGGGCTGATCGTGGCGGACATCCGCAACCCCTTCTTCACCGACATCAGCCGCGCCGTCGAGGACGTGGCCTACGCCCACGGGCTGCGCGTGATCCTGTGCAACTCCGACGAAGACCCGGCCAAGGAGCGCGCCTACCTCGAACTCATGGCCGACGAGCAGGCCAGCGGCATCATCCTGGCGCCCACGGCCGAGTACGTGCGCGCCGCCGACCGCACGCCGGGCGCCGCGGCGCTGGACCTGCCGCTGGTGCTGGTCGACCGCGCGCCCACGCCGTCGCGCACCGACTGCGTGCTGCTCGACAACACCGGCGCGGCGCGCCAGCTCACCCAGCACCTGGTGGACCAGGGCTGGCGCCACATCGCGCTGTTGGCCGGCGCCCACAGCAGCACCGGCCGCGAACGGCGGGCCGGTTACGAGCAAGTCATGCAGGAGCAGGGCCTGGCGCCCCGCGTCGAAACCGCCCCCCCCAGCGTGGCCGCGGGCGAGCAGGCGCTGCGCCGCCTGCTGGCGCAAGCGCCCCGCCTCGACGCCGTGCTGGCCACCAACGGCCTGCTGCTGCTGGGCGCGCAACAGGCCCTGCTGGCCGCGGGCCTGGAGAGCCCGCGCGACGTGGCCCTGGCGGGCTTCGACAACAACGACTGGACGGCGCTGCAGCGCCCCGCCGTCACGGTGATCGCACAGCCCACCTATGAAATCGGGCGCAGCGCGGCCGAACTGCTGCTGCAGCGCATGCAAACGCCCGAGCGCAGCACGCGGCGCATCGTGCTGCCGGGCGAGCTGCTGATCCGCGGATCGACCACACGGCCGCTCGCGGCTGCATGAGGGGACTGGTCAGCCCTGCCCCAGCAAGGCTTGCCGCAACGCCGGCTGGCGCGTGGCCGGGTCCAGCCAGATCGCGGCAAAGGCCTCGCAGAAATCGGCGCTGTCGATGCAGCCGACCAGGTCGTCGTTGCAATAGAAGCTCACCCCTTCCTTGGGCAGGAACAAGGTGCTGAGGCGATCGCGGCGCAGCAGGTCGGGCAGGCAGGCCTCCAGCTCCACACACCATTCATCCAGAAGCCGCCGGTCGATGCCCGGCCGCAGCCGTTCGATCTCCTGGTGCGCGGCCAGCACGATGTCGTGCGCGGCCAGATTGCGCAGATAGGTCATCTCCAGCACAAAGGGCGAAGCCTGCTCAAAGACCGAGAAGTCGGCCAGCCCGCCGCCCAGGCCGGTGCGCACGTTCACGTAGAGCCTCGCCTCGTAAAGGCGCAGCACGCTCCAGCGCAACGCCCCCTGGCCCTGCAGTTGCCACGGGCCCGGCTGGGCCTGGAGAAGAACGGACGGCAAAGGCCTGGCGAGCGGCATCGCTGAAAAACGGGGACGAGGTTGGAAGGTCTCGACGATCCGCGGGCAAGGGGCCACGCCCCCGCCACACGGATGGCCGTCGAACCGACGCGTCCGCAATACTGCCCAGGGCCTTATTCATGACCGATCGGTTTTTATCGCGCGCATTAGATCAGGGTTTCCCCAGGACAACAAGGGGGTTACAAGAGCGTTACGTGTGGCGTCCCCTGGCCCAGGCCGGACCCGGCATCCCCCGCCGGGTGCGCACCCGGAGCACCGCCCCCAGGCGCGTCGTTCATCAACGCAGGCTCATGCCGCGCGCATCAACGCCTCGATCTCGCCAGGCGCGACCGGCACGTCGCGCGTGATCAGCTCGTTGCCGGAGGCGGTGACGATGGCGTCGTCCTCGATGCGGATGCCCAGGTTCCAGTAGGCCTCGGGCACGCCGTCGGTGGGGCGGATGTAGAGGCCGGGCTCGATGGTCAGCACCATGCCGGGCTGCAGGATGCGGCTGGGGCGGTTCTTGATGGTCTCGCCGGACAGCGGGTCGCGCCGCTCGGTGACCTGGCCGATCTCGGTGGGCTCGACGTAGCTGCCGCAGTCGTGCACGTCCATGCCCAGCCAGTGGCCGGTGCGGTGCATGTAGAAGGGGAAGTAGGCGCGCTGCTCGATCACGTCTTCGACCGAGCCGACCTTGCCGGCGTCCAGGATCTTCAGATCGAGCAGCCCCTGCGCCAGCACCCGCACGGTGGCGTCGTGCGGGTCGTTGAAGCGGGCGCCGGGCCGGGTGGCGGCCACCGCCGCGTACTGGCTGGCCAGCACCAGGTCGTAGAGCGCGCGCTGCGGGCCGGTGAAGCGGCCATTGGCCGGGAAGGTGCGCGTGATGTCGCCGGCGTAGCCGTCGAGCTCGGCGCCGGCGTCGATCAGCACCAGCTCGCCGTCGCGGATGGCCGCGGTGTCGGCGCGGTAGTGCAGCACGCAGGCGTTGCCGCCCGCGGCGACGATGGAGCCGTAGGCCGGGAACTGTGAGCCGTGGCGGCGGAATTCATGCAGCAGCTCGGCTTCGAGGTGGTATTCACGCAGGTCCACACCCTCGCGCAGCAGGCGGGCGCTGGCCTGCATGGCGCGCACGTGCGCCCAGGCGCTGATCTGGCCGGCGCGGCGAAGAATGGCCAGTTCGTGCGTGTCCTTGATCAGACGCATCTCGTCGAGCAGCGCGCACAGGTCGCGCTGCTGCGACGGCACCAGCGCGCCGTAGCGCACGCGGGCGCGCACCTTCTGCAGCCAGCCGTCGATGCGTGTTTCCAGGCCCGCGTGGGTGGCGAAGGGAAACCAGACGGTGGCCGTGTTTTCCAGCAGGCGGGGCAGGCGCTCGGCCAGTTCGTCGACCGTATGCGCCTCGTCCACGCCCAGCGCCTCGGGCGCGGCCTGCGGGCCCAGGCGGATGCCGTCCCAGATCTCGCGCTCCTTGTCCTTGGGCTGGCAGAACAGCGTGCTGCGCCCGTCGGCCGTCAGCACCAGCCAGGCGTTGGGCTCGGTGAATCCGGTCAGGTAATAGAAGTAGCTGTCGTGCCGGTAGGGAAAGTCGCTGTCGCGGTTGCGCGCACGCTCAGGGGCGGTCGGGATGAGGGCGATGCCACCATCGCCCAGTTGCGCGGCCAGGGCGGCGCGGCGGCGGCGGTAAGGGGTGTCGAGGTCAGTCATGCGGTGTTCCAGCAAAGCCATCCGCCAAGGCCAGGCGTCCCAAACGCCCGTCAGCCTGCGCGGCAGCAGCGCCATAGTGTGACAGCGAACACCGGAACCCGGCTGGCGCGATGCGCCCACGCCTGGGTGGCTTCTTCCCGTACGCCATGGGTCGCCGCCGCCTTGCGGCGGCCTGCTCCCGCCCATTTCACCAAGGCCGGCCGGTCCGCGCGGCCGGTCACGCCTGCGCCAGATGCATCCGGGCAAAGACACCGACCTGCGATGCGGTTTTCCCCACCGGGCCTGGTCGGGACAGCCTGATGGCGAGACAATCGGGGCTTCGGTGCAGCGTTGAGGTGGGCGGCAGGATGCCCGCCGGCCGGCTTGGCCGATCCGGGTCGTTTCCATGGATGGGAGCGCTCCTTGTGCTGCAACCGATCACCTGGGCAATTAAAATGAACGAAATAGTACATACATTTTCTGGGCCACGCTGGCCCCTCTGAATCGTCAGCACCCTGCTGCTGATCGTCGGGCTGTTCCTGGGAGTGGGCGGGATCTACCTGGCCACGCTGGGCGGCAGCCTGTATTTCGCGCTGGCAGGCTTGGGCCTGGTGCTGTCGTCGGGCCTGATGTTCCGCCGCCGCGTGGCCGGCGCCTGGGTGTTCGCCGCCGTCGCCCTCGCTACCGTGGCGTGGGCGCTGGCCGATGCGGGCCTGGCGTTCTGGCCGCTGTTCTCGCGCCTGTTCGCCTTCGGCGGGCTCGGCCTGCTGGTCGCGCTGGTCTACCCCACGCTCAAGAAGGCCGCCGGCACCCCGGGCGGCCGTGGCGCCTATGTGCTGGCGGGCGTCCTGGCGGTGGCCCTGGTGGCCGGCTTCGGCGCGACCTTCGTGCCTCACCCCAGCGTGGCGGCCACTGGAAACGGTCCGGGCCTGACGCCGGTCGACCCGGCGCAGGCCCAGAAGGACTGGGCGCATTACGGCAACACGGCCGGCGGCAGCCGCTTCGCGGCGCTGGACCAGATCAACCGCGGCAATGTAGGCCAGTTGCAGGTCGCCTGGACCTACCACACCGGCGACGTGGCGCTGAGCAATGGCAACGGCGCCGAAGACCAGCTCACCCCGCTGCAGATCGGCGACCGGGTCTACCTGTGCACGCCGCACAACAACGTCATCGCGCTCGACGCGGACACCGGCAAGGAAGTCTGGAAGCGTGAGATCAACGCCCAGTCGTCGGTGTGGCAACGCTGCCGCGGCCTGGCCTACTTCGACAGCGACGCACCGCTGCAGCAGCCCACGGCGGCCGGCGCCGCGCCGGTACCGGCGGTGGCGCTGCCCACGAACGCCAACTGCCGCCGCCGCCTGCTCACCAACACCATCGACGCCCGCCTGATCGCCATCGATGCCGACACGGGCGAGCTCTGCCAGGGCTTCGGTGACCAGGGCCAGGTCGATCTGAAGGTCGGCCTGGGCGACGCGCCGGACCCGTTCTACCAGCTCACCTCGCCGCCGCTGATCGCGGGCACGACGGTGGTGGTCGGCGGGCGTGTGGCCGACAACGTGCAGACCGACATGCCCGGCGGCGTGATCCGTGGCTTCGATGTGGTGACCGGCGCCATGCGCTGGGCTTTCGACCCGGGCAATCCGGACGACCGGCAGGCGCCAGCCGCGGGCAAGACCTATGCGCGCAGCACGCCGAATTCGTGGGCACCGATGTCCTACGACGCCGCGCTCAACACCGTCTTCCTGCCCATGGGCAGCTCGTCGACCGACCTGTACGGCGCCGAGCGCACCGCGCTCAACCACAAGTACGGCGCCTCCATCCTGGCGCTGGACGCCACCACCGGCGCGGAAAAATGGGTCTACCAGACCGTGCACAACGACCTCTGGGATTTCGACCTGCCGATGCAGCCCAGCCTGATCGACTTCGCCAAGGCCGACGGCAGCCAGGTTCCCGCGCTGGTGATCGGCACCAAGGCCGGCCAGATCTACGTGCTCGATCGCGCCACCGGCCAGCCGCTGACCGAGGTGAAGAACGTGCCGGTCAAGGCCGCCGACATCCCCGGCGAGCCCTACGCGCTCGAACAGCCGCTGTCCGTCGGTATGCCGCAGATCGGCGTGCCGCACCTGACCGAGTCCGACATGTGGGGCGCCACGCCCTTCGACCAGTTGCTGTGCCGCATCGCTTTCAAGAAGATGCGCTACGACGGCCTCTACACCGCGCCCGGCACGGACGTGTCGCTGAGCTTCCCGGGTTCGCTGGGCGGCATGAACTGGGGCGGCCTGTCCACCGACCCGGTGCACGGCTTCATCTTCGTCAACGACATGCGCCTGGGCCTGTGGGTGCAGATGATTCCGTCGGCCAACAAGGGCGGCGCTTCCGGCGGCGGCGAGGCCGTCAACACCGGCATGGGCGCGGTCCCGCTCAAGGGCACGCCTTATGCCGTCAACAAGAACCGCTTCCTGTCGCCGCTGGGCATTCCTTGCCAGGCGCCGCCGTTCGGCACGCTGACGGCCATCGATATGAAGACCCAGCAGATCGCCTGGCAGGTGCCGGTCGGCACCGTGCAGGACACCGGCCCGATGGGCATCAAGATGGGCCTGCCCATGCCCATCGGCATGCCGACGCTGGGCGGCACGCTGGCAACCCAGGGCGGCCTGGTGTTCATCGCCGGCACGCAGGACTACTACCTGCGCGCCTTCGACAGCGCCACCGGCCACGAAGCCTGGAAGGCCCGCCTGCCCGTGGGCAGCCAGGGTGGCCCGATGACCTACCAGTCGCCCCGCACCGGCAAGCAGTACGTGGTCATCTCGGCCGGCGGCGCGCGCCAGTCGCCTGACCGCGGTGACTACGTGATCGCCTATACCCTGCCCGGCCAGCCCTGACCGGCATCACCGGCGCACCCTGTGCGCCGGTCGCACACGACAGCCACGCCCGCTGATGCAGGCGTGGCTTTTTTTTATCTCCGGGCCGCCCCAGGATAAAAAAGCATCCCCTTGAGGGGATCGGGTCATCGCGCAGCGATGGCCCGAGGGGCCATTTTTTATGGTGGTCACGTTTGAACTCTAGGGTAATCCCTAGATAAATGACACTGCAAACGCCGTTTGGACGACAAAGCCCCTCCTTAGACTTCCCCCAGCGCCAAGGGGAAAGGGTCAGACCGCGCCGGGTATGGGCCATGGTGCGCTCTCTTTCCTTCCTCGCCGCGTGCCGTTTTTTCGCACCCTGGAGGACCTCCTTACATCATGGCAAATGGCAATAACAACAGCGTGCTCAGGCATGCGGGCTGGTTCGCGCTGGCCCTGCTCGGCGCGGTTGCGCTGGGCGTGGTCGCGCTGCGGCGCGGCGAAGCGGTCAACGCTTTGTGGATCGTGGTGGCGGCGGTGTCCATCTACCTGGTCGCCTACCGCTACTACAGCCTGTTCATCGCCACCAAGGTGATGCAGCTCGACCCCAGCCGCGCCACCCCGGCGGTGCTGAACAACGACGGCCTGGACTACGTGCCCACCAACAAGCACATCTTGTTCGGCCACCATTTCGCGGCGATTGCCGGGGCCGGACCGCTGGTCGGGCCGGTGCTGGCCGCACAGATGGGCTATCTGCCCGGCACACTGTGGCTGATCGCCGGCGTGGTGTTTGCCGGCGCCGTGCAGGACTTCATGGTGCTGTTCATCTCCACCCGCCGCAACGGCCGCTCGCTGGGCGACCTCGTGCGTGAAGAGATGGGCCGCATTCCCGGCACGATCGCGCTGTTCGGGGCCTTCCTGATCATGGTGATCATCCTGGCCGTGCTGGCGCTGATCGTGGTCAAGGCCCTGGCCGAAAGCCCCTGGGGCATGTTCACCGTGCTGGCGACCATCCCGATCGCGCTGTCCATGGGCGTGTACATGCGCTACATCCGCCCGGGCCGCATCGGCGAGATCTCGGTGGTCGGACTGGTGCTGCTGCTGGGCTCGATCTGGGCCGGCGGCTGGGTCGCCTCGCATCCCACGTGGGCCGCGGCCTTCACCTTCACGGGCATCCAGATCACCTGGATGCTGATCGCCTACGGCGCCATCGCCTCGGTGCTGCCGGTGTGGCTGCTGCTGGCGCCGCGCGACTACCTATCGACCTTCCTGAAGATCGGCACCATCATCGCCCTGGCCATCGGCATCGTCATCGTCAGCCCCGAGCTGCGCATGCCGGCGCTCACCCAGTTCGTCGACGGCACCGGCCCGGTGTGGAAGGGCACGCTGTTCCCCTTCCTCTTCATCACGATCGCCTGCGGCGCCGTGTCGGGCTTCCACGCGCTGATCTCCTCGGGCACCACGCCCAAGCTGCTCGACCGCGAGCCGCACGCGCGCTACATCGGCTACGGCGGCATGCTCATGGAGTCCTTCGCGGCCATCATGGCGCTGGTGGCGGCCTCGGTCATCGACCCCGGCGTGTACTTCGCCATGAACAGCCCGGCCGCGCTGGTGGGCGGCGACGCCGCCACGGTGGCCGCGACCATCAGCTCCTGGGGTTTTGTCGTCACGCCCGAGGTGCTGACGCAGACCGCCAAGGACGTGGGCGAGCACACCATCCTGGCGCGCGCCGGCGGCGCACCGACCCTGGCCGTGGGCATCGCGCAGATCCTGCACAGCGTGCTGCCGGGTGAAAACACCATGGCCTTCTGGTACCACTTCGCCATCCTGTTCGAAGCGCTGTTCATCCTGTTCGAAGCGCTGTTCATCCTGACGGCCGTGGACGCCGGCACCCGCGCGGGCCGCTTCATGCTGCAGGACCTGCTGGGCAACTTCGTGCCCGCGCTCAAGAAGACCGACTCGTGGGGCGCCAACATCATCGGCACCGGCGGCTGCGTGGCGCTGTGGGGCTGGCTGCTCTACCAGGGCGTGATCGACCCGCTGGGCGGCATCAACACGCTGTGGCCGCTGTTCGGCATCTCCAACCAGATGCTCGCCGGCATCGCCCTCATGCTGGCCACCGTGGTGCTGATCAAGATGAAGCTCCAGCGCTACGTCTGGGTCACTGCGCTGCCCGCCGTCTGGCTGCTGATCTGCACCACCGCCGCAGGCCTGATCAAGCTGTTCGACCCGGATCCCGCCATGGGCTTCCTGGCGCTGGCCCGCAAGTACAGCGACGCACTGTCCGCCGGCCAGGTGATCGCCCCGGCCAAGAACCTCACGCAGGTGCAGCACGTGGCCTTCAATGCCTACACCAACGCCACGCTGACGGCGCTGTTCCTGCTGGTGGTGTTCAGCGTGCTGTTCTATGCCGTCAAGGTCGGCTGGGCCGCGTGGCAAAAGCCCGAGCGCAGCGACCGCGAAACCGCGTTCAAGCCCATCCCCGCAGGCTCGGCACAGGTCTGACCCGGCCCACCAGGAGACTCGCCATGTTCCGCAACCTCGATCTCCCGCGCGTGGGCCGCTACCTCGGCCAGGCCGCGCGCATGATGGTGGGCATGCCCGACTACGGCACCTACGTCGAGCACATGAAGAAGACGCACCCCGATCAGCCCTACATGAGCTACGAGGCCTTCTTCAAGGAGCGGCTGGATGCGCGTTATGGCGGCGGCAAGGGCCGCCCCGTGCGCTGCTGTTGACAGTGACATCAACCCGTCCATCCGCGCGGCAGCAGGGCCGCCTCTATTCGTGGAACGCTGAGCGTGGCTTCGGCTTCATCCGCACTCAGCGCAGCCCGCCGGATGTGTTCGTGCACGCGCGCGACTTCGGGCCGCAGACCACGCAGCCCCAGGCTGGCATGGTCGTCAGCTTCGAGGTTGAGGCCAGCGCCAAGGGGCCGCGCGCGGTGCGCGTACAGATCCAGGCCGATCGTGGACGCTCCCATGGACGCCAGAACCAGCCTGCCGCGCGCCCATCCTCGCGCCGCACCTGGCCAGCACAGGCCCGCAGCACGGCCCGGCTGGGGGCCATCGTTCTGTTCCTGCTGCTCTACCTGGGCGTTGCATGGCTGTGGCCGGTCTCCAACGCGGTGCTGCTGCTCTACCTGGGTGCCAGTGCCGTCTGCTACGGCGCCTATGCCCTCGACAAGCGCGCGGCCCAGCGCGGAAGCTGGCGTATCGCGGAGAAGACGCTGCACGGCCTGGCGCTGATCGGCGGCTGGCCCGGTGCGCTGCTCGCCCAGCACTACCTGCGTCACAAATCGTCCAAAGCCTCGTTTCAGGCCTTGTTCTGGCTGACCGTGGTCATCAATGTCGCAGCCTTCGTCCTGCTGGCCTCACCTTATGGCGAGCCATTGGCCCGCCATGCGCGACCGCTCTTGCGCGCCGTGCTGAACGCGCTGTAAAACGAATACGGGCGCCGCAGGCTCAATCGGCGTTGAGCTTGGCCAGCCGCTCGGGCGTGCCCACATCCGTCCAGCGGCCGGTGTAGAGTTGCGCGCTCACGCGGCCGGCGTCCATGGCGGTGCGCAGCAGTGGCGCCAGGGGCGCTTTTTCGCCGGCCGGGTTGCCGGGCTCGATCTCGCACCAGGGTGCCTCGAACAGCGCGCGCCGGTACAGGCCGATGGTGCTGTAGGTGTAGCCGGCGTCGCCTTCGTGCGGCCAGCTCGTGGCCAGGCCCTGCGGTGTCAGGCCGAAGTCGCCACGCGGCTTTTCGGGCGGGTTGGGCACGAGCCAGATGTGCGCCAGATGATCGCTGGCGGCAAACGCCGCCAAGTCGTCCGCACCAAAGTGAAAGTCCGGCGCGTAGACGTCGCCCGCCGCCACCCAGAACACCTCGTCCAGCCACGGCAGCGCGCGGCTGATGCCGCCCGCGGTTTCCAGCGCCGAAAACGCCTCGCCCGGCACCTGTTCACGCGAATAGCGCAGCGCCACCTGGCTTCCCTGCGCGTCCTCGAAAACCGGGCCGAAGTGCTGCTCGATGCGCTCCCCCAGCCACGCGGTGTTGAGCACCGCGCCCGTCACGCCGCCCGCGGCCAGCTTGCTCAGTGCCCAATGCAGCAGGGGCTGGCCGCGCACCGCCAGCAAGGGCTTGGGCGTGTGGTCGGTCAGCGGCCGCATGCGCTCGCCGCGGCCCGCCGCCAGCAACATGGCCTGGGCTGGAAAAAACCCACCCGGCGCCGGGATTGCGCTGTCCTCTTGGGACGATTCAGACATACTCATGCTTGGCATTATCCGCACGCGCCGGCCCCCTGGAGGGCTGACGCAGCCCCGTGGACCCGCGCAGTAGAATCGTGGGATTTTCTGCCTGTTTTCTGCACTGATCTTCACCGGAGCCCTGCCCTCATGGCAAACACCGCATTGATGGCCAACGCGATTCGCGCGTTGGCAATGGACGCCGTTCAACAAGCGAACTCGGGCCACCCGGGCGCCCCCATGGGGATGGCCGACATGGCCGTCGCGCTCTGGGGCCGCCACCTGCGTCACAACCCCGTCAATCCGCACTGGGCCGACCGCGACCGTTTTATCCTCTCCAACGGCCATGGTTCGATGCTGATCTATGCGCTGCTGCACCTGAGCGGCTACGACCTGCCGATCGGCGAGCTCAAGAACTTCCGCCAACTCCACAGCAAGACCCCGGGCCACCCTGAAGTCGGCTACACCGCCGGCGTGGAAACCACCACCGGCCCGCTGGGCCAGGGCGTGACCAATGCCGTGGGCTTTGCGCTGGCCGAAAAGCTGCTGGCCGCCGAATTCAACCGCGACGGCCATGCCATCGTCGACCACCACACCTACGTGTTCCTGGGCGACGGCTGCCTGATGGAAGGCATCAGCCACGAAGCCGCCGCGCTGGCCGGCGCCTGGAAGCTGGGCAAGCTGATCGCGCTGTACGACGACAACGGCATCTCGATCGACGGCAAGGTCGCTCCCTGGTTCATCGACAACACGCCCGAGCGTTTCCGCGCCTACGGCTGGCAGGTCATCGGCCCGATCGACGGCCATGACGTCGAGGCCGTGGACGCCGCCATCGCGCAAGCCAAGGCCGAAACCATCCAGCCCACGCTGATCGTGTGCAAGACCCACATCGGCAAGGGCAGCCCGAACCGCCAGGACACCGCCAAGGCCCACGGCGAGCCGCTGGGCGCCGAAGAAATCAAGCTCACGCGTGAAGCGCTGGGCTGGACCTACGGCCCCTTCGAAGTGCCGGCCGAAGCCTATGACGACTGGAACGCCAAGGCGCGCGGCGCCGAGCTCGAAGCCGAATGGAACACGCGCTTTGCCGCCTACGAACAGGCCTGCCCCGAGCAGGCCGCCGAACTGCTGCGCCGCCTCAAGGGCGAGCTGCCCAAGAACTTCGCGCAAGTGGCGGTCGACACCATCGTCGCGGCCCACACCAAGGCCGAGACCGTGGCCAGCCGCAAGGCCAGCCAGCTCGCGCTCGAAGCCTTCACCGCCGCCCTGCCGGAACTGCTGGGCGGCTCGGCCGACCTGACCGGCTCCAACCTGACCAACACCAAGTCCACGCCCGCCCTGCGTTTCGATGAAACCACCGGCGCCGTGATCCTGGAAGCGCCCAAGGCCGCCGCGGCCGCCGCCGAGGACGAAGCCAAGCCCGCCAGCACCGCCGACCAGGCCACGCAGCCGCACGGCCGCATCGGCCGCCACATCAACTACGGCGTGCGTGAATTCGGCATGGCCGCCATCATGAACGGCATCGCCCTGCACGGCGGCTTCATTCCCTACGGCGGCACCTTCCTGACCTTCAGCGACTACAGCCGCAACGCCATCCGCATGGCCGCGCTGATGAAGCGCCGCGTCATCCACGTGTTCACGCACGACTCCATCGGCCTGGGCGAAGACGGCCCGACCCACCAGTCGATCGAGCACGCCGCCGGCCTGCGCCTGATCCCCAACCTCGACGTCTGGCGTCCGGGCGACACGGCCGAGACCGCCGTGGCCTGGGCCGTGGCGCTCGAAAACCAGGACCGCCCGAGCGCGCTGCTGCTCTCGCGCCAGGGCATTGCCTACGCGCCCAAGCGCGACGTCGGCGACATCAGCCGTGGCGCCTACGTGCTGTCCGAGCCGGGCGACCTGGGCCTCAAGAAGAAGGCCCAGGCGGTGATCATCGCCACCGGCAGCGAAGTGCAGCTCGCGCTCAAGGCGCAGGAACGGCTGGCCAAGGAACACCAGATCGCCGTGCGTGTGGTCTCGGTGCCCAGCACCAGCGTGTTCGACCGCCAGACCGAGGCCTACAAGAAGAGCGTGCTGCCGGCCGGCCTGCCGCGTGTGGCCGTTGAAATGGGTTCGACCGATGGCTGGTGGAAGTACGGCGTCGCCGCCGTGGTCGGCATCGACCGCTACGGCGAATCGGCTCCGGCCGGCGAGCTGTTCGAATTCTTCGGCTTCACGCCCGAGAACGTCGCCAACACCGTGCGCCGCGCCATCGCGCTCAACCGCTGACACACCCAACGCCGTCCCGGCCCCGCCGGACGGCGTTTTTTCCAGGGCAGGCACCTCACAGCCCCCACACGATTTTTTAACTTCAAGGAGATCCAACCATGGCTATCAAGATCGGTATCAACGGCTTCGGCCGCATCGGCCGCAACGTGCTGCGCTCGGCGGTGCAGAACTTCTCGAACGACATCGAGATCGTCGGCATCAACGACCTGCTCGAGCCCGACTACCTGGCCTACCTGCTCAAGCACGACTCGGTGCACGGCCGCTTCGAGGGCGATGTCGCCATCGACGGCAACACGCTGATCGTCAACGGCAAGAAGATCCGCCTGACGCAGGAACGCGATCCCGCCAACCTGAAGTGGGACGAAGTCGGCGCCGAGGTGGTGGTCGAGTCCACGGGCCTGTTCCTCGACAAGGAATCGGCGGGCAAGCACCTGGCCGCCGGCGCCAAGAAGGTCGTGATCTCGGCCCCGTCCAAGGACGACACGCCCATGTTCGTCTTCGGTGTGAACGACAAGACCTACGCTGGCCAGGCCATCGTCTCCAACGCCTCGTGCACGACCAACTGCCTGGCCCCGCTGGCCAAGGTGCTGCACGACAAGTGGGGCATCAAGCGCGGCCTGATGACCACCGTGCACGCGGCCACCGCCACGCAAAAGACCGTGGACGGCCCGAGCAACAAGGACTGGCGCGGCGGCCGCGGCATCCTGGAAAACATCATCCCCAGCAGCACCGGCGCCGCCAAGGCCGTGGGTGTGGTGATCCCCGAGCTCAACAAGAAGCTGACCGGCATGTCCTTCCGCGTGCCCACGTCTGACGTCTCCGTGGTCGACCTGACCGCCGAGCTGGTCAACGAAGCCAGCTACGAAGAAATCAAGGCCGAGTTCAAGGCCCAGTCCGAAGGCGCGCTCAAGGGCATCCTGGGCTACACCGAAGAAAAGGTGGTCGCCACCGACTTCCGCGGTGACGCCCGCACCTCCATCTTCGACGCCGACGCCGGCATCGCACTGGACAAGACCTTCGTCAAGCTCGTGGCCTGGTACGACAACGAGTGGGGCTACTCCAACAAGGTGCTCGAACTGGCTCGCGTGGTCGCGGCCAAGTAAGAAACCAGGCGCCCCCTGTGGCGCTTGTGCAAAAAGAAACGCACCCTCGGGTGCGTTTTTGCTTGAGGGGCGAGGCCCGTGCCTGACGCCGGGCTATTCCTCCTGGCCGCAGGCCTTGATCTCTTGCGCGTCCAGCGTGGGCCAATCGAGCAACTCGGCCAGCCGGCGCACCACCCAGCAGGCCTCGCGCCCGTCGATGCCCGATTCGCCGGACAGCAGGCCCTTGAGGATGCGCCGCTGGATGTCGATGCCCTTGTCGGGCGACGTGCGGCCGGCCGCGTCGAACATGGACTGGGCCGGCCCGGCCAGGTGCTGGGCCAGGTCCTCGCAAACCTCGTAGCGCAGGCGCAACTGGTCGGGCGGCACCAGCAGGCGCTGCTGCGCGTCGCTGTAGAGCGCCACGAAGGACGGCGGAATCTCGATCTGGTTCTCGGCGTAGTCGCCACTGCGTTGCTCTGACATGGACCCTCTCTTGGCGCGTGCCCGCGGCCCCACCGGTGGCAGGAAGGCCGCCGGCACCCACTCCGACATCATCACTGCAGTGACCACTTTAACGGTCTGACAGCAGGCTTTCAACCGCGGCGGCGAGGCAGATGCCCGCCGCTGTGGCGTCAATGATGATGACCGTGTTCACCATGCACGTGGCCGTGCGCGGTTTCCTCGGCCGAGGCCGCGCGCACCGACACCACTTCCAGCGTGATGGACAGCGCTTGCCCGGCCAGCGGGTGGTTGCCGTCGAGCAGCACCTGCGGTCCCTTGATCTTGACCACGTTGAAGACATGCTCACGCCCGTCGTCGGTGTGGCCGCGCAGTTGGCCGCCCACCTTCACGCCCGGCGGGAATTCGCTCTTGGGGATGGTGCGCACGAGCGATTCGTCGCGCACGCCGAAGGCATCCTCGGGTGCGAGTGCGATCGTGGTCTTGAAACCCGCCGCCTGGCCTTCGAGTGCGGCCTCGACCTTGGGGAAGATGTTGTCGTAGCCACCGTGCAGGTAGGCCACGGGCGTCTTGGCGGTTTGCAGCAGCCGACCCTGGCCATCGACCAGCGAATAGCGGAGGGTGACGGCGGTGTCCTTGCCGATGTTCATGGAGCTGGATTCCTGTGGGGCCGGCGCAAGCCGGCGTGGGACAGACAAAAAAACGAAAACCGGCGATGTCCGCGCGGTATCGGACAAGTGTAGCGGCCGCCGATGGCGGGATCGGGACTCGCGCCCGGCAAGCCCATGCGCCGCACAGGCCTTCGCAGACACGGCTAGCGGCCGTCCGGCCCCGCGCCGCTCAAGGCCAGGCCGACGTACAGCAGCAGCAGGTCGTCGATGTCGTCCAGATCCAGGCCGGTCACTTCATGGATGCGGCGCAGCCGGTAGTTGAGCGTGTTGCGGTGCACATGCAGCGCCTGCGCGGTCTGCGCCGCGTTGCGTTCGTTCGCCAGCCAGGCCGCCAGCGTCTTGCGCAGCACACCACCCTTGGGGTCCGCGGCCGCCAGCAAGTCGATGGGCCCGCGCAACTGCTCGCGTTTCCACCCCTGGTCCAGGTCGGCCAGCAGCACCGGCAGGCTCAGCTCGTAATAGGACACGCGCCGGCCCGCCTTTTCGCGCGCCCGGGCGATGGCCAGCGCCTCTTGGGCCGTCCAGTACGACACGGCCATCTCCTCCAGGCCCGCCAGCCCGACGCCGGCGCTCAGCGCGTGGCCGGCCGGCAGCAAGGGCGCGACGATCTCGTCCAACGCGGCCAACCGGGCCGTCGTGCGCGCCAGGCACTGGGCCCGCGTTCCTGAAACATCCAGCGGCTCGATGAGCGCCAGCTCCTGCGGTGCGGTCACCGTCACCAGCAACCCGGGCCGCCACGCCAGCAGCGCCGCCTGCACGGCCTGCAGGGCCGCGAGCTGCGCGTGCGGCGCGGCCTGGTCCTGCGGGACCAGCACGACCACCATGTGCGGCGTGGCCGGGTCGAAATTCAGCCGCGCGGCCCAGGCCTGCAGGTTGGCGGCGGACTCGCCGGTGCGCCGCAGCAACTGGAACACGAATTCCTCGCGGTAGCGCAGTTGCCGCTGCAGCTCGCCGGTCAGCAGGGCCTGTTCGATGATCATCTCGGCCGTCACGCGCACCAGCTCCGCGAAATGGCGGATCTCCTGCGGATCGCCCGTGATGCCGACGACGCCGCACACCTCGCCACGGCCGTACAGCAGCAGGTTGATGCCCGGGCGCATGCCGCTGGCGCGGCCGGCCGCGTCGTCGCCGATCTCCATGGGCTGCCGGCGCGCGAGCGCCGCCTGCGCACCGGTGTGCAAGGTGCCCACGCGCGCTGGCGTGCCGCTGGCGATGATGATGCCGCGCGCATCCATCACGTTGATGTTGTGAGGAATGATCCTCATGATGCGCGTCACGATTTCCTGGGCGATCCGGGGGTCGATCATCATGGGCTCGTCTCCATGGGGGCCGCATTCATCGCGGCCAATTTTTGTTCATTTGACCATTTTTACGAAAATCATCGCGTTTATTTCTGTGCAAATGCACGATGGCGACACCACACTTCCTGCCTATGCTCCTGCCGACACACAACGACATGGAGACAAACATGAGCACCCATTCCCAGGACATCCGTCCTGCCGCGCCCGCCGCCGAGGCGGCCCTGAACGGCGCCTACCGCAAGATCACCCTGCGGCTGATTCCCTTCATCTTCGTTTGCTACCTGTTCAACTACCTGGACCGGGTCAACGTGGGTTTTGCCAAGCTGCAGATGCTCGACGCGCTGCAATGGAGCGAGACCGTCTACGGCCTGGGCGCCGGCATCTTCTTCATCGGCTACGTGCTCAGCGGCGTGCCGTCCAACCTGCTGCTGCACCGGCTGGGCGCGCGCAAGGTGATCGGCACGCTGATGGTGGCCTGGGGCGCGGCCTCGGCGGCGTTGATGTTCGTCACCACGCCGGTCGAGTTCTACGTGCTGCGCTTCATCACCGGCGTGTTCGAGGCCGGCTTTTTCCCCGGCATCGTGCTGTATTTCACCCAGTGGTTCCCGTCCTCGCGGCGCGGCCGGGTGATGGGCCTGTTCATGTCGGCGATCCCGATCTCCGGTGTGCTGGGCAGCCCGCTGTCGGGCTGGATGATGGGGACCTTCGCCGGCCACCACGGCCTGGACGGCTGGCAATGGATGTTCCTGCTGCAGGGCCTGCCCACGATTGCGCTGGGCGTGCTGGTCTACGTGCTGCTCAATGACGGCATCGAGAAGGCCCATTGGCTCGACGCCCACGAAAAACGCCTGCTGCTGGCCGAGCTGGCGCAGGACGAGCAAAAGCGCCGCGGCAGCGCGCACGCCGCCGACTCGTTTGCCAGCGTGCTGCGCAACCGCGCCGTGTGGATGCTGGGGCTGGTCTATTTCTGCATCCAGATGGGCGTCTACGCCATCAACTTCTGGCTGCCGACCATCGTCAAGTCGCTGGGCTTCCAAAGCCCGGTGACGGTGGGCTGGATCAGCGCCATCCCCTACTTCTGCGCCAGCCTGTTCATGATCTGGATCGGGCGCTCGGCCGACGCCCGCAAGGAGCGCCGCTGGCACCTCAGCGGCCCGCTGCTGATGGGGCTGTGCGGCCTGATGCTGGCCACCCAGGCCGACGGCAACCCGACGCTGGCCATCGTCGGCCTGTCACTGGCCACCATGGGCGCGCTGGCCGGCCTGCCCATGTTCTGGCCGCTGCCCACGGCCTTCCTGGGCAGCGCGGCCGCCGCCGGCGGCCTGGCCCTGATCAACTCGCTGGGCCAGATCGCCGGCTTCGTCAGCCCCTTCCTGGTCGGCTGGATCAAGGACACCACGGGCAGCACCCACGTGGCGCTGTACATCCTCTCGGCCGTGCTGCTGCTGGGCGCCTTGCTCGTGCTGCGTGTCCCGGCGAAGATCGTCAATCGTTGACGCCGCGCGCGTCCCCGTGCCATCCCGCCTTGCAGGAGACAGACCCATGCCCCAGTCCACCCCGCAGCGCCAATTGCTGCAACGCATGTTCGAGGCCGCCATCGCCGCGGCCCAGCCGGACCAGTGCATTCCGGCACACCTTCCGCCCAGTCCCAAGGGACGCCTGATCGTCATCGGCGCCGGCAAGGCCGCGGCCGCCATGGCGCGCTCGGTCGAGGCCCACTGGCCCGGCCCCTTGTCCGGCCTGGTGGTCACGCGCTACGGCTACGCCGTGCCGTGCGAGCGCATCGAGATCATCGAGGCCGCGCACCCCGTGCCCGACGACGCCAGCGTGCAGGCGGCCCGCCGCATTCTCGACCGCGTCAGCGGCCTGAGCGCCGACGACACGGTGCTGTGCCTGATCTCCGGCGGCGGCTCCGCGCTGCTGGCGCTGCCGCTGGCCGGCATCAGCCTGCAGGACAAGCAGCGCATCGCACAGGACCTGCTGAAGTCCGGCGCCAACATCAGCGAGATGAACTGCGTGCGCCGCCACCTCTCGGCCATCAAGGGCGGGCGCCTGGCCGCCGCCTGCCACCCGGCCCGCGTGGTGACGCTGATGATCTCCGACATTCCGGGTGACCATCCGGGCGACATTGCCTCCGGCCCCACCATCGGCGACGCCACGACCTGCGCGGATGCGCTGGCCATCGTGCGCCGTTACGGCATCACGCTGCCGCCCGCCGCGCTGGCGGCGCTGGAAAGCGGCGACGGCGAATCGGTCAAGCCCGGCGACCCGCGCCTGCAGGGCGCCGACGCCCGCATCATCACCACGCCCCAGCAGGCGCTGGAGGCCGCCGCACACGTGGCCCGCGAGGCCGGCGTGACGCCCTACATCCTGGGCGACAGCATCGAGGGCGAGGCGCGCGACGTCGGCAAGGTCCTGGCCGCGCTCACCCGCCAGGTGCAGCGCCATGGCCAGCCCGTGGCCGGGCCCTGCGTGCTGCTGTCGGGCGGCGAGACCACCGTCACCGTGCGCGGCAACGGGCGTGGCGGGCGCAACGTCGAGTTTCTGCTGGCGCTGGGCGTTGCGCTCGACGGCCTGCCGGGCGTGCACGCGCTGGCGGGCGACACCGACGGCGTCGACGGCCAGGAAGAAATCGCCGGCGCCTACCTCGCGCCCGACTCCCTGGCGCGCGCCTGGGCCCTGGGGCTGCGCCCCAAGGACAGCCTGGACAACAACGACGGCCACGGTTTTTTCGGCGCCTTGGGCGACGCCGTCGTGACCGGTCCGACACTCACGAACGTCAACGACTTTCGCGCCATCCTCATCCAAAATCCGCCGGGCTCCACACCTGCCTGAAGCCCACCCCGGGAGACAACCATGTACAAACAACGCAACGCCAAGATCATCGCCACCATCGGCCCGGCCAGCGCCCACCGCGAGACGATCAAGTCCCTGTTCGAGGCCGGCGCCGACGTCTTTCGCCTCAACTTCAGCCACGGCACCCACGCCGACCACCAGCGCAACCACGGCTTCATCCGCAGCGTGGAACAGGAGCTGGGCCGGCCCATCGGCATCCTGATGGACCTGCAAGGCCCCAAGCTGCGGCTGGGCACTTTTGCCGACGGCCCCGTGCGGCTGGAAGCAGGCGCGCCCTTTCGCCTGGACCTCGACGCCGCCACACCCGGCAGTGCCCAGCGCGCGCCGATGCCGCACCCGGAGATCTTCGCGGGCCTGCGCGAAGGCGCCGACCTGCTGGTCGACGACGGGCGTGTGCGGCTGCGTGTCGAGCAATGCGGTGCCGACTTCGCGCAGACCCGCGTCATCGCCGGCGGCGTGGTGTCCGACCGCAAGGGCGTGAACGTGCCCGACGTGGTGCTGCCGCTGTCGGCCCTGACCGCCAAGGACCTGGCCGACCTGGCCTTCGGCCTGACGCTGGGCGTCGACTGGGTCGCGCTGTCCTTTGTGCAGCGGCCCGAGGACATCGCCGAGCTGCGGCAGATCGTCGGCACACGCGCCGGCATCGTCGCCAAGCTCGAAAAACCCACGGCCATCCACAGCCTGGACGGCATCGTCGAGGCGACCGACGCCGTCATGGTCGCGCGCGGCGACCTGGGCGTGGAGATGCCGCCCGAGCAGGTGCCCGCCATCCAGAAACGCATCGTGCGGGCCTGCCGCAAGGCGGGCAAGCCCGTGATCGTGGCCACGCAGATGCTCGAATCCATGATCGCCGCGCCCGTGCCCACGCGCGCCGAGGCCTCGGACGTGGCCACCGCCATCTACGACGGCGCCGACGCCGTCATGCTGTCGGCCGAATCGGCCTCGGGCAAATACCCGGTCGAGGCGGTGGGCATGATGAACAAGATCATCGCGCAGACCGAATCCGACCCGCACTACCGGCAAGCCCTGGACACCGCCCGCACGCCGTCCCGCCCCGACACGGCCGATGCCATCGGCGCGGCCATGCGCAGCGCCGTCGACACACTGCCCGTGGCTGCCGCCGTGGCCTACACCACCTCTGGCTATTCCGCGCTGCGCATGGCGCGCGAGCGGCCGCACGCGCCCATCATCGGCATGACGCCCGAGCACGCCACCGCGCGCCGGCTGGCGCTGGCCTGGAGCGTCTACCCCGTGCTCTGCCCCGAGGTGCTGGACGTGCGCGAGATGAGCGACCTGGCCTGCGCCACCGCCGAGCGCGAAGGCTTCGGCAAAACCGGCGACGTCATCGCCGTCATCGCGGGCCTGCCCTTCGGCACGCCGGGCACCACCAACCTGCTGCGCTTGGCGCAGATTGGCCAGCCCTGATCACTGCGCCAAAGGCCGGCCCTGCCCGCGGGGCCGGCGGCAAGGGCCGGGGCACGCGGGTCATGCGCCCGACTGGCCCCTTCAAAATGGGACGAACTGGCCCTTTTCACGACCCCGCGTGGTGCCTACGATTGACGCTTGAGCCGGCCACATGTCGCCGGCCTTCATCGAAGCGAGACCGACCTTGTCCCACACCACCAACGCCCACGGGCAGCCGATCGGGCTGCCCGCGTCCGACTGGACGCCGCGCCCGCGCCCCGAACGCGTAACACTCGACGGCCGCTACTGCCGGATCGAGCCGTTTGACGCCGAGCGCCATGCGGCCGACCTATACGCCGCCTACGCCGCCGCGCCCGATGGCCGCGACTGGACCTACCTGGCTGTCGGCCCATTCGAGGACGCCGCAAGTTATCTGGCCCACGCACGCACGGCCACCGCCAGCAACGACCCGCTGCATTACGCCGTGATCGACCGCGCCAGCGGCCGCGAGGTCGGCTCCTTCGCCTTGATGCGCATCGATCCGGTCAACGGCGTGGTCGAAGTTGGCTGGGTCACCTTCTCGCGTGCACTGCAGCGCACGCCGATCTCGACCGAGGCGCAGTACCTGCTGATGAAGTACGTGTTCGACACGCTCGGCTACCGCCGCTACGAATGGAAGTGCGATGCGCTGAACGCACCGTCGCGCAAGACCGCACAGCGGCTGGGCTTTCGTTACGAAGGCACGTTCCGGCAGGCCATCGTCTACAAGGGGCGCACCCGCGACACCGCGTGGTTCTCGATCATCGACCGCGACTGGCCGGCGCTGGCCGCCACCTTCGAAGCCTGGCTCGCGCCCGACAACTTCGACGCACAGGGCGCACAGCGCCGCTCGCTCACCGAACTGCGCGCGGCCCACGCACACCAGGCACACGACACATACGCGGCCGAGCGGCCGCCGCTCAGCGTGCGCCCACTCACGGCCAGCGACGAAGCCGCCTGGCGCGTGCTGTGGCGCGGCTACCTGGCGTTCTACGACACCACGCTCGGCGACGAGGTCTACGCCACGACCTGGGCACGGCTGCAGGACCCGAACGAGCCCATGCTCGCGCTCGGCGCCTTTGATGAAACAGGCCGGCTGCTCGGCATCGTGCACGCGCTCTACCACCGCTCCTGCTGGACCGAAGGCCCCTACTGCTACCTGCAGGACCTGTTCACCGCCCCCGACGCGCGCAGCCAGGGCGTGGGCCGCGCCTTGATCGAAGGCGTCCAGGCCCATGCACGCGAAGCCGGCGCCCACCTCGTGTACTGGCACACGCACGAAACCAACGCGACAGCCCGCGCGCTGTACGACCAGGTCGCGACGAACGCGGGGTTCATTCAGTACCGGCAGAACGTGGGCTGAGCGTAAGCCCCGTTGATCCCTGCCGATGGACCCTCATCCGTCAACCCGCGCCCAGGCAACGGAAGCAGGTTTGGGGATTAAAGACTACACCGCCGCTTTTGCCTGCTGGCGCTCGTACACCTGAAGGTGGCAATGGGCGATGCGCAGCACAGGCGTCTCTATATGGTGCTGCTCGGCACGCGCCAGCAGGTTGCCGACGATGGCATCAGCCTCGATGCGAGGCGCTGTCTGCGCGATGTCGCGCATCATCGATGCCGCCCAGGCGGATTGCCTGTCCAACAGTCGGGCCTCCAGCCGCTGCACGTCGTCCGAAGTGAGTTCGACACCCTCGGCAGCCGCCACGGCACGGCACTCCGCCATGGCCTGCTGCATCAGCGTGGCACCATCCCGCGTGGCGAGAATGTCGCCCACCGTGCCTCGCATCAGGCAAGTCATGGCCGCGCCCGAGGCGAGCATGACCCACTTGTTCCAGAGCGCGTGCGTGATGTTGTCCGCCAGGGTACGTGTGCCTGGGGATTGTTTGATGCGGGCGTGAAACTGCTCGGCGCAAGCTACTCCGGCGGACGAGCGAGCCCCAATCATCACAACATCGTTGCTGCCGAAGTGGCGTATGGCGCCGTCGGACTCGAGCATGACGGCGATATAGGCGACACCACCCAGCACACGGTCGCGGCCGAAACGTGCATCCAGCTGGTCGTACACGCCCAGACCGTTCAAGAAGGGAAGCATCATGGTCTTCCCCGCCATCGCGGGCTGGATATCGTCAAGGGCTGCGTCCAGGTCATAGGACTTGCAGCTCAGGACGATGAGGTCGTAGACCGGTTGGAGGTGTTCGCGCAAGACCGTGGCGACCGGGGCATCGAAGTTTCCCAGATCGCTGCGCACCCGTAAGCCACGGTCGGCCAGCAAAGCCGCCCGCTGGGGCCGGACCAGAAAAGTGACGTCGGCGCCGGCTTGCAGCAGCCTTGCGCCGTAGTAGCCCCCCATGGCACCCGCACCGACAATCAGTATCTTCATGCTGTCCTCCTGAAGTGGCGTGACTTTAAGAACCGGTTCAAAGAAAACAACGACCGCTAAAAAATACTCAGCGCCGCGGATGCGCGATCCAGCTGCCAGAAGCGACAGAGGCCAGCACGCACAGTCCGTACACCGCCATCGCTGCGGCGCCGGTCACGAAGAAGGCCGTCAGGGAGCCCGTCATGTGCAGGATGATCCAACCCACGCCGGCGTAAAGCACCAGGCGGAAGGCGCCGGCCAACAGCGGCCATTTCAGTCGCCGTGCGCCCTGGGAGGCAAAGTAAAGTGCGAAGCCCATCGCGAAAAATCCATAGAAAGGCCCGGCAATCCGCAGGTATTGCGCGCCGGTCTCCAGGAGTGTTTCGTCCGTGCCGAACAGCCTGAGCCAGGTTTCGGGCCAAATGGCAGCGGCCAAACCGACGGCTTCGCCAGCAACGAACGCCATGGCTGCGCCGACCAAAGCAATGCGTCGAGCACGCTCTGGCTGCCCAGCGCCGATGTTCGAGCCCACCAAGGCAACCATGGGACCACCGAGGCCGAAGGCCAACGGAATCAGCAGATACTCCAGCCTGGCCGCCGTCGCGTAGCCCGCCAGCGCCTGCGTTCCCGCGTAAGCGCCAACGATCGCAGCCGTGGACGCGATCAGCCCGTTCGTCAGCAAGGGGTTGATGCAAGCCAGGCCGCCCACGCCCAGGATGCTGCCCATCGGAGCCCAACGCAGGGGGCCGGCGCGCAACCTGGCCGCGTTTCGCCCGCTCAGGCAATACCAGCCCAGGACCAGTGTTCCGAGGGCCTGGTAGGCCAGCAGCGCCCAGGCACCGCCGGCGACGCCCAGCGGCGGCACCGGTCCAAAACCGAAGATCAATCCGGCGCAAATCGGGATCAGCAGTATGGCGCCGCCACAAATGACGGCACTGGGCAGCAGCATGTTGCCCGTGCCGCGTATCACGCTGGCCAGCGCACTCATCACCCAGGTCAAGACCAGGCCTGCGAATACGATGTGCCCATACGCCTTGGCGGCGACCAGCGACGCGCCTTCAGCGCCCAGGAAGTGCAGCAGCGGCGTGCTGAGCGACAGCAACACCAGCGTGAACACCAGGCCGATCGTGGCACTCAGGACGACGGCATGGCGCGCCAGGGCGTCCGCCAATGCCGTATCGCCTGCGCCCAACGCTCGCGCGATCGCGGACGAAATACCTCCCCGCCCATGGCACCTTGCGACATGTTCTGCATCAGCATCAGAACTGGCACGACCACCGCCACACCGGCCAGCACATCGGTGCCGAGTTTGGCCAGGAATCACATCTCGACCAGGCTGGTCGAGGCCAGGGCCAGCATCATCACCGTGTTCGGCCCGCTCATGCGAAGCAGCGTCGGCACGATGGGGTCATCCAGCATCCCCCGCAGACGCGGATGGGCCGTCCGTCGCACCGTCGCCGTGGCGGAGGGTGTCAGCAGTTTCATGGCTTGCCGGCGCTGTTGGACATGTTGAAACCCTCCTGAAATGACCCGCTCAGATGCGGGTATATACAAGTATTCGGGGCAAATTTAGTTGCATATGCACCTACCTGTCAAGGATAATCGTGTGAACCGGCGCCTGGTCTGATGCCCATCAAGACTCATGCGCCATGGCTACTACGGAGGTAGAGATGTCTTCAGCAACGCGTCTGAAAGACCTCCTGATTTGCAACGGCGCCGCGTTACGCAAGGCGACGCGCCGCGTCACCCAACTGTATGACGCGGTACTGGCACCGTGCGGGCTCACCGTCTCGCAGCGCTCTGTGCTTGTGCACATCGCTCGCGCCGAATCCGCGACGATGAGTGAACTGGCACACGCGATGGTGCTGGAGCGTTCCGCGCTGGGGCGCAACCTTGAACCGTTGGCACGTGAAGGCTATGTCGCAGTGCGGCCCGACCCCTTGGATCGCCGCAGCCGTCGGGTGGAATTGACCGACCGCGGCAAATCGAAACTGACCGAATCCAATCGCCTGTGGCGCAAAGCGCAGGATCGCTTTGAATTTGTCTATGGTGCTGAACAAGCGGCCGCCTTGCGCATCGCATTGGCAGAAATTTTCTCGGATGAATTTGCCGAGGCCTTCAATCAATAGGCCTGCGGGTTCGCAAGACAGGCCCGATCGCCATTCGCGCTGAAAAAGGCGGAGGAAGCCTGCTTCTGTTTTGCATCGTCTATGCCTATCGAAAAGTACGACAGCTCGACGAAGCTCCAGCCCCTAGCCTGTAGGGGCCGATGCGCGGCCCTGCCCTCAGGCTGGCCACGCACAGGCCATCAATAACGCTCAAGCCAATGCGCGTAAGGCGCCGGAAGCGTCCACGAAGCGCGCTCGACGCCGAGCGCCTTCGCGGCCGCATAGGGCCAATGCGGGTTGCTCAGATGCGCCCGGCCGATCATGACCACATCGAGCTGCTCGTCACGGATGGCCTGCTCGGCCACCTCTGGCGTTCCAAAACCCCAGGCCGACGACACCGGGATGCCGGCTTCGCGCCGCACACGCTGCGCGATGGGCCCCAGGAATGCCGTGCCCCATGGCACCTTGGCCGTCGGCGTCGAAAAACCAATGCTGACACTCATCATGTCCAGCCCCGCGCTTTTGAATTGGCGCGTCAGCTCGATCGACTCGATCAAGGTCTGTTCGTCGCGCCCGTCGAACTCCAGCACGCCGAAACGCACGGTCAGCGGCAGATGCTCGGGCCACACTTCACGCACGGCCTGGAGCGTTTCGAGCAGGAAACGGCCACGGTTTTCGGCGCTCCCCCCGTAGAGGTCGTCACGCTGGTTCGCCGCGGCCGAGAAAAAGCTCTGCGCCAGATAGCCATGCGCGAAATGCAGCTCCAACCACGCGAAACCCACGTCGCGGGCACGCACGGCCGCGTCGACGAAGTCCTGCCGCACCCGGGCGATGTCATCCAGCGTCATCGCGCGAGGCTGCTTCTCCAGGCCAGGGCCAAATGCCAGCGCCGAAGGGGCAAGGGTCTGCCAGCCACGGGCATCCCCCTCGGCAATGTGGTCGTCCCCTTCCCAAGGCCGGTTGGCACTGGCCTTGCGGCCGGCATGGCCGATCTGAATGCCCGGGACCGAGCCGGCCGCCTTGATGGCTTGCACCACCGGTGCGAACGCCTGCGCCTGATCGTCGCGCCAGATGCCGGCGCAGCCGGGCGTGATGCGGCCCTCCGGCGAGACGGCCGTGGCCTCGACGACGACCAGGCCGGCGCCGCCACGTGCGATGGCGGCGTAGTGGCTGAGGTGCCAATCACCGATCAGGCCATCGGTGGCCATGTATTGGCACATCGGCGGCACCGCGATGCGGTTGCGCAGGGTGATGGATTTGAGGGTGAAGGGCTGGAAAAGTGCTGACATGGCCGCTTTCAAAGATGCAGGGAAAGATCGCTATTTCGAATGTTCGATATTTATCAAACATTCGAGCAAGTCTACCCTGCCGTTTATGATCGGGTCATGCGCGCCATCAAACATCCTGACACCAGTGAGTTCATTCTTGAGCGCATGCTCTACGCCTTGAGCGATCCGGTTCGCCTGGAGATCGTGCGCCATCTGGCAGCCGTCCCGACTGCCAGCTGCGGCGAGCTCGACGGCGGACGGCCCAAGTCGAGCGTCTCGCATCATTTCCGTGTGCTGCGCGAATCCGGTCTCGTCCTGACCGAATACGTCGGCACCACGCACATGAACCGGCTGCGCCAGGCCGACCTGGAAAGCCGGTTTCCCGGCCTGATCGGCGCGATCCTGGGGCAGCGGCAGCGCCCGTGAACAGGGAAGAGGCGCCGTGAGCGGGCGGACAGACCGTCGCCATGACGCCCGAATTCGACACCATGAACCGGCATGCCGTTGAGCTCAAAGAGGCATCCCGGCAGGCTTGGCGGAGCGGAAAGAAAAATCCGACGCACAAGAAAAAAGCAGCCTTCCGAAGAAGGCTGCTTTTGAAGAATTGGAGCGGGAAAACGGGCTCGAACCGTCGACCTCAACCTTGGCAAGGTTGCGCTCTACCAACTGAGCTATTCCCGCACTGACTGTCTCTGGAGGCGCGGCCCGGAGTCGAACCGGGCTAGACGGATTTGCAATCCGTTGCATAACCGCTTTGCTACCGCGCCGTGCCTCGCGCTCATCAAAATTCAAGCCCCTGAGGGCTCTTCGCTCCGATGAAAAAGGGAAGCCAGTGCTTTGCTTCCCTTTCGGATCTGGAGCAGGAAACGAGACTCGCATTGAAGCGATAAGTCTTTGATTTCCAAACGCTTTCTTCGCTGAGGTGCCCAACGAAGAACACGATTCTAGCCTTGTTTTCTGTCTTCGGCAAGAACTTCTTCCAAAGAAATCCACTGGCTTCCATACAACTGCATCCAACACACTACATGCCAACCTGACGCGTAGAGGTGGCGGCGGAAATTCGGACAGGCCGATAAGTGGAACGGTCGGGGCCTGAGCTGGTCATAGGGACCAGCAAGAGGAACCCCAAAATGGCAAAAAGAAGCCGCCGGTCGCATAGCCCGGCATTCAAGGCGCAGGTCGCCCTGGCAGCCCTG